>NZ_JBIXJQ010000001.1:483649-1007135 GCF_052871255.1 Streptomyces sp. LARHCF249
ACGGCTCCCACACCCTCCGGCTGGAGAACCTCGACACGAGCAACGGCCCCGACCTGCGGGTGCTGATCACCGACGCCCCGGTGCAGGAGGGCCCCGCCGGCCGTTACGGCAACACCTCGCACTCGGGTGTGACCTTTGGCCGCGGCGGTCGTTCACCGGCAGTGAGGAAGATCATCATCGTCCCGCAGGACGGGCCATGCGACTGAGCCGCGCCCTGTGTGCCGCGGCCGCGGCCCTGCTGCTCACGAGCTGCTCCGGTGCTCGCCCGGGATCCCCTCACCCTGGAATCCCGGCCGGTGAGCAGGGACGGGCCGACCTCATCAAATCCGCGCAGCTCGCCCTCGTGACCCGCTGTCTCGCCGGGCAGGGGCTGACCGTACCGGCCGCACGGGAGCGCCCTGAGGCCACCACCGCCGAGGGCAAGCGGCTCCAGGCCGCCCTCTTCGGCACCGACCCCCGCGAGCTGTCCCTCACCCTCCCCACCGGGTACACCGTCACGGCCAACACCGACGGCTGCCTCGCGAACGCGCAGCGCGCCCTCTACGGGGATCAGAGGCGGTGGTTCGAGGCCGAGGTGGTCGTCAACAACCTGCGCGCGGAAGCCCAGGCCCGGCTCGGTACCGACCCCGGTTACCGCGCCGCGCTTGCCCGCCGGACACGCTGCACCGACCAATCACCCGGAATCCGGCCGGAACCACCGGTGCCGGCCGCCACCGACCACTGCGACCGCGACAGCGGGCTGGCCGAGGCCAGGGCCCGCCTGGAACCGGCCCTGCTGGCCGCGGTACGTGCCGAACGGCGCGAGGAGCTGAGCACGTACCAACGGCTCCGTACGGTCGCCGTGCGGCGCGCCGCCGACCTGGCTTCCTCCTCTTCCACCACCACCCCCACCAACACCCCCTAGCACCGAAAGGACCACCCCCCATGACCATGCAGCGCGTCTTCACCTCCGCCGCCGTGGCACTCCTCGCCGTGACCGGAGCTCTGGCGGCCTCCACACAGGCCGGCGCGGCCGACTGCCCCAGCGGACACTTCTGCGCCTGGGAGCACGCCAACTTCGACGGCCAGCGAGCCAACTGGTCCGGCGATGACGGCTGGTGGGAGAGCTTTATCGCCGACGAGGACTCCTCGTGGGCCAACCACGGCATCTCGGGTCCGGGTGTCAAGGACCACGTCAAGGTGTACTCCCGCGCCCAGCAGGGCGGACACATGACCATCTGTCTGGCCCCCGGCCAGGAGGTCGGCTTCAACGGGGCCGCGAACGACAACGGCGACTCCCACACCTGGGCGATGAGCTGCTGAGCACACCGGCCTCCCGCATACCTCGGGCCGCATGAGTCCACGCCACGGGCCTGGACTCATGCGGCCCCGTCACCCCCCCCGCGGCTCCTGAGGCCCGGGGGGCATGTTGCAGAATCACTGACCGAGGCCAGTACCTGCGGACATGGGGAGTCCCGGACATGCGCGTGTTGTTGTCGACGTACGGATCGCGTGGCGACGTCGCACCGCTGGTGGGACTCGCGGTGCGGCTGCGGGAATTGGGCGCGGAGGTACGGGTGTGCGCCCCGCCGGACGAGGAGTTCGCGCAGCTGCCGGCCGGTACCGGCGTGGAGCTGGTGCCCTTCGGTCCGCCGGTGCGCGCGCTGGTGACCGGGGCCGTGCCGGTGGCGGGCGGTCCGCCGCAGCGCGCGGCCGAGTTGGTCGCCGCGCATTTCGACACGGTGGCCGCGGCGGCCGAGGGATGCGATGTGCTGGTGGCGACCGGTTTGATGCCCGCCGGTGTGCGGTCGGTGGCCGAGAAGCTGGGCATCCCGTACGTGTACGCGTGCTTCCATCCTTTCGAACTTCCGTCGCCGCACTACCGGCCGTCCTTGCGGCCCGGCCGCCCGAACCCGCCGGAGGTGACCGACCACCGGGCGCTGTGGGATCTGGACGCCGAGCGCGTGAACGCGCTGTACCGGGAGCCGCTCAACACCCACCGGGCGTCGATCGGTCTGCCGCCGGTGGACAACGTCCGCGACCACGTCTTCACCGACCGGCCGTGGCTGGCGGTGGACCCGGCCCTGGGTCCGTGGCAGGAGCTGACCGACCTCGACGTCGTCCAGACCGGCGCGTGGATCCTGCCGGACGAACGCCCGCTGCCGGACGAGGTGGTGGAGTTCCTGGATTCCGGCGCACCGCCGGTGTACGTGGGCTTCGGCAGCATGCCGATGCGCACCTCGCCGGACGTCGCCCGGGTGGCCGTCGAGGCGGTCCGGGCGCAGGGCCGGCGCGTACTCGTCGGGCGCGGCTGGGCCGGCCTGGCCCTGACCGACGACCAGGACGACTGCTTCGCCGTCGGCGAGGTCAACCACCAGGCGCTGTTCGGCCGGGTGGCCGCCGTCGTGCACCACGGCGGTGCGGGTACGACGACGACGGCCGCCCGGGCGGGCGCGCCCCAGGTGGTGGTCCCCCAGATGGTGGACCAGCCGTACTGGGCGGGCCGGGTGGCCGACCTGGGCATCGGCACGGCACACGACGGTCCGGTTCCGACCGCCGAGTCCCTGTCGGCCGCGCTCAGTGCCGCGTTGACTCCCGGGACCCGCGCTCGAGCGCGGGCCATGGCCGGTGTGATCCGTACCGACGGCACGACGGTGGCCGCGGAACTGCTGTTCGGCGCGGTCCACGGGGGCAGGGCGCCTGTGTGAGCCTCGGGGGGGCGGCGAGTCGGCTCCTTGCCACCGCTACCGGCCGGCGACCGGCAGGCGCACCATGTAGAGGTCGACCGGGTCCTGGGACTCCACGGTGAAGCCGTGGCGCTCGTACAGGCGCCGGGCGGCGCTGCCCTGGAGGACGTTCAGGCGGACGGGCACGCCGTCGGCGTCGGTCCGGTCCAGGAGTGTGCGCAGGACGGCCGAGCCGAGCCCCCGGCCCTGGGCACCCGGGGCGAGGTAGAAGTGCTCCAGCCACTGTCCGGTCCCGGCCGGGCGCATGGTGACGCAGCCGGCGAAGGCGCCGTCGGACACGATGACCGACGTGTGCCGCGGTGAGAAGGAATCCCGCAGCCGCTGCCGGACACCGTGCTCGTCGAACCGGCCCAGCCGCTCGAGGTCCGGGCGCATGACCACGGCCCGCAGCTCCGCGATCGTCTCGACATCGGCCGGCTCCGCGGGGCGCATGGCCCATCCGGCGGCCTTCGTACGCGCATCCACGGCCGGATTATGTCAGCGCGTCACGTGGGCTGCGTGGGGCGGGTGGTGCCGGGACGGCAGATCACCCTCGGGTTGTACGTCTCGAACGTGCCCAGCGGGTTCTTCTTCCACAGCCACAGGTGCAGCGCGTAGTGGACCGGCTGGCCCGGGTAGTGACCGCGCGCCGGGCCCTTGAACGGGGTACCGAACAGGCTGGGCCGGTCGTCGTCCGTCGCCAGGTTCTGGTCACGGTCGTAGACCATCCACTGCACCCCGACGAGGCGCTTGCCGCCGTGCCCGTCGTCCTCGTAGAACAGCGCGGTGGGTTTCGCCGGGTCGAGGGAATTGTCGAGCTCGTGGTTGAAGTGCGGGTAGCCCAGCGCCCCCGGTCCCTGCTTGTTGACGACGCAGTACTTGTCCGGCACATAGCCCGCCTCCACCGCGTTGGCGTGCTGGTGGAACCTGGCGGTCGCCTCGTACGTGATCGCGCGGGCGGCCGCGCCCCGACCGGTGTCGGCTCCGGCCGCGGGGGCGGCGACGAGCGCGAGGGTCAGCGAGGCAGCGATCGTGAGGACCGGGGGAAGGCTTCGGGCCATGTTCGGACTCCTAGGGACGGGCTGACGTCACGAGCAGCCTGTCCCCTGATCGCCCGGCCCGCCACACGGTGCGACAGGTCGGCTGACCGCCGCCCGGGTGACGGCGGGCCGGGCCGTACCGAACCCTGTCAGGGCGGAAGCGGCTCACTCCATCGAGCCACGGTGGTTTCACGCCACACCGCTCCAGGGAACCCGTGTGTCCGCAGAACTCGAGTGCCACGGAGGGTGCGGAACATGACGCAGGAGAACGCGACACCGGGCGAGCACGGTGCGCTGCACGACCTCGTGTCGGCCGTGTCCAAGGGCGCGCCCGAGTACCGGGCCTGCCCCCATCCCGTCTACGCCGCGCTGCGCGAACAGGCCCCGGTGTGCCGACTGACGCCTCCGCACGGGGTCGACACGTATCTCATCACCCGTTACGAGGACGCCCGGGACGCGCTGTCGGACCCGCGCTTCAGCAAGGACATGCGCGGGGCGATCGACACGTACCACGCCGTGTACGGCAGCTTCTTCGACGCCCTCGACGACAACGTCCTGAACTCGGACCCGCCCCGGCACACGCGCCTGCGCCGGGTTCTCCGGAGCGGTTTCACCCCCCGGCGGGTGGAGGAGATGCGGCCGAAGGTCACCGCGATCGCCGAGGGGCTTCTCGGCGCGTGCAGCAAGAGCGACGCGGTCGACCTGATGGCGTCGTTCGCGTTTCCGCTTCCCATCGCGGTCCTGTGCGACCTGATGGGCATCCCCGAAGGGGACCGCCCCGAGATCCTGGCGCACTTCGGGGTGGTGTCGCGCGCCAGGTTCGATCCCCGGATGGGGGCGGAGCTGCAGGCGGCCGAGGAGTGGCTGCGCGACCGGTTGGCCCGGCTCATCGCGTACACGCGCGCCCATCCGTCGGACTCGTTCCTCAGCGACCTCATCCGGGCGGAGGAGGAACTGGACGACGCCGAGCTGATCTCGTCGTTGTGGGTCCTCTTCTTCGCCGGACACAAGACGACCGCGTTCCAGATCGGCAACTCCGTGCTGAACCTGCTGCTCCATCCGGATCAGCTGGAGAAGCTCCGCAAGGACCCGGGGCTGATTCCGCGGGCGGTGGAGGAGATCGTCCGGTTCGAGGGATCCGTGGAGACCTCGACCTTCCGCTACGCGACGCAGGACGCGGAGGTCCGGGGGACGGTGATCCCCAAGGGCTCGCTCGTCCAGATCGCCCTCACCTCGGCGAACCGCGATCCCGAGAAGTTCGACTCCCCCGACGCCCTGGACGTGACGCGCGAGGGCCTGCAGAGCACGCACCTGGGCTTCGGCCACGGCACGCACTACTGCCTGGGCGCGCCGTTGGCGCGGCTCGAGCTCGAGATCGCCCTGTCCTGCATGCTGCGGGAGTTCCCGGAGATGGAACTGGCGGACGCGGAGTCCGCCAAGGGGGCATGGCTCAAGGGGCCGATGCCGGCGTTCCGGGGACTCCAGGAGCTCCGGCTCGTGCTGGAGCCGTCCCGGCCGGCCCGCCACGGCGCGGAGCGCGTGGCCTCCGTGGTCTCCGTGACCTCCGTGGGCTCCGTGGGCTCCGTGAGCTCCGGAAACTGACCGACCAACTGACCCAGCCCGACGGACGGTGGATTTGGCATGACAGATTCCGCGAGCACCTCCAGGCTCGGCCTCCTCGGAACGCCGACGGACGAGCCGCTGACCGCCGCCGCGGGCGCCGCAGCGGCCGCCGAGGACCTCGTCGGCCTCGCCCGGGACTCCTCGGTCCCGGGCGGGGCGGAAGCCCACGCGGCGCTGTCGAAGATCGACATGCACCATCACTTCTGCGCACCGGAATGGCGCGAATGGGCCGCACGGCACGGGCTGGTCAAACCCGAGAAGCTGCCCCCGTGGTCCCGGCTCGACACCGAGGCCTCGATCGGCTTCATGGACCGCGCGGGCATCACGACGGCGGTCCTCAAGCCCATGCTGCCGGCGCGCTACCGCTCCTCCGCACAGCTGCGTGAAGCGATCAACATCACGCTCCAGTCGATGCTCGAGGTGGCGAGTTCGCATCCGGGACGGTTCTCGTTCTACGTGCCGCTCTTCCTCGACGACCCCGACGCGTCGTCCTGGGCCGTACGCCGGGGGCTCGGGCAGCTCGGCGCCGTGGGTGTGAACGTGACGGCCAACTACGGCGGCGTCTACCTCGGCGATCCCGCGTACGACCGGGTGTTCCACGAGTTGAACGACCATTGCGCCGTGGTCGACACCCATCCGCACAACCTCCCGGACGGCGCTCCCGGGGCGGTGACGGTTCCGGGCATTCCGAACTTCATGTGCGACTTCCTGCTGGACACGACGCGCGCCGCAGTCAACATGATCGTCCATCGGACGCTCGACCGTTTCCCGGACATCTCCGTCATCCTGCCCCATGCCGGCGGCTTCGTGCCGTACATCGCCGGCCGGCTGGAGGCACTCGGACGGTTCTGCGACCCGCCCCTCGAACCGGCCGCGGTAGGCGACCACTTGCGACGCTTCTACTACGACACGGCGGGCCCCATGGCCGGCGCCGCGACCCTCCTCGACCACGTGCCCGCCGACCACATCCTCTTCGGAACGGACTGGCCCGCCGCCCCCGCCGACACCGTGACGAAGCTGGCGCTCCCCGCCCTGGAATCGGACCCCGCCTTCAGCGCGGACCAACTGCGGGGGATCTACCACGGCAACGCACTGCGCCTGATCCCGCAGCTGGCCAGCGTCTGACGCGTCACCACCTAGCCGACCGCGGGGCGCGGGTGGGTTTCGTACATGCGGATCGCGACCACCAGGCCGGAGCCTGCGGTGAGGGCGGCGACCGTCCAAGTGGCGGCGGTCAGACCGTATGCGGCGGCGAGGGCTCCGGCCAGCAGGGCACCGACGGCGAAGCCGCCGTCCCGCCACAGGCGGTAGACGCCGACGGCGCGGGCCCGCCAGGCGGGGTGGGCGACGTCGCCGATGACCGCGAGGAGGGTCGGGTAGACCAGCGCGGTGCCGATGCCGAGGAGCACCTGGGCCACGGCCCAGACGGGGAAGGCGGTTCCGGCGGCGACCAGGCAGAGGGCGGCGGCCTGGAGCAGCATGCCCCCGGTGATGAGGTGTTTGCGGCCGACGCGGTCGGACCACCAGCCGGTGAGGAGTTGGCCCGCGCCCCAGACCGCGGGGTAGATGGCGGCGAGGATGCCGATCTGCGTGATGGGCAGGCCGTGGGCGGCGAAGAGCAGGGGGAAGATGCCCCAGGCGAGGGCGTCGTTGAGGTTGTTGACCATGCCTGCCTGGCTCGCGGCGGACAGCGCCTTGTCGGTGAAGCTGGTGCGCCGGGTGACCTGGGCGGTGGTCAGGGCCGTTTCGGCGGTGGTCTGCACGGGGTGGAGGGCTGCTTCGGCGCGGGCGTGTTCACGGGTCTCGCGGATGAGGAGGGTGGACATGCCCAGGCCGAGGGCGGCGTAGGCGGCGCCGAGGAGGAACGGCTCGGGGCGCAGTCCGTAGTGGGCGGCGATGGCTCCGGTGGCCAGGGACGTGGCCGCGACCGCGACGTATCCGGCGGCTTCGTTGAACCCCATGGCGAGGCCGCGGCGTTCGGGGCCTGCCAGGTCGATCTTCATGATGACGGTGGTGGACCAGGTCAGGCCCTGGGAGGCGCCGAGCAGGATGTTCGCGGCGACGATCCAGCCCCATGTCGGGCCCCAGGCCAGCATGGCGGGTACGGGCAGGGCGATCAGCCAGCCCGCGATGAGGACGGGTTTGCGGCCGTAGCGGTCCGAGAGGGTGCCGGCGAAGAAGTTTACGGCCGCCTTGGTGGCGCCGAAGGCCAGGATGTAGGTCAGCGAGAACGCGGACGCGGCCAGGTGGAAAACCCGGTCGGCGAGCAGGGGCAGGACGACGCGTTCTTGGCCGAGCATGCCGCCGACGAGCGCGTTGACGGCGACGAGCAGGGTGAACTGGGCGAGGTTGGCGCGCAGCCCGAGCCGGATACGGGTGTGGCCGGCGGTCGGGTGTGCGGGGGCGGGAGTGCTCACTCACCCTCCTCGAGCGCGCGGCCGGTCGCCTCGGCCCAGTCGCCGGGGCCGCCGTCGAGGACGGCGAGGTCGCGGTGCCGGACGCGCTGGAGCAGGCTGGCGGCGGTCATCGCGCGTTCACCGTGCCCGCAGGCCACGACCGCACCGGCCGGAGCCTCGTCCGTGCGGGCCTGGAGTTCGCCGAGCTCGATGCCGATGGCGCCCGGGATGCGGCCGGCGGTGTGCTCGGCCCGCTGGCGGACGTCCAGGACCGGCCGCCCTGCGATCCGGTCGGCTGAGACGAAGGCGATCGTCTCCTGTGCGCCGCCCTGAGCGGTCCAGGCGTCCATGGCGCCGTCCAGGAATCCGGCCAGCCGCTCGTAGCCGATCTTCAGCGCCTGCCAGGTGATCTCGTCCAGGTCCTGCCCGGGAGCGGTCACGAAGACGAGCGGAGCGTCGTCGGGCAGCAGCCAGCCGAGCCAGGTGGCGAACTGGTCCCGGAGCGGGATCGAGAGCGCGCCGGGAACGTGGCCGGCGGCGAAGTCGGCCGCGGGGCGTACGTCGACGAGCTGCGCCCCCTCGGCGAGCAGCGTCCGTACGCGCTGGGTATCGAGTGCGCGCAGGAGCGGGGCGCCGGCCAGGACGGCGGGGCCGCGCCGGTTCAGTTCGCCGAGCCGGTCGAAGTAGGCGGGGTAGGAGCCGAGGCTGCCCAGCAGTCGGGCCGCGAAGGTGTCCTCGTCGGGTGCGGCCAGCAGGGGGTTGGCGCGTTTCTGGGCGCCGATGGTGGTGGTGCGTTCGGCGCCGGGCGGGGCGGAGCAGAAGGAGCCGGCGCCATGGGTGGGCCACACCGCCACGGGGTCGGGCAGCTGCGCCAGGCGCTGGAGCGAGCGGTACTGGGCGCGGGCCAGCTCCTGCGTGCGGTCGGCGCCGAGGAGGTCGGTGCGGGCGGCGGAACCGACGATCAGCGAGCCGCCGGTGAAGACTCCGAGCTCCCGGCCGGCGTCGAGGAGCAGGAAGGACAGGTGCTCATCGGTGTGGCCGGGCGTGGCCAGGGCCCGCAGCGTCAGCCCGCCGAGGTCGACCTCGTCGCCGTCTTCGAGGCCGCGGTGGGCGAAGGCCCGCATCCCGGCCGCGGAGGCGAGCACGGCCGCGCCGTCGTCGTGGGCGAGCTGGAGGGCGCCGGAGAGGAAGTCGGCGTGCAGGTGGGTGTCGGCCGCGAACGCGACCCGCAGTCCGCGCCGGTCCGCCGCGGCGCGCAGGGCGCGCAGGTCCCGGGCGGCGTCGACGGCCAGCGCCCGGCCGTCGCCGAGGTCGACGAGGTAGGCGCTGTTGCCCAGGCCGTGGTCTACCAGGGGCACGAGGTGAGCGTCGGCGAAGCCCATGAGTCCTCCAGTGTCGGGGTCGGTGCCGGGTCCCTTCCACGCCCGCCCCTCATATACAATATTCCATGGATTTATGGAGGATTCCATGGGAGACCCCGAGCGCAAGACCGCGCTGTACGACGCCTTCGCCCGCACGGGCAAGGCGCTGAGCAGCGGCAAGCGCCTGGAGCTGCTCGATCTGCTGGCCCAGGGGGAACGCACCGTCGACGCCCTCGCCAAGGCGGCCGCCCTCAACCTGACCACCGCCTCGGCGCACCTGCAGACCCTCAAGCAGGCCGGGCTCGTCACCACCCGCCGTGACGGCGTACGCGTCCACTACCGGCTCGCGGGCGACGACGTCGCGGCCCTGTACGCCCTCCTGCGCACCGTCGCCCAGGCCCACCAGGCCTCCGTAGAGCCCGCCCGCACGGCCTATCTCGGCACCCCCCAGGCCGAAGAGGTCAGCCGTGAGGACCTGCTCGCCCGCGCGCGGTCCGGCGAGATCGTGGTCCTCGACGTGCGCCCGGCGGAGGAGTACGCCGCCGGCCACATCCCGGGCGCGCTCTCCATCCCCGTCACCGAACTCGCCGACCGCATCGCCGAACTCCCCGACGACACGGAGGTCGTGGCGTATTGCCGGGGCGCCTACTGCGTCCTGGCCTACGAGGCCGTACGCCTCCTGCACGACCGCGGCCGCGCGGCGGTCCGCCTCACCGACGGCATGCTGGAATGGCGCCTGGCAGGCCTGCCCGTGGCCGCGGGGAGCGCCGCATGATCCCCGCCCCGAGCGGCACGCACGGAACAGAAGATGACCGGACCATGCACGACACGGTACGAAGTCCTTCGTGAACGCACAGATCCAGTCCGCGACCGTTCGGATATTCATCGCCCTCGCTCCGCCCGATGACGCCAAGGAGGAGCTGGCACGGGAACTGCGCCCCGCCCATGCCGCGTACCCGCGCATGCGGTGGAACCGGATCGAGGACTGGCACATCACCCTGGCGTTCCTCGGAGAACTGCCGGTCGCGACCGTCCCCCTCCTGCGGCCGCCGCTCGCGGCCCTCGCGGCGGCGCACCGGCCCGTACGGCTGGCCCTGCGCGGCGGCGGGCACTTCGACGAGCGGGTGCTGTGGAGCGGGATCGACGGGGACCTCGACGGCTTGCACGTGCTCGCCGCCGAGGTGCGCGCCGCGGTCAAGGAGTGCGGTGTGGCCTTCGAGGAGCGGCCGCTGCGCCCCCATCTGACGCTGGCCCGGTCCCGCCGGAACGCACCGCCCTGCGCGGTGGAGGCCGCCGAGGGACTCGCCGCGTTCGCCGGTCGCCCCTGGCAGGCCGAACGCCTGCACCTGGTCGGCAGCAACATCGGCCGCGGCCCCGGGCCGATCCACTACCGCGACATCGAGGCGTGGAACTTCGGCGGCGGGCTCTGACGGCACGTCGTACGTCGCCCTCGTACGTCGTACGTCGCACGTCGCACGTCGCACGTCGCGCGGAAAGGCCCCGCCGAAGTCACACCGGCGGGGCCCCGATCCCACGTGCGTGCGTCAGAGGGCGCTCTTCGACGCGCTGGCGACGACGCATTCCTTGTACTCGCTGCCGTCGCCCTTGCCGGTGTACGGCGTCGTGGCCTCGGCCGGCTTGGACGCGCCCGCCTTGACGGTGAGTGCGGCCACCTTGGCCTGCGCGGTGGTCGCGGTCGAGGTGGCGTCCCCGCGGAACTTCATGGTGATGTTGTAGGTGTAGTCCACCGAACCGCTGTTGGTGACGGTGAGCCTGGCGACCAGGTTCTTGCCCGAGCCGTCGAGCTTGCAGCTGTCGATCTTGATGTCGCGCTCGGCCTTGTTGCTGCTGGAACCGCCGGTGACGGAGCCAGTGGTCGAACCGCCGCTTGTGCTGGTGCTGCTGTTGTCGCTGTTGCCGCCGGTGCTGCCCCCGCTGGAGCTGCTGGAGCTCGAGCCGGAACTGCTGCTGCCACCGCAGCTGGCGCCGCTGGAGCCACGGGCTCCGGTGAGTGCGAAGACGGCGATACCGAAGACGGCGACCGCGCGGACATGACGAAGCTTCACGTTCAACCCCGTTGAAATATCAGGAACCGAGACCGCCCATCTTGACGGGCGCACGTCACCCTAACAGCGAACTCAGCTGGTCCCGTCCACGCTTGTGCGCTCGGTGTGGCCCCGGGTCCGTGCCGACATGCCTCGGTGCAGGCAGGCGGTGAGGCGCGCCGCGATGGTCCCGCCGGGGTCCAGGCGGGGGTTGAAGATCGTGACGTCGAGGCCGACGGCCCGTTCGCCGGCCAGAGCCGTGCGCAGCACGCTCTCCAGTTCTTCCCAACTCAGGCCGTCGGGAAGGCGGTAGTCGACGGCGGGCATGACCGCGTCGTCCAGGACGTCGACGTCGAGGTGGACCCAGTACCCGGCGCTCCCGCCGTGCGTGAGCCGGCTGACCGCCTCGCGCGCGGCGGTGGCGGCGCCGGCCGCGCGCACACCGTCGAGGTCGATCGCCCGCAGGTGTGGCGGCAGCGGTTGCATCCCCGCCTCGCGCGACTCGGCGCCGTCGCGGAAGCCGAACGCGACGGCGTCCTCGTCACGGAGCAGCGGCCCGCGCCCTTCCAGGTCGGTGAGCGTCCCGGGGCCGCGGCCGGTGGCGAGGGCGAGTTCCATCGAGGCCGCCTCGCCGGCCGGCTCCGCCGACGGCTGGTAGAAGTCGGTGTGGCCGTCGAGGAACAGCAGGCCGTAGCGGCCGCGGCGGCGCAGGGCGAGGAGGCTGCCGAGCAGGATGCTGCAGTCGCCGCCGAGGACCACGGGGAAGCGGCCGTCGTCGAGAACGGCGCCGACCGCGTCGGCCAGCAGGACGGAGTACCGCGCGATGCCGACGGGGTTGAGGATCCCGGTGTCGGGGTCCCGCCGGGAGTCGTACTCCGGTGCCTCGACCCGGCCGGCGTGCACGAGCCCGGGGTGGTCCAGCAGACCGGCGCCGAGCAGCGCCGCCGGCAGGTCCTGGACGCCGGACGGGCGCAGCCCCAGCACGGACGGTGCTTCGATGATCGCCATGTCGTGCACGTCTGCGCCCCTTCGCCGCCCGTCGAGGACCGCCGCCACGGACCCATGGTCCCGCACGACGGCCGCCCGTGCCGAGCCGACGGGCGTCGGGGCAGGTCAGCCGGCGTCGAGGACCAGGTCGGCGCGGTGGCGGCCGGCGGCGACGAGGCGGGCGTTCGGCTCGTCCGAGCGGTCCACCCACGCGCGTGCGTGCGCGGGGTCCTTGCCGTGGCGTACGTGCCGGTCGACCAGGCGCCGGACCCGCAGGTCCTCGTCCGGGGCGAGGTACCAGGCCTCGTCCAGCAGCGGCCGCACCGACGCCCACTCCCCCGCGTCGTGCAGCAGGTAGTTCCCTTCGGTGATCACCAGCGGTACGCCCGGGGTGACCGGGATGCTGCCCGCGATCGGTTCCTCGAGGGCGCGGTCGAAGGCGGGTGCGTACACGGTGGCCGCGCACACCGGGTCCGCGCCCGCCTCGGACCGGTCCGATCCGCGCAGGCGGCGCAGCAGGGAGACGTACCCGGCCGCGTCGAAGGTGTCCGGAGCGCCCTTGCGGTCGGCCCGCCCCACCCGGACCAGCTCGGCCTGGGCGAGGTGGAACCCGTCCATCGGGACCACCACCGCCGTCTCCGGCCCGAGCGCTTCGGCGAGCCGGGCGGCCAGCGTCGACTTTCCGGCCCCGGGCGGTCCGGCGATGCCGAGGATCCGCCGGCCGCCCCGGGCGGCCAGCGCGGCCGCCCTCGCTACGAGTTCCGTCGTCGTCTGCACGGGTCCATCCTGCCCGACCTCAGGTACCGGGCAGCGCGCTTTTGAGCTTGGTGTGCAGGTCGTTCGCGAGTTGCTTATCCGAGGGCGGTTTGTCGGTGTAGAGGCGGCGCAGTTCGGTGGTGAAGGTCTGGGTGAAGGCGCCGTACAGGGGGGTGCGGGGTCGCTGGACGGCGTTCTGCAGCGCGGGCAGCAGGGTGTCGCGCGCGTACTTCGGGCGGCCGTGCTCGTCCCGCGGCATGCGGTCGGTGCTCTCGGCGTTCGGGGTGGCCGGGACGGGCGGCTTCGCCACGCGGCACGTCACGTCCTTGTCTTTGTACGCGGACAGCCTGGTGGCCGCGAACCCCGCGTCGAGCAGACAGCGTTCGCTCTCCTGGCCGGTGAGGAACCTGATCAGCTCCTGCGCCGCCGGCCCCCGCTTCGACGCCTTGCTCACGGCCAGGTTCTGGCCGCCCAGGACCGCTCTGCCGGGCAGCGGGGCCACCCCCAGCTGCTGGTCGGTCAGGGACTGGTGCAGGGTGCGGTAGGCGTACGGCCAGTGGCGCAGGAAGGCGGTCCGTCCGTCGGCGAAGTCGCCGAGGGACTCGGCCTCGTCGGAGCGGCCGGCGTCCCCGAGCGTATAGGGGGCCTTCGTGCGGTCGCGCAGCTCCGTCAGCCCCGCCTCCAGGGTGGACACGGAACCGGTGTACCGGCCGGCGGCGTCGGTGAGGGAGAAGCCCTCGCCGGCGGAGGCAAACGCCTCGATGCCGTTGACGGTGAGGCCCTCGTACGGGGCGAGCTGGGTGGTCCACCCCTTCTCGTAGCCGTCCGCCGCACTGCGACCGGCGTCCCCCACGGTGCCGATCAGCTGCTGGACCGTGGACCATTCGGTGCCCTCGCCGAGCTGGGTGTCCGTGACGCCCGCCTTCTTCAGGTAGTCGGGCCGGTAGAAGAGCAGCCCGACATCGCTGTTGAACGGGACGGCGTACGTCTTCCCGGCCCAGCGGGCGGTGGCGGCGACGGAGGGGATGACGTCCTCCGCGTCCAGCAGCTCGTCGGGGAGCTCCTGGACCAGGCCAGCGTCCGCGAACTCCGGTACCCAGGTCACGTCGAGGTTGACCACGTCGTAGTCCGCGCTGCCGGACTGAAGCGCGCCGAGCAGCTGGCTGCGCTGCTGGTCCGCCGAGCCGGGGAGCTCGACCAGCCGGGCCCGGGAGCCGGAACCCTTCTCCTCCTGCTGCCGGTTCCACTGCTCGATCAGCTTCTGCCGGATGCCCCCCTTGCCGGTGACGTCGCGTCCGCTGGCCACCACGATGTCGCCCTCGGGGGCGGCCGCGCCGGCCGGCTGGCCCGTCGCCCCGGACCCGGCGTCGCCGCTCCCGCTGCACGCTCCCAGCGCGAGCACCGCCACGAGGACCGCCGCGAGGGCCCGGGCCGGGGCGCGAAGGCCCGGCCCGGACGTGCCGCGCCGTCTGCTGCCGCGCGTCACCCCGCGTCTCCCGTTCCCGCCCGGGCGACCTCGTCCCGCAGCCCGGCCACCAGATCGGTCCTGGTGTCCAGGCAACGCCCGCCGCTCGCCTCGGAGATGACGGCGTCCGGCTTGCCCTTGTCGCAGCCGCCGCTGTCCAGGGATGCCATGACCACCGGAACCTTCCTCTCCCGCGCGTACGCGCGCAAACCGTCGAGCCGTCCGCCCTCGGTCAGCCGGTTGTTGTCCTCGTCGTCGGTGATGTAGACGATCAGCTGCGGACGGTCGTCGTCGGCGCCGCGCCGGGCCATGTCGTCCAGGGCCGCCGTCAGGGCACGGTACGGATCCGCCTCCATGTCCTTGACCTGGGCCCGTTGATCGATGGCGCGCTCGGCTTCCTCGCGCCGGTACCGGCCGAAGGGCAGCAGTTCCTGGTGGGCGAGCGGGGCACCGGGCGCGGCCGCGACCGCCCAGACGCCGTACTCGTCCTGGTCCCCCAGTCCGCCGAGCGACTGCTTGACGATGCCGGGCGCACCGCCCGGCCCCTCCCACAGGTCGCCCATCGAGCCGGAGCTGTCGACCAGGAACAGAACCCGTCCGGGCCCGTTCGCGTCCCGGTACTCCTTAAGGGCCGCGGCCATCGCGGCCTGCCGGGCGGGAGCGCCCAGGGCGCCGGGGTTTTCCAGTGCGCCGAAGTCCCTGAAAGTGAGGTCGGGGGCGAGGGGGCGGTGTTCCCCTGCGGCCTTGCGGAAGCCGTCCTTGCCGAACTCGACGAGTCCGCCGCGGATCTCCGCCGTGCCCGGACCGTTCCCTGTCAGCCAGGCACGGAACCGCTCGACCGCCTCCTGCCGCGCGTCCTTGTCGCGGTCGGCCTCCCGCCAGCGCACCCGTACGAACGTCGGGTCCAGGCCCGGCGCGTCGTCGGGGTAGGCGGCCAGCCGCCGGGCCCGCGTCGTGCTGTCGCAGTCCACGCCGGACTTCATCAGGAACTCCGGTACCAGGGCGGCGGTGCGGTCGTCGACGGAGTCGTCGTCGGGCAGCAGGCACAGCAGGTTCCCGCCGGTGGGCGCGGGTGGACCGGGCTGCGCGACGCGGCCCTCGGCGGTGGCGGCGTTCGTGCCGCCCGCGCTGCCGGCACCTCCCGCACCGTACAGCCCGATGGTCGCCACCAGGCCCGAGTCCGTGTGCTCCGGGTCCGGGCGCCGTACCTCCGCCTTCGGTTCGCGCGTGCGCAGTGCGTCCATCAGCGTCGTGAGCCCCCCGGTCCGGTCGGCGAGCGCCTCCGGCGCGAGGTGCTGCGGTACCGCGAGCACGAGGGGCGAGTAGGCGAACGGGGCCGGGTCGACCTGCAGTTCCGCGTAGCTGCGCTGGTCCTGGGGCGGGCGGGCGCGGGCGGCGCTCGCCGAGGTCGCGGGGATCCAGATGTCCGGCTGGGGGCCGATGTCGCGCTGCGGGTTGACCGCCTCGGAGGTGGGCCGCTGCCAGGGGTCGGACTGGTCGTGGAACGCGGCGACGACGTCCGCGGCGCCGGCGCTGTACACGGTGATGCCGCTGCGCCGGCAGCCGTCACCGGTCCGGTTCGCGTCCGACACCAGGTACACCTCCGTCGCCTTGCGTACGGTGGACTCGATGTCGGGATCGGTGAGCAGCCGGAGTTCGAGCGGAGGCTTGCAGGGTTGCCCGCCGCCCAGGAGTTCCCCGGCGAGGAGGAACCCGGCAGGGACGAGCCCCGCGAGCACGGTGAGCACTCCGGCGGTGACCGCGATAGCACGGGACCGGCCGGTCAGGCGCCTGCCGCCGGTGCGGAGCGGACCGCCTGCCGGGCGCGGACGGCGCGTTCCGGGAAGTGGCCACCGGGACCGCCGGTGCGGTAACGGCGTGTCCGGCACGGCTGTCAGGTCCGGGCGGCCGGTCCCGGGACCCGCTCCCGGATCCGCCCCGTCCTCCGGCCGGCCCGCGCCGCCCGCACCGCCCGCACCGCCCGCACCGCCCGCACCGCCCGCACCGCCCGCGGAGCCCGCGGAGCCTGCCGCGAGCAGCACGTCCGTGCCCGCATCGGCCTGGCGGCTCTGCGGCTCCCAGTGCTCGGCGGGCTCGCGCAGCGTCGTGTGATGCACGGACATGTACGCCCACACCCGCTCCGCCAGCTCCTTGAAGCCCACGGGAGGCGCGGAAGCGGCGTGCGGGTCGACGCGCAGTTGGCGGATCAGCTCCGCGGTGAAGGGGGTCGGGGTGGTGTCGTCCCCCGCGTCGATCCGGTTGTTGGCCTGCACGCTCATCAACAGCGAGATCCGGTGCCGCTGCGAGGTGTCGAGCGCGTCCCAGGCCGCCGAGGCGTTACCCGCGTAGCAGCAGTCGAGCACGACGACCACGTGCTCCGCCCTGGTGCGGGTCAGCACGGCCAGGACGCTCTTCCAGGGGACGGCCCCCCGGAACACCGACTCCGTGCCCGCCACGATCGTTGCCGCGCGCATCAGGAGCCACAGTTCGTCACCGGTGCTGGGCACGGCGCCGTGCCCGGAGAAGTACAGCAGGAGCAGGCCCTCGGCCTGTTCGACGGCCTCGTCCAGGCGACGGTCGAACTCGTCCACGTTGCGCGGCCGGACGACTCCGATCTCGCCCTCGCCGAACACGCCGCCCCCGCGCAGCACGGCCTCGAGGCCGACCAGGTTGTGCTCGACCGCCCCGAGGTCGCCGGGCACTCCGAACGGGTGGCCGGGCTGCGTGAACTCGTACGCGGGCACGCCGACGAGCAGCGCCCGGTTCACCCTCCCGCGCGGATCGAAGCGCGCCACCGGACTACCTCGCGTCGCCGTCCGGCACGACGTCGACCTCGACCTCCGGAGGTTCGCCCCGTTCGACGGAGCGGCGGTTCTCCCGCCACGCCCGTACCCCGCTCTTCGCCTGCTCGTACACCTCTTCGAAGAGCTTGGGGCCGACGATGCCGACCAGGACCAGCATGATCTCCAGACCGGCCCCCATCGGGCTGCCGGCATTCTCCTCGGCCGCGGCCCGCTCCCTGATCTCCAGGTCGCCGCTGCTCCTGAGCGCCTCCAGCTTGTGTTCCCGTTCGAGCCACGCCTTCAGGGCTCCGACATCGCTCGCGTTCGCACCCTGACCCAGGCGTATCCGGACAGCAGTTTTCGCCAAACCCTCCCCCTCGTTCATAACTCAGCATCATGGCACGTGGGTTGGGGGCGTGGGGAGACATCGGTCCAGTGCAGGTCCGCGCCCGCGCGCGCCGGGCGGCCGCCGGGGGCGGCCGGGAACAATCACGCCAGGCCGACAGGTTGTGACGCGTGTGCACGCACTGGTGGTCCTGCGCCGCTGCTCTCCGTGGCGGCCGTAATGCTCACGGTCATCGCGCACGTGTGGCGCCGGGGCGACCGAGAACGCCCCGGCCGGGCCGAGGGAGCGGCCGGCCGTGTGCATGAGGGTGGAGGAACGGGGGCAGGCGCGCCGAGGGGACAGCCCGCCCGACAGGACCTGTCGGGAGGAGAAACCCGAGGAGGACGCCATGGACGAGCAGGGCGGCGCAGGAGGAGTACCACTGCACGACGAGCAGGCGCAGGACAGCCACCGCAAGCCCCACGCAGACCGCCACCCAGACCGCCGCGGAGACGAGAAGACGGCGGACGAGAAGACGGCGGCCGCCGACACCGACGAGGCGAGCCGCCTCGACCGGCCGCAGCCCGGGAAGCCGGGCGGCAAGGGGACGCGCTGGGTGAGCCCGCGGGACGAGTGACCCGGGCGCTGCCGGCCCCGGCCGCGGGTCGGGGCCGGCAGTGTCGACGGCCGTTCAGGCGGCCAGGGGTGCGGTGGACATCCCCGCGCCCTCGCGCAGGCCCGCCAGGAACTCCTCGACGGCCTCCACGGCCGTGTACTCGGGCTGCCAGGCCAGTTCCGTACGGGCCCGGGAGGCGTCCAGCAGGGGCAGCCGCAGGACGGCGTCGAACAGGTCCGGTGACGCGGGCGCGAGGTGCAGCCGCCAGGCGGCGGCAAGGGCGGCCCGGACCGGGGCGCTCGGCAGGGGAACCCGGCGGGCGTGCAGGATGCCCGCGAGGACCTGCGCGTCGAGGGGCGGGTCGGCCGCCAGGTTGAACGCTCCACGTACCGGGCGGGTGACGGCCGCGAGGTAGGCGGCGGCCGCGTCGTCGGTGTGCAGGGCCTGGAAGGTCAGGCCGGGCATATCGGGGACGGCGGGGATCAGGCCGGGCCGGATGAGCCGCCCGGGCAGGAGCCGCCCCCCGAAGATCCTGCGCTGTTCGGAGGCCGAGGTCCGCTTGAACAGGAACGCCGGGCGCATGCGGACCACCCGGATGTCCGGATGCGACTGCTCGAAGGCGTCGAGGACGCGCTCGAGGTAGGCCTTCTCACGGGTGTACGCGGCTTGCGGCCAGCCGTGGGTGGGCCAGGACTCGTCGACCCTGCGGTCCTTGGGGCCCGGTGAGTACGCTCCTACGGACGAGGCGTGGACCAGGACGGGCACGGCGGCTCGTGCCGCGGCTTCGAAGACGCGCACGCTTCCGAGGACGTTGGTCAGCCAGGTCTGCGACGGATGGTGGGTCGGCTGGAACTTCCAGGCGAGGTGGATCACGGCGCCGGCCCCGGCGAACAGCGGCACGAGGTCCGGGCCGTCCGGTTCGATGTCCACGGCGGCCCAGGTCGTCTTGGCGGGCCTCCACTGGGGCACCCTGCGGGCCAGGCCGAGGACGGACGTGACGGCCGGGCTGTCCGCGCAGGCCTGGACCACGCTGGTTCCGACGTTTCCGGTGGCGCCGACGACCACGACCCGAAGGCCGTCGTCACCGGGTTCCAGGGGCGGGGGGCGAGTCATCCTGGGGGCTCCCTTCGGGAGGCGTGCTGTCACTCGTACGACGCGCCTAACCCGCACCGGGCCGGGCAAACCTCGGCTGGTCACCTCGTGTGTGTCACCGTCGCCAGAACAGGTGGTGCGTCACACCGCTCGGACTGGGCACGACGTCGAGGTGGAACCGGTCGAGCAGCTCCTCGGGGGACTCCCAGAGGCGTACCCCGGATCCGAACCGCACCGGCGAGACCGCCACGTGCAGGGTGTCGACGAGGTCGGCGTCGAGGAACTCCCGGATGGTGGTGGCCCCGCCGCCGAGGCGGACGTCCTTGCCCTGCGCCGCCTCCTTCGCCCGTTCGAGGACCGTGGCCGGGTCCTCGTCGACGAAGTGGAAGGTGGTGTCGGAGAGGGTGAACGAGGGACGCGTGTGGTGGGTCATGACGAACACCGGGGTGTGGAACGGGGGCTCGTCACCCCACCAGCCGCGCCAGTCGTGATCCTGCCAGGGGCCGCGCTGGGGACCGAACTTGTTGCGGCCCATGATCTCCGCGCCGATGTTGTGTGCGAAGTCCCGCGTGAAGTAGTCGTCGAGGCCGCGGCTGCCCCCGGGGTCGGTGCGGTTGGGCCAGCTCGCCGTGGCGCCGGCCCAGGCGAACAGGTCCCCGGGATCGACGTCGCCGAACGGCCGCTCGAGGGTCTGGTGCTCACCGGCGCCGATTCCGTCACTCGAGACGTTGAAGTTCTGGACTCTCAGCAGCTGCTCCACGCGTTTCCTCCTGCGTAGTCGATGACGATGAGACTGCCCGGGCCGGGCAGACTCATCGCCGCTGCCGTGACATCCAACCCGCTCCGGCCAGGGAACGCGATCACCGGGCCCGGCGAGTCCCCGCACCGCGGACGCCCCGGCGGGGCGGGACGGCGCCCTCAATCACCGGGCGCGGGCGCCGCCGTCAGGGAGAGGTCCCAGAAACGGGCGTAGCGGCCGTCTCGGTACAGCAGTTCGTCGTGGCTGCCCGCTTCCACGATCCGGCCGCCGTCCAGGAAGACGATGCGGTCGGCGCGTCGGACGGTCCGCATCCGGTGGGCGACCATCACCACGGTGCGGCCCGCCATCAGGCGCTCGATGCCCTCGTGCGCGGCGGCCTCGTTCACGGGGTCCAGTGCGGAGGTCACTTCGTCCAGCAGCACGATGGGCGCGTCCTTCAGCAGCGCGCGTGCGATCGAGACGCGCTGGCGTTCACCGCCCGAGAGCAGTGCCCCGCCCTCGCCGACCTTCGTCGCCCATCCTCCGGGCAGCCGCTCGATCACCTCGTCCAGCCGCGCCGCGGTCGCGGCTGCCCGCACCTCGGACTCAGCGGCGTCGGGGCGACCGAGGCGCACGTTCTCCTCGATCGTGCCGTCGAAGAGGTAGACGTCCTGGAAGACGAAGGCGATCCGCGCCATCAGCACGTCGGTGTCGACCGCGCGGACGTCCACGCCCCCCACACGCACGGCACCCGCCTCGACGTCGTAGAACCGTGCGATCAGCTGCAGCAAGGTGCTCTTGCCGGCTCCCGACGGTCCGACCACGGCGAGCCGCTGGCCTTCCGGCACGCACAGCGACACGTTGTCGATCACCGTGCGGTCCCCGTGCCGGAAGCCGACGGAGTCGAACTCCAGGTCGTGGCCCACCGGCTGGACCGGTTCGGCAGGCTCCGGCAGCGGCTCGGTGCGCAGCAGCGTGTCGAGTCGCTCCAGCTCGGCCCGTGCGCCGCGGAGTTGGCCGCCCATGTCCGCCAGCGACAGCAGTGGATCAGCGCACCGGGCGGCCAGCACCAGGATGGCCAGGACCTCCGCCGCGCCGATGTTCCCGCCGAGCGCGAGGTAGGCGCCCAGGACGAGCAGCACCGTGAACATCGCCTGCACCGTGAGGGTCAGGCCCAGTACGCCGGGCAGCGCCGACAGCGTGGAACGGCGCGACGCGCGCCGGAGTTCGCGCAGCGAGTCGTCGAGCGCCCCGAAGCGTTCCGTGGTGCGGCCGCCGGCCCGCAGCACCGGCTGGGCCTGGAGGTACTCGATGACTCGCCCGGAGGCCTCGTGTTCGCGTGCGGCGCGCTCGGCGTCGGTGGCGGCCATCGAGCGGCCGGTCCGGATCTGGATCGCCGCCACGACCGGTACGGCGGCCAGCGCGGCGAGTCCCAGCTGCCAGTTGAAGAAGAGCATCACGGCGACGATCGTCAGGGGGGTCACACAGGCGGAGATGAACGGCGCCAGCAGATGCGCGATCACGCTCATCGCCTGCAGGACCCCGCGGCCGGCCAGGACGGACACCTCCCCGACGCGGCCCGCGCTGTACCAGCCGAGGGGCAGTCGGGCCAGGTGATCGCCGAGGCGGTGGTACATGCCGTGCAGCAGCGTGGTCCCCGCGCGGAATCCGGACAGATCGCTCATGTAGCGCAGGACCGCGTAGACCGCGACCACGGCCCCGAACGCGATCAGCCAGGGCCGGGCGTCCTCGGGCGTGCTCCCGAACAGGGCCCGCAGCACGGGAACCAGCAGCGCGTAGGACAATCCCTCGACCACCGCGGTCGTCGTCATCAGGGCCACGGTGCGGCGCACCGGCCGGGCGTACTCGGGTCCCAGCACGCTCAGCAACAGTCGGATCATCGGGCCTCGTCTCCTTGCCGTACGCCGTCGTGGGTGTCGAGTTCGTCGGTGGCCGCCGATCGGTGGGCGTGCCAGAACGCGGCGAACCTGCCGTTCCGTGCCAGCAGTTCGACGGGCCTGCCGCGCTCGACGATCGATCCGTTGTCCAGCATCACGACGGTGTCGGCGTCGGCGACCGTCTCCAGGCGATGGGCGATGACCAGAACCGTCCGCTCGCCCTTCAGCGCCGCTAGCGCCCGGCGCACCGCCTGTTCGGTCTGCGGGTCGGCGAAGGCCGTCGCCTCGTCGAGTACGAGAACGGGTGCGTCGGCGAGCAGTGCGCGGGCGAGCGAGAGCCGCTGTGCCTCACCGCCCGACAGTCCGGCCTCCTCACCGATCACCGTGTCGTATCCGCGGGGCAGTTCGAGGATCCGCTCGTGGATGTTCGCCAGCCGGGCGGCCCGCACCACGTCGTCGAGGCCGGCGTGCGGGACCGCCAGCGCGATGTTGTCCGCGACGGACGCACGCAGCAGGCGCACGTCCTGGAAGACGAACGAGACCATCCGGTAGAGCTCCCTGCTGTCGAGGTCGCGCAGATCGACACCGCCCAGGGAGACCGAACCGCGGGTCGGGTCGAAGAACCGCGGCAACAGCCGGACCAGCGTGGACTTTCCGCTTCCCGACGGCCCGACGACCGCGGTGACCGTGCCCGGCTCGAGCACCAGGTCGATCCCGCGCAGCACCTCGTGATCGGCTTCGTAGCCGAATCGGACGCCGCGCAGTTCCACCCGGTGACCGCGTGGTGCGACCGGGTGGTCCGGCTCCGGCAGCGGCCGCACCGCGAGGACGTCCCGGATCCGGCCGACCGCGCGTCCGGCGGCCTGCATGTCGTCGAAGCCGTGGCCGAGGGCCGCCACCGGAGCGGTGAGGCCCAGTCCGAGCAGCAGGAAGGGCAGCAGGTCGGCCGGCGCCAGGCCGTCGGTGGTGATCAGCGCCGTGCCGCCGATCAGTACGGCGAGCAGGACGAACGGCGGCGACAGTACGAGCTGCATGCCCGCGGCGATCCCGGCGAGGCCGCGCACCATCCGGTAGAAGATCGTGACGAACTCGTCCGTGGCCGTGCGGAACCTGCGGTGGGCGCGCCCGGATCCGCCGAACGCCTTGACCACGGCGATGCCCTGCACGAACTCGACGACGGAACTCGAGATCCGTCCCATGGCCGCGTCGAACTCCTTCTGCTCGCGCAGCCGGGTCGGGGTCATCATCAGCGGAACCAGCGCCACCGCCAGCACCACCGGTATCAGCGTGATCAGCGTGAGCCGCCAGTCGACGGTGAACAGGTAGACCAGCGACACCAGCGGCACCACGAAGGCGGAGACGAGCTCGCCGGGGGTGTGGGCGATGAACGGGTGGACGGCGCTGACGTCCTCCCCGACCACCTTCGCCAGCTCGCCGGTCCGGCGCCGGGAGAACCAGCCGATCGGTACGCGCCCCAGCCGTTCGGCCAGTTGGCGGCGGAACGACAGTTGCACCCTGACGTCGAGGAGGTGCCCGAGTCCGGAGGACGCGGCCGTCAGCAGCAGCCGTACGAAGAGGCCTGCCGCACCCGCGAGGACGACGAACCGGACGTGACCGTGGTCCATCGGGCCGGGCGACAACAGCGCCCGGCCCAGTTCGGCGACGGCCAGCAGCGGCGCCAGGCCCGCGACGGCGCCGATGACCTGCAGGGTCATCACGGCGGCGAAACTGCCCGCGTACGGGCGCAGCAGGCCCGCGATGCCCTGCCTCACGGGGCGAGGGCGCGGCGCAGGGCGGAGCCGAGTTCGGCGATCTGCCGCTGCGAGACCGCGGCGGACTGGATCGCCAGCGATCCGTGGAAGGTGCCGGGCCACTGGTGGAGTTCGACCGACACGCCCGCCTGCAGCAGGCGCAGCGCGTACTCGATGCCCTCGTCGCGGTTCGGGTCGAATTCCGCGGTGGCGACGTAGGCGGGTGGGAGGCCGGTCAGGTCTTCGGCGCGGGCCGGTGCGGCGTACGGGGTGGCGGGCCGGGAGCCCAGGTAGTGGCCCCATGCGGCAGCGCGTACGGCGCGGTTGTTCCAGGGGGTGTCGGTGAAGTTCTCTGCGGACCACGTCTGCCGGCGGTCGTCGAGGATGGCCTCGTTGAGGAGTTGGAAGCGGATCGGCGGCCCCTGCTCGTCACGTGCCCGCAGGGCCACCGCGGCCGCGATCCCCGCGCCGGCGCTGTGGCCGCCGACCGCGATCCGGTCCGGGTCGATGCCGAGTTCGGCCGCGTGGTCGTGCGTCCAGTTCAGCACGGCGTAGACGTCGTCGAGGGCGGCCGGGAAGCGGTTCTCGGGCGAAAGGCGGTAGTTGACGGTGATGACGACCGCTCCGGAGAGCTGCGCCATCGGGGCGGCCCACAGGTGCTCCGTGTCCAGGTCGCCGCCGACCCATCCGCCGCCGTGCAGCCAGACGACGGCGCCGCGTGCCTGGTGCGGGCGGTAGACCCGCACGGCCACGTCCGGATCGGCGGCCACCGTGCGGTCCGCGATCTCCAGTCCCGCGGTGTCCGGTGCCGGCCGCGAGGTGGCCAACTCGGTGTACATCTTGCGGAAGGCGACCGGGTCGCTCAGGTCGGTGCGGGAGAGCAGGGGGACGAATGCTTCGAGTTCGGGATCCATGTCGCCATCCTCACCGCCGGCCGGCCCCGGGATCATCCGCCAACTGTCGCGCGTCCGGCCCGGATCGCCCGCCGATCGGCGCTTCTTCGCCCGGTCGATGGGGCCTATCCTCCTGGAATGGAGGCACTGGCCGTACGGCTGTCGGGAATGGACTCGTACGTCGAGGGCGCGATCCGCGTCGTCGCGTTCTACGACACGCTGATGCGCCGGCGGGTGGACCTGCCGGCACTCGCCCGGGCCTCGGCGGCCCTGGCCGAGTGCGTGGCGGGGTTCCAACTCCACGGCACCGGAAGGGTGACCCGCGTCTCGCCCGACGGCAGGCCGGCGTCCGACCCGCCGGCACCCCCGTCCACCACGGCGCCCGTCACCCTCGACGACGAGGAGATCGGCACGGTGTGGCTGGAACGCCCCGGCTCGCCGAATCCGCTCGACGAGGTGCTCCTCGACCGGCTCGCCATCGCCGCCGCGACGGCCGTCGAGCGGTACGGCCCGGCCCGCACCACCATGGCCGACCCCGCGCTCGTCGAACTGGCGATCAGCGAGGACAGCGACGAGGCGGCCAGAGCCCGGGCGCTCCGACTCCTCGGATTCACCGCGGACGTGCCGGTGCACGTGCTGGCCGTACGCTCGCACCTGCCGCTCGACCGGATCGGCTCCCTGCTCTGCCCCGCCCGCCTGGTGAAGGCGGCGGCCCTCGCCGACGTGGGCGTCATCCTGGCCGCCACCGTCGACCCCGCCCGGATTCCGGCGGACGTACGCGCGGGCATCGGCGCCGCCGAGGGCCCCGACCGCTCCTGGCGGCGGGCCCGCACCGCCCTACGCTTCACCAGCGCCCGCCAACCGGTCGTCCACTACGACGACTTGGGGGCGCTGGCGCTGCTCGCCCACGTGCCCCAGGACGCTGCCGCGGGCAATCCCGACGTGGCCGCGATCGCCCGCATCGCCGGCACGCCGGAGGATCTGGAGACTCTGGACGCCTACTGCGCCACGGGCTCCTTGCGCCGGGCCGCCGACCGCCTCCACCTGCACCACAGCAGCGTCGCCCGCCGGCTCGAGCAGATCGCGCGGTCCCTGGACATCGAACTCACCGAACCGACCGGACTGGTACGGGCCACCCTGGCCCTCACCGCGTGGCGGCTGCTCGACTCGACGGCGCGGCCGGGAGTTCGCCATGCCGACTGAGTCCTCGGCCGCCTGCCGGGCTTCGTCGGTCCCACCCGCCCTGGGAGCGTGACCCGTCAGCCTCCGGTCGCCGAGAAGTGCTGGTAGTCGGGGTTGGACCAGCCTCCGCCCCAGTGCCAGCCCACCTCCTCGAAGGCCCGGGTGACGACGTCGCCGGGGCGGATCATGCCCGGGGCGGGACGGTCACGCCGCAGGTGGGGGCGGCCGGCCGCGGGATGGGGAGTGCCGCCGCGGTCCACGTAAGGGTTCTCGAGCGGGTTGACGTCCACCGCGTCCCCGTAGGCGTGCCGCGAGAGGCGGCCGGGGTCCCCGGTGACCTGCCGGCAGTTGAAGGCGGACGTGTTGTCGTCCGCCATCGACCGGGCGTCGTCACCGTCGTACGCCGCGGCCGACCGCATGCGGCGGATGGGGAACCTCGCGTCGAACGCCTTGCCGAAGACGCGCAGGAGGGGACGGACCACCCTCTCGTGGACGACGAGTTCACCCCGGTGGACCTTGCCGTCGAAACCCCAGTGGTTCATCCGGATCAGCCGCAGCCGGTCGGGGCCGACCGGGCAGCCCGGCCGGTACGTGGCGCGCAGCGCCGCGTCCGGCACCCTCTCCACCTCCGCGGCCAGCCCCCCGTGGGCCTCCTGCACACGGACCACGGGCGGTCTGGCAGGAGCGGCCGTACAGGCGGCGAGGGTGGCGGTGCACACGACGACGACCGCCGCGGCGGCGTGGGAGGCCAGGCGCACGGCATCACGGCGTGGGGGCCGCCGACCCGCGTCGCCGCACCCCACGCGGAGCGGGTTCAGCCCGCGTCCCGGTGGGTGAGCCGTACCTCGAAGCCGCGCAGTTCCTCCGGCGCCGCCGGCTCCTCGCGGACTTCGACCGCGCGCACGTCGGCCGTCGGCGGCCCCGTACGCGCCCACCGCACCATCGCCTCGACGGCGGTCTCGCCGCCTTCGAACAGCGCCTCGACATCGCCGTCGGGCAGGTTCCGTACCCAGCCCGCCACGCCCTGGGCGAGCGCCTCGCGGCGGCAGGTGTCCCGGAAGAACACCCCTTGCACGGTCCCCGACACGATCACGCGCTTGCGTACCATGCTCCGACCATAAGGCGAGGCTGGGAGTCATGGTCGTGCACGTACTGGGCAGCAGGGTCCTCCTGACCCCCACGGACCCCGAGCGCTCGCGCGTCTTCTACGGGTCCACGCTCGGGCTGGCCGTCTACCGCGAGTTCGGCACCGGCCCCGAGCGCGGCACGGTCTACTTCCTCGGCGGCGGCTTCCTCGAGGTGTCGGGGCGCGCCGAGGCGCCGCCGGCACCCGGGCTGCGGCTGTGGCTCCAAGTCGCGGACGTGCATGCGGCGTACGAGGAACTGCGCGGCCGCGGCGCCGAGGTGCTGCGGCCGCCGCAGCGCGAGCCCTGGGGCCTGGTCGAGATGTGGATCGCCGACCCGGACGGCGTGCGCATCGCCGTCGTGGAGGTGCCGGCGGATCACCCGCTGCGCTTTCGCCCGTGACCGGGCGCGGCCGCCGTGATTGCGCGGGCATCCGCCGTTTGGGTCACCGCGCCCGGGGCAGAAGGGGACTGCCGCCCCGCGTAGAACGCGGGGCGGACCACATGCACGTGACCGCGACGGTTGCTCCATGCGGGGGAGCGTGGGTGGGCTGCGGTCCGCGGAGGCGCGGGCGAGGCCCGTGGCGGGGGGCAAGCGCCTCAAGGGCGCGCCCGCGGCGACCGCTGGCGTACGCGGCCACCACCGCAGCCTGGACCGGCTCCCCGGGCCGCGGGCCGGGCCGGAGCGTGATTCCGCACAAGAAGGGCAATCCCCGCGCCCCGGCCCGTGGAGGACCGGGGCCGTCAGTCCCCGATCAGTGCCCGATCGTGATCTCGCGCTTGAGGATCTTGCCCGTGGGGCCCTTCGGCAGGCCCGGTACCAGCTGGACGACCCTGGGGTACTTGTACGGGGCCACGCGGGCCTTCACGAACTCGCGGAGCTCGTCCGCGGTGACCTCGGCGCCCGGCTTCAGCGTGACCACGGCGGCGACCTCCTCGCCGTGGACCGCGTGCGGGACCCCCACGACGGCGGCCTCGGCCACGGCCGGGTGCTCGTAGAAGACCTCTTCGATCTCGCGCGGGTAGACGTTGTACCCGCCGCGGATGACGAGGTCCTTCTTTCGGTCGACGATGAAGTAGAAGCCGTCCTCGTCGCGCCGCGCCAGGTCGCCGGTGCGGAACCAGCCCTCGGCGAACGAGGCTTCGTCGGCCTCCGGGCGGTTCCAGTAGCCGGGCATGACGTTCGGGCCCTGCACGGCGATCTCGCCGACCCCGCCCTCGGCGACGTCCTTGCCCTCGTCGTCGATCAGGCGTACCCGCACACCGGCGATCGGGGTACCGATCGAGCCGGGCTTGCGGGGGCCGTCGAGCGACCCGAACGTGACCACCGGGGCGGTTTCGGACAGGCCGTAGCCTTCGACGACCGGGCATCCGAACGCCGACTCGAACCGGTGCAGCACCTCCACGGGCATCGCCGAGCCGCCGGTCACGGACAGCCGCAGGCCGCTGTCCTCGGTCAGACCGGTCGAGCCGGCCGCGTCCGCGGCGGCGAGCAGGCCCAGGAACATGGTGGGCACGCCCTCCATCACCGTGACCCGGTCACGGGCGAGGATCTCGAGCGCCTTCGCCGCGTCGAACCGCGGCAGCAGGGTGACGCGGGCGCCGGTGAGCACGGCCGCGTTCAGGCCGCAGGTCTGGCCGAAGACGTGGAAGAAGGGCAGGCCTCCGAAGACCGTGTCCGAGGCCGACATGTGCAGCAGGCTCACCACGGCGGCCGTGTTGCTGCCCAGGTTGCCGTGGGTCAGCCGGGCGCCCTTGGGCCGGCCGGTGGTGCCGGAGGTGTAGAGCAGCACGGCCAGGTCGTCGGTGTCCCGGTCCACGACCTCGGTACGCGGCTCGGTGGCGGCCAGGGCGGCGCCGAAGTCCTCGGCGGTGACGTCGACGCAGTCGATGCCCAGCTCGGCCGCCGCGGCGCCGGCCTCGGGCAGCGCCTGCCCCCAGGCCAGGACCAGCCGGGCACCGCAGTCGCCGGCGCTGTAGCGGATCTCGGCGGACTTCAGCAGCGGGTTCATCGGGACGGCGACCGCGCCGGCCCGCAGGACGCCGTAGTACACGACCGCGAAGTGCGGGATGTTCGGGAGCAGGATCGCCACCCGGTCCCCGGGACCGACGCCCTGGGCGGCCAGCCAGCCCGCGACGCGTGCGCTGCGCTCGTCCAGCGACCGGTAGTCGAGCGCCAGGCCGTCCAACTGGATCGCCGTGCGGTCGGGGTTCGCCGCCGCGGTGCGGGCCAGGTTGAGGGCGAGGTTGGTCATCTTTGACCTCTTTCCGATGGTTCGGTCTACGGGTGGGCGCCGGTCGCCGGGCCGGCCCGCCGTCAGCGGCCCTGCCCTGCCCAACGGCCAGGCTATCGGTCAGGCGTCCGGTACCCACCGCGCCGAAGACCGAGCCGGCTTCACGGTGGCCGGGGCAGGTCGGCGGCGTGCAACGCCCTGTGTGACCATGGCTCGTCGACACATCCGCGCCTCATGGGGGGACCATGCGCACCCGTACCACCACCGCCACGACCGGCCTCGCCGCCGCGCTCGCGGCGCTGCTCGTCCTGGCCGGCTGCACCGCCTCGGGCACGAGCCCGCGCGGGGCGGCGAGCTCCGGGCCTTCCGCGCCCGCGCCGAGCGGCGGGTCCGGGTACGAGGGCCCCCGGCCGCAGGATCAGAACCTGCTGGCGTGGACCGGCGACCCCAATGACGCGGGGCACGTCACCGCGCAGTCGGCCGCCGGGGTCGGGGGCCGGATCACCCTGGTGCGGATCGTCCTGCGCGAGGAGGTCACCTGGTCGAACATCTGGCTGGGCCTGGCCGGACTCGACCCGAACGCCCAGCTCGCCAACTGCTACCTCGGCGTGTACGACGCCAAGGGCACCCTGCTCGCGGCCACCCCCGACATCTCGCCCCAGCTGATGACCGAACCGATCGCCAAACCGCTCCCCCTCGCCAAGCCTTTCACCGCCCCGCCCGGCACCTACTTCATCGCCCTCCTGCTCAACGGCACCTGGGCCACCAATGCCCTCACCCTGAAGTCCACCGGTGCCGGCATCTCCGTCAACGCCGGTCTGACGCCGCCGCAACTGCGGTACAGCACCATCCTGACCGGTCAGACCTCGCTGCCGGCCTCCGTCAACCTCGCCGAGCAGTCCACCAGCACCATCCACACCGGCTGGGCCAGCCAGTGGTACGGAATCTCCTGAGCCCACCGGTGTAACGTGCCGGTGAATCACGTGAGTTGACGGAGGAAGCGAGCCCGTGGCGGACCACGACCTGACCGGATTCACCCAGAGCACGTTCACCCACGACGGCGCCTCCCGCCGGATACTGCGCCGCGGTACGGGCCCGGCGGTGATCATCATGGCGGAGATCCCGGGCATCACCCCGAAGGTCATCGAGTTCGCCGAACGCGTGGCGGCGTCGGGCTGTACGGCCGTACTGCCGGTGCTCTTCGGCACGCCCGGCCGGGACGCGAACCCCGCTGCCCGCGGCTGGCCGGGTACCGGGCGCTACCTGGCCTCGTCGCTGTGGCGGGTCTGCGTGAGCCGGGAGTTCACCCTGCTGGCCACGGGGCGGAGTTCGCGCGTCGTGCAGTGGCTGCGCGCGCTGGCCGCCGCGGAGCACGAGCGCTGCGGCGGCCCCGGAGTCGGCGCCGTCGGCATGTGTCTGACCGGCGGGTTCGCCCTGGCCATGGCCACGGACGAGCGGCTGCTGGCCCCGGTCCTGTCCCAGCCGTCGCTGCCGCTGGCGTGGACCCCGGGCCGGGCCGGCGCCGTCGACATCAGCCCGGAGGACCTCGCGGTCGTCCGCGCGCGGTGCGAACGCGAGGGGCTCCAGGTCGTGGGGCTGCGGTTCCGGGGCGACCGCCTGGTTCCCGGGGAGCGGTTCGCGCACCTGCGGCGCGAACTCGGTGACGCGTTCGTCGCCGTCGAGCTCGACGACAGCGCGGCGAACCCCGAGGGCGTCTTCGCACCGCACTCCGTCCTGACCGAGCACCTCGTCGACGAGCCCGGACAGCCCACCCGCCAGGCGCTGGACACGGTCCTGGACCTGTTCCGCACCCGGCTGCTCGGCGAACAGCCCCGAGCCACCGCCTGACCCGGCCCGGCGCCGGAGCTACTTCGGAGTGACCCAGGCCTGGCGCTCGTTCGTGTTCGCCGCGTAGAGCTGGATCTGCGTGTCGTTGACCGCCTTTCCGCCCTTGACGTCAAGGCACTTGGCACCGAGCCCGGTCACCGTGCCCTGCGGGGACAGCGCGACACCGGCACCGGCCGCGAGGTGGCGCAGGCCCTGTACGCCGAACTGCTGGACGTAGGCGTCCGCGCGCTTGTCCTGGTGGGCGTACGCGGCTGATGTGGTTGCGCATGTACGTCTCGCCCATGGCGGCGGTCGGCTTGCCGGCCGAGGTGAAGAACTCGTCGTCGATGTAGGCATGTCCGCTGGTCACGGTGGAGGCCCCCGAGGAACCCGTGAAGCCGCAGCTGAGGTTCGCGTTCCCGAGCCGTCGTGGACCACCTTCCAGCCGGTGCTGCCCATGCTGCCCTCTCCGGCGGGCAGTAGCCGGTCTGCAGCCACTTGGTGGCGCCGCCCAGCTTCCACCCCTCGCCCTGGGCGGCGCGGGGGCGGCGGCCGAGGCCGACCGCATCGCGGGCCCGGCCGCCGGCGCGCCGAGCGACATGACGCCGTCTCGTGCGGGACCCGCCGGCCGCGTCCGCGATGCGGGTGCCTGCTCCGGCGCCGCGTGCCGGTGCGGCGGGGCCGGGGGATGCTGGTTGCATGGCTGGCGTTCCCAGGGTGCGGCTGCCCGCCGCCGGCCGGGCGGCGGCCCGGCGGTCGGTGCGGGTCACGCTGGCCGGCAGTGCCGGTTTCTACCTGTTCCTGTACGGCTTCGGCTCGGCGGCCGGGGCGACCTACGCGCTGTTCGCCGCCGTGGCGATGGCGGGCCTGTCGCGCATCCCCGGTACCGGCCGGCAGCGCGCCGCGGTGCTGCTGCGGCTGATGCCCGCCTGCTGGGTGCTGATCACGATCGGCACCTACCTGTCCGTACGGACCTGGAGCGCGGCCCTCGGGATGCTGGTGGTCGGGTTCGCGCTGGCCTTCGCCGCCGTGGGCGGGCCGCGCCCTGCCGGGGCCGCGCCGGGGCTCCAGCTGATGTACATCCTGCCGTCCTTCCCGCCCTACGATCCCGGTTCGCTCGGCGAGCGGCTGGCGGGCGCGACGACGGGCCTCGCGCTGCTCGTCCTCGCGGAGGCGCTCCTGCTGCCCGATCCGCCGACCGTCCCGTACCGGGAGCTGGCCGCACGGGCCGCCGACGCCGCGTGGCGCTGCGCCGACGAGCTGACCAGGGGGACCTGCGCGCTGTCCGACGCGACGGCGCGGGCCTCGCGCCAGGCGGGTACCGGGCTGCGGTCCTCGCTCGTGCCGGAGGCCGAGCGGCCGGCCGGGGCGAGCGTACGGGACCGCGCCCTGGCCCACACCGGTCTGTCCCTGCGCACCCTGCTGAGCAGGCTGTCCGTGCTGCCGCCGGCGCCCGGCGGGCCGGATCCGGGCCGGGCCGGGCTGGACGTGCTGCGCGCGGTACGGGACGCGGCGGAGGAGACGGCCGGCCTCCTGCGCGGCCGGGCAGCCGCCGGGGACGCGCACGCGGAGCTGCTGCGGGCCCGTGCGGTCCTGGCCGCGGGCCCGGCCGCCGACGCCTCCCCGGCAGTGCTGCGCAGGTACGTGGCGGTGCTGGAGGCGGCGGACGCCGGGCTGGCGATGTCGACGGCGGCGGGGATCGCGGTACGGGGCCGGGCGGGCGCGGAGCGGGCGGCGCCGGGGCGGTTCTGGTACGCCGGGATGCCCGCACCACAGCTGTGGTGGCGGCGGCTGGAGGGGCATGCCGGCGGGCGGTCGGTGTTCTTCCAGAACGCGGTGCGGATCAGTCTGGCGCTGGCGGCGGCCCGGGTGATTGCGGGGGCGGACTCGCTGCCGCACGGGTTCTGGGTGCTGCTTGCGACCTTGACCCTGACCCGGACGACCGCACGGGAGACCCGCTCGACCGTGGGGGTGGCGCTCACCGGGACCCTGGTCGGCGCTCTGGCCGTGGCCGGGCTGCTGGCGCTGGTGGGGACGGACATCGAGGTGTACGCGGCGGCGCTGCCGCCGCTGATGCTGGTCGCGTTCACCCTGGGGCCGGTCAAGGGGGTGGGCTGGGCCCAGGCGATGTTCACGCTGGTGATCGCCCTGGTGTTCGCGCAGCTGGCACCCGCGACCTGGCAGCTGGCCGAGTTCCGGTTGCTGGACGTGCTGACCGGCAGCGCGATCGGCGCCGTGTTCGGGCTGCTCGCCTGGCCCCGGGGTGCGCAGGACGAGCTGCGGCGGTCGGTGGCGGTGCTGCTGCGGGGCATGGCGGAGACCGTGGTGGCCACCACCGCCCAGCTCTCGGCGGGCGGGGTGCGCAAGCCGGTGACCGCCGCGCCGGGGCACCGGTCACTCCAGCACGCGCTGATCATGGCGGAGTCGGCGTACGCGCAGTTCCAGAGCGAGCCGAAGGAGCCGGCCGCGCCCTCCGCCGGGCAGGACCGCAAGGACCGGCAGGACCGGCAGGACCGGCAGGACTGGCAGGCGACGCTGATGGCCGGCCACCACACGCTGTGGGGTGCGGGCCGGCTGCTGGAGCCGCCCGAGCGGGTCGCCGTACCGCCGCTGGGGCGGGAGCCCGCGGCGGCGGTGACCCGGCTCGGCGACCGGGTGGCCGGGCGGATGCTGCTGGTTTCGGCGCGCCTGGACCCGATCGGCGACACCCCGGAGGGGCCGGTGCCGCTGCGGGATCCGGAGTTCGACCTGTTCACGGCCGAGCCGCCGGACGCCCCGGCGTCGTACTACGCCGCCGCGGAGTGGCTGGACTCGCTCATGGCGGACCTGGAGCGCATCACCGGACAGTCCGGGGACGGGCAGGCCGAACCGAACTGACCGGCGGTCCGGCCCATCGGCGGCTGCCGTGGACCGGACCCCGCGCATCAGGTCACCAGCGCACGGGCAGCTCTCGGACGCCCCTGATCAGCATTCCGGGGACCCAGGACAGCTCCGCCTCGTCGGCGTCACCGGCGAGTTCCGGGAAGCGCTCCAGCAGCGAGCGGAGCGCGATGCGGCCCTCCATCCGGGCCAGCGGCGCGCCGAGGCAGTAGTGCAGGCCGTGCCCGAAGGCAATGTGGCCCCGGGCGTCCCGGCGGATGTCGAAGCGGTTCGGGTCCTCGAAGCGCGCCGGGTCGCGGTCCGCGTCCGCCATGGCGATCAGGACGGCCGAGCCGGCCGGGATCACCACCCCGCCCATCTCCACGTCCTCCAGGGCGAGTCGCTCGGTGCAGGTCTCGACCGGACCGTCGTAGCGGAGCATCTCCTCTATCGCGCCGTCGAGGAGACCGAAGTCCGCACGCAGGTCGGCGAGCTGGTCGGGATGGGCGAACAGGGCGCGCATCCCGTTCCCGATCATGTTCACCGTGGTCTCGTGCCCGGCGATCAGCAACAGGACGCTCATGCCGATCAGTTCGCTCGGCGAGAGCCGGTCCCCGCCGTCGTCGACGGCGTGGATCAACGCGCTGAGCAGGTCGTCACCGGGGTCGGCGCGCTTGGCCTCGACGAGCCCGCTCAGGTACCGGGGCATCTCCGCGTACGCGACGGCCTCGGCCTCCGGGCTGGTACGGGCCACCATTTCGCTGGACCACTTGCGGAACGCCTCACGGTCCAGCTCGGGCACGCCGAGCAGCTCGCAGATGACGGTCATCGGGAGCGGGAAGGCGAAGGAGTTCACCAGGTCGCCCCGGCGCTCCGGGTTCGCCTCCATGGCGTCCAGCAGTTCGTCGGTCACCTGCTGGATGCGCGGTGCCAGCGCCGCGATGCGGCGCGGGGTGAACTCCCGGGCCACCAGGCGGCGCAGCCGGGTGTGGTCCGGCGGGTCGGACATCAGCATGTGGGCGAGCGCCGGGTGGTCCTGGTCGGCGTTGATGATCTGCCCCATGTCGCCGGATCCGCGCCAGTCCCTGCTCAGTCGCGGATCGGTGAAGGCCGTACGGCAGGCTTCGTGGCCGACGACCAGCCACATTTCCTCGTCGTCCGGGGTACGCACGTGGTGCACGGGTCCTTTTTCCCGAAGTGCCGCGTAGACCGGGTACGGGTCGCGCGTGAAGTCCGGGCTGAGCTCCAGCAGATCGACAATGGCAGGTCGAAGCACCATTCCATTCCCCCTGAATCGAATGCGTCGCAAAATCATACGCCGGTTGTGTGTAATAGCCACCGTAGTCGCGGTGTACACCGGCTAGTTCACCAGGCCTGCCCAGCGGCGCAGGGTGGCGGTGGCCTGCTGGGCCTCGTCCGCGCGCAAGCCGGCAATGGACACGTGGTGGTTGGCTTCGGGAACGTTGAAGAGGAAGGAGTCGTGGGTGCCGCTGCCCAGGCGGAAGGGTTCCGCGGTCGCGAGGTCGTTCTCGCCGTTGACGAACATGAGCGAGCTCCCGCGGTGGCGGACCCAGCGGTCGACGTCCTTCATCGCGGCGGGCTGGAACCGCAGGTCGATGTCTCGAGGCACATACGAGCGGACCTCCTGAATGCCTGGATGGCGCAGCAGGCCGTCCAGGTGCGGGCTGGTGAACTGCGGGTACCCGAGCTGGGTGCCGAGTTGGTAGAAGTACGGGCCGTACGCGGCGAGGGTCCGGTCGGTGTAGGCGGGAAGCCGGGTCACCTTCGCGATCCAGTCGTAGAGCGGGTCGTCCGTGGTCCCGGTCGTGGGTATGGATGCGCAGCTTCCGGCGGGTTGGTGCATCCAGAACATCATCGGCAGGCGCAGGACGGCCAGTTCGAAGGCGCGGTCCACACCGCCGATGGTCTGGAAGCCATGGGCGCCGGCCTCGGCCCACCGGCCGTACCGCTCCGTCATCGCCTGACGCCGGATCAGCGCCTCGCGCTGAACGGACGTGAGGGCCGCACGGCAGTCGGCCGATCCGATCTGCTCGAGTCGGGCGTCGTAGGCGCTGTCGTCCCGGTCGTCCGTGTTGTTGGGGGCGGCGTACGCGACCGTGCCGGCCACGTCGTTCGGGTAGAAGCGGCGGTGATAGACGGCGGTCATGCCGCCCTTGCTTCCCCCGGTGGAGATCCACGCGCCGTCGTAGACCGCCTTGAGGGCCGTGATGAGTCGGTGGTGGTCACTTGCCGCCTGCCAGATGGTCAGCGTGGACCAGTCCGCCCCCTCGGGCCGCGACTCCCCGAAGAAGCGCTGCTCGGTGGTGACCTGGTTGGCGTCCAGCAGTCTGGTCGGCTCGCTCGGGCGCTGCGGCGACGTTCCGAGGTCGTAGCCGCCGGAGTAGAGCACGACGGGGCGTCGTGTCGACTTGTGGACGAGCGTCAGTCTCTGGTCGAAGAAGCCTTGACCGGGACGGCGGTGGTCGGTCGGCTGGCGGTAGGCGAGGTCGAGGACGGTCTGCCCCGGATCGGCCGGCCGTTCGCCCAGCACGCGCATTCCGGGAACGGCCTCGACCCTGGCACGCAGGTCGACGTCCGCGGGCCGAGCCGCGGCCGGGGCGGACAGTCCCGTGACCGTCAGCAGGACCACCATCAGGAACAGCAGGGGCAGTCGGAGTGTCGCCGTCTGTTTCATACGTCCAGACAACCGGGTGCGCGGGGCCCGCGGATCCCCCACGCGGGGATGCCGTCTCCCCCTGGCGGGGGAGGACACCGTCGCACCCCCAGCAGAGGGTCCCGCGCTCCGCGGGGCCCGATCTGGCGAACCGCCGGCGGCGCGCCGTTCGGCTACCGGGCGGAACCGTGGGCGCCTGCCAGGGTTGGCTGGCGAGGCATTACCGTCTCGCAGGCACCCCTGGAGTCCCCATGGTCTCGGTCGACAGCACGCCGGAACGGGCGCTGGGAGATGCGGATGCGGATACCGAGCGCCGCGTCGCGTCGGGGAACACCGTCCTGCGGCTGCTGTCGACCACCGACCACAAGGTGATCGGCAACATGTACCTGGTCACCGCGTTCGCGTTCTTCCTGTTCGCCGGCGTGCTGGCCCTGCTCATGCGGGCCGAGCTCGCCCGGCCCGGTCTGCAGATCGTGTCGGCCGAGCAGTACAACCAGATGTTCACCGTGCACGGCACGATCATGATGCTGCTCTTCGCGACCCCGACCTTCACCGGCTTCGCCAACGCGGTGATGCCGCTGCAGATCGGCGCACCGGACGTGGCCTTCCCCCGGCTCAACGCCTTCACCTACTGGGTGTACCTCTTCGGCGGGCTGATGGTGGTCAGCGGGTTCCTGACGGCGAACGGCTCGGCCTCGTTCGGCTGGTTCGCCTACGCCCCGCTCAACGGCGCCGTCTACACCCCCGGGGTGGGCGCGGACCTGTGGGTGATGGGCCTGGTCGTCTCGGGGCTGAGCACGATCCTGGGATCGGTCAACTTCATCACCACCATCGTCTGCCTGCGTGCGCCCGGCATGACCCTCTTCAGGATGCCGATCTTCACCTGGAACGTGCTGTTCACCTCGATCCTGGCCCTGCTGGCGTTCCCCGTCCTCACCGCGGCGCTGCTCGCGCTGGAGGCCGACCGCAAGTTCGGGTCCCATGTCTTCGACGCGGCGAACGGCGGGACGCTGCTGTGGCAGCACCTGTTCTGGTTCTTCGGCCACCCCGAGGTGTACATCGTGGCGCTGCCCTTCTTCGGGATCGTCAGCGAGATCCTGCCGGTGTTCAGCCGGAAGCCCATCTTCGGATACACCGCCCTGGTCGCCGCCACGATCGCCATCACCGGGCTGTCCGCCACCGTCTGGGCGCACCACATGTTCGCCACCGGGGCGGTCCTGCTGCCGTTCTTCGCGCTGCTGTCCTTCCTCATCGCGGTCCCGACCGGCGTGAAGTTCTTCAACTGGATCGGGACGATGTGGAACGGCTCGCTGTCCTTCGAGACGCCGATGCTGTGGTCCGTCGGCTTCCTCGTCACCTTCCTCCTCGGCGGTCTGACCGGCGTGCTGATCGCCTCGCCCCCGATGGACTTCCACCTCACCGACAGCTACTTCATCGTGGCGCACCTGCACTACGTGCTCTTCGGAACGATCGTCTTCGCCACCTTCGCCGGGTTCTACTTCTGGTGGCCCAAACTCACCGGCAAGCTGCTCGACGAACGCCTGGGAAAGATCCACTTCTGGCTGCTGTTCGCAGGTTTCCAGCTCACCTTCCTGGTCCACCACTGGCTCGGCGAACAGGGCATGCCGCGCCGCTACGCCGACTACCTGGCGGCGGACGGGTTCACCCTCCTCAACTCGCTGTCCACGATCGGCTCCTTCCTCCTGGGCCTGTCCACGCTGCCGTTCCTGTACAACGTGGCCCGGACGGCCCGGTACGGACGCCGGGTGGACGTCGACGACCCCTGGGGCTGGGGGCGTTCGCTCGAATGGGCCACGAGCTGCCCGCCGCCGCGGCACAACTTCGACGCCCTGCCGCGCATCCGGTCCGATTCGCCGGCGTTCGACCTGCACCACCCGGAGGTGAAGGCGGTATGAAGGGGGAGGCATGGCTCTTCAGCTGGGTCGCGGTCTTCTTCGCGGTGACCGGCGGCGTCTACGTGCGGTACTCGAACGATCCGGCCGGGGCCGCCGCCCTCGCCGTGTCCTTCCTGATGTCCGCGCTCATCGCCGTCTTCCTGTGGTGGCAGTTCCGCCGCGACGGCTACCGTCCCGAGGACCGCGGGGATGCGCTGGTCCGCGAGGCAGGGGACCGGCGGTTCTCCTTCCCCGCCCGGAGTTACGCACCGGTGGTCTCGGCCGTGGGGACGGCGCTGGTGGGCCTGGGCGTCGTGCAGGGGCTGTGGCTGGCCCTCATCGGGTTCGGCGTCCTCGTCCCGGGTGTCTTCGGGTTCGTGTTCCGGCCGGGCGACGACCGCGAGGGCTGATCTCCGCCCGGGTCAGTCTCCGGCGGGGGCATCCCGCGCGTCGGGGCCCGCGAGGATCGCGTCGACCGTGCGCCGGTCCTCCTGCGACAGCGGCGGCGTCAGCACGTCCTTGTAGTACCAGCGGCTGATGGCCGTACGCAGCCGCCCCACGAGCACGCGGAGCCGCCCGCCCCGCTCCGGCTCGGCCGGGCGGACGGGGCCGGACACGGGGTAGACCAGCAGCGGATACCGCCGCGCGGCGCTCAGAGGCCGGTGGGTCGGGTGGTATCCCCCCTCGACCGCCTGGCGCACCTCGTCGGTCTCCTCCCCGTGCGTCAGGGCCTCGATGTCCGCGCGCTGCAGGGCCAGGCAGATCCGCCGGGTGAGCCAGAAGGCCGCCGGCGGCAGGAGGAACAGCGCGCAGCGCAGGGCCCACGTCAGCCCGGGCAGCGGGAGGTCGAAGACGAACGCGATCAGGTCCTGCGCTCCGGCGAGCAGCAGCACGGTGTAGGCGCAGACCACCGACACCGCCAGGGCCGTCCGGGCCGGCCGGTGGCGCGGCCGGTCGCACAGGTGCTGTTCGCCCTGGTCGGGGCTGATCCAGCGCTCGAAGTAGGGATAGGCGTACAGGCCGGTGAACAGGGCGCCGGGGAGCAGGACGCCGGCGACGAGCGGGTTCCACAACAGGGTGTGGCCCCACAGCCTGGTCTCGACCCCGGGCATCAGCCTCAGCGCGCCCTCCAGGAAGCCCACGTACCAGTCGGGCTGGGCGCCGGTGGAGACCTGGTCCGCCACGTACGGCCCGTAGGCCCAGACCGGGTTGATCTGGCCCAGCGCCGAGAGCGCCGCGAGAACGCCCGCGACCAGGAAGAAGAATCCCGCCGACTTCGCCGCGTACTGGGGGAAGAAGGGCTGGCCGACGGCGTTGCGGCCGGTCCTGCCGGGCCCGGGCCACTGGGTGTGCTTCAGGTGCACGACCAGCAGGAGGTGGAGCGTCACCAGGGCGAGGAGGAGCCCCGGGACGAGGAGGATGTGCACGGGGTAGAGCCTGGACACGATGTCCTCGCCCGGGTATTCGCCGCCGAAGACGAAGAAGCTCACGTACGTGCCGACGACGGGCACGGACAGCATGATGCCCTGGGCCGTGCGCAGGCCGGTTCCGGAGAGCAGGTCGTCGGGGAGCGAATAGCCGGCGAAGCCTTCGACCAGGGCGAGCACGAACATCGTGACCCCGACCATCCAGTTGAGTTCCCGCGGTTTGCGGAAGGCTCCGGTGAAGAAGACGCGCAGCAGGTGCACGGCGATGGCGGCGACGAACACGAGCGCCGCCCAGTGGTGCATCTGGCGGATCAGCAGGCCGCCGCGCACCTCGAAGCTGATGCGCAGGGTGGAGGCGTAGGCCTCAGAGACGCGCAGGCCGCGCAGCGGGCCGTAGGAGCCGCTGTAGACGACCTCGTTCATCGACGGCTGGAAGAAGAACGCCAGGTAGGTGCCGGTCAGCAGGAGCACGATCAGGCTGTAGAGCGCGATCTCTCCGAGGAGGAAGGACCAGTGGTCCGGAAAGGCCTTCCGTACGGCCCCCTTGGCCACCTCGCCGAGGGGGAGCCGGGCATCGAGCGCGGCGGCGGATCGTGCGGCCGAGCGCCCGGCCCGGCCGGCCGCGCGCGCCCTCCTCTTTTCCGCCTGCACCGATCCACGCCTTCCCGCCGGGGGTCGCCGAAGTCCCGGCTCGTGCCGTCGAGCATGGCGCTCCGGCGGCCCGTCGGCAGGAAGGCACGCAGTCCGGCCGCGGAATGCGCCTCCCATGGCGGACCCGCTGCCGCGGGCGGTCGAGCCGACGCTCCCGTGTGGGCCTGTCGCCGTCGGGTGTGACCTGTGCCGTGGCACACTCAGGTCCGTTCTGTCCAGGTTTGCTCCGGTCTACTCAGGTTCCCCACGGGAGGCCCCGTGTTCCGCAGCCCCGCTCTCGTACGCGGCGGAATCGCCGCCCTCGCCGCCGCCGGCCTGATCCTCGGCCTCACCGCGGGCACCACCCGGACAGCTCCCGGGCCGCGCGCCGGCCCGGCTGCCGCGGCCACCACGCCCACCCCGGTCTCCGCCGCGCCGGGCAGCGCGACGGTGCTGTCCGGGTACGCGATCCAGTCGACGGCCAAGGTCGCGGACCCGGCGGCCACCGTGGCCAGTCCCGGCTATCCGGCGGCCGGCTGGTACCCGGCGGGGCCGCGCTCCACCGTCCTCGCCGCACTGCTCGCCGCCGGCGCGTACCCGGATCCCTTCTACTCCACCCAGCAGAAGCAGATCCCGGCCGCGGACTTCACCGTTCCCTGGTGGTACCGCTCCGACTTCACGGTCACCGACACGACCGCCCGCACGTACCTGGACTTCAGCGGGGTGATCTCCGCCGCCGACGTCTTCGTCAACGGCCGCCAGATCGCCGCCGCGAGCATGGTCGCGGGCGCCTACACCCGGCACGAGCTCGATGTCACCGCCCTGATCAGGGCAGGTGCCAACACGGTCGCCTTCCGGATCCAGCCCAACAACCCGCGCAAACGGCTCACCATGGGCTGGCTCGACTGGCTGCAGCCGCCGCCCGACGAGAACATGGGCATCGTCCGCGACGTCACGGTGCGCCGCGGCGGGCCGGTCGCCCTGCGCGACGCGCACGTGGTGAGCGCCCTGGCCATGCCGTCGATGTCCTCGGCCGACCTGACCGTCAAGGCCCGGGTGCGCAACGACTCACCGGACACCGTCACCGCGACGGTGTCGGGCACCGCGGGCCCGGCCTCCGTCAGCCGCACCGTCACGCTGGCGCCCCACGAGACCCGGAGCATCGTCTTCTCCCCCGCCGACCAGCCGGCGCTGAGGCTGAGTCCGCCCCGCGTGTGGTGGCCGGCCGCGATGGGCGAGCAGCCGATGTACGGGTTCGAGCTGACCGCGACGGTGAACGGCACGGCCTCCGACACCGCTCACGGGTCCTTCGCCGTCCGTGACGTGCAGGCGCCGCTGAACGCCGACGGCGCCCGGCAGTACCGGATCAACGGCCGCCCGCTGCTGGTCAAGGGTGGCGGCTGGTCTCCGGACGAGTTCCTGCGCTGGGACCGGACCTACGTCGAGGACCGTCTCCGGTACGCCCTTGACCTGGGCCTGAACACCCTGCGCCTCGAAGGCCACATCGAGCCCGACGAGTTCTTCGACCTCGCCGACCGGTACGGGATCCTGACGCTGCCCGGCTGGGAGTGCTGCGACAAGTGGGAAGGGGAGGTCAACGGCACCGAGGCCGGGGAGCGGTGGGAGACGCCCGACTACGCCGTCGCCAAGGCCTCGATGGCCGCCGAAGCGGCCCGGCTCCGCCACCACCCCAGCGTGATCTCCTTCCTGATCGGCAGCGACTTCGCACCGAACGAGGAGATCGAGGAGATGTACGTCGACGCGCTGAAGGCCGCCGACTGGTCGACCCCGGTGGTCCCCGCGGCCTCCGACGCCTCCGCGCCGATCACCGGACGCTCCGGCATGAAGATGACCGGACCCTACGACTGGGTGCCGCCCGGCTACTGGTACGCCAAGCGGGAGGGCGGCGCGACCGGCTTCAACTCCGAGACCAGCGCCGGGCCCGACGTCCCGACCCTCGACACGCTGCGCCGCATGATGGCCCCGGCCGAGCTGGAGGCCCTGTGGAAGAACCCCTCCGCGGCCCAGTACCACCGCTCCCCCTCCCCCACCTTCGCGACGCTCAAGCTGTACAACGCCGCGCTGGCCGGCCGGTACGGTCCGCCGACCGGCCTCGAGGACTACGTGCGCAAGGCACAGCTCGCCCAGTACGAGAACGTGCGCGCCCAGTTCGAGGCGTACGCCCGCAACGCCAAGGACGCCTCACGGCCGTCGACCGGCGTCATCTACTGGATGTTCAACAGCGGCTGGACCTCGCTGCAATGGCAGCTGGTGGACCGGTATCTCGACCAGGGCGGGGCCTACTTCGGCGCCAAGAAGGCGAACGAGCCCCTGCACATCCAGTACGGGTACGACAACCGCGCGGTGACCGTGGTCAACCACCGGACCTCGGCGGCCGACGGGCTGACCGCGCGGGTCACGCTCTTCGGCACCGACGGCACCCAGCGGTACGACCGGACCGTCACCGGTGTGAGCGTCGCGGGCGACGGCTCGAGCAGCACCGCGCTGACGCTCCCCGCATCCGTCCCCGGACTCTCCGGCACCTACCTGGCCCGACTGCTCCTCACCGACGCCGGCGGGCGGGAGGTGAGCCGCAACGTCTACTGGCTCTCCACTAGGCAGGACGTGCTCGACTACGCGAAGAGCACCTGGTACCACACGCCCACCACGGCCTACGCCGACCTCACGGGGCTCGGCTCGATGCCGCAGGCGCCCCTCACCGCGACGGCGTCGACGACGGCGGACGGGGACGCGGGGACGTCCACGACGACGGTGACGGTACGCAACACGGGCACCGGGAACACCCCGGCCCTACTCACCGACGTCCACCTCGTGTCGGCGCAGGGCGCGCCCGTCCTGCCCGTCCGGTGGAGCGACAACCAGATCAGCCTCTGGCCGGGCGAAGCGGCGACGCTGACCGCGACCTACCGGACCGGGGACCTGCGCGGCTCCGCGCCGAAGCTGCGGATCTCCGGCTGGAACACACCCACGGTCACGATTCCCGCCGCGGGCATGCCGGCAGGCGCGGTGCCATAGCCGAGGGCAGCGGAGCGGGCCCGCCGCACGTGAAGTGCGGCGGGCCCGTCCGAAGCCGGGGCGTCCGGTCTAGGCGATTGGGGACAGGAGGCTGCTGCCCAGCCCCGCGGGGCCGGTCCCTCCCTCCTGCGCCGCGCTCCGACGCGGGGCGGGCTGCGTGCTGCCCGCGACGATCAGCGCGATCAGGACGGCCGCGGCTTCGCTCTGCAGGATCCGGGCGGCCTGTTGCAGCCGCCGGGGGTCGGTGGCCGGGATGGACAGGGCCACGCACTCCGCGTTCGGCCCCGCGGTGATCGGAACCGCGGCGCAGACCGTGCCCAGCGCGTACTCCTGGAGGTCGAGCAGGGGGGCGCTGGGCCGGCGGCTGTCGAGCTGGTGGAAGAGGGCTTGCGGGGTGCCGAGGGTGTGGGCGGTGAAGCGGGTGAGCCGGTGACGGGAGAGGTGGTCCTTTCGCTGGTCGTCGTCGAGCTGGGTGAGCAGGGCCTTTCCGACCGCGGAGGCATGGGCGGCGGCACGGAAGTCGACGTATTCCTCGACGAGCGGTGTGGCGGGTCCGTCGGCGTACTGCGTGATGGAGACCTCTCCGTCGGTGTAGCGGGCGACGTAGACGGCGGCTCCGACCGCGTCCCTCACCCAGGCGAGCGTCTCCTGCAGGTGTGCGCGGCCGTCCTCGCCCTGGGTGAGCCGCAGGGCGCTGCCGGCGATGTAGGCGTCGGGTCCGACGGGGGTGACCAGTGCGGCACGGATCAGCTGTTCCACGGCCCGGGCCAGCGCCAGTTGGGGCAGTCCCGTCTCGCGGGCGATCTGCGTCAGGCTCACGCCGCCCGCGTAGCGGTTGATGACCTCCAGGACGCGCAGGGCCTGGTGGACCGATTCCATCGCGGCCGGCGCGGGGCGTCGTCCGGGTGAGCTGCGGGCGGGCCTGGCCGGCGGGGGCTCCTTGAGCGCGTCGAGGGCCCAGGCGTGCGCCGCCTCATCGGTCAGGTGCAGGGGGTTGAGGCGGGCGTGCTGCGCTACGGCCGCCGCGACCTGCGGGCCGGGGAGCGGAACCTCTCCCAGGTCCGGGTCCTCGGACCAGACCCGTGCCGTGACGGCCCGGCTCAGCCGCGCGGGCAGCCGGTACGGGGGGCGTACGAAGCGGCCCCCGCCGGTGAGGGCGGTGAGGTCCTGGGTGGTGATGGGCGGCGAGGTCCAGATGATCGAGGCCCGCAGGGCTTCCTCGAGGGTCTCCGGGATCTCCGGCAGGGACGGCAGGTGCTCGTCCGGCGGGAGGGCCTGGGCCTGCCGCTTCCAGTGGCGGGCGGTCTTCACCTCGGCGCGGGCCAGGTGGTGGAGGTAGAGGCACCGGGCGGCGGTCTGTGAACCGGCGCCGGCCGCGTACTGGAACCAGAACTGCGCGCCGTCGTCGTCGTCCAGGTGCAGGAGGCAGCCGAACAGCAGTGCCGAGTCCGCTCCGTGGGGCCAGGAGTCGGCGCCCAGGGCGAGTTCCGCGAAGGACCGGCTCTCGGCAAGGACCCAGGCGATCTCGTCCAGGGTCCTGGCCGCCCGCACGTGACAGGTGGCGTCCAGTACGAGGTCGTCGGCTCCGGCCGACCTCGGCGCGAACGCGACGCCGCCCTCCGTGCCGATCGCCGCGCGGGCACGGTCGGCCACGATCCGCCGGGCGATCCGTCGCCGTGCCGCGCCCTCGTCGTAGCCGGCGTACTCCTCGACCAGGACCTCCGCTTCCTGCAGTGCCGCGTCCAAACCGTCCCAGGTCACAGGGTCGCGGTCGCGAGTCACATCGCTCACTGGTCCTTCTCCTCTCCAGGGACCCACTCCACCCCGAGTTTCCGGGACAGGTTCCGGCGCGCGCCTCGGATGTGCGAGCGCACGGTCGCGGAGGAGATGCCCATCATCCGGGCGACCGTGTCGTTGTCGTTGCCCAGCAGGAAGGCCAGCAGCACCACGTCGTACTGCCGCTCGGACAGGTCCGCGATCGCCGCGTACAGGCCGAGTTTCGACTCCAGCAGCTCCATCCGCTCCCGGGAGGCGCGGCGCAGCGCGGCGAACCACGCGGTCTCCACCATCGCCACCGACCGGGCCGAGACCGCGAGCCTGCGCTCGACGTGCTCGCGGAGCACCGCCCACGCGAACCCGTGCAGGCTCGCCTCCTTCAGGGCGTGCGGCCACACCTTCAGCAGGAAGGTGAACACGTCATCGACGACGTACTCCGCGTCCTTCCTGGATCCCAGCTGCAGATGGGCATAGCGCAGGTAGGCGCGATGCTGCTGGGAGTGGAAGGCGGTGTACTCCACGGGCAGGACACCAGCCAGCTCGCTGGAGACCGCCTGGTCTCCGGATGGGTCGAACTCGCCCTCACTCATGCACTCTCCCACGGCTGCTCGTAGCCGCCCGCCGGGACGGCAACACCCTGACCACGTCAAAAGCGAAAACACGGACCGCGGTAGCGGTTATCAGCACGAGGGCAACGACCTCGACGTTCACGTCTGCGCGAAACCTTCCCGATGGCATGTGTAGCGCGTCTGCCTACCCCCACATCCGGCAGCCGTGGAGCACCAAGCGCTCCTCATCACCACCGAATCGGAAAACACGCCCGATCGTGCAAGCCGGTCCCCGGAAACCTTTCGGAAATAGCGCATCCGCTCCCCCGCGCGCCCCCTGGCGCCCGCGCACGCCCCTCGGCCTTCCTTAGCGGGAGGTTAGATCTGGGTGGCGGACCTTGTACGGAGGCCACGGCGGCCGCATGCTCTGGGCACTTCCCCGCCTCCGGGGCATCTCCCCCGTCCCGTCCGGCACTTCCGTCTGGAGCCGCCATGTCCTCGTCCACCGTCATGCCCAAGCCGCCGCCACCCGCCGACGAGCGCAAGAAGCGCCGGCTCGCGCTGGTCGGCGGGTCGCTCGGCAATCTCGTCGAGTGGTACGACTGGTTCGTCTACGCCAGTTTCGCGATCTACTTCGCCGACTCCTTCTTCCCCGGCGACAATCCGACCACCCAGCTGATGAACACGGCGGGCATCTTCGCTGTCGGCTTCCTGATGCGGCCCGTCGGCGGATGGATCCTCGGCCGGGCCGCCGACCGGCACGGGCGCAAGAGCGCGCTCACCCTGACCGTCACCATGATGTCGGTGGCCGCCCTGCTGATCGCCGTGGCCCCGACCTACGGCCAGGCCGGATACTTCGGCGCTCTGGTGCTGCTGCTCGCGCGCCTGCTCCAGGGGATGAGCATCGGCGGCGAGTACGCGGCCAGCGCCACCTACCTCACCGAGGCGTCGGCCCGCAACCGGCGCGGCCTCGGTTCGTCCTTCCAGTACGTGTCGATGACGTGCGGGCAGCTCCTCGGCCTGGGCATCCTGATCACGCTGCAGCACACGCTCACCACGGCCCAGTTGGAGAGCTGGGGCTGGCGGATCCCGTTCGTCCTCGGGGCGTTGTTCGCGGTGGTGGTCTTCTGGCTGCGGCGGCGGCTGCAGGAGACCGACGCGTTCAAGGAGGAGGCGTCGGGCGAGGACGCCCACGACGACAGCACGCGCGGCACGCTGAAGGTCCTGTGGCAGCACCGGCGGCAGGCCGGACTGGTCATGGCGCTCACCCTGGGCGGCACCGTGGCGTACTACACGTACACCACGTACCTCACCAAGTACCTCGTCGGCAGCGCGGGCATGCCGAAGACCACCGCCACACTGGTCAGTTTCACGGCCCTGACCCTGTTCGCCGTGCTGCAGCCCTTCGCCGGGATGCTGTCCGACCGGATCGGCCGCCGCCCCCTGCTGATCACCTTCGCGGTGGGCTGCACGATCGGCACGTACCCGATCATGACCGCCCTGGGGTCGGCCTCCTCCTACTGGTCCGCGCTGGGCCTGTCGCTGCTGGCCCTGGTGATCGTCACCGGCTACACCTCGATCAACGCGGCGGTCAAGGCCGAGCTGTTCCCGACCCGGGTGCGCGCCCTGGGCGTGGCGCTGCCGTACGCGATCGCCAACGCGCTGTTCGGCGGCACGGCGGAGTACGTGGCGCTGTGGTTCAAGAGCAGCGGCCACGAGACCCTGTTCTTCTGGTACGTCTCCGGGTGCGCGCTGATCTCCCTCGTGACGTACGTGCTCATGCCGGACACCCGCAACGCCGCGCTCAGCCGTGCCGAGGCGCAGGCCGACGCCGAGGCAGAGGCCGACGGCGGCCCGGACCGGCCCGCGGCGGCTCCCGTAAGCTGCTGACCCCGGTCCCAGGTCGCGAGGGAACTGTCTATGCACGCGCTTCTCGTCGAGGACGACGACCGCATGGCCCAGGCCCTCGGCACCGCCCTCGCCCAGCGCGGGCACACCGTCCGCAGGGTGGGCCGCGCGATGGACGCCCTGCGGCACGTCCGCGAGGCCGACTTCGTCCTGCTCGATCTGGGCCTGCCCGATCTGGACGGGCTCGAGCTGCTGCGGCGGCTGCGCACCGTCTGCGACGCGCCGCTGATCGTGGTGACCGCGCGCTGCGAGGAGCGCGACATCGTGCAGGGCCTGCGGGCCGGCGCCGACGACTACGTGGTCAAGCCGTTCCGGATGGCCGAGCTGATGGCCCGGATCGACACCGTACGGCGCCGGACGGGCGCGCCGTCGGGCCGGTCGGAGGCGGACGGCGGGCCGGTCCGCGCAGGAGACGTCGAGGTCGATCCGGCGGGCCGTACGGTGACGGTTGCGGGGGCCGAAGTCCGGTTGACGCGCCGCGAGTTCGACGTGCTGGCCTTCCTGGCCGCCCGCCCTGACGAGGTGCATTCCCGGGAGGAGATCCTGGACCGGATCTGGGGTGACGCCTTCCTCGCCGCCTCCCGCTCGCTGGACGTCCACGTGGCGGGCATCCGCGCCAAGACGGGCCGCTCCGGCCTGGTGCGCACGGTCCGGGGGTTCGGCTACCAGCTCGGGTCCCCGGCCGCGCGGGACGGCGGCGACGACGGGCGCGACGGCACGCAGGACGGCGGGCGGTGAGGCGCAGGCTCCTCGCCGTGCTGATGGTGCTCATGGGGGCGGCGGCGCTGCTCCTCTGTGTCCCGCTGGCCGATGCCTACGCCCGGGGCAGGACCGAGCACCTGCTCCTGCAACGGCGTTCGGAGGCCGTGCGGTTCGCCGATCTCGCCGACCGGATGCGCACGGGCGCCGACCGGTCGGAGCTGTCCGCCGAGATCGGCCGGTACGCCCAGCTGTACGGAGCCCGGGTGGTCGTCGTCGACACGGCGGGAGCCACGGTCGCGCGGGCCGGAGCGGGGCCCGCCTGGGAGAGCGCCCACGATGCGGCGCAGGCCCGGCGCCGCGCCCTCACGGGCCGCTCCACGGACCGGCTGCCCACCGTTCGCCCGTGGGGCCCGCAAACCGTGGTGCTCGCCGAGCCGGTGGGCCGCGACGAGCGGGTGAGCGGGACGGTCCTGATGGCCGTACCCACCGACGCCGCACGGCTGGACGTGACGGTCCGCTGGTCCGTCATCGCCGCCGGGGCCGTCGCCGCCTTCGCGGCGGCGGCCCTGGTGGCCGCGGGGATCGCGCGCTGGCTGATGCGCCCGGTGCGCGATCTGGACCGGGCGGTGGAGGGGCTGGCCGCGGGCAGTCTCCAGGCACGGGCCGTCTCCGACACCGGCCCGCCGGAACTGCGCAGTCTGCGCCGGCACTTCAACATCATGGCGGAGGCCGTGGCCGACTCCATCGGCCGCCAGCGCGACTTCGTCGCCGACGCCTCCCACCAGCTGCGCAATCCGCTGGCCACGCTGGTACTGCAGCTGGAGAACGTCGAACCGCACCTCGCCCCCGGGCCCGGCCGGGCCGAGCACACCCGCGCCCTGGACGAGGCCGAGCGGCTGGAGGAGCTGCTCGACGGACTGCTGGCCCTGGCCAGGGTGGAGTCCGGCAGCGCGGAGCTGACGGACCAGGACGTGTCGCGTGCCGTACGGGAACGGGTGCGGGCCTGGGCTCCGGTGTTCCATGACGCCGGGCTCGAGTTGACGGCGACCGGCCTGCCGGACGATCTGCGGGCGCGCGCCCTGCCCGACGCGGCTGGCCGGATCCTGGACGCGCTCCTCGACAACGCCGTCAAGTTCGTGCCGTGCGGCGGCCGCGTCGAGGTGAGCGCCGCGCACGGCGCTGACGGGACGGCCGTCGTACGGGTCACCGATGACGGCCCGGGTGTGCCGGAGGACCAACTGCCTTTGCTGCTCAGGCGGTTCGCACGTGCCCCCGAGCACCAGAACGTGCGCGGCAGTGGACTGGGACTGGCCATCGCCGAGGAGACCGCCCGCATCAGCGGCGGCCGGCTCGGCGTCTGCGGCAACGCGCCGCACGGCCTGGTCGTCGAGTTCCGGCTCCCGTCCTGCGCGTGAGCGCTCAGCCGTACACCGAGCGGTAGTACGCGACCGCGCCCGGGTGGAGCGCGACGGCGCCGGTCGAGATCGCGAACCGGGGTTCCAGGCGCGCGCCCGCCGTCACCTCCCGGAGCAGGTCGCTCCACCGCTCGAAGACCACCCGGAGCAGTTCGCGCGTGGCGCTCGCGGGTACGTCGTCGCGGGCCAGGAGGTAGTTGCCGACTCCGATGGTGCCCACCGGCTCCGTGAGCCCGTACACCCCGGCCGGCAGCGTGACCGTCGTGTAGACGGGGCCGTGGCTCTGGCGCAGCGCGTCCACGTACCCGTCCAGCGGGAGGAACCTTAGCGGCAGTTCGCGCGCCAGGGCGGACAGCGCCGGTGTGGGCACGCCTCCGGACCAGAACAGCGCGTCGACCGCGCCCCCGCGCAGCGCCGCCGCCGACGCGGCGAGCCCGAGCTGCCGCTCGCCGGCCGGTGCGGAGCCGCCGTTCAGACCGGCCGCCCGCAGCACCCGCCCGGCCACCACCTGCACCCCTGACCCCGTCGCACCCACCGCGACCGGACGCCCGGCGAGATCCTGCACCGATCGCACCGGGCCGTCCGCCGGGACGAGGAGGTGCGTGTAGTTCACGTAGACCCGGGCCAGCGCCGTCACCGCGGCGGGGCGGGTGAACGGCCGGCGCCCCAGTACCGCGTCCTCGGCCGCGTCCGCCATGGCCAGCGCCAGCTCCACGGAGCCGTCGTCCAGCTTCCGCAGGTTGTCCACGCTCGCCGAGGTGCTCACCGGAACGATCTCCAGGCGGCGGCCGCCCGCAGCGACGGCCTGGGCCAGGGCCTGGCCGAAGGCGTTGTACGGACCGCCCTCCGGCCCCGTCGCGAGTCGCAGCCGCCGCAGCGGACCGGAGTTCCCCGAGCATCCGGCCAGCGCCGCCGCGACCGCGCCGAGTCCGCTGCCCATCAGCCGCCGGCGGCTCACCCCTGCACTGCCGTCGCGGTCACGGCTCGCGGTGCCGGTGGGGTTCATGTGCTCCATTGAACGGGACCGGGCCCTTCGGGTGGAAGGGCCCGATGCCGTCAGGGACCGTCGCGTTCGTCCGGGGCCGGGGGCTGCTCGTCGCCATCGGCTTCGTCGAGTTCTCGCATGCGGCGCTCGATGGCCTCCTTCAGGCTCTCGCCCTCCGGTGGCTCATCGGACGGGGCGGCCGGCTCCGACGCCTCGCGCGCTCCCCGGGCGATCCGTCGGCGGATCTCCTGCGCGCGCTCCTTGCGCTGCGACGCCTCGTCGTCACTCATCACTTCTTGAATGCGGACGCCGCGGGGTTCTCGGTCCGCAGCTGGTCGATCTCGGCGCGCAAGGCATCGGCCAGGGCGCTGGTGGACTCCTTGCCCTGGGCGATGAGAGCCTTCGCGGCGCTGTAGAGCCTGGAGTCCGGACCGCTGGAGGCGAGACGGCTGACCGTCTTCGTCTTGGCGTCGATGGCCTCGCGGATGCTGCGGCTTCCGGTCAGGCGCCCGAGGTTGCGGAACTTCGGTTGGCTGCCCTTGAACCAGGTCTGCTGCCACCACTCGCCCGATACCGGCTCGCGCCAGCTGATGTAGCCGCCGCGCAGGACCTGCCTGGGTGCCTTGATGTGGCCGCCGAAGCTGTACCGGACCCCCTCGACGGTGACCGGATCGTAGAACCTCTGGGTAAAGAAGTCGGACACGAGCATGCCGTTGACGGTGTAGCCGAACTCGGCGGCCTCCGAGGGGTCGGCCACCTCCACGAGGAACTCGACCCTGCCCTGGTCCGGGTGCGGAGACGGGCCGGCCACCAGCTGGTCCCCGAACGGGTCGACGAGCATCTCCAGCATCTCGTGACTGGCCGTCAGCGACCAGCTGGTGCCGAACTCGATCAGGGAGTACGGCTGTCCGTTCTGGTCCGTGTGATATCCCGCCGCGCCGGGAACGTCGTCGACCACGATCAGCGGCCAGTACCCGACGGGAACGTCGTCCAGGCTGTCGAAGGCGTCCACGGTCGCTTCGACCTGCCAGAGCGGGCCGAAGTCCCGGCTTGCCTGTTTCTGCAGAGCGGCGGCCACCCGGGTCAGTTGTGAGGGGGTGATCCGGGCGTTCTGGGTCTCGGATACGAGGGCGAGCTGCCTGAGCAACATGTGCGTGGCTGACCTTTCGCTGCGGAAACGAGCAGGTGCCGAACGCCTCGAGGTTCACCACGGGACAGCCTGATCATGCACGTGTGCATCCAGATGCGTGTGGATGCCAGTCGGACGGTGGATGAGACTCAGCCGCGGGGGTGGTCCTCGCCTCCCGGTTGCACGCCCTCCCCCCGTTCCCAGATCAGCCGGACGGTGAAGTTCCCCTCCGCCGCCGTCTTGGCGATGATCGCGCCCGCCTCGGCGTTGATCTTCACTCCGAGTTCGACCTCGACCGTGTTCGGCGGACTGGGCATGGTGGTCATCCGGTCCAGCAGCACGGCGGCGGCCGCCCGCACCTGATCGAAGCTCTCGGCCAGCGAGCGCGCGGCCGTACCCGCGATCTCCCCGGGCCGGGCGGCCCGTACGATCCCGGAGCTGCCGGGCGGGACCTCCACCACCACCCGATCGGCCTCGCCGTCGCCCTCGCCGTCCAGCGGCACCCAGATGAGCTGCGCGTTGTCAGCCACGCGTTCGGTTCCTTCCCTCGCACAGAGGCCCCCGGTCGGCACCGGGCGGCACGTTCTCGTTCACCTCGGGCGGCAGCGTCTCGTCGCCGAGGATCCGGCACAGCCGTGTCATCCACCCGGCCGCCTCGTCGGCGGACGGCGCCTTCACCGGCTGCGCGCCGGGGGCCGGCAGCCGGCCGACTGCGTCGCCGTCGCCGGGTCTGACCACGGCGACCACGCCCATCGAGTCCAGGACCACGGAAGGCCCGTCGGCCGGTCCGGTCAGGTCCAGGCCCGACCAGGCCTGTCCTTGGCCGATCGTGCGGACGGGACCGTCGCCCGGTGTGGTCGCGAGCGGCGAGCCCTCGCCCGCCAGGTAGTACGCCAGCGGCTTCGCCCCGCCGGAACCCAGCGAGATCCCGCTGACCGGAACCGGCTGTGTGCTGCGTTCCTCGTGCAGGAGCCTGCCGTCGCCCAGGTCGTGAACGGCGATGCGGTGGGAGACCGGCGACTCCGGGTTCCCGGTCGCGGCGTCCGTCTCGACGAGCGCCAGCCGGGTGAGGTCCGGGCTCACGTCCATCGACACCTGCTTGTTCGTGGTGCTCTGCCAGCGCATCACCTCCCGGCCGGCCGGCGCGGCGCCCGTCAGGTCCCAGGACTTCACCACCATGGTCGTGTCCGCCAACGAGGCGCTCTGGCTGGCCACGGTGAGCAGCCGGTCGCCCCCGGCCGTCAGCCAGAGCTGCTCGACGGCCTCCGGAAGTCCCGGCATGACCTTCTTGATCCGCCCGTCGGCCGCGTTCCAGAGCACGAGCCGGCCGCCCTGTCCGAACAGGCCGGTCTGCCCGAGCAGCACGGTGGACCCCGGGTCGAAGGCGAGACGGGCGTACTGGGTCGGCAGTTGCAGTTCCAGTCCGGGGATCTCGGGGAGCGCGGGCATCTCCAGTCCGGGGATCTCGGGGCCCGTGTCGATGTCCTTGGGGAACGGGTCTCCGCCCCGGGGGGCTTCGAGGTCCAGGATCCGGCCGGTCTCGACGGTGAGCAGCCGGGCGGCCGTCCGCTGCGGATCGGGTGGCTGCGTGAAGTCCGTGGAGAGTCCCATCGAGTCGGCCAGTGCCACCATCGTGCCGTCCCGGCTGACCGCCGTGACGTCCCCCGTGCGCTGCGTGTCCATGCGGTGGAGACCCGAGCCGTCCGTACGCAGGACCACGAGCTTGCCCTCGCCGGTCCGCGCGGCCACGACCTTCGCCTCGCCGTCGGCGACGGTCTCGGCAGGAAGGCGCAGCGGTTCGACCACGGCGGCGGTGGCGCTCTTGTACCGGGGTGCGAGCAGGTCGGCGAAGCCGTACCGGGCGTACATCTCGCCGAGCCGCTCCCGCGTGCGCGGGGTGTCCTGGGTCCGGTAGGCGCGCAGGGCGAGCAGCAGCGAGGTGTACGACATGCCGAAGTCGCCGGGGTTTCCGGCCATTTCGGCGTCGCGGGACTGCTGGACCAGCACGGCCGATGCCTTCGCGGCCGCCTCCTGGCTGATGTCGTTGCGCCAGGCCCAGCTGCCGAGCCCCGCCAGCAGGGCGAGGACGACGCCCACGGCGGTGAGCCCGGTCAGGCGCCGCCGGGCACCCTTGCCGCTCGCCTCGATGAACGCCTCTTCGGCGGGGCGCAGTTCGCCCGCGCGGTCGGCCCTCCAGCGGCGGGCGTCGCGGAGGTCCGGTCCGCGCAGCAGCCGCCGCCCGGGCCGGTCGCCGGCGGACCACAAGGCGATCCGGCGGCGCAGCCCTTCCTGCCACAGGCGGAAGTCCCGGTCTTCGGCGACGTACGTGCGCAGTCGGTCCCAGTGGGTCAGCAGCGTCTCGTGGGCCAGCTCGACGGTCTCCTCGGGGGGACCGGAGTCCGGCCGGTAGTCCTCGCCGGGGACGAGCAGGCGGGTGGTCATCAGCCGCTGGGCCAGCCGCCACTGCTCGGAACGGAGTTCGGAGCGGGCCAGGGTGCGGCGGGTGGGGGCGACGCCGTCGTCGCCGGGGTGGACGAGCTGGACCAGCAGGGCGCGGGCCGCCCGCTGCTCGGTCTCCGTGAGGGCGCCGGTCCACACCTGCTCGGCGTGGGTGACCAGTGCGTCGTGGACCCGCCCGAGGGACTCGTACGCGGTGTGGCCGATGCGTCCGTGCCGCTGGCGTTCCCACAGTTTGGTCAGGGTGAACTCGAGCAGCGGCAGCCGGCCGGGGTCGCTGCCGACGTCGCCGAGGATCCGGTCGGCCAGCCCGGGATCGTAGGTGACGCCCGTGCCCGTGAGCGGCAGCTCCACCGCGGCCCGCAGTTCGGCGTCGGACATCGCGCCCACCGTGAAGAGCCGTTCGCCGGCGAACAGCGGGGCGAGGCCGGGATGGGCGAGGGCGGGGGTGAGGAAGTCGGCGCGCAGGCTGGTGACGAGCCGCATCCGGGAGCCGGGCTGCAGGCAGTACGCCAACGCGGCCGCCAGCGCGTCCAGTTCGGCGGGGGCGGCGGCTCCGGTGCCGGTGAGGGCTTCCTCGAACTGGTCGGCGACCACGAGCAGCCGCTCCTTGCCCTGCCGGGCGAGCAGCCGTTCCACCACCGCGGGGAGCTGCCCGTCCTGTAACAGCCTTGCAAGGGCTGGGAGTTCGGCGAGCCGGGCGGTCTCCGTCAGATCGGGCTCCAGCCGGGGCAGCAGGGCGAGCGCGAGCGCGTCCAGCGGGGCGCGGCCGAGCCGGCCGGGGCGGAAGACGACGATCTCCAGCTCGGTCCGTTCGCGCAGCCTGGGCAGCACGCCGGCGTACAGGAGGGAGGACTTGCCGCAGCCCGACGGTCCGACGAGGCTGGTCGCGGGGGCGTGGGCGAGCAGGCCGGCGATCCGGTCGGCGGGTTCGGCGCGGCCGTGGAAGAGGCCGGCGTCCTGCTCCCCGAAGGGCTCCAGGGCGCGGAAGGGACAGGCGGGCAGCGCGCTCGCGGCCAGCGCCGACCAGCTCTCGCGCAGCGTCCGGACGGGGATCAGGTAGGCGGTTCGTACGTCCTCCCGCGTGTCGGCGGCGACCACCATGCCGACGACGCCGCCCTCGGCGACGTCCCACACCGGCGCCCCGGAGAAGCCCTGCTCGACCCGGTGCTCGCTGGCGGGGTCCGTGTCGTACTGGAGCCAGCCGGCGCCGGTCGCGCCGCGCAGCCAGCCGACGCTCCAGGCGCCGTCGTCGTAGCTCTGCGGGAAGCCGAAGGCGCGCACCCGGCGGTCGGGGCCGGCCGCGTCCTCGACGAGGCGGGCGACGGGGGCCTTCGCGGGCGGATCGGCGAGGAGTTCCAGGACGGCGATGTCACCGGAGCCGTCGGGCCGGACCGGTGTCCAGGCACCGACCCGCGCGGGCACCCTGGCGCCGCGCTCGGCGAGCGGGAAGTCGATCCATAATCGGCCTCCGGGCGGTTCCTGGGTGTCCGGCGGCAGACCGAGCGCCGTGGCGACCACGTGCGCGCAGGTGATGACCTCGCGCTGCCCGGCGCGGAACCCGGCGCCCTCGGGTCTTCCGCCGGCGCTCAGGATCCGTGCAACCGAGGCATCACTGGGCGCTGCGCTTCCCGGTTCCATGGTGTCCACCCCCGTGCACCGATCCCTGTGGAGCCGCCGAGCATATCCGGGTGTCTGCCGATGTCCAGGGGTGATTCCGGACGTGTGCGGCGCCCGGCGCCCCGGCGCGGCTATCCGCCCTTCGCCTCCACGCCGTCCTCGTCCTGCGGCGGCCATCCGGACGCCTTCCCCGGCGCGAGCCGCTCCACCACCTCGGCGAGGTCCTGGCACGCCTGCTCGATCCGCGCGCGGATGATGTTCTGCTCGGTGACGAGCGCCGACAGCAGCAGCGAGGTCAGCGCCGCGCAGCCGTTGAGCGCCTGGAGGTTGGCCATGGCCTCGACGAGCGTGTGGTGGTCGAAGGGGCCGTCCTGGTCGATCGCCGCCGCGTTCGCCATGGCGGACACGAACAGCATGCACGGCGCGCTGCCCTCCAGCTGGAAGCGCAGGGCCGCCCAGATGAGGAGCGGGAAGACGAGGAAGAGCAGCGCCAGGCCGCTGCTGGTCGCCAGGAGGGTGACGGCGAAGGCCGAGACCAGCAGGGCGGCCGCCTCCGCCCACCGGTAGGCGTCCGAGGGAAGGCGGGCCATGCGCAGGACCAGGAGCAGCGGCGTGATGACGAGTACGCCCATGGCGTCGCCCGCCCACCAGGTCCACCACACGATCCAGAATCCGCTGTTGGGCATGCTGCCGGTGAGGAGGAGCAGCCAGGCTCCGATGGTGGCACTGATCAGCATCGGGACCAGGCCGCCCAGGAAGACCAGCGCCACGCCGTCCCGGAGCCGGTCCAGGGTGACGCGGAAGCCGACGCGCCGGAGCATCAGGAAGGCGCACACGGGAGCGAGGGTGTTGCCAGCGGCGATCCCGAAGCCGACGAGGTCGATCGAGCCGCTGATCGACTGGATGACGAGGCAGGCGCCGAGTGCGATGCCCGGCCAGACGCGCAGACCCTGCCACAGCAGGCAGGCCAGGGCGATGCCCGTGGGCGGCCACAGGGGTGTGACGACCGCGCCCTGGATCACCACCTGCTGGAACAGTCCGATGCGCCCGCCCGCGAAGTAGGCGGCGGCGACGACCAGGATCCGGAGCACCGTCAGGCCCAGACGTCGGAAACCCTCGGTGCGCATCGCATCATCAGACAACAGCCGCGCCCGCCGACGGAGCATGACACGCGCTACGCCTCCGCATCATCCGGTTCCGCCCAGGACGGGCTCGTGGCGCAGCACGAGCACTGCGGCGTCGTCCTCGTGGCCGGTGTCGTCGGCGACCCGCATCACCTCGGCGGCGAGCTCGCCGGGGTCCGCGCCCGCCTTCGCCCGGACCACCTCGGCCACGCGCCGCAGACCGGCGTCGATCGGGAAGGACGGGCCTTCGACGACCCCGTCGGTGACCAGGACGAACGAGCCCGCCTCCGCGAGGCGGCGGCGCGTCACGGGGTACTGCGAGCCCGGCAGCATGCCCAGGGGCAGGCCGCCTTCGTCCTCCACGATGCCGTGCTCGCCGTCGGTCGTCGCCCAGACCCCGGGCACGTGGCCGGCGCGAGCGCTCTGGATCTCCCAGGTGACGGGATCGAAGCGGAGGAAGGTGCAGGTGGCGAAGAGGTCGCAGTCCACGGAGAGCAGGAGGTCATTGGCCCGGCTGAGCACCTCGCCCGGGTCGGCGGCGGAGGCGGCGACGGCGCGTACGGCGATGCGGACCTGTCCCATGAAGGCGGCAGCCTCGACGTCGTGGCCCTCCACGTCGCCTATGGAGAAGCCCAGAGCGCCCTCGGGGAGCTGGAAGCCGTCGTACCAGTCACCGCCTATGCTCAGGCCGTGACGGGCCGGTGCGTAGCGCGCCGCGGCGCGCAGGCCCGGCACACCGGGGAGGGACGCCGGGAGGATCTCCCGCTGCAGTGCTTCGGCCAGCTCCACCCGGGCCCGCTGGAGCTCGGCCCCCTCCCGGGCCTGGGCCGTGAGCCGTCCGAGCCGGGTCAGCAAGTCGTCCGCGGTCGCCGACCGCGTGGACCGATGGGGGCTCATGGACGACTCCTGGACCGCTCCGACGTACGTCCGCTTCCGTTTCTGACACAAATGACCAGATTCATCATAGTGCGGCGAATGGCTGACCACATCCTGAGCGCGGGCGCCTCAGGGGTGGCCCACCTCGTTGGCCGCGTTCGACGACGCGCCCGACGACACACCCGACGACGGGGTCACCCGGTCACCGTCCACTTCTGGTTGGCGGCTCCCGTGCAGGTCCAGATCTGCAGCCGGGTGCCGTTGGCCGAGCTGTTGCCCGTGGCGTCGAGGCACTTGCCGGCCCGCGGGTTGACGATGTCGCGGGCCGCGGGGACGGCCCACTGCTGGGCGGCGGTCCCGTTGCAGTCGTAGAGCTGGACCGGCGTACCGTCCGCGGTGCCGCCCGAGGCCACGTCCAGGCACTTGCCCAGGGCGCGGATCGTTCCGTCCGAGCCGGCGGTCCATTGCTGCGCGGGGGTCGCGTTGCAGTCGTAGAGCTGTACGGGTGTGCCGTTCGCACTGTTGGCGCCGGCCACGTCGACGCACTTGGCGCCGATGCCGGTGATCGGACCGCCGCCGCCCGGCTGACCGCCGCCGGTGGTGACGCGGACGTGGTCGACCACGAGTCGGGCGGGGAAGGCCGTGCTGCCGTCGGGGTCTCCGGGCCAGTAGCCGCCGACCGCGAGGTTGAGGATCAGGAAGAAGGGCTTGTCGAAGACCCACTGCCGTCCGCCGAGGTCGGCGGGGGTGCGCCGTTGGTAGACGGTGCCGTCGACCGACCAGGTGATCGCGTTCGGGCTCCAGTCGACGGCGAAGGTGTGGAAGGCGTCGGCGAACGCCTGGCCGCCGGGCAGGCTGTACCCGGCTCCTATCCCGCCGGAGCCGGAGTATCCGGGGCCGTGCAGCGTGCCGTGGACCGTGGACGGCTCGAAGCCCACGTTCTCCATGACGTCGATCTCACCCGAGGCGGGCCATCCGACCTGGCCGATGTCGTTTCCCAGCATCCAGAAGGCCGGCCACATGCCCTGCCCGCGCGGGACCTTCATCCGGGCTTCGACGCGTCCGTACGTCGTGGTGAACCGGCCGGCCGTGTTCAGCCGGGCGGAGGTGTACTCACACCGTCCGTACCAGCACTGGTAGTCGGCCGGATTCTCCCGGCGGGCGGTGATGACCAGATGGCCCTGGCCGTCGAGGGCGGCGTTGCGGCTGCCCGCGGTGTAGAACTGCCGCTCGTGGTTGTCGACGTTGTCACCGGTCTCGATCTGCCACTTCCCTCCGTCGACGGCCGCGCCCGCGGGCCCGTCGAACTCGTCGGAGAACGTGACGACTTCGGCCGGCGCCGCCACGACGGCGGCCGGCGCGGCGACATCCGCCGCGGGCACGCCCTGAGCCAGTCCGGTGGACAGCGACGCGAGGGCGAGGAGTGAGGCGGCGGACAGCAGCAGACGCCTGCGTAAGCGCGGGGAGTTCATGGCTCTCCCTTCCGGGAGTGTGGGGGAAGGCCGGACTGAAGGTCATGACCATGCCAGGCCCTTAGCTCACTACGTGATTTAAGAAGTGAACGAATTCCCTGTCAAGGGCTTGGCCTAGACCACATAACTCCTCTGTCCAGCATGTGAGTTACCGCAGGCAAGACGTGGAACTGGACCGTCACGCTCAGGTACCTTCCATCACGTCACCGCCACACCCGGGGCACAGGGCCCCATGGGACTCGCGGCGACCAAAGGAACCGACGTCTGTTGACGACAGCCACAGAAGTCTTCACGGTCCGGCCCTACACCCCGCACTGCCAGGTGATTCACACCGAAGGCGACCATGCGGTGATAGGCATCTCACCCGGAAACAGCTATTTCTCCGCGCAGCGCGTCGCGGATCTGGCGCAGTGGGGCATGCGCAACTTCCGGCAGGTCGACCTCATCTACACCGACCTGCACGTGGCCGAGATGTACGAGGCCCTCGGGTATCCCCCGGACGAGGCGCGGCGCAAGGCGGTCAAGAACCTGCGCGGGGTGCGCGCGAAGGTGAACAACGCCGCGGCCGAGGCCGATCCCACGGGCACCCGCCTACGGGCCCGCCCCATGTCGGCCCTCACCGACATCCCGGCCTACCGAAGGCTGCACGCCCACCTGAACACCCTCCTCGACACCGACCCGGAGTTCCGCGAGACCTGCAACGCCCTGGTCGACGCGTTCCTCTCCTCCAAGGTGCTCGGCGGGGAGACCGCCACGCTCCGCCAGCGCGAGGTCTGCCTCGAGTACGTCTGCGCCGAGGCCCCGCTCTTCCTGGACACCCCGGCCATTCTCGACGTGCCCTCGTCCCTCAACTGCTACCACCAGCTCCTGCCGATGGCCGAGCTGCTGTACTCCCGCGGTTCGGGCCTGCGTGCCTCGCGCAATCAGGGCCACGCCGTCATCACCCCCGCCGAAGGACACCCCGATGCCCACTGACACACTCCTCGACTTCCCGTTCTCCGCGCGCGGCGACCAGCTTCCCCACGAGATCGAGCAGCTCCGCAGCGAGCCGGTCAAGCGGGTCCGTACGATCGCCGGGGACGAAGCCTGGCTCGTCTCGTCCTACTCCCTGTGCAAGCAGGTCCTCGAGGACCCGCGGTTCAGCCTCAAGGACACCTCGGCTCCCGGCGTACCGCGCCAGTACGCCCTGACGATCCCGCCCGAGGTCGTCAACAACATGGGCAACATCACCGGCGCCGGGCTGCGCAAGGCCGTGCTCAAGGCCATCAACCCCAAGACCGACGGCCTCACCGACTGGATGCGGGAGCAGGCCGGCACCCTCGTCGACAGCCTGCTGACCACGGGCGCGCCGGTCGATCTGCGCGGCCAGTTCACCAGTCCGTACGCCGAGCAGCTCCACTGCCGCATCCTGGGCATCCCCGGGGAGGACGCCCCGCGCCTGGCGGCGAGCCTCGACATCGCGTTCATGAACTCGGCCTGCCCCGTCACCGGAGCCAAGCTCAACTGGGACCGGGACATGGCCTACATGGTGGAGCGCCTCGACGACCCCGCCGTCACGGGCCTGATGGCCGAGCTCGCGGCCCTGCGCAAGGACCCCGACTACGCCCACCTGACGGACGAGATGCTCGCCACGGTCGGAGTCACCCTCTTCGGCGCCGGCGTCATCTCCACCATGGGCTTCCTCACCATGGCCCTGGTCTCGCTCATCCAGCACCCCGAGGTGTGGCAGCAGATCCGCCAGGACCCCTCCACGATCCCCGCGGCGGTCGACGAGCTCCTGCGCATCAACCTCTCCATCGCGGACGGCCTGCCCCGCCTCGCCCTCGAGGACCTCACCCTCGGGGACGTCGAGGTGAAGAAGGGCGAACTCCTCCTCGTCCTGGTCGAGGCCGCCAACACCGACCCGGACGTGTACCCCGACCCGCACACCGTCGACATCGGGCGGCCGAACGCGGGTACGCACCTCTCCTTCGGCGGCGGCCAGCACTACTGCCCGGCCACCGCCCTCGGCAAGCGGCACACCGAGATCGCCCTGGAGGTGCTCGTCGAGAAGATGCCGGGTCTGCAGCTCGCCGTGCCGGTCGACCAGCTCGTGTGGCGCACCCGCTTCATGAAGCGCCTGCCGGAGCGACTGCCCGTGCTCTGGTAGCGGTCCTGCGGTCGGCGGCGCGGGCACCCGTGACCAGGGTTCCCGCGCCGCCCTGCCCCGCGAGCAGCACGGCCCACGGCGTCCGAGGCGCTGTCCGCCCGCGGCAGCAGGGTCAGGCCGACAGCCGGATCGGGTTGGTCAGCGCCACCGGAGGACCGGGCAGCGGCGGGGCCGGGGCGGGGTGGCGGGCTTCGGCGCGGACGTAGGAGGTGCGGGACGGGGTGGTGCGCCATTCCAGGCGCGTGGCCGCGGGGGCGGTGAGCACCACGCCCTGGTCGGTGACCAGCCGCAGGTCGTAGGAGCCCGGTCCGGCCACGGTCAGCCGGACGAGGACCTCCTCCGTGTCGGCCGTGGCCCGGATCCGGTCGCCGATGCCCGCGTGGGCGCCCCGGGCGGTGACCGCGTCGAAGGTCACCGACACGGCCGAGGACTCGGCCGCGTAGCTGTGGCCGGCGCGCAGACCGGCCAGGATCGCCTCGCGGGACAGGTCCTCGGCCAGCACCACCGTCTGCGGGCTGCCCACCCGGTCGGGGTCGCGGTGGTAGTCGCTGCTCGCGAGGACCGGAAGCCACGGCCCGCGGCCGGCGGTGAGGGTGGCGTCCCAGGCGGCGAGGGCGACTTCGTCGTCCGGCGTCCAGGGGCCGTTCCACACCTCGACGGCGTCGGCCTCGCCGAAGCCGAACTTCCAGGCGCAGCCTATGCAGGTGGCGTGCGGGTGGGCGGGCACGACCAGCCCGCCGGCCTGGCGTATCTGCTGGGCGAAACGGCCGAAGCGCTGGTCGCGGGCCCGGTAGCGCCAGTCGGTGAAGGTGCCGGGTGTGGTGCCGACGGCGACGACGTGGCCGGTACGGGTGGTGATCTCCTCCCCGGTGAGGACGAGCAGCGCGGGTTCCGCCACGGCGGCCGGGCCCCAGGCCGCGTGCGCCGCGTGGGTGTTGTGCTCGGAGGAGTTGATGAAGTCCAGCCCCGCCGCGCGGGCGAGGGCGGCGAGTTCGGCCGGGGTGCGCCGGCCGTCGGAGTGCACGGAGTGCACGTGGCAGTCGCCCCGGTACCAGGCCCGGCCCCGGCCCCGGGCCCGCTGCGGCGGATAGGCGGGGACGGCGGGCTCGCCCTGCTCGCCGTAGGTGAAGGTGGCGGTGATCTCGTAGGCGAGGCCCTCGGGTGCCACCGTGTACGGTCCGAGCGCCACGTGCCAGCGGCCGGGCTCGACGGGGCCGGGCAGGTAGCCGGGGGTGGCGGCGTCGGCCCGCAGGAAGAACTCGCTGCGGGCGCCGCCCGACCAGCCGCGGAAGCCGCGGCCGCCGAGGCCCGTGCCGCGCTGGTCGAAGATGCCGATGTCGAGCGCGTTGCCCGGGGCTCCCGGGGGCACCGGGGGTTTGGCGTAGGTGTAGGAGATGCGCAACTCGGCGGTCTCGGGCGGGACTTCCAGGGGAAGGTACACCCAGTCCGGGGCGCCGGGTGCGATGGTCCCGCGCAGGGTACGGGTGGCCGTGTCCCGGCCGGTGGGGGTGAGCGGGCCGATGGCCGCGGTCACGCCGGATGCCAGTAGTTCTCGTCTACTGAGAGCCATACGGCGACGGTGGCAGCCCGGGGTGAACCGGGAGTGAACGCGGGCAAGCCCTGACACGCCCTCATCGGGCCCGTCGCCCGGCGCCCGGTACGGGTTCGGGGGCGGGCCGCCTCGAGGCGATCACCGTGCTGGCGGCGAGGAGGATCACGGCGCAGACCACGGCCCGCCACGGCGAGGTCTCCCCCTCCAGCGCCGGGGACACCCGGCGCTGCGGGTCGTAGGCGACCCGGACCTCCTCGCCGACGGCGGCGACGGCCCGGTCGTCTGCGAACGCGTCGGGGTAGCCGCCGGGGCAGTCCAACTCGAGCCGGTAGACGGTCTTCTGAGGGGGTGCCCCCTCGCCGAAGGATTCCTGGAGCCTGGTGTGGACCTCGCGCACCACACAGGTGGCGGACTCGGCGCGCGCTGCCGTCTGATCCGCGGCCGCCACGGTGACCAGCAGTCCCACGGCCAGCAGGAGCCCGCCGAAGAGACCGCCGCTACCACCGACGATGAGGCCGTACGCCGCGCAGGCGCCGACCAGCAGGGCCATTCCGCCGGCCACGGCGACGGCGGCCGGCGGCGAGGCGGGGCCCGCGTAACACCAGTGGGCCCAGCCGTACACGGCCGCCGCGGCAACGGCGGGCAGGCCCGCGGCGGGCCGCCATCCCCGTGGTTCCGTCCCCTGCATGAACACCACCCCCGCACAGGGACGCCCGCCGCCCCGCGTCCGGTTTCCGCGCGGGTCGGGACACCGGGATCAGGCGTCGCCGCGGAGCCGGTCGCGCTGGAGCTGGTGGGCGAGGGCCCGGCGCACCGAGGCCGGTGCGGCGCCGGGAGTGGCCGCGGCTGCCGCCTTCGGCGGGACGTCCAGGGCGCGGCTGATCTCGTCGTACGCGCTCCGGTAGCCGGCGGGCAGCCGGGCCCGGTGCTCTCGCAAGTCCACTTCGAGGTGGCGTCGCAGGTCGTCGACGGTCCGGGGCGTGAACCGCTTCCGGCCCCGGGCGAGGGCGTCGACGGCGCGCGAGCAGTGCGCGGTGTCGTGGAGCGCCTCGGAGACCTCCTCGGCGAGGCCCCACAGCCGCCCTTCGAGCCACGGAGTGTCGTACTGGTCGAGGGCGAGGTCGAGCGGCGGCAGCGGCTCGTCCGTCTTGTACTTCGTGACCTGTTTGGACACGGCGGGCTGGCTCATGTCGGTGAGCCGGGCGATCTTGTCCTGGGTCCAGCCGAAGCCGAGGAACACCTTGATCATTTCGGTGCGCAGCTTCCGCATCTCCTCGCCCGCGCGGATGACCTCGTTCATGCCGACGAGCATCCGAGCAGCCTGTTCCTCGGTCAGGGTCTCGGGGGTCCCGGGTTCACGCTCTCCACCTGCCATAACCACGTTATACACCACCGAGGGGAGCACCATAACCGGGTTGTATAACCTGGTTATCACTGACAGGATCCGCATCATGCACACCTTCTCCGCACCCGACGGCACCCTGCTCGCCTACCGCACCCACGGAAGCGGCGACCCCGTGGTCTGCCTCCCCGGCGGCCCCGCGGACTCCGCCTACCTCGGCGACCTCGGCGGCCTCTCCGCGCACCGCCGGCTGATCGTTCCCGACCTGCGCGGCACCGGCCGGTCGGCACGTCCCGAGGACCCCTCCAGCTACCGCTGCGACCGCCTCGTCGACGACGTCGAGGCCCTGCGCACACACCTGGGGCTCCCCGCGATGGACCTGCTCGCCCACTCCGCCGGGGCGAACCTCGCGGTGCAGTACGCGGCCCGGTTCCCGCACCGAGTGAGCCGACTCGCGCTGATCGCTCCCGGCACCCGGGCCGTCGGCATCGAGATCACCGGTGAGGCGCGCCGCGCGCTCGCCCGACTCCGCTCGGACCAGCCGTGGTTCCCGGATGCGTTCGCCGCGCTGGAGGCGATCAGCGCGGGCACGGGCAGCGACTGGGACGCCATCGCCCCCTTCTTCTGCGGCCGTTGGGACGACCGCGCGCGCCGGCACCACGCGGCCGGCCAGCCCGTCAACATGGAGGCCGTCGCCCTCTTCGCGGCCGAGGGGGCCTTCGACCCGCAGACCACGCGCACCGCACTCGCCGCGTTCGCGGCCCCCGTCCTGCTGCTCGCCGGGGAGTTCGACCTGAACAGCCCGCCCGGGTCGACGGCCGAGTTCGCCGGGCTCTTCCCCAACTCCTCGTTGGCCGTACAGCCGGGAGCCGGCCACTACCCCTGGATCGACGACGCCGACCGGTTCACGGCGACCGCGGCGGCCTTCCTCGGCTAGTGCTGTGACCGGGGCCGGACTCCGGCGATCGCGGGAAACCTGCCAGACTCCCCGCATGCCGCCTTTCACGTCCGTCGCCGCCTACGCCCCGCCCGGTGTCGGGATGCTCGCCGTCGGTCTGGTCACCGAGGTTTTCGGCACGCGTGAGGGACTCCCGCGCTTCGACTTCGCGCTGTGCGCCGATCGGCCCGGGCCCGTGCCCACCGACCTCGGCGTGCCCCTCGCGGTCGAGCACGGGCTGGAGCGGATGGCAGCCGCCGATCTCGTGCTCGCCCTGCCCTGGGCCGGATTCCGGACCCCGCTCGCCCCAGCCGTGCTGGAAGCGCTGTCCGCCGCCCACGCCCGCGGCGCCCTGGTCGCGGCGCACTGCGTCGGCGCGTACGCACTCGCCGCCGCCGGCCTGCTCGACGGGCGGCGGGCCACGACGCACTGGCGGTTCGCGGAGCTGCTGGCCGCCCGCCATCCGGAGGTCACGGTCGACCCCCACGCCCTCTACGTCGATGAAGGCCGCGTCGTCACGGGGGCGGGAGCGGCCGCGGGCTTCGACCTCTGCCTGCACCTGGTCAGGCGGGAGCACGGCGCCGCGACCGCCAACGCCATCGCGCGCGACCTCGTCCTGCCCTCCCACCGCGAGGGCGGACAGGCCCAGTACCTCGCCGCCCCCGTCCCCGAGGACGCTCAGGACACCCGCCTCGCCGAAGTCCTCGCCTGGGCCCGCGAGCACCTCCGCGAGCAGCTTCCCGTCGCCGAACTGGCCCGGCGCGCCGTGATGAGCAAACGCTCCTTCGCCCGCCGCTTCACCGCGGCGACCGGCACCACCCCGCACGCCTGGCTGGTCGGCCTCCGGCTGAGCCGCGCCGAGGAGCTGCTGGAGACCACCGACCTGTCCGTCGAGGAGATCGCCCGTGCAGTGGGTTTCGCGAGCGCGGCGGTGCTCCGCGAGCAGTTCGTACGCCGGCGCGGGGTGCCGCCCCGCTCCTACCGGCGTTCCTTCACCCGTACGCCGTAGCGCCTCGTGAGCGGGGACGCCGACGGCGCTAGGGTGAGCCGAACCCGGCCGTAGGTGAGCGCGAGCAAGGTGGACAGCTGTGTCGACGTCGAGTCACGAGATGTTCGGCGCCCCGTGCTGGGTCAGCCTGATGACCGGCGACCTCGCCGCGGCGCAGCGGTTCTACGGCGCCGTCATGGGCTGGCACTTCCGCGCCACCCGGCTCGGTGAGGGTTTCTCCATCGCCTTCCGCGACGGTGCTCCCGTGGCCGGCATCGGCGCCCTGGCGCACCGGCTGGGCCTGCCGCCCGCGTGGACCCCGTACTTCGCCGTCGACGACGCCGATGTCACGGCGGCGCGGATCCGCGAGCGCGGCGCGACCGTGGCGGTGGGCCCGCTCGCCTTCGGCACCGGACGCGCCGCGCTGGCCGCCGACCCCGACGGAGCCGTCTTCGGGTTCTGGCAGGGCCAGGTCATCCCCGACTGGACCGTCGGCGAGGGAGGCGCTCCCGCCTGGCTCGAACTGCGCACCCGTGACGCCTTCGCCGCGGCCGTCTTCTACGGCGAGGTCCTGGACTGGGCCGGCGAACGGCGCGGCTGCTGCACCGTCTCCTACGAGCACGACCACGTCGTCCTGCGCCACGGGAACGACACCACGGCGCGCATCGTGGGCGGGGCCCTCGAGGAGGCCCCCGATCCGCAGGTCCGGCCCCGCTGGCACGTCCACTTCCGCGTCCACGACCTCGAGGCGGCCGTGGAATCCGCCACCGGGCTGGGCGGCCGGGTCGTCACACCCGTGGAGACCACGAGCACCAGCCGCTCGGTCGCCCTGGCCGATCCCGACGGGGCGTTGTTCACCGTGGTGGCCCCGCAGGACCAGTGACCGGGACCGGGACGGAACCTCGACCACGGCAGCTGTGGAGGCTGACATGAGGAAGATCATCGCAGGGCTGTTCATCTCGCTCGACGGCGTCGTCGAGGCACCCGACCAGTGGCATTTCCCTTATTTCAACGACGAGATGGGGGCGGCCGTCGACGCGACGCTCGGCTCGGTCGACACCATGCTGTTCGGCCGCAAGACCTACGACAGCTTCGCCGGCGCCTGGCCCGAGCGGGAGGCCGCGGGCGGGGAGGACGCCGCCTTCGCCAAGATCCTCGGCGACGCCCGCAAGATCGTCGCGTCGAACCGGCCCCTGGAGTTCACCTGGCGCAACTCCGAGCAGCTCCAGGGCGACCTCGTCGAGGCGGTCACCGCGCTGAAGGCCGAACCGGGCACCGGTCCCATCGGAATGAGCGGTTCGGTCTCCGTCGTGCGTCAACTGCTGGCGGTGGGACTGCTGGACGAACTGCACCTGCTGCTGCACCCGATCGCGGTCCGCAAGGGCATGCGGCTCTTCGACGAGGGCGAGGCCCCGATCCCGCTGACGCTGATCTCTTCGGAGACCTTCGAGACGGGCGTGCTGAACCTCCACTACGCCCCCGCGGATTCGGTCGGGCAGGGGACGTACGAGGACGCCAAGACCCACCTGCGGCAGCCCGAGGGCTGACCGGACCCCGGGTCGGCGCCGGGTTGAGGCTTCGCGGCACCGGCGTAGCGTGGACAGTGCCGCGCGCAAAAAGCCGGCGGCACGACGCACACGAGGAGCGGTGGCCATGGGCAAGCCCTCGATCGATGACTTGCGGGAACGGGTACGCGGGGCGGTCGTCACCCCGCAGGACGACGGCTACGACGAGGCGCGCGCGGTCAACAACGCCATGATCGACAGGAGGCCGGCGGCCGTCGTGCGCTGCGCCAACGCGGGTGACGTGATGGCCTCGGTCGATTTCGCCCGTGACAACGGGCTCGACCTGGCGGTCCGCGGCGGCGGGCACAGCGTTCCCGGCTTCGGCACCTGCGACGACGGCGTGGTGGCCGATCTGTCCGGGATGCGTTCCGTCCGGGTCGAACCCGGCCGCCGGACGGCCCGCGCGGACGGCGGGGCGACCTGGGGCGACTTCAACGCGGCGACCCACGCCTTCGGCCTGGCCGCCACCGGCGGAATCATCTCCACCACCGGTGTCGGCGGCCTCACCCTCGGCGGAGGCATCGGCTACCTCGCCCGCGGACTCGGTCTGAGCTGCGACAACCTGCTGTCGGCCGATGTGGTGACCGCGGACGGCCGGCTGCTCGTCGCGAGCGACGAGGAGAACCAGGACCTGTTCTGGGCCCTGCGCGGCGGCAGCGGAAACTTCGGCGCGGTGACCTCCTTCGAGTTCAAGCTCAGCCCGGTCAAGGACGTCTACGGCGGACCGATGCTGTTCGAACTGGACGACGCGGGCAGCGTACTGCGATCCTTCCAGGAGCTGATCGCCGACGCCCCGGAGGAACTCGGCGGCTTCCCGGCCTTCCAGATCGCACCGCCGCTCCCCTTCATCCCGGAGGACCGGCACGGCGACGCCTTCGCCCTGATCGTGGCCTGCTGGGCCGGGCCCGTCGAGGAGGGCGAGCGCGCCCTCCAGCCCTTCCACGACATCGCGCCGGTGGTCGCCGAGCACGTCGGCCCCATGCCGTATCCCGCGCTCAACAGCGCCTTCGACGCGCTCGTACCGCCCGGCCTCCAGCACTACTGGAAGGCCAACTTCGTGACCGAGCTGACCGAGGACGCGATCGAGGCGCACCTGCGGTACGGGCCCCGGCTGCCCGCCGTGAACTCGACCGTGCACATCTACCCCATCAACGGCGCCTGCCACCGCGTGGCACCGGAGGAGACGGCCTTCGCCTACCGCGACGCCAACTTCGCCACCGTCATCGCCGGGATGTGGCCCGACCCCGCGGACAACGACGCCAACATCGCGTGGGTGCGCGACTACTACGAGGCGACCGCCCCGCACTCCGAGGAGGGCGGCTACATCAACTTCATGGCCGACGACGACCAGGGGCGGATCCGGGCCAACTACAAGGACAACTACGACCGGTTGGTGGAGGTCAAGCGGACGTACGATCCGGGCAACCTCTTCCATCTGAACCAGAACATCAGGCCGTGACCGGACGGCGGCGGCCGACGCCTGCGCCCGGCGGCCGCCGCCCGCTCAGCGTTCCGTCAGTTCCGACGGGGCCTCCTGGACCACCCAGCCGTTCCCGTCCGGGTCCTCGAAGGTCATGAACGAGTTCCAGGTCCCGCCCTTGCCGTCCGCCCAGCCCGTGTCGCCGAGGTGGCGGACCGGGGAGACGTCCACGCCCCGGTCCACCAGCTCGCCGTGGGCCGCCTCGATGTCCGTGACGCAGATCTGGAGCCCCTGGAGCGCCCCGGGTGCCATCGGCTTCGTACCGGGCGCGGCGGGCATCCCCTGGAGCATCGCGATCGAACACCGGGAGCCGGGCGGGGTCAGCTGGATGATGCGCACACCCGGGGCCACTTCGTCGTCGAGGTCGACCGCGAAGCCCACCTTGTCGGCGTAGAACTCCTTCGACCGGTCCATGTCGGTGACAGGGACCGGCACCACTTCGAGCGTCCAGTTCACGGCGCGTCTCCTCGCGAACGCCGGCCCGCCGCAGCGGGCCGGACCGAACGGATCAGGTCGGACCCACCCTCACCCACGGGGGAGCGGCCCCGCACGCCGAAACGCCGAACCTTCACGGACCGCTCCGGCGCGTCGCGGCTAGATGCCGATCGCGCCGTCGATGCGCTCCCGCAGCAGGTCCGCGTGGCCGTTGTGCCGGGCGTACTCCTCGATCATGTGGATGAGGACCCAGCGCAGCGACACCGTCCCGCGCCACGCGTCGTGCCCCTCGACGTCGAGGTCGGGGGCCTCGGCGGCGAAGCGGTCCGCGAACTCCACTTCGCCGCGCCAGGCCGCCCAGGCCTCCCGGACGGCCTCGCGGCTGGAGTGCGCGCCGTCGAAGTCGCCGTCGGGGTCGGTGGCCGAGGAGAACCGGGGAGGCGCGTCCTGACGGGCCAGCACCTGGCGGAACCAGCGGCGCTCCACATCGGCGAGGTGGCGGACCAGGCCCAGCAGCGACAGCGTCGACGGTTCCACGGACCGCCGGGACAGGTCCGCGTCCAGGCCCGCGCACTTCATCTCCAGGGTGGCGCGCTGATCCGCGAGGAAGGCGGCCAGCACGCGCCGCTCGTCACCGGTCGCGGGGCCACGGAACCGGCCGTCCTCCTGCGGCCCGGCGAATATCTCGGCTCTGCTGCGCGGGGTCGTCGTCATGATCGCGATTATGCACCGGCGCCGATTTGCGGTGCGGCCCTTTCTGGGGTTGTTTCGAAGTAGGTGTGTTCCCTGTTCTCCCTGGATTTGGGGGTGAACCACCGTGTTCTTCGCCCATCGAGCCGACGCCGGACAACGTCTGGCCGCCGTTCTCGGGCACCTTCGGCAAGACCGTCCCGTCGTCCTGGGCCTGCCGCGCGGCGGGGTCCCCGTCGCCTACGAAGTGGCGCGGGCGCTGGGTGCCCCGCTCGATGTGATCGTCGTCCGCAAGCTCGGGGTTCCGTACCACCGCGAGCTGGCCTTCGGCGCCATCGGGGAGGGCGGGGTGCGGGTGATCAGTGAGGAGATCGTCCGTCTCAGCCGGGTCGGGGAGAAGGATCGCGCGGCGGTGGAGCAGGCCGAGGAGGCGGAGCTCGTACGGCAGGCGGGACGGTTCCGCGCCGGGCGGCCACGGATGCGGCTCGACGGCCGGACGGTGATCGTCGTCGACGACGGGATCGCGACGGGGGCCACCGCCGCGGCGGCCTGCCAGGTGGTACGGGCGATGGGCGCGGCCCGCGTGGTGCTGGCGGCCCCGGTGGCGCCACCGGACGCGGTCGCCTGGCTGCGCACCGAAGCGGACGAGGTGGTGTGCCTGTCCACGCCGAGCGGATTCTCGGCCGTCGGCCAGTGGTACCAGGACTTCTCCCAGACCCCCGACGAGGAGGTCGTCTCGCTGCTGGCGCAGGCCGCCGCCGAGGCCGGGCCCGAAACCGAACCGCAGGGCGAGTCCGGGGCGGGCGTGGAGGCGGACGTCGAGGTGGAAGTGGAGGGGGGCGGCGTCCGGCTGGCCGGTGACCTCGCCCTGCCCCCGGGCGCCGGTGCGGTGGTGGTGTTCGCACACGGCTCCGGCAGCAGCCGCCACAGCCCGCGCAACCGGTCGGTGGCCGCCGCCCTCCGCGAGGCGGGCCTGGGCACCCTGCTCTTCGACCTCCTCACACCGGCCGAGGAGGCCCGCCGGGCGAACGTCTTCGACATCGAAACCCTCGCCCGGCGGCTGACGGACGCCACGCACTGGCTGCGGAGCCGCGAGTCCCTTCCCATCGGCTACTTCGGAGCGAGCACCGGAGCGGCGGCGGCGCTGTGGGCCGCCGCCGACGACACCGAGGTGGGCGCCGTGGTCTCCCGCGGCGGCCGCCCCGACCTCGCCGGGGCGCGGCTCGCCGGCGTACGCGCGCCGACCCTGCTCATCGTGGGCGGCCGCGACACGATGGTGCTCGACCTCAACCGGCAGGCCCAGGCACAGCTGCGCTGCGAGAACCGCCTCGACGTCGTACCCGGCGCCACGCACCTCTTCGAGGAGCCGGGAGCCCTGGAGGAGGCGGCCGGCCTCGCCCGCGACTGGTTCACGCGGCACCTGACGGTTCCGGAGCGCTAGCCCAGGTGTTCCACGGACACCGGCTCGAAGGTGATCCGGGTCAGCGATCCGTCGTCCGCCCACCGCACCTCGATGCCGTCGGGCTCCGCCCGCACGTCCGCGACCGCCGCTGCCAGCGGGGCCGGATCGGGCTCCGCCGTGAGGGTGGCCAGCGCCGCGTAGGGGCCCGTGTCCGCCGCCCCTGCCGTCAGCCGCGGTACGAGGGCCCACGGGGTGAAGGCCGTGCCCGCGGGCGCCCGGGCCTCGTCCTGGGCTTCCCATCCGTGCAGCGGGTGCAGCGCGGAGAGGACCGTGTCCCCGGGGCCGGCGGCCCAGCCCGTCTGTTCCACGCGAGCCCCCTCCGGCGCCCCCCGGACCCGGTGGACCCGCAGTTCGTGGCGGCCCCTGACCACGGTGACGCTGTCCACGCGCAGGCCCGGCACGGCGGGTGCCCCGGCCGCGAAGACCGGCCGGTGCCACGAGGCCGCCCAGCCCCAGCCGTCGCCGTGCCCGGCACCGAGCGGGTGGATGCGGCGCCGGGCGCTGCGTACGCCGGCCACGACCACGGCGAGGTGGTTGTCCCGGGTGTTGCCGTACGCCGTGGGCCCGGTTCGGGTGGAGTAGGCCTGGCGGGCGTAGAGCGGGTCCTCGCGGCCTGCCGACTCGGCCTCGTCCGGGCCGACGTGGTCGCTGCCGTGGTTGTGCAGGCGTACGAGGCCGTCGGCGCGGGTGGACTGGACGAGCAGGCCCGGCGCGGGCAGGGCGAGCGCCCGGTCCTCCCGCTCGCAGGGCGCCGCCTCCTCGGTCGCGGTCCACAGCGGATCCGCCGCGGGGGCGAGCAGGCAGACGAAGGCCTTGGAGGCCCAGTACGGCGAGGCCGGTCCGGAGTAGGGCTGCAGGGTCGCCGCGTGCCGGCCGTGCCAGCCGGTGCCGAGCAGCCCGTCGCCGTCGACCGCGCCCCGGTCCAGGAAGTAGCGCAGCGAGCCGCTCAGCAGCCGGCGCGAGGTGCCCGGGGTCAGCGGCGTGTGCCCGGTCACGGCGCCGAGGCCGACGGCGGCAGCGGCGGCGAAGCGGTAGGTCAGGGAGCGCCCGAAGTAGAGCGGCGCACCGTCGGCGCCGAAGAGCAGGGAGTGGCTGTCGAGGTGCTCGCGCAGCCGGGCGCCGTGGGGTGGGCGCCGCTCGGCCGGGGCGCCGTCCGCGCCGGCGAGGTGGGCGTCGAGTACGGGGTACAGGTGCAGGGCCCAGCCGTTGTAGTGGTCGAAGGCGCGGCCGTCGCCGTCGGCGTACCAGCCCTGGCCGCGGTACCACTGCTCCAGGAGGTCGAGGCCGCGGCGGCGGGCCCGGGCCGTTTCCGCGTCGCCCCGGCCCACCGACTCCAGGAATCCGGCCACGGTGTAGGGGAAGAGGTACCAGTTGTTGGGGGCGGGCACGTGGCGCAGTGCGCCGCGCAGCCACTGCTCCGCCCGGTCCCGCACGGCGCCGTCCAGCTGGTCCCACAGCCAGGGCCGGGTGAGCCGCAACCCGAGGGCCACGGAGGCGGATTCGACCATCGGCTGGCCCTGGACGTGCAGATCGCGGATGAGCGGCCAGGATTCCGTGTCGTCGCGGCCGGGGGAGCGGGTGCCGGCGGCGAGTCCTTGCGCGTAGCGGTCGAGCCAGCCGTACGGGTCTTCCCCGGCGCCGCCCGCGATGCGGAAGGCGGCGGCGAGGAAGGTGCGGGCGTACCCCTCGAGCCCGTCGGAGCGGACGCCGGAGGCGGAGGGCGGTCCCGGCAGGTCGAGCAGGGCTCCGCCGGGAGTGGCCCACCGCCAGGCGGCGCGCAGCAGTCCGTCCGCGGCCGCCTCCCAGTGGTCCCGGGTGTAGCCGGTGTAGGGGCTGAACTCGCGGTTGTCGGCGGGGAGTCCGGAGATGGCCATGCGGGCATGCTGTTCGCACGGCCACCTCCGGGTCAACCGGCCGCTCCCTGGCGGACGGTCAGGCGCAGGAGGTGAAGGTCGGGCCGGTGTTCGCGATGTAGAGGGTCGCGCCGCCGCTCGGGTCGTCCTTGACCGGGACGGTGACGGTGTCGTCGGCCTTCCAGGGGAACCCCTGTGCGTCGAAGGTCCAGTTGCCGGTCACCTTCCGCGCGAGCACGGACAGGGTCACCCACCCGTAGTGGGTGGCGGGGACGGACACCTGGATGGCGTCGCCGACGCTCGTCGAGCCGCTCCACACGTTCTGGAACGACAGGGTGACGCCGACCTCCGTCTGCAGGACCCCGGCGGTACCGCCGCTGAGGCTCGACGACAGCTGCGTCCCGATGCTGCTCTGCCAGCCGGTGGTCTTGGTCACCGAGAAGGTCTGGCTGACCGGGGAGGCGGAGTTGTTGTACCAGACGGCGGAGGCGCAGACCTTCGGCAGGGGCGCCGCGGGGGCCTCGCTCTTCACTGCCCAGGAGCAGCTGGCGGGGTCCCGCTGGCAGACCTTGGCGCCGTGGTCCACGGCCAGGTTCCAGGCGGCCGTCGAGTTCGTGGTCCAGCGCTGGTTCGTACCGGCGTGGCAGCGGGACTGACCGGTCCACGCGTCGTCGTACTGGGCGCTCGCGATCAGGTCGAGGCAGGAGTTGTCGCTGGCGTTGCGGATCATGAACGCGGTGGTGGAGCCCGCCACCGGCTGGAAGTACCACTTCTGGCTCGTCTGCCCGCGGCAGGTCTGCTGCCGCAGTGCCGGCCAGCTGAGGTCGATGCACTTGCCGGTGGTGGCGTTGACGATGGCGAAGCTGAAGTCGGCCGGGTCGACGGCCAGGTTCCAGGACTGGTGGAAGCCGGGCGCCGAGTTGGTGACGACGTACGCGTTGTCGTCGCGCGAGCCGTTCTGTACGTCCAGGCGGCGGCCGTTGCTGACGGAGGTGAAGTTCACGTTCTCGAGCTCGGAGCCGCTGTTCTGGTCCGCCGCGCTCGCCTGGGCGGCGGCGTTCGCCGGAGCCGCCGCCAGCGGGGAGGCCATGATGCCGAGGGCGACGCAGCACGTCGCCAGGGCTGCGGCGAGTAAGCGCAGCCAGGACGTGGCGTGTTCGGGCGCACGGGCCGGGGTTGACGTCATGGGTGGGGCCTTTCTTCCGTTCGGTGGAGACGGGCGGGTTCAGGGGCGGTTCAGGCGGTGGGAGCGGCGGCGAACGCCGCCTCCAGCCGCGGGACCCAGTCCACGAGGTCCTGGCTCCAGCAGCCGCTTTCGTGGCCGCCGTGGCAGTTCTCGCCCCAGCCGGAGCCGTTGCCGTAGTTCACGTAGTGGTAGGGGAATCCGAGGGCGTCCAGCGCGTCCTTGGTGTGCTTGGCCGCCGACTCGGCCCAGAACTCGAAGTCGCCGGGGTTGCCGTTGCCGGTGCCCGTGTAGACGGCGATGCCCATGCCTTCCAGGGCGGCCATGTGCGCGGTGGGATCCGCCGCGTTCCAGCGCCAGTCGGCGTCGAACACCGGATACGGGGTGCCGAAGACGGCGTCGCTGGAGACCGCGGGTCCGAACTCGAGGTTGCAGGTGGGTCCGGAGCTGGAACCGCACAGCGGGGCACCGAGGTTGGTCAGGGTGGCGACGACGGCCCCGCGGATGACCGCGTGGTTCCTGGACAGGTCGTTGGCGCCGGAGAGGGTGGCGACCTGGCTGAACAGGTCGGGGTGGCGCTGGGCGTAGTGCAGGGCGCCGAATCCGCCCATGGAGAGGCCCGCGACGGCCCGCCCCTGCTTGCCGGTGACGGTGCGCAGGTTGGCGTCGATGAACGGGATCACCTGGTTGATGTGGAAGTTCTCCCAGTTCTGCGCCCCTGCGGCGGTCTTCTGGTCGAGCCAGTTGGCGTACCAGCCCCGGCGGCCCCCGTCCGGGATGACCGTGATCATCGACTGGGCGGCGGTGAGGGCGGGGTAGGCGAGGGCCGGGTTCCCCGGGTCGTCGGAGGCGCCGTGCAGGAAGTACAGGACCGGGTAGCGCTTGGCCGGGTTGGCGGCGTAGTCGCCGGGCAGCAGGATCCGGATGCGGTGCTCGCCCGCGACCTGGGGCGTGGTGACGGTGAGCACGAAGTTGGTTCCGGTGCCGGTCACGGCGGCGCTCTGGGTCAGGCCGAACCCGTCGGTCATGGCGGGCGGCCCCGGCGGATCCGCGTGTACGGGCGGTGTGCCCAGCAGGAGTACCGCGGCTGCCAGGGCGACGACCACAGCCTTCGCCCGCAGCAGTCGGGCGGAGCGGGACGGTCTCGTCGGGCGTGGGCGAACGAGGTGGTTGGCCATGCGCCGAGTCTGGCCCAGCCGCCCTGCCGATTTGGAGTCTAGTTCTAGAAAATCTTTCGGCTTTTCATGGCCGGAACCGTCCCGTTCGCACGGCCGGGAGCCGCGAGCCACCGCTCGCGCCCCGGCCTGCGACGTGTTCGCGACCGGGACCAGCCGGCCGGGCACGGCCGAAAGGGGGGCGGCTCCGGGTGCATTCCTTCGCCGGGACGGGGCAGAAGCGGGTTGCGAGATCGGAGGCTTGTCATGATCGTCCTCGGAGTCATCCTGCTGATCATCGGCTACATCGCCGGCATCTCCATCCTGTGGACGCTCGGGATCATCCTGATCGTCATCGGCGCCATCCTGTGGATCCTGGGATCCGTGGGGCACGCGGTCGGCGGACGCAACCACTACTGGTGAGTACGACGCCCCGGGCGTCCTGCATTCCCTCAGGCCTCAAGGCTGCGGGACGGCCGCCCCGGTGCGGCCGAGGAGTTCGGCGAGGCCCCGTCGGGTGGCGGCCAGGACCACGCGGTCCTCGGGCTTCAGGACGTAGCCGGGATGCGGCTGCCACGCCAGTCCCGGGCCCGGGACCGTTCCCTCGCGCGGGGCGGACGCCAAGTCGGGGCGGCGGTCCGCGGGCGAGGCCGTGTCAAGGGCGACGACCCGCCAGGCACCGGGGCGGAAGGACTCCGTGACGGTCAGGCCCTCGAGCTGCGGGTGGCCCGCCACGTCGACGACGGCGAAGAGCAGCACCCGGCGTTCCACCGCTATGGCCCCGAGGATCTGCCGGCCCATCATCGCCCCGGCGAAGGCCGGGGCGGCGAGGTGGGTGACGCTCCGGCTGCGGGTGAGCGCGCCCGGGTGGGCGGCGCGCAGCGTGCGGTAGACGGCGGTCGCGAAGTCGTCCTCGTACAGGCGCATCACGACCCGCAGGTCGGGCTTGACCCCGCGCGCGTACAGCGCGGCTTCCAGGTTGGTGGTGTCCGAGCTGGTCAGGGCGAGCAGCGCGTGCGCCCGGTGGACGCGGGCGGCTTCCAGCACGCCCTCGTCGGTGACGTCCCCGACGACGACGGGCACCCGCAGGCGGCGGGCCAGCGCCAGTCCGCGGGCCCGCGGGTCGGACTCCACGCAGACCACCGGGATCCCCAGCTCCCGCAGCCGCGCCAGCACCCGCGTACCGATCTTGCCGAGGCCCAGCATCACCACGTGGCCGGACAGGCCGCGGGGCGGGCGGCGCAGCACCGTGGCCGTGCGGAAGGCGCCCAGCGCTTCGAGGGCGGCCGCCACCAGGACCGGCAGCAGCAGGAGGCCGACGAACCCGGCCAGGATCTGCAGCACCTGCCGCTGTGTCGGGGCGCCGACTGCCGGGTCGTTGATCGCGAAGATGTCGAGCAGGGTGACGTACGCGGCGTGCAGCGGGTGATCGCCCGTCGTCAGCCAGGAGGCCACGGCGAGCGCGGTGACGGCGGCAGCGATGCCGGCCAGCGACCAGCGAAGCCTTCGGGAGAAGAGCGAGGCCACCGGCAGCGAGGCGGCGCTGAGCCGTGGTGTCGCCGCCTGCGCCGGACCCGCGTGGGCCACCGTCTCCAGGGCCACGATGCCCCGTCCCGTCGCGGCCGCCACCGCACGGTCGTCCGGCAGGAGTTGGAGCCCGCGTTCGCCGCCGAGTACGGAACTCTCGCTGCCGGCCGGGTCGGTCGCCGTCGCGGACAGCAGCGCGAGCGTGCACAGCCCGGGATCGGCCGTCTCGCCGCGCCCCGGCGGCGTACGTTCCACCGCCCGCAGCAGCAGGCCGTCCGCCTGGACCACCTTGCTCGTTCCGGCGACCGCGCTCGCGGCCAGCGCGGGCGCCGCCGTGTCGGCGTCGGACAGCACGGTCGTGGCGGAGTCCCGGTCAAGCGGATCGATCCCCGGTTCGGCGACGATCGCCGCCTGGTCCAGGAGGTCCTCCAGGTGCTCGCCGAGCTTGCGGTTGTAGAGCCGGATCACGAGGCGCAGCCTGGGGTTGAGCCGCCGGGCCACCAGCGCGGCCCGTACGTTGCGGTCGTCGTCCTCGTACACGAGCGCGAGCGCGGCGGCTCCGGCCACCACGGCGGCCAGCACCTCCTCGTCCGGCTCCGCGGCCTCCACGACCCGCGGCTCGTCCGGCGGCCGCTCCCCCGCCGGTACGCGGAGGGTCCTGGTCGAGGGGATGCGCCCCCAGCGCCCGCGCCGCGCCGGCGGGCCCACCGCGAGCGGTGGCTCGCTCGCGGGCGGTACGACCAGCGTGACGCGCTCCCCGTACACCTCCCCGAGTTCGGCCGCCAGCCTGCGGGCCAGCCCGTCGTCGCCGCACACCACCATCCGGCCCGTGCCGCCCGGCACTTGAAGAACCTGCTGCGGAATCTGCACAGGTCCAGCATGCCTTGCGCCCCCGACAACGGGCGGGCGGGGACTACGTGGTGAAGGCGGTGCGCAGCGCGTCGCGGTGTGCGGCGAGCCAGGTCCCGAAGTCCTGCAGATCGGGATTGAGTTCGCGGACGGCGGCGAGGTCCCGGGCCGCGGTGAAGCGGTCCGCGCAGTCGGCGTAGTACTGGAACATGTTCCCGGCCTCGTCGGCGCCCGGGAAGCCCAGCGCACGGAAGCCGTCCGCGGCCAGGGGGCGGTAGCGCACGGTTTCACCGATGGCCTCGGTGAGGGCCGCCGCCATGTCGGCGACCGTGAGGTGCTCGCCGGCGATGCTCACGGTGGCGGCGATGAGGTCGGTGTCGCGCTTGAAGACGGCCAGGGCGGTCTTGCCGACGTCCTCGACGGCGATGCCCGCGAGCCTGCTGTCGCCCATCGGGAAGACCAGCTCCAGGACGCCGTCCTCGCCGCGCTGCGGGACGAAGGTGGTGAGCAGGTTCTCCCAGAAGAACGTGGTCCGCAGGAAGGTGGTGGGTACGCCCTCCTCGGTGAAGTAGTGGTCCGCCTCCGCCTTGCCGTCGAAGTGCGGCACCTTGTACTTCTCCTGGAGCGTCGGCATCCGCGGATCCTCCAGCGGGATGCACGCGCGTGTGTCCTCCAGCGTGGACCAGATCGCGTGCTGGACCCCCGCGTGGGAGGCGGCGCGGGCGACGGCCAGCGCCTGGGCCTTCTCGCGCTCGGCGGAGATGTGCTCCCAGAAGTTGGTGACCAGGAAGGCCCCGTACGCGTGCTCGAAGGCGGGTGCCAGGCTCGCCTCGTCGTCCATGTCGGCCTGGACCACCTCCGCTCCGAGCCGGGTCAGCTCCTGGGCCTGCGGGGAGTCCGCGTGGCGGGTGACGGCGCGGACCGCGAAGCCGCTCTCGGGGTCCGCCAGGATCGCCCGCGCCAGGCCGCCGCCCTGCGAGCCGGTGGCACCGAACACTGTGATGGTCTTCTTCTCGCCCATGCTCCCTTTCATCGCACACTCTCCGCGTCCGGGCCATCACGCCACGCCACGGACGAGGTGGTTCAGCGGCCCGGCGCCAGCGGTACGTCCGGCATGAGGTGCCTCGTGCCCGACTCCACCAGGGCGCACATCGGGCTGCCGTCGGGGCCGTCGGGGCAGGCGAGGTCGATGGCGAAGGGCTGCGGCGGATCCCCCGGCAGTTCGGCCGTCAGCACGGTACGGGCGGCCCTGGGGGCCCTGCCCATGGCGACGGTCTTGCCGTCGACGAGCACTTCCACGGGCCGGCGCGGGCCCTCGTACAGCACGCTGATCGAGTGGCCGTTCTGATCCAGGTGGAAACGGTGCCGGATGGTCATCGCGCACTCCCGGGACGACGCGTGTCCCTCCCTCGATTGCATCGTACGGCGCAACGTCACGCAGCGGGTGCGTAACCCATCCCGCGGCGGATCGTTTCTCCGTACGTCGCAGATACACACCCGCGTCCCCCGCGGTGTCCGCGGCCCAGGGCCCGGGGAGATCCATCACTCCCCGGGCCCTCGGTCATGCCGCCTTCACGGTGCCGGTGGGCCCGCCGCCGCGGGCGCCGCGGAACCGGCGCGCGCCACCGCCGCCCGGACGGTCGCGGCCACGCGTTCGGAGTGCGGATCGCTGACGACGATCCGGGCGAAGCGCGACGGGGGCCGCAGGTCGCAGTGGACGACGCCGTGGTGCCGGTGCCGGATCGCCACGAAGTCCACGCCCGTGGCGTGCTCCCACAGCCCCAGGCACAGTGCGCCGGGGATCAGCACGCCCCGCACCCGTACGCCGCGCAGCGGACGCCACCAGTCCGCCGTGGCTCCCACTCCGGCCACCGCCGCCAGCGGGACGCGCACATCGCCGTGCCGGGCCGTCACCTTTTCCCACCACGCCGTACGGACCACCAGAGCGTCTCCGTCGACAACCCAATGTGCCATGTCACACCTCGTCCGGCCTGAGGGCTGCCCCTCCCTCCACTATGGCCGCATCCGGGCCGTCCGCCAGGCCGCGGAAAATGCGGTGCCCCGGCGCGGCCCCGTTCCCTACACTCGCCACACGCGCTGCCGACAGAGCGGCGCGCCTCGAGCCGAGTGAAGAGAAGGGGAGCCGGGCCATGTGCGTTCACCGCACCGCAGACGCCTTCGCCGCCCCCTCCCGGTCCCGGTACGACGTGATCCCGGTGTCTCACGCCTGACGGTGCCGGCTGCGCGGCCGCCACCGTTCCCCCGTGACGCAACCCGAGTTGCCTTCCGCTGCCCTTCCCTGCCGTTGCCGCGCCCGTACGGGCTGCCCGGCGTGCAGGGCGGTGAGGGCAGAGCTCCGCCGTCCGGGAATCGCGCCGCCCTTCTCCTCACCATGCGAAAGCAATTCGAAAGGCCTCGGGCCATGCGCACCAACACCGTCCGGAACCTCGGCATCCTCGCCCACGTCGACGCCGGCAAGACCACGATCACCGAACGCATCCTGTTCGCGACCGGTGCCATCCACAAGCGGGGCGAGGTCCACGACGGAACGACCGTCACCGACTTCGACGCCCAGGAGCGCGACCGCGGGATCACCATCTTCGCCGCAGCCGTCAGCTGCACCTGGGACGGCCATCGCGTCAACCTCATCGACACCCCCGGCCACGTCGACTTCTCCGACGAGGTCGAGCGCTCCCTGCGGGTGCTGGACGGGGCCGTCGCGGTGTTCGACGCGGTGGCCGGTGTCGAGCCGCAGAGCGAGTCGGTGTGGCGGCAGGCCGACCGGCACGGGGTACCGCGGATCGCGTTCGTCAACAAGCTGGACCGGGCGGGCGCCGATCTCGACACGGCGGTCACCTCGATCCGCGAACGGCTGGGCGCCGTACCGCTGGTGGTCCAGCTGCCCATCGGGAGCGAGGACGCGTTCACCGGCGTCGTCGACCTGCTGGGGATGCGCGCGCTGATCTGGCGCGCCGGCTCCGACACGTACGAGGCGGGGCCGGTCCCCGAGTCGCTGCGCGAGGAAGCCGGCCGGCGCCGCCGCCTGCTGGAGGAGACGGTGGCCGAGCTCGACGCGGACGCGCTGGAGGAGTTCTGCGCGGCATCGGCGTTGAGCGAGCGGACGCTCGCCCGCGCCCTGCGCGAGCTGACGCTGCGCGGGGACGGCGTCGTCGTGCTGTGCGGTTCGGCGTACAAGAACCGGGGTGTCGAGCCGCTGCTGGACGCGGTCCTGGCCTACCTGCCCTCGCCCGCCGACATGCCGCCGGTGCGCGGCACGGCGGACGGCGCGGAGGTGGAGCGCGCGCCCGACCCGGCGGCGCCGTTCGCGGCCCTCGCCTTCAAGGTGACGGCGACACCGACCGGACGGCTCACCCACCTGCGGGTCTACGCGGGCACGCTGCGCAAGGGCGAGTCCGTACTGGACGCCGGTACGGGCCGTACGGAGCGGGTCGGCAGGATCCTGCGGGTGCAGGCCGACCGGCACGAGGAGCGGGAGGAGGCGGTGGCCGGCGACATCGTCGCCGTGATCGGGGTGAAGGCCGCCCGGGCCGGTACGACGCTGTGCGCGCCGCAGGCGCCGCTGGTCCTCGAACCGCCCTCGGTGGCCGAACCGGTGGTGTCGGTGGCCGTCGAGGCCCGTCGCGGCAGCGATACGGGACGGCTCGCGTCGGCCCTGGCCCGGCTCGCCGAGGAGGACCCCTCCCTGGTGGTGCGGTCCGACGCGGAGACGGGCCAGACCGTGCTCTCGGGCCTGGGTGAGCTCCATCTGGAGGTCGCTGTGGAGAAGCTCCGCAGCGGCCACGGTGTGGAGGTCGTCGTCGGGCGTCCGCAGGTCTCCTACCGGGAGACCGTCGTGCGCGGCGTGACCGGCCTGGTCTACCGGCACGTCAAACAGGACGGTGGCGCGGGGCAGTTCGCGCACGTCGTCATCGATGTGGAGCCGCTGGAGGAGGAGGTGACGGGTTTCGAGTTCCGGTCGACGGTCGTCGGCGGCCGGGTGCCGCAGGAGTACGCGCGGGCCGTGGAGGCCGGCTGCCGGGACGCCCTGGCCGAGGGTCCCCTCGGCGGGTTCCCGGTGACGGGGCTGCGGGTCACGCTCACCGACGGGGCGACCCACTCCAAGGACTCCTCGGAGCCGGCGTTCCGCGCGGCGGGCCGGTTCGCGCTGCGCGAGGCGCTGCGCGTGAGCACCGTGGAACTGCTGGAGCCGGTCGTGGAGGTCACGGTGACCGTCCCGGAGGACGGTGTGGGCGCGGTCCTGGGCGATCTCGCGGCCCGCCGCGGGCGGGTCTCGGGATCCACGTCCCAGTCCGGGACCGCGGTGGTCACGGCGGCCGTTCCGCTGGGCGAGCTCTTCGGCTACGCGTCGCGGCTGCGCGGCCGTACGCAGGGCAGGGGTACGTTCACCACCCGCCAGGCCGGCCTCGCGCCGGTCCCGCCCTCCGTCGCGGGGACCCTCCTGACCCGGTAGCCGCCGGCCAGGACGCCCCGCGTCCGCAACGCCCCGCCCCCGAACCACGGGGGCGGGGCCTCGCCGGAACGGCCGGGTCACGGCACTAGGCTGCGGTCCCGGGCCCCGGGTCCCGGGATGTCCACCACAACAGGCAAGGTGCGCACGTGTTCGAGTCGCCGCAGGAGAATCCGTATCCGGACAGCCACGTCCTCGGCGAGGGACCCGACCCGCACCCGCTGCTGCGGCCCGTGCTGCCGCTGCTGGGGCGCTGGCACGGCCGGGGCCGGGGCGAGTACCCGACCTTGGAGCAGGACTTCCGGTACGAGCAGGAGATCACCTTCAGCCACGACGGGCGCCCCTTCCTGCGCTACGAGGCGCGCGCGTGGCTGATCGACGCGTCGGGGACTCCCGTACGCCCGGCCGGCCGGGAGGCCGGATGGTGGCGGGTGACGCCCGACGCGTCCCTGGAAGTCGTCCTGGCCCATCCGACCGGCATCGTCGAGACGTACGTCGGGCGGGTGTCCGACACGGAGATCGAGATCGAGACCAAGGACGTGGCGCTGACCCCCTTGGCCAAGGAGGTCACCGGCACCCGGCGCCGCTACGCCCTCCAGGGCGCGGAGATGACGGTCACCCACGACATGGCGGCCGTGGGGCAGCCGCTGCAGCACCACCTCACGGCCCGCCTGCGCCGGCGCCCCTCCTGAACTCGCCGGGACACCGCGGGATCACCCGGGTGCCCGGCAGGTTCCGGCCCGGGTCCGGCCCTCGCTCTCGCATAGTCGTGGTACGCCGTGGCAGCCACGGCGTGGCGCCGGAGGGAGAGACCGTGGTGGATGCGGGACGACGGGCCGCGATGACCGCGCTGCTGGCGGCGGGGCTCGCTGCGGGCACGGGCTCGGGTACGGGCGCGGCGGCGGCCGCGCCGCCGGCGTTCGCGCGCGCCGCCCAGGCGGGCCCCCGCCCGCCGGCGGAGCTGCTCGGTGACGAGATCCGCCGGTTGCCCACGTCCCGCAAGGTCGTGGCGCTCACCTTCAACGCCGCGTGGGACGAGAGCGGGCTGGACACGGTGCTGGGCGAACTGCGCCGCCGGAAGGTGCCCGCCACGTTCTTTCCGACGGGCGAGTACGCCGCTGCCCGTCCCGCGGCCGTGCGGGCCATGGGCGCCGCGCACGGCCTGGGCAACCACTCGTACAGCCACCCCTACTTCGAGGACCTGAGCACCGAGGAGCGGGCGGACGAAGTTCGCCGCGCCGACACGGCGATCCGCAGGGCGTCCGGGACCGAGCCGCTGCCGTTCTTCCGTTTCCCCTACAGCGCCACGAGCGAGGACGCGATCGCCGACGTCAACGACCTCGGCTACGCGGCCGTCGAGTTCACCGCCGACACCAACGGCTACCTCGGCCCGGCGGGCGGCATGAGCGTGGACAAGGCGGTCGCGCGCGCCGTCGACGCCCTCTCACCCGGCGCGATCATCCAGATGCACGTGGGCAGTACCGGGGACGGCACCGTCCTCGACGCCCAGGCCCTCCCCCGGATCATCGACGCGGCCCAGGCCGCCGGCTACGAGGTCATCGACCTCCGCCAGTTCCTCGCCTAGGGGCCACATATTGGGATGCGGGCAGGTCAGCGGGTGCGTAGGGTCGATCCACGTGGAACCACTCACCGAGAAACAAATCCGCGCATCGTTCGTGAACTGCACCAAGGGCGAGGCAGCGCGGCTGCGGCTGCCGCTGGACTTCGCCGAACTGCCCTGGGAGGACCTGGACTTCCTGGGGTGGGTGGATCCGGGGGCGCCGCTGCGCGCCCATCTCGTACTGCCCCGGCAGCAGGGCCCGGTGGGGATCTCGCTGCGCGTGCCCTCGGTGGGCCGCACCAGCGCGGTGAAGTCCAGCCTGTGCCAGATCTGCCTGACCGGCCACGCGTCGTCCGGGGTCACCCTGCTGGCGGCCCCGCTGGCGGGCGCCCGCGGCCGGGACGGCAACACGGTCGGCATCTACGTCTGCGCGGACCTCGCCTGCCCCCTGTACGTGCGGGGCAAGCGCCAGCCGAAGCTGCGTGCCGGCCGGTACGAGGAGTCGCTGACCCTGGACGAGCGCCTCGCGCGCATGACGGGCAACCTCGACGCCTTCGCGACCAGGGTCGCGGCGGCGTGACCGGTCCCGGGCCACCGCCGCGACAGCGGCGGGGCCCGGGCCGCCGTCACTCCTCTTCCTGCTCCTGCTCCTGCCCCTGGGCGCGTTTGGCGACCACTGCGGCGGCCCCGAGCGCACTGGCCGCGAAGGCCAGCCCGACCATCCACGGCTGGTCGAAGCGGTGCCTCGTGGCGTGGTCGACCGACAGGCGGCCCGCTCCGGCGAGGCCGACGGCGGCCGCGGTGAACCCGAGGAAGGCCGGGTACTCGAACCCGCCGCCCTGGTTGAAGAACCCGGCGGGCGCGTGCACGGACACGGCTCCCGCCATGGCCCCCGCCGCTGCGGCGCCGGCAGCCGGTGTGGCGAGGCCGAGGACGAGCAAGGCCCCGCCTCCGGCCTCCCCCAGACCGGCGGCGATCGCGCTCTGCCGGCCGGGCCTGAAGCCCATGTGCTCCATCGCGGCCGCCGTACCCGCGAGCCCCGCACCGCCGAACCAGCCGAAGAGCTTCTGCGTCCCGTGCGCCATCAGCACCGCGCCCGTACCGGCCCTCAGCGCCAGCAGGGCGAGGTCACGGCGGTTCATGCAGCTCATCGGGATCTCCTCACGCAGCGGATGGGGTACGCACCATCCGTATCCGCTGCGACACCACCGCCCACACATATGCCCGCAGATCCTCCATACGGCCGGAACTGAGGGGGAACGGACACCATGGACTTCGAGCAGGTCTTCACGTACGCATGGCCGCACCACACCGGAAAGGGCTCCAGCGTCTTGTCTGTGGCCTACGAACCGGACGGGGCGGGCCGGCCGCGACGCTGGCTGCTCCTGGCGGCGCTGCCCGATTTCAGCGAGCTGCTGGCCTTCGACGATGCCGCACACGCGGGCGAGTTCGCCCGGGCGGTCCTCGAACTGCCGTCGACGCCGGGGTTCCACGAGCACGACATCGAGCTCCATGAGTCCGGCGAGCGGGAGGAGCGCCAGGCCACGCTGACCGTGGGCCGCGACCCCTCCGACGAACTGCGCGCCTACTTCGCGTACCAGTCGTACTACGTCTTCCCCGCCCGTGACGGCCGGGCGGATGTCGCCGCCCTCGGTCTGGAGGTGGTGTGCAACGACGTCGACGTGCCCCGGGCCCAGGCCGAGGCACGGGCCCTGCTCGCCGCACTGGACGGGGCCGGCCCGCCCACCCTGTGCGCATGACGACCCCGCCGGCCGGCCGACGGCCTCACAGGGGCTTCGCGCGGGCGATGACCAGGGCGACGTCGTCGTGGTCGTCCGGCCGCCGCAGGGTGTCCAGGAGCCGGTCGCAGGTCTCCTCCAGCGGGCGGCTGGTGTCGGCGAGCAGCTCCAGCAGGAGGTCGAGGCGTTCGTCGATGGGCTGGTCCCGGGTCTCGACCAGCCCGTCCGTGTACAGGACCAGCTGGTCTCCCGGCTCCATGCGCACGGAGGTGGCCTCGAAGGGGATGCCTCCCACGCCCAGCGGGGTGCCGGTGGGCAGGTCCAGGAGCCGGGGGGCCCGGCCGGACCCGATGAGGACCGGGGGCAGGTGTCCGGCGACGGCGATGCGGCATTCCGCGCGGTGCGGGTCGTAGACGGCGTAGACGCAGGTGGCGATGGTTTCCTCGAGGGCACTGGTGGTGCGGTCCAGCTGCTCGAGGACACGGGTCGGGTCGAGGGACAGTTCGGCGAGGGTGCGGGTGGCCGTGCGCAGCTGTCCCATCCCGGCGGCGGCGTTGATGCCGCTGCCCATGACGTCTCCGACGACGAGGACGGTGGTGTCGTCCGGCTGGGCGATGGCGTCGAACCAGTCCCCGCCGATCTCGCTGGTGGCCGCGGCGGGCCGGTACCGGTAGGCGACCTCCAGGCCGGGAGTGGGCGGCGGGTGGTGCGGCAGGAGGTGGTGCTGGAGGGCGAGGGCGGTGTGGTGCGCGTTGCGGTACCAGCGGGCGTTGTCGATGCACACGGCGGCGCGGGCGGCCAGTTCTCCGGCCAGGATGATGTCGTCGTCGTTGAAGGGCAGCGGATTGCGGGTGCGCTTGAGGTCGAGGGCGCCGAGGACCTCGCCTCGGGCGATGAGCGGCACGGCCAGGTACGAGCGCAGCCCGGCGCGGGCCAGCAGGGCGGCCGCGTCGTCGTTGCGGGCGATCCGCGAGATGTCGCGGGCGTGGACGTGGGCGACCAGGACCGGGTGGCCGGTGGTCACGGACTGGGTGACCAGGCGGTCCGCCTCGTAGCGGGCGATGTCGCCCGGCGGGTCCGCGGCGCGGACGGCCTCGCTGGGGTAGGCGGACGCCACGGCCAGGGCCCGGAACACGGCCGGCTCGTGGGCGGCGGACTTCAGGCTGGGGCGGCCTTCGAGGACGGAGTCGAGGATGTCGACGGCGGCGATGTCGGCGAGCTCGGGTACGACCACGTCGGCGAGCTCCCGGGCGGTCTGTTCGAGGTCGAGGGTGGTGCCGATGCGGACGGTGGCGTCCGCGATCAGGGCGAGGCGGCGGCGGCTGTGGGCGATCTCCTTGGCCGCCTGGTGACTCTGGGTGACGTCCACCACGGAGGTCGCGAGGCCCAGTACCCGCCCACTGGCGTCCTCCAGCCGGTAGTACGAGACCGACCAGGCGTGCTCGTGGTGCTGGTCGCCGTGCGTGTGCCCCGCGGTGAACTGCTCGACCAGCGGGGTCCCCGTGGCCAGCACCTGGCGCATGGCCGACTCGACGGCTCCCGCGTCGTCCAGGAAGGACAGGGCGTCGCGGACGCTCCGTCCGATGTGCTCGGCGGCGGGCAGCCCGTTGATGCGCTCCAGCGAGGGGTTGACCAGGACGTAGCGCAGGTCGGTGTCCAGGACCGCCAGCCCGATCGGGGACTGGGCGACCAGCCGGGCGGAGAGGGCCAGGTCCCGCTCCAGCCGGCGCAGCCTCGTACGGTCCGTGGCGATCCCGAGGGCGTACAGGTCCCCGTGCTCGTCGAGCAGCCGCATGTTGCGGAACTCGACCAGGCGGGTGCTGCCGTCCTTGTGCCGTACGGGGAACGCCCCGGCCCAGTCCCCGGCGCCGCCCATCACCCGGGCGAACAGTTCCAGGACCAGGTCCACGTGCTCCTGTGACGCCATCAGGCGCGCGGCGGGCCGGCCGAGGGCCTCCTTCGCCGTCCAGCCGAACAGCTGCTCCGCCTGGGGGCTCCACAGGGCGACCCGGCCCTGTGCGTCCAGGACGACCGCGGCGACGTTCAGGACGTCGAGCAGCCCGCTCGGCGGGGACACCCCGGGTGCGGCGCGCCCGGCCGTGTCCGCGCGGCCTCCCCCGAAGGCTTCGGTCGCATCCATCCAAGGCGCTCCCTTCCGGCGCGGCTCACTTCATCCTCCCTCCAAACCCGCCCTCGAGCCCTCCAACCCGCCTGCGGCCCGGCGCGGGCCCGGGCTACGCTCGGGCCATGGCGCTGGAATGGGAGCAGACGGTCATGGACGCCCGGGATCCGGTCGCCCTGGGCAGCTGGTGGGCGGGGGCCCTGGGCTGGGTGGTGGTGAACGACTCGCCGGAGGAGTACGAGATCCGCCCCGCGCCCGAGCGGCTGCCCGGGCTGATCTTCGAACCCGTATCGGACCCCAAGATCACCAAGAACCGCCTGCACCTGGACTTCCGCCCCGCCGACCAGGCGGCGGAGGTCGAGCGCCTGCTGGCCCACGGCGCGCGCCGGGCCGACATCGGACAGGGCGAGGACGTGACGTGGGTCGTGCTCGCCGACCCCGAGGGAAACGAGTTCTGCGTCCTGTCCTCCCGGCCGCAGCCCTAGGAGGCGGCTCCACCGGCGCCCGTGGAGGGGCCGGTGTCCGCGGTGAGGGCCGTCAGGACGCGGTCCGGGGTGAGGGGGAGGTCGCGCAGGCGGCGGCCTGTGGCGTGGCACACGGCGTTGCCGATCGCGGCCGCCGTGCCGACGATGCCGATCTCGCCGATTCCCTTGCTGCCCATCGGGTTGAGGTGCTCGTCGTGCTCGTCGATCCAGCCGACCTCGATCGCGGGCACGTCGGCGTGGACCGGCACGTGATAGGCCGCCAGGTCGTCCTCGGCGAAGCCGCCGTGGACGGGGTCGACCGTACTGCGCTCCGTCAGCGCCATGCCGATGCCCATCACCATCCCGCCGGTGAACTGGGAGCGGGCGGTCGCCGGGTTCAGGATGCGCCCGGCCGCGAAGACGCCGAGCAGGCGGCGTACGCGCACCTCTCCGGTGACCGTGTCGACCTGGACCTCGGCGAAGTGGGCGCCGAACGCGTGGCGGGCGTACGGGGACCCCCGCCGGACCGCCTCCGTGGTGTCGGCCGATGCCGAGAGCCCCTCGTCGGGCAGGGCGCCCCGGTGGCCGGCCAGGCGGGCGGCCAGGGCGGTGCAGGCCTCGTGCACCGCCCAGCCCCAGGAGGCGGTGCCGCAGGATCCGCCGGCGAGGGGGGCCCGGGGCAGGTCGGTGCGGCCGATGGCCACGGCCACGGAGTCCAGCGGGACGGCCAGGGCGTCGGCCGCCACCTGGGCGAGGACGGTACGGGCGCCGGTGCCGATGTCGGTGGCGTTGATCTCGACGAGGTGGCTGCCGTCGGGCCGGGCGTGCACCCGGGCGGCCGAGGGGGCGATCCAGACGGGATACGTGGCCGCGGCCGTCCCCACGCCGCGCAGGAACGGCCCGTCGCGGCGCGGGGTGCGGTACGCGGCCCAGCCGAACCGGGCCGCGCCCTCCCGGAGGCACTCCACGAGGTGCCGGCTGCTGAAGGGTCGGCCGGTGTCGGGTTCGAGGGCGGGCTCGTTGCGGATGCGCAGCTCGACCGGGTCCGCCCCCAGCGCATCGGCCAGTTCGTCCATGGCCGATTCGAGGGCGTACATGCCCGGTGCCTCGCCCGGGGCGCGCATCCAGGAGGGCGTGGGCACGTCCAGGGCGACGGCCCGGTGGAGCGTACGGCTGTCCGGTACGGCGTACATGACGCGGGCGGGGACGGCCGCCTGCTCGACGAACTCCCTGACCCGGGAGGTGTGCGTGGTGGCCTCGTGGACCAGCGCGGTGAGCGTGCCGTCGGGGCGGGCGCCGAGGCCGATCCGGTGCAGGGTCGGCGCGCGGTGTCCGACGACGGCGGGCATGTGGCGCCGGGGCAGGGCGAGTTGGACGGGGCGTCCGAAGCGGCGGGCGGCCATCGCGGCCAGTACGACGTGCGGGCGAGGGGTGCCCTTGCAGCCGAAGCCTCCGCCGACGTGCTCGCTGATGACCGTGATGCGCTCCTCGGGCAGGCCGAACAGCGAGGCCAGCACGGTGCGGACGGTGCCCGCGCCCTGGCTGGAGTCCCATACGGCCAGGTGCTCGCCGTCGGCGTCCCAGGCGGCCGTGGCGGCGTGCGGTTCCATCGGGTGGTTGTGCAGGGGCGGCACGCTGTAGGAGCAGTCGACGCGCACGGGTGCGGCGGCGAGGGCCGCGTCCGGGTCTCCGCGTTCCCGGAGGGCGGGATACCCGCCGTTGACCTCTTCCGGTGTGTAGGCGCCGGGATGGCCGGCGCGCAGACCTCCGTCGTGTTCCTCGGTCGCGTAGCTGATCCGCACGGCGCCGGCGGCGGCCCTGGCCCCTTCGAGGGTCTCGGCCACCACCAGGGCCACGTACCAGCCGCGGTGCGGGACTTCGGAGTTCTGCAGCACCTGGAGCGTGGGGTCGTCCGAGGGGCCCAGGCGGGGCGCGTCGTCGGGGGTGAGGACGCCCAGGACGCCGGGGATCTGCAGGCAGGGGCCGGTGTCCACGGCCGTGACACGGCCGCGGGGTACGGCGGCGGGCACCGGCCAGGCGTGGGCCCGGCCGGGCGGGCGCTGGTCGGTGGCGTAGCGGGCGGCGCCGGTCACCTTCTCGGGGCCCTCGGCGCGGACGGCGGAGGTGCCGAGCACGGTGTCGGGGCGTCCGGGGCGGTCGGGGGGCATTGCTGCTCCTACGGGGTGCGGGGCTGTCCGTCCGGAGACCGCTCAGGCCTGTCGGGCGAGCGTGGCGAGCGCGTCGCACGCGAGGTTGCGGGCGAGCGTGATCTTGTACGCGTTGTCGCGCAGGGGCCGGGCCTGGGCCAGTTCCGCCTCGACGGCCTCCCGCACGGCCTCGGCGGTCGGCTCGGCGCCGGTCAGCCGTGCCTCGGCCGCGGTGGCCCGCCAGGGCCGGTGGGCGAGGCCGCCGAAGGCGAGGGCGACGCGCCGTACGCGCCCGCCGTCGGGGCCGAGTTCGAGTACGGCGGCCACCGAGGCCAGTGCGAAGGCGTACGAGGCCCGCTCGCGGGCCTTGCGGTAGAGGGAGACGGCGCCTGGGGCGGCGGCGGGCAGCAGGACGGCGGTGACGATCTCGCCGTGCCGGATGACGGTGTCCTGCTCGGGCCGCTCGCCGGGCAGCCGGTGGAAGGCGGCGGCGGGCACGGTCCGGCTGCCCTGCTCGCCGTGCAGCTCGACGGAGGCGTCGAGGGCGGCGAGGGCGACGGCCAGGTCGGAGGGGTGGGTGGCGATGCAGTGCGCGGAGTGTCCCAGTACGGCGTGGTCGCGGTGGACCGCGTCCCGGGCGGCGCAGCCGGAGCCGGGATCCCGCTTGTTGCAGGCGGTGGAGACGTCCTGGAAGTAGGGGCACCGGGTGCGCTGGAGGAGGTTGCCGCCGGTGGTGGCCACGTTGCGCAGCTGCGCCGACGCCCCCGCGAGCAGCGCCTGGGTGAGGACGGGGTGGCGGGCGCGGACCAGGGGGTGGGCCGCCACGTCGCTGTTGCGGGCCGTGCCGCCGATGCGGAGGCTGCCGTCGGTCAGCTCCTCGATGCCGTTCAGGGGCAGCCGGGTGAGGTCGACGAGGGTGCCCGGGCGTTCGACGCCCCGTTTCATGAGGTCAACGAGGTTGGTGCCGCCGGCGAGGTAGCGCGAGCCCGGCAGGCCGGCGTGGGCGGCGGTCGCCTCCTCGAGGGTGGTTGCGCGCACGTAGGCGAAGGGCTTCACGCGGTCACGTCCAGCACGGCGTCGACGATGCGGGGGTAGGCGCCGCAGCGGCAGAGGTTGCCGCTGAGCCGTTCCCGGATCTCCTCGGCGGTCAGCGGGACGGGGCCGGAGCCCGGGTCGGCGATGGTGGCGGCGGGTGTGGCGTGCGACGGGTGGCCCGCGGCGGCCTCCTCGATCGCCGCGACGGCGGAGCACAGCTGGCCGGGTGTGCAGAACCCGCACTGGAACGCGTCCCGGTCGATGAAGGCGCGCTGCAGCGGGTGCAGGACGCCGGAGGGGTCGGCGAGCCCTTCCACGGTGGTGACGTGCGCGCCGTCCTGTGCGACGGCGAGCAGCAGACAGGCGTTCACCCGGCGCCCGTCGAGGAGCACGGTGCAGGCGCCGCACTGGCCGTGGTCGCACCCCTTCTTCGCGCCGGTCAGGCCGAGGTGCTCGCGCAGGGCGTCGAGCAGGGTGACGCGGTGGTCGAGCCGCAGGACGTGGTCCGTGCCGTTGACGCGGAGCGTGACCGAGGAGGCAGGGGGCTCGGTACCATGCGCCACCGCCGGCTCCCTTCGACTGGGTGGGACGTCGCCGTAACACGTCGACTATCCCGCCCCGGGCCCCGTGGCCGCCGTGCCACGCGGGGGGCCGCCGCCCGGGGCGCCGATCTTCCATCGGTCGGCCCCGTCGACGGCCGCCCGGGGGCGCATGCCCCCGGACGGCCGGGGTAGGCGCGTCGTACGGGGCGTGACCTGGCCACCAGGCTGCGACGGGGTCGCGCTCCGGCCCGGCTACGCGAGCGCTGCCAGGAGTTCGCGCTCGCGGGTGGGGCTGAGGCCGGCGCGGCGGGGGCGGTCCAGGCCCGTCTCGCGTTCCCAGTGCAGGGTGTCCGTCAGGAGCTCCCGCCGGGGGCGGTGGCGCAGGCCGGCCGCACGTGCGGCGGCGCCGCTGCGGGCGCAGAAGCCGGCCCACTGCGGGTCGGCCATCCACATCGCGAGGGACTCCGGGCCCATGAACTCGGCCACCCCCTGCCCGAGCAGCCAGTCACGGCCCGCCGGCACCACTGCTCCGGTGTGCCCGCCGATCTCCCTCGACAGAGCGAGCCACTCCCCGAAGGGCATCACCGGGCCGACCGCGTCGTACGTACCCGTCGTCCTCTTCTCCGCGCAGTCCAGCAGCCATGCCGCGAGGTCCCGTACGTCCACCGTCTGCGTCGGGACGTCAGCGGGCTCCGGTACCAGCAGCGGCGCCAGCGGCTCCCGGGCCGCGCGGCCGACCCAGTACCCGGTGCGGCCGCTGTGGTCGCCGGGGCCGCCGATGAGTCCGGCCCGCGCGATGAGGAGCCGGTCGCCCAGCGCGGCCGTCGCGGCCTGCTCGCAGGCCGCCTTGGCCTGCCCGTACTCCTCGCGGCCGAGCTCGCCCGCCACGGCCGCCGGCAGCAGCTCCGCCGTCTCGTCCGCGCCCGGCCGCGCGTGCGAGGCGTACGCGCTGACCGAAGAGACGTACGTCCAGTGGGCCGCCCGGGCGCCGAGCGCCTCCAGTGCGCCGCGCACGAAGCCGGGCTGCCAGGACACCTCCACCACGGCGTCCCAGTCCCGTCCCGTCAGGCTCTCGTACGCCGACTCCGCGCGCCGGTCGGCGGCCACCAGCACGGCGCCCTCGGCGACTTCGCCGCTCTCGCCGCGGGCCACGCACGTCACCCGGTGCCCTCGTTCCACCGCCTGCCGCGAGATTTCGCGGCCCACCCATGCCGTTCCGCCCAGTACCAAGATCTCCATCCGTCCACCCCAACACAGGCGGTGACCCCTTGCCCAGGGCCTTCGCCGAGAGCGGACCCGCGGCGTCCCGGGCTCCGCTCAGGCCGCCAGCGCCGTGGTGACCACCAGCGGCGGCCTGGTGCGTTCCGCCGACCAGGTGTGGCTGCGGGCGAGCTCGGGGTCCGCGAGGGGGAGCGCCTCCTCCACGGACGGGCGGTGCTGGGCGACGTCCCGGAACCCGGTGCGTTCCAGCAGCGCCGGGATGAGGGCGACGGGCCACGCGTGGTTGCGCACCTCCTGCCAGGAACCGTCGGTGCGCCGCAGCCGTACGGTCAGCCGCTCGCCCGGCCCGTAGGCCTCGCCGGGGCGGCCGATGCGCAGCGAGGCGTAGTCCATGCCCGTGCAGTCCGGATCGGTGGCCAGCAGCACGAACGGTGCTCCCGGCCGCAGCAGTCGGCGGATCTCCGTGAACACCGCGAGGACCGCCTCCTCGGTGGGCAGGGAGGCGAGCACGTGATTGCACATCACCGCGTCCGCGCAGCCGTCCGCCAGGCCGGCCGCGCGTCCGTTCCGGACGAGGTGGTACTCCGCCACGGCCGTGTCCGAACCGCGCGCCAGCGCCAGCATCTCGGGCGAGGTGTCCACGCCCAGCACCCGCGCCCCCAGCCGCCGGGCCGCTCGGTCGGCCACGGTGCCCGGCCCGCACCCGTAGTCCACCAGGACCTCGCCGCCGGCGAGCCGGCGGGACAGCTCCCGGAAGACGAACGGGTATCCGAGGAGCCAGTCCGTGGCCGCCTCCACGGCCGCGAAGGCCTGCGCGCCCTCACGGCCGGACCATGCGGCGCTCTCTCCGACACCGGGTTCCCCGGATCCCTGCGACCAGTCGCTCACAGCCCCACTATCGGCCCACCACGTCCGTACGGGGGTGGTACGACACGGGCCGGCGGTCCGCCGGGGGGCGGACCCTACGTCTGCTGGCGTGCGCGCTCGGCCTCCGATACGAAGGGCTGGAGGAAGCCTCCGATCAGCTGTTCGATATCCGTGATCCGCTGCTCGTGGGTGTAGAGCTGGTCCCGCAGGACCGCCTTGCCCTGCTCGTCGTGCCGGGACTCGTCGATGTTGCGCTGGACGATGCCGATGAGGTCCTGGAGCTGGGTGTGGAGCGTCTCGCTGATCCCGCCCCATACGGCGCGCAGATCGGCTGCGCGGCTGTCGGCGTACTGGCGGGCGGCGAGCGTCGCCGACTCCTTCACGTGGTCGGAGAACTCCTGCGCCGCCCGGGCTTGCAGCTTGCCGTCGGCGAACAGGACGGCCCCGGAGGCCATGAGCGGTCCGACGGCGGCGCCGATGGCGATCGCGATGCCGATCGGGGGCACGGTCAGCCCGAGCGTGATCAGACCGGCCGTGGCGGCGGCGGCCGTACCGCCCGCGACGGCCGCGCCGGTGCCCGCACCGATCGCCATGAGGGAGCTGGGCCGGAACATCAGGGGCACGTCGTCCCGGTGCCGCCGTCCGCTGCGGCCGTTGCCCTTGCCCGCCGCGATGGCGAGGGTGTAGAGGAGGTGGTTCTGGTCCCGGACCGACTGGGCGCCGGTGAGCTCCGCACGGAGCTTGTCGAGGAGGTCCGCGTGCGCCCGGATCAGCGGTTCGAGCTGGCGCAGCAGATCCGTCTGCCGCTGCTCGATCAGCTGGTCGAGGGTCTGGGTGCAGAAGACCTGCATCCGCTCCTGGAGTTGGGCGGTGTACGCGTCCATGAGCGCGTGCTGGGCCGCGACGCGACCGCCCCTGGTGAAGGAGCGGACGGCACGGGTGAAGCGGCCGGGACCGCTGGTGACGTGCCAGTCGGCGATCTCGCCGCTGGTGTCGGTCAGGAACCTGGCGAACCTCAGCTGCAGTTCGTTCTCGATGTCGAGGATCCGGCCGCCCACGATGTCGCGGATGGCGTCGGCGCTGGTCCGCAGCTGGTCCTGGGTGGCCTGGCTGCGGTCGAGCAACTCGCGCAGTTCCGCCGTGGACTTCATCAGGATGGCGCCCTCGTCGTGCAGCCGCAAGCGCAGGTTGACGGCGTTGTGCCGGAGGAACTCCGCGAGCCGGACGAACTTCACCCGGGCCGCGTCCCGCATGCAGAACACCTCGAGGGCCGACTCCAGCTGGCCGATCCCCGAGGCCCGCAGCCCTTCCTCGTCCCCGTCGAGCCGGGAGCGCAGTGCCTGGAGCGCGCTGACGAAAAAGACGTTGGGTGCGGCGGGCGAGCCGCTGTCTCCGCTGAGCTCGGCCACCGCGTTGCGGCAGCGGCTCATGACCTCCGCCCGTTCCTCCGGCTCGATCCGGTCGAACTGGTTCACGACGAAGAAGATGTCGCGGTGTCCGAGCTTCTTGACGCGTTCGAGGTAGTTCTCGGTTTCGTGGAGGGTGAACGGCCGTCCCGCGTCGGTGACGAACACGACGGCGTCCACCTCCTCCAGGTACCTCAAGGTGACCAGCTCGCGGTCCGGGCTCTCGTTGATCCCCGCCGAGTCGACGATCTCCACGGATCTGCGCAGCAGCTCCAGCGGCTGCTCGACGACGGCCAGCGCGAACGAGGGGGCCCGCGGCGCGCCGTGGGCGTCGATCTGGAGGGAGACCTCCCGCGCGAACTCCTCGGTGGTCACGGCCGTCTCGCCGCCCTGCCGGTCCGCGTCCCGGTAGAGCCAGGCCCGCTCGGTCTCGCCCCAGCGCAGGACGGTGGTGAACGCGGTCGCCGGATTGGCCTTGGTGGGCAGCAGCCGCTTCCCCAGCAGGGCGTTGATCAGGGTGCTCTTGCCGCTGCTGAACTCGCCGAGCACCATGATCCTGAAGGTCTCGCGCTCGAAGACCGCTCCGTTGATGCCCAGGTCCAGCGCCCCGGACGGGCCGCCGGGCGGGGCGACGACCTCCGCCGCCTCTCCGGCCACCTGCTGCAGTCGCTGGTAGTAGGAGCGCAGCGTTCCTATGTTGTCGCTCCAGCCGCGGAAATGCGCGGCCGGGGACTCCTGGCCGGAAGACTGCCGGGTCTCGTGGTCCATCAGGCCCCTTCCAGGGGGGAGAGGTGGGCGTGTACGGAGCGGCCGAGCGACCGCGCGGTGCTCCGCAGTGAGCTCCAGTGCCCGAACGAGTCCGGGCGGGCGGCGACCGCCGTCGTGTGCAGCCGCCACCACTGCTCGTCGCGGTCCCGGGCCTCGCTCAGCAGGCGGTCGTACACCTGGCCGATCCGCGCGTCCGTGCGGGCCACTTGTTCGGCGAAGGCGGCCTCGACGATCCGCTCCAGGTCGTCGATGGTGCGCTCGCGGCGCTCCGCCTGGCCGTGTTCGAGCGCCTCGGTCACCAGGGCCGTGCCGGCCGCTCCGGCGATCTGCGCGACGACCTCGGTGGAGACGGGGGTCAACACGCTCTCGATGGCGGTGCCGACGAACTCCGGCAGCCAGGAGGCGTCCCAGCCGGTCGCGTTCTGCGATTCGGCGTCCGCCGCCGTGGCGGCGACCCCGGGCAGCGCCGCCGCCGGCACGATCCGCCCGGCGCGCGGGGCGGCCAGTCCCTGGAACAGTTCCTCGCCGGGCCTGTTGCGCAGCAGGATGTCCCGCAGCCGGCGGGTGTCCTCTTCGAGTACCCGGTCGACGGTGACGGTGATCCAGGTTTCGAAGCCCTGGAGCGCTTCCGCGGTGAACGGGATGGTGTGCAGCCGGATGAAGTGCTGTTCCTCCGGAGTCTCCAGCATCCGGGAGAAGCGGGCGGCGAGTTCGCGCGCCGCGGCGGCCCGGCGCCTGCGTGCCTCGGCGGCGATCGCGGAGACGAGCGCGGCGCGCCACTCCCCGACGTCGGCGCTGAGCACGATCCAGTGGAAGCGGGCGCTCTCGTGCGCCGTGTGCCAGATCTGTGCGGCACGGGCCCGGACCGGGTCGGAGCGGTCCGCGTCCGTCAGCGCCCGGGCGGCGGCCTCCTCGACCAGGTCGCAGGTGGCGGCGAGCAGGTACAGCCTGCGGATCGTCCGTAACGCGCGGCGCAGGCGGACGCCGGCGAGCTGCGCGAGCACCGCGCGCAGCCGGTCGATCCCGTCCGCTTCCTCGGCCGCCGCCTCGGCCGCGGACTTCGTACCGGCCGTGCGTACCGGTCCGGGTACCACCAGCGCCTCGGGGGCCAGCATCCCGACGAGGTGGTGGACGCGCCGCAGGATGTCGGCCGCCTCGTCCCCGACCTCGCCGAGCTTGGTGACGACGACCGCGAGCGGCGGTGTGTGCGGGGCGGCGGCCAGCGCCTTGATCCTGGCCTGTTCGGTGGCGAGCAGCGCCCGGCGGGCCTCGGTGACCACGACCACCACGTCGCCGTCGGCCACGACCCGGGCGAGGGCGGCGGTGTCGGGCTGCCGTACGCCGGACCAGCCCTCCCAGCCGGGCGTGTCCACGAGTTCCACACCGGCCCGGGCCAGCCAGGAATCGGCCGGGACCCGGACCCGTACGGTACAGGGCTGCGCCGGGTCGGCGTCCGCGGGACCGGCGGCCGCGGAATCCGCGTCCTCGGCATCGGGGACCGGGCGGACGACGACGGGCGGGCCCGCCGTCGGGTGGACGGACACCGGCAGGCAGTCGGTGCCGACGAGTTCGTTGACGAGGCGGGACTTGCCGACGTTGCTGCCGCCGATCACGCAGATCCGGGCCAGCGGCGATTCGGCCCTGCGGGCGGCCCGGCGGATCAGCGAGGCCGCCGAGTCCGCCCCGGCCTGGTCCGCGAGCAGGGCCACCCGCTCCGCCAGTTCACGCAGCGGCTCGCCCGGTGGCCCGCTCCGGGGCAGCTCCCGCCCGTGCATCCCCGTACCGCCCACGGCGCCGCCACCCCACCCCGTCCCGACCGACCCGCCGCGACCATGATGCCAACGGACGCGCCCCGGCGCCGCCGATTCGGATCAGGTGGTCGGATGCAGGCGGGACGGCGCGAGCGGCGCGCCCTCGCGGCGCGCGTCGGCGACGGCCAGGGCGCTGCCCGCCAGCCAGCTCCCCCAGTCGACGTTCCAGTCGCCGAAGCCGTTGTCGAAGGGGGCCATCTTCTCGCCGCCGCTGTTGACCACCTCGACGATGTCCCCTTCGCGCACCGTCTCGAAGAACCAGCGTGCGTCCTCGGTGCTCATGCCCGTACAGCCGTGGCTGACGTTCTCCTCGCCCTGCGCCTCGACCGACCAGGGCGCGGCGTGGATGTACTCGCCGCTCCACGTCACCCGGGTCGCGTAGCGGACGGGCAGGTCGTAGAACTCCTTGGTGCCGCGCTTGATCCCGACGGTGTCCCCCCGCATCCGGACCTTGGGCTCCTTGCGCAGGACGACCTTGATGCCGGCGCGCGTCCGGAACCCGGCCTTGCCGGTGGTGACCGGGATCGTCCTGATGATCCGTCCGTTGCGGCGCACGGTCATCTCGTGGGCGGCGGAGTCGGTGACGGCTTCGATCCGGTCCCCGACGGTGAACTCCAGCGGCTCCGAGGGGCCGCCGTAGCCGAGGTCGCCGACCTCGACCCCGTCGAGCCCGCTGCGCACGCGGACCACGCTGTGGGCGGGCCAGTAGGTGCGCGGTCGGTAGTGCAGGGTCGAAGCGTCGACCCAGTGCCAGGCACCCTCGACCCGGGGTTCCGAGGTCACCTGCAGCGCCTGCTCCACCCGTTCGCGGGCCAGCGGCTCGTCGGCGGGCACCGGGCGGCTGAGCTCGGCGGTGACGATCTCCCCCGCGCCGTACGTCCCCGGGCGGGGCCCGAACTCGGCCGTCAGCCGGCCCCCGTGGTCGGAGTCGGCGGGCGGGGCGGTCCTGAACGCCATGGTCACGCCGACCGGGGTGCCGGCCGCGTCCTGGGCTCCGACCTGCACGGTGTACGTCTCGCCCGCCCTGAGCGGCTCGGTGTTGAGCCAGCGTCCGCTGTCGGGGCCGAGCTCCCCGGCCAGGTGGCGGCCGTGGCCGTCGGTCACGGTCACGTCCGTGAGGCGGCCCCGTTCCGCGAGGGCGATCTCCAGCGGCGCGCCGGCGTCCGTGGGGAGCTCGTCCCTGCGGGCGGCGCCCGAGGTGTCGCCGAGGGCGGGCATCCGCAGGAGGGTTCCGCTGCCGCGGGCGGTGGCCCGGACCCGTTCTTCCCGCCACCCGCCGCACAGCCCGGGCCGGGAGGTGTGGACGGAGCAGCGGCCGGCGCCGGTCCGGCCGCCCTCGTCGACCGCCCGGCCCACCAGCAGGGTGACCGCCGCCTCCTTCGGCCCGCTCCCGGCCGCCTGCTCCGCGACGTCCGTGTCGGACGCCCGGCCCGGCGCAGCGGCTGCCACCAGCATGGCTCCCGTCACGGCGGCCACCACGCCCCACGCTTTGGTCAGTTGCATTCGTTGCCCTCCCGATGTCACACAGTCAGATCCGCACGGCCGGATGGCAGCATCAAAACGATCGGGAGCCAAAATGATGATCATGAACTCGGCTATGCGGCCGAACGGGCACCCCAAGTGAACTCGTACGGAGCACGTTCCGGGCCGGTGGCCGCGGCCACCGGGGGGTGCGTAACATCCGGGCATGCCCGATTCCCGGCCCGGCCCCCGACCCCCTTCCCGGCCGCTGCTCCAGCGCCTGCGCGACGACCACGCCCCTGCCCTGCTCGCGTTCGAGCGCGAGAACCGGGCCTACTTCGCCGCGTCGGTTCCCGATCGCGGCGACCTCTACTTCGCGCGCTTCGGCGAACGGCACGCCGAGCTGCTGGCCGAGCAGGCCGCCGGGCTGCACCACTTCCACGTGCTCGCGGGCGGGGGCGGCGAGGTGCTCGGGCGGGTCAACCTGGTCGACGTGGCGGACGGTTCGGCCGAGCTGGGGTACCGGATGGCCGAGCGGGCAGCCGGCCGGGGGCTGGCCACGGCCGCCGTCGCCGAGATCTGCGCGCTGGCCGCCGCGGAGTACGCACTGTCCTCCCTGCGTGCCGTCACCACGCTCGACAACGCCGGCTCGCGCGCCGTGCTGGCCCGTACCGGATTCACCCCCGCCGGCGAGATCGAGCTGGACGGCCGCCCGGGACTGCGCTTCGTCCGGACCCTGTAGGGGCCCGGCGGCGGGCGGCCGGGCCCGTCACGACAGTCCGTACCGCCGGGCGGACTCCTCTTCCTGGGCCAGTCCGTGCAGGGCCTTGAGCACGGGCTGGAAGAGGATCGCCGCCGCGACGGCGGTCTCGGCCTTCTCCGCCTCGGAGGGGCGCGACTCCACGAAGTCCAGGTCCCGCACGGCCGCTTGGTGCATCAGCTCGGCGTACGGGGCCATCAGCTCGGCGTCCCAGGGATAGCCGAGCCGGATGAGGGTGGCCACCGCGACGACCAGGGAGCGGTGGACGGGTGAGAGCCCGCCCAGTTCCCGCGCCGTGGACCAGTCGAGCATCGCGAGCAGCCGGTCCACCTCACCGCGCGCGGCGGCCGCGGCTTCGTCCTCGCCCGCTTCCCCGTCCGGCCCCGCGCCCGCGCCGGGCGCCCCGGTCTCCTGCGGGAGCGCCCAGAGGGCCGCGCCGAGGCGGATCGTGCGGCCCAGGGAGTCGTCGTCGACGTGCCGGAGCACTTCCCGGACGGTTGCCACCGGGACCCGGCCGACCTGGATCACCGCGCGGACCAGGCGCAGCCGGCGCAGGTGGCCGTGGTCGCAGTCGGCCGTGGTCGGCCGTGGTCGCGCTGATCCGGCGTCCGGGCGCCAACAGCCCTTTGCGGAGGTAGTACTTGATCGTCGCGATGGAGACACCGCTCCGTTCGCTCAACTCCGCCAGCCGCATCCCGTGAACCTTCCTCGCGCATGCTCCGCGAACTGGCCCGGGACCGGAGCAGGGGCCTGCTCGGGCACGTCCTGCTCTCCGGCTCACCGCGCACGTACTTCCACCACAAGGTGTGGGGGATCATCAACCGCAAGGAGCGGGCGGGCAAGGTGCGCCGGCACGTGGGGCTGTGGCACGAGTCGTACATCGTGCCGGAGGGGTCGTACGAGTCCATCCACTTCGACATGCCGCCCCCCGGGCTGGCGGCGGCCACCGGAGTCCTCCCGGTCGGGGCCCGCGGCCGGCGCGCCGCGGACCGATTCGCACACCGCCGCCCGTCGCCGTGAACCCTGCTCACAGGTCCCGGCGCATGCAGACGCGCGGCCACCTGTCCAGGCCGTGCCGCGCTTCCTGCGCGCGGATGTCCCGCAGGCCGGGCGTGAGCCCGGCCTCGTCCAGCGGCCGGAACCCGCAGCGCTCGTAGTACGGGGCGTTCCACGGAACGCCGGTGAAGGTCGTGAGGGTCAGCGCGGGGATGCCTTCGCGCACGGCCCGGCCGGCCAGGTGGTCCAGCAGGGACCGGCCGACACCGCGGCGCGCGCTGTCCGGGTGCACCGACACCTGCTCCACGTGGAGGCCGCCGTCGACGCGGTCGGCGATCAGGTACGCGACGGGGGCGTCGGCCTCGTCGACGGCGACCCAGGCGAGCCCGGCCCGCTGGTAGCAGGCGAGTTCGCCGAGCGGGAGCGGCTCGTCGTCGGCGATCTCCGGCATGCCGATGTCCCGGAAGCACCGCCCGGCCGCCCTCTCGATGTCCTGGAGGAGGGGCAGTTCGTCCGGGCGTGCCGCTCGTATGCGCATGGACGCATTGTGGGGGCCGGGCCGAGCGACGCCACCTGATTTACCCGGCCGTGGGCATTTACCCGGCGGTCGGCGCCGCTCCCGCAGGGCGCCCGAGAGGCTGGGGCGGCGGGCGTGGTTATGATCACCGGCGGCAGGGCCGTAGCGCAGAGGTCGTCGCACCTGGCCTGCACAGCCGGAGGACGTCGGTTCGAATCCGACCGGTCCTGCCACCCTCCCGCCACTACTCCCCCTCCCGCTCCCGCCTCGAAGGGTGACGACTTGTGAGCAGAAGACCGCTGGTGGGCGGGCTCCCCGTCGATGAGGTCGCCGTGTGGCACCGGGTGCGGCGCCACGCCGTGCCGCGCTGGATGATCGAGGGCGCGACCGAGGCCCGGCTGGCCGGGGACTGGCGCGCGGCGTGCGCGGTCGCGGCCGTGGACATCGCCCTCGACCCGGCGCGGACCGGCGCCGTGACCGGGACGTGGACGGGAACCGGAGGGCGGATCGGGGCCTGGCTCGGGGCCCGGCACGGTACCGCCGTACGGGACGCGGCCGAGGCCGACCTCGCGCACCTGGCACCCGACCTGCTGCGCTGGCACCTGCCCCGGGCGCTCGCGGCCGGCTCGATGCTGGTGGGGAACCGGATCGTCCTCCTCGCCCGCTACGGCGGACGCGGGCGGGGCTCCCGGGCGGGGGCGCGGGCCTCGTACCTGGTGGCCCGCACCCCCGGGTGGGACGCTCCGCAGCGGCTGGCCCTGGACCTCATGGCCGCCGACGACCCCGAGCTGAAGCGCGACTACCTCGTGGAGGACTGGACCGCGGCCCGCCACTTCTGGGACGCCCGGCACGCCCCGGAGCTCCGCCCCTGGTGCGGGGGCGGTGCGGGGCGGCTCCCCTTCTTCCGCGCGGACGGCACTCCGCTGGGACCGCAGGAGCTGCCCGACACCGACCCCGGTTCCACCGATCCGGCCGCGCGGGAGGAGTGGATCGCCGTCCTCCAGGCGCGCGGGGACGTGGTGGGCGCCTTCGCGGCCGCGGGGGTGGACATCGACCTGACCACCCTGGCGCGCTCCTCCGGCTGGGGACCGGCGCATCCGGAGGCCCTCTTCGCGCAGCTTCCGCTGGACCTGCCCCGGATCGTCCGGGAAGTACGGCGCCAGGTCGCGGCGGGGGACGCCGCCCGGTTCCGGATACCGGGCGCGTACCACGGCGACGTCCTGCTCGAACCGGCCGGCCGGGGCGCGCACGCCGCCCTCCGCGCCCACGTCGGCGCGCCGTACGCGAGCTCCGGAGTGCCCACGATCCCGGGCACGGTGTGGCGGCGCCTGCCCGACCTCCAGCTGGTCCGCACGGGGCGCCTCGCGCCGGAGGAGCTCCATCCGCTGGTCGCGGCCGCCCTGTTCCCGGCGTCGGGCCCCGCCCTCGGGCCGCCCGGCCCGCCCGCCGTGCTGGAACCGGTGCGGGTCCGGTGCGGGGGCGAGTGGCACCTGGTCGGCTTCCGAGACGGGGAGCTGCGCGTACCGCACAGTGCGGCGGAGCAGCAGCGCGAGCGGGCCCTGCTGGCCTTCGGCGGCGCCGTCTCCGGCTGCTTCGCCGTACAGCGCGCGTGGGCCTCGGGGCGGGGGCGGCTGCCGCGCGCCCTGCGACCGCTCCGGCGGGAGGTCTTCGACCGCGCGCGGCACGGCGACGCCCCGGGGGTCGCCGCCCTGCTGGCCGCCGGACTGGACCCCGGCGTCCGTGACCCCGAGACCGGCCACTCCCTCAGGGAGGTGCTGGACCGTCTCGACCCCGAGGCGGGCCGAGGCCACGGGGAGGAAGATGGAAGGGGGCCGGTCCGGTGACGGGAGTGATCATGTTCCAGGACACCAAGGCGTTCAGCGGGTTCTCCGTGGACGACCTCGCGAAGGCCAAGGAGTTCTACGGCGGGACGCTCGGCCTGCCGGTCTCCGAGGAGAACGGCATGCTCTTCCTGCGCCTCGGGGGCGGCGGCACCGTGCTGGTGTACCCCAAGGACAACCACCGGCCGGCGGAGTACACCGTCCTGAACTTCCCGGTGGCGGACATCGAAAAGAGCGTCGACGAGCTCACGGCCCTCGGGGTGGCCTTCGAGCGCTATCCGGGCTTCGACCACGACGCCAAGGGCATCGTCAGGGAGCAGGGTGAGGGCATGCCGTCGATCGCCTGGTTCAAGGACCCGGCGGGCAACGTGCTGTCCGTTCTGACCGAATCGGCCTGAGCCGCCCGCCACCGGGCTCTTCCAGCTCCGCGAGCAGCCGGGGCGCCCGCCCCTGCCCGCACGCCGCTCGCCCTCGCCCTCGCCCTCGCCCCGCGCTGGACCTGCGCATTCTGGCGCCGGGGGCGCCCCCTGTGACGGCACTCACACGATTTCCGGCTGCCGCGTGTCGACCGGATGCGGTGCGGGGGGCGTATGCCCGGTGAGAGGGTCACCTGGATTCGGGAGCGATTTTTGACCGTCGAGGAGTTCGAACAGTTCTACGCGCAGGCGGCGGGACGGCTGACAGGCCAGTTGTACGTCATGCTCGGCGATCACCATGAGGCGCAGGACGTGGTGCAGGAGGCCTTCGTCAGAGGCTGGGGCAGACGGCGTCAGCTGGACCGGGACGGCCGGCCGGAGGCGTGGATCCGCACCGTCGCGTGGCGGCTCGCGGTGAGCCGGTGGCGCGTGCGCCGCCGCAGCGCCGAGGCCTGGCAGCGCACCGCTCCCGCGGGCCAAGTGGAGGGACCGGGGCCGGAGGCGGTGGCCCTCGTCCAGGCTCTGGCGCAGCTGCCCCTCAAGCAGCGCCGGACGATGGCGCTGCACTACGTGTGCGATCTGACGGTCGAGCAGATCGCCGCCGAGACCTCCCTGTCCGCGAGCACGGTCAAGACCCACCTGTCCCGGGGCCGGGCCACCCTCTCCCGCCATCTGCAGGACCCCCGCATTGAGGAGGCGCCCGATGCATGACTCCCAGGATCCGCTGCGCTCCCTGTTCCGGGAAGCGGCCTCCGCGCGGCAGTCCGGGGCCGGGCTCCCGCCGGTCTCCGACATCGCCCGGCGCGGGGAGCGGGCCCGGCGGCGCCGGATCGCCTCCCTCGCGGCCGCCTGCGTCCTGGTCCTCGGCGGAACCGGTGCCGCCCTGGCCACGCTGCTGCCGCAGGGCCCGGGCCCCGCCCTCCCGGCGACCACTCCCACTCCCGCGCCGCCGGCCCCCGCACCCACCTCGGCGGGCACGCCGACCTCGCCTCCCGCCCCGCCCGCCACGACCGCGGGCCCGGAGAGCTCCGCCCTCGCGACCACGAGCCCGCCCCAGTAGCCCCTCCCCCTCCCCGCGCAGCGGACACCGGCCCGGAACCACGGCCGGCGGTTCCGCACGCCTTCAGCCGAGCAGGAGATCCCTCCATGTCCGTTTCCGCCCCGCCCCGGGCCGTCGAGGTCCCCCGCGGGACCGCCGTGCGCCGCCCGGTGTTCGCGTGGCGCCCCGACCCTGCGGACCGCGAGGTGCTGTGGCTCTACCTGCTGACCCGCGTCGGCCTGTGGACCACGGCGGGAGCCGTCCGCTGGCTGTTCCCCGCCGACGGCCGGGCCCGGAAGCCCGCCGCGTTCCTGTCGCCGTGGCAGCAGTGGGACTGGTGGCACTACCTCCACATAGCCAGGGACGGCTACTTCCCCGGCCAGACCGGTCCCTGGACGGCCGGCTGGGACAACCGGGAGGCCTTCCTCCCCGGCTTCCCCCTCGCCCTGCGCGCCGTGCACGCGGTGGTCCCGCACTGGGCCGCGGCCGGAGCGCTGATCTCGTTCGTCGCGGGCGGCGTCGCCGTCCTGGCGCTGGCGCGCATCGCCCGCCACCGGCTGCCCGACCCGGACGCGGGGCGGCGTACGGTGCTGTTCTTCCTGCTGTCGCCGTGCGCCGTTTTCCTCGCCGCCGGATACACCGAGGCGCTGTTCCTGGCCCTGGCCCTGCCCGCCTGGCTGGCCGCACAGCGCCGGAACTGGCCTGCGGCCGCGATCCTGGCCTGCCTCGCCTGCTCGGTACGTGTCACCGGGCTGTTCCTCCTGGCCGCGCTCGTCCTGCTCTTCGTGCTGACCGCCCGGGGCCGCCGGGACTGGCGCGCGGCTCCCTGGCTGTGCCTGCCGGCCCTCTCCCCCGCGCTGTACAGCTGGTACCTGGAGGCGCGCACCGGGGACTGGATGGCCTGGAAGCACGCCCAGGAACGCGGCTGGTACCGGGATTTCCACGCGCCGTGGGACGCCTGGTCCCACACCTGGGACGCCGCGTTCCACCACCTCCACCCCACCGGATACGCCCTGATGTGGCAGGCCGAGCTGCTGGCCATGCCGGCCGGGGTGGTCCTCCTGATGGTGCTCGTACGGGGCCGCCGCTGGCCCGAGGCCCTCTACATCGGCCTCACCCTGTGGGCGCTGGGCACCTCCTACTGGTACACGTCGGTGCCCCGTTCGACCCTGCTGTGGTGGCCGCTCTGGACCGGCCTGGCCTCCTGGAGCCTGCGCCGCCCCCGGGTGCTGACCGGGTACCTGTGCGTCGCGGCCCCGCTGGCCACCACGGTCGCCATCACCTTCCTCACCGGTCGGTGGGCGGGCTGAAATCGCCGACCCGTTTCGGCATAGAGTCCTGCCCGTGGACAGACACATAACTTTCGACCGACTGCACAACTTCCGTGACCTGGGCGGCTATCCGACCGCGGACGGCCGTACGGTGCGGTGGGGCAGGCTGTTCCGGTCCGACTCCCTGGGCAAGCTGCGGGGCGGCGACTGGGACCGCTTCCTGGAGCTCGGTGTCGAGGCGGTCATCGATCTGCGGTACTCCTGGGAGATCGACGCGAAGGGGCGGGTGCCCGAGCACCCGTCGCTCGCCTACCACCACCTCAGCATCGAGCACCGCCCCTACGACCAGGCGGCCCTCGGCCCGGACGTCGAGACCGGCCCCTACCTCGCCGAGCGGTACATGGAAGTCGCCCACGACGGCGTCGGCGAACTGCGCCGGGCCCTGGAGGTGATCGCCGGCCAGGAGGGCCCGGTGGCCTTCCACTGCGCGTCCGGCAAGGACCGCACCGGTCTGCTGGCGGCGCTGGTCCTGGACCTGCTGGGGGTTTCCGAGGAGGTCGTCGTCGAGGACTTCGCCCTCACCGGCCTCGCGACCGGCCGGCTGCTCGCGGACTGGCGGGCGGACCACCCCGGCCTGGAGCCCGCCTGGCCGGGGTACGGGCAGGCGCCCGCCGAGGTGATGCGCCTGTTCCTCGCGGCCCTGACCCGCGAGCACGGGTCCGTACGGGCTTACGCGGCAGACCTGCTGGGCGCGGACGACACCCTCGTCGCCGCCCTCCGGGAGAACCTGCTCGAACCCGCCCACCGGTGACGTCCACCGGTGACCGCGCTAGACGCGGTTGCCGCCGAAGGGGCCGCCGAACGGGCCCGCGAAGCCCCAGTACGTGACCAGCACGTCGCGGTAGCCCGGGTCGCCGAGGTGGTGCTCCCGGTGGAACTCCGGGGCGGCCTTGATCTGTTCCTTGGTTCCGTCCACGTACACGGTCCGGCTGTCCGGGTCGACGCGGGTCACCGCGCCCGCCGGTACGAGGACCTCCTTGCCGAAGATCCACGGGCCGGTGTCGACCACCAGATAGGCGTCGCCGGCCTCGTCGTTGTGCTGGTCGACCTTTCCGATGCGGCCGTCGGCCGCCTCGACCGTGTAGCCCGTCAGGTCGGTGCCGGCCAGGTGGCCCGACGTCGAACGGAAACTCCACACATGCTCCGTCACGCGAAACAGCTCCTCCGGTGGGGCGGACGGCGGGGCCTTCCCGCCACACCAGTTCGACTGCCCGGTGGGCCCAGCCGTAACCACCCCCGTCGGCGTCGCGGACGGCGCATACTCGGACCATGGCTGACACCACCACAGTCGAGGTCGACACCGAAGTCCACGACCGCCTCGCCGCGCTCGCCGCGGCCCGTGGACTGAGCCTGCGCGCCTACCTGGCCGAACTCGCCGCCGCCCAGGAGAACGAGGCCGCCCTCGCCCGCGCCGCCCGCGCCTTCGAGGGGGCGGTGGCCCGGCCCGGATTCCGCGAGGGCTTCGCCCGCGACTTCGCCGTCTAGTGCGGTCACGGCACTAGGCCGACTCAGGCAAGCGGCGCGAAGCCGAGCCGCAGCGTCGTCCGCCGCGCGTGCAGCTCGTGCTCCGGCAGCGGGCCCGGGCCGCAGGAGGCCGTGCCGATGCCGTGGTGTGCGGCGTCGAGGTGGACGTGGACGCGGCCGCCTGCCGTGAGGTCGGTGGTGTGCCGGGCCGCGGCGAGGTCGGCCGAGGTCCAGCGGCGGGCGGTGAGGTCGTACCAGGGTTCCCCGGTCACCAGCAGCCCGCCGCCCGCGCCCGTCAGCCGCGCCCAGCGGACCTGGTGCCGGTTGCCGTTCTCCTGCGGGCGCACGTACGGGGTGTGCAACGCGTCGACCGTGTGGCGGTGGCGTCCCAGGCGGGCCGCGGCCGCCGAGTCGCGGTAGGCCTCGCCCGGACCGCGCCCGTACCAGTCCACGGTGTCGATCCAGCCGGGCAGGGCCGTGCGCAGCCCGATGCGCGGCAGCGGACCGGGCCAGTCCCCTTCCGGTACGACGGTGAGGTCGAGCCACAGGGTGGAGCCGTCCGCGGTCCAGCGGCAGGTGGTGCGCATCGCGGCGTCCGTGCCCGCGGGCGCCACCCGGGTGGTCACGGTCAGGGCGTCGCCGGAGGCGTCCAGCCCGGTCACCCGGGCGGTGAGCCGGTGCAGTCCGAGGGCCTGCCAGCCGTCGGCCTCCCGGCCGCCGAGCCGGTCGTTGTCGGTGGGCGCGCGCCACAGGTCGAGTACGGGCGGGTCGAGCGGCAGCCCGCCGACGGCGCTGAGGCTCCCGGTGGCCGCGTCGAACCGGCCTGGCCCGAGCAGGATCTCGGCGCCCTGCCGCGACAGGGGCGCGCGCCGTCGCTCCGGCGGCGGCGCGGGGGCCGCCACCGCCTGGCCCCAGGCGATCTCGTGGCCCGCCCGGGCCCAGGGCTCGTCCCGGGCGAGGCGGGCGGTGACCGTGAAGGTGCGTTCGGCACCCTTCGCGGGCGGCAGCGCGGGCCACGGCAGCAGGATGTGCTCGCCGGGCCGCAGTACGGGGACCGCCAGCGGGCCCTGCGCGAGGAGTTCGCCCTCGTCCTCGGCCCGCCACTCGAAGCCGAGGTGCGCGGTGTCGCGGAAGTCGTGCCCGTTGCGGATCAGGATGCTCTCCCCGTCAGGGTCCGGGTCGATGGCGACGGGCTCGATGACCTTCTTGTACTCGATCAGGCCCGGCGAGGGCGTGCGGTCGGGGAAGAGGAGCCCGTCGGCGACGAAGTTGCCGTCGTGGACGGGCTCCCCGAAGTCGCCGCCGTACGCGTGGTGGGTGCTGCCGTCCGCGGTCCTTCGGGCGATGCCGTGGTCGATCCACTCCCAGACGAAGCCGCCCGCGAGGCGCGGGTACCGCTCGAAGAGCCGCTGGTACTCGGTCAGTCCGCCGGGTCCGTTGCCCATGGCGTGCGCGTACTCGCAGAGGATGAAGGGCAGGGCGCGGCGGTGTGCGTCGAGCGCCGGATCGGTGGTGGCCGGCTCCTCGCCGCGGCCGATGAGTTCGGTCTCGGCGTGGTCGGCGTACATCCGGCTGTAGACGTCCACGGAGCCGCTGTCCTGGTCGCCCTCGTAGTGCAGGAGCCGGGAGGGGTCGCGGCGCCGTGTCCACGCGGCCGTGGCGGCGAGGTTCCGGCCGGTGCCGCTCTCGTTGCCGAGGGACCACAGGATGACGCACGGGTGGTTCTTGTCCCGTTCGACCGTGCGGCTCATCCGGTCGAGGTACGCCTCCTGCCAGCGCGGGTCGTCGCTGGGGTTGGCGCGCCAGCCGACCTGCTCGAACCCGTGCGTCTCCAGGTCGCATTCGTCGACGACCCAGAGGCCGAGTTCGTCGCACAGGTCCAGGAAGGCGCTGTCGGGCGGGTAGTGGCTGGTGCGGACGGCGTTGATGTTGTGCCGTTTCATCAGCAGGACGTCGTCGCGCACGGTCGCGTACGGGAGGGTGCGGCCGCTGTCCGGGTCCCATTCGTGGCGGTTGACCCCGCGCAGCAGCAGGGGGCGGCCGTTGACGAGCAGTCGCCCGTCCAGGGCGGCCACGGTGCGGAAGCCGATGCGGATCCGCACGCGTTCGTCCGCGGTGACGAGTTCGCCGTCGTAGAGGTGCGGCTGTTCGGCGGTCCAGGGGAGGACGGCGGGGAAGGCGTGCGGCCCGGCGGGGTCGGCGTCGTGCAGGCCGAGTGCCGGGACGTGCAGGCGGGCGGCGGCTCCCGATGTCTCCACGCGCAGGGTGCCCCGGCCGGTGGTGTGCTCGTAGCCGGCGTGCACGAAGACGTCGTCGAGGCGGTGCGCGGGCCGGGCGAGGAGGCGTACCGGCCGGAAGATGCCGGACAGCCACCACATGTCCTGGTCCTCGAGGTAGCTGCCCGCGGACCATTGGTGCACGCGGACGGCGAGGAGGTTGCGGCCCGGGCGCAGGGCGGCGGTGGCGTCGAACTCGGTGGGCAGCCGGCTGCCCTTGCCGTCGCCGAGCCGATGCCCGTTGAGCCAGACCGCGAAGCACGAGTCGACGCCCTCGAAGCGCAGCACGGTGCGGTCGGCGGGCCAGGGCTCGGGGAGGGTGAAGGCGCGCCGGTACTCGCCCGTCGGGTTCTCGTCGGGGACGTGGGGCGGGTCGACCGGAAAGGGGTAGGTGACGTTGGTGTACGCGGGTGCGCCGAAGCCGTGCAGCTGCCAGCAGGACGGTACGGGCAGCTCGGCCCAGGCCTGGTCGTCGAAGCCGGGGGCTTGGAACCCGCCGGTGAGGTCGTGGAGTCCGGCGGCGAGCCGGAAGCGCCAGGGCCCGTCGAGGTCGAGGCTCGGGGCGTTGGAGCGGAGGGCCGCCCGGGGTGCGAGCCGGCCGCTGCCGGGGGCCCGGTCGTCGACGTACGCGGTGTGGGGGGTGCTGGTCATGGGCTGGCCGTTCTCCTACGGGGTGTCGTGCCGCACGGGGTCACGCCGAACGCGGCAGCTCGTCCGGGCCGACGCCGTGGGCGAAGGGCCGGCCCTGTGCGTAGCGTTCCACCTCGTCGATCGCCCAGTGCGCCATACGGGTCAGCTCGTTGCCGAGGGAGCCCGCGATGTGCGGGGTGAGGAGCACGTTGGGCAGGGTGTAGAGGGGCGAGCCCGCCGGGGGCTCTTCGGGGTCGGTGACGTCGATGACGGCGTGGATGCGGCCGGTCCGCAGTTCGGCGACGAGGGCGTCGGTGTCGACGAGGGAGCCGCGCGCGGTGTTGACGAGGGTGGCCCCGTCGGCGAGCCGTGCCAGCAGGTCCGCGTCGAACATGTGGCGGGTCTCGGGGAGTTCGGGTGCGTGGATGGAGACCACGTCGCTGCGCTGGACGAGTTCGTCCAGCGGGAGCGGGGACACGCCGAGGGCCGCGGCCTCGGCGGGGTCCACGTACGGGTCGTACAGCAGCACGTCGAGGTCGAAGGGGCGCAGCAGCTCGATGACGCGGCGGCCGATGCGGGAGGCTCCGACGATGCCCACGGTGCGCCGGTAGTTGCCGTGTCCGGTGAACCAGGGCAGGAGTTCGTACGCGGCCTGCTCGCGGCGGTAGCGGCGGGCGCTCTCCAGGACCCGCTTGTTCGCGAACAGGATGGCGGCGAGGGTGAACTCGGCGACGGGCCGGGCGTTGGCGTCGGCGGCGGAGGAGACGGTGATGCCCCGCTCCCAGACGGCCGGGGTGATGTGGTGCTTGACGGATCCGGCGGCGTGGACGACGGCCTTGAGCGCGGGCAGCCGGCGCAGCGCGTCCGCGTCGAGGAGCGGGGAGCCCCAGTGGGTGAACAGGACCTCGGTGCGGGCGAGCAGCTGGGGGTCGGCGGCCCGGTAGTCGGTGACGAGCAGCGCGGTGTCGGTGTCGGCGATGCGGGGCAGCCGCTCGAGCGCGGCCGCTTCGAGGAGGGTGCGGTGGATGGTGGCGCCCATGGCCAGCAGGGTGCGCGGGGGTCCGGCCGCGGCCGGGTGCCCCTGTTCGCGGAGGGGTGCGGTGGTGGTCACGGTCACTTCACCGCGCCCGCGGTCAGGCCCGAGCGCCAGAAGCGCTGGAGGCAGAGGAAGGCCACGGCGAGCGGCAGGACGGAGACCAGGGAGCCGGTGATGAGCAGGGCGTACTGCTCGGGGTACTGGGTCAGGGTGGCGTTCCAGTTGAACAGGCCGAGGCCCACCGGGTAGAGCTCGTGGTCGTTGAGCATGACCAGCGGGAGGAAGAAGCTGTTCCAGCTGCCGGTGAAGGAGAAGAGGAAGACGGTGACGAAGGCGGGCGCGAGCATCGGCAGGGCGACGGAGCCGAAGATGCGCAGTTCGCCGGCGCCGTCCATGCGGGCGGCCTCCAGTGTCTCGCCGGGGACGTAGCCCTCGGAGAAGATCCGGGAGAGGTAGACGCCGAAGGGGCTGACGAGGCCGGGGATCAGGATGGCCCAGTAGCTGTTGACGATGCCCGCCTTGGAGGCGAGCAGGTACATGGGCAGGGAGATGACGGTGGCGGGGACGAGCAGGCCGAGGAGGATGAAGCCGTACAGCTTCTCCTTGCCGCGGAAGTCGTACGTGTCGAAGGCGTAGCCGGCAGCGAGGCTCAGCAGGGTCGAGGCGAGCGACCCGAGGACCGAGTAGACGAAGCTGTTGAGCAGCCAGCGTCCGAAGATGCCGTCGTGGTACGTGAAGAGGTCGCCGAGGTTGGCGAACAGGTTGAAGTCGCCGAGGGTGAAGCCGGGCTTGCCGAAGAGGTCCGCGTTGTTCTTGGTCGCGGCGAACAGCAGCCAGGTGAGCGGCATCAGGGTGTAGAGGGCGGTCAGGGCGAGGAGGCCGTTGACCGCGGCTTTCGAGGCGAGGATCCGGCCGCCGGCGCGCGGGCGGCGGGGCGGGTGCGGGTGGCGGCGGCGCGGGGTGCCGTCGGGCGCGGGGTGCGTGGTCTTGTCCGCGGTGAGGGTGCTCATGCTTCCTTCCACCGGTTTCCGAGCCTGGTGACGGCAAAGGACAGCAGGGCGCCGAGCAGGGCCAGGATGAGCGAGGCCGCGGCGGCGATGCCGTAGTCGTGCTTGGAGAAGGCGGCCTGGTAGATGAACATCGTCGGCGACCACTCGGGTGACAGGCCGGTGGCGTCGTAGCGGAAGGTCTCCGGCTCGGTGAACAGCTGGATGGCGCCGATGCAGGTGAAGAGGGTGGTGAGGACCACCGAGGAGCGGATCATGGGGAGTTTGACGGACAGGGCGGTGCGGATGGCGCCGGAGCCGTCGACGGTCGCGGCCTCCAGCGTTTCGCGGGGGATCGCCTGCAGGGCCGCGTAGAAGATCACCATGTTGTAGCCGATCCACTGCCAGGCGGTGGCGTTGGCCATCGAGAAGAGGATGGCGTCGTCGCCGAAGAAGTCCACTCGGGCGCCGGCCCGGTCGAGGAACTGGTGGATGGGGCTGAGGCCCGGGGTGTAGAGGAACACCCAGATGATCGCGGCGATCAGGCCGGGCACCGCGTGCGGCAGGAACGCGGCGAGCTGGAAGAACCGCTTGGCGCGGGCCAGGGACGAGTCGATGAGCAGGGCGAGGGCCAGGGCTCCGCCGATCATGACGGGGATGTAGACGGCGCAGTACGCCGCGATGTGCAGGAAGCCCTTCTGCAGGGCGGGGGCGGTCAGCGCCCGGACGTAGTTGTCGACACCGCTGAAGAGGGTCCGCGTGCCGCCGAAGCCGAGGCCGGAGGACTGCTCGCGGAAGAGGCTCAGGTAGGCCGCGTACCCGATGGGCACGACCATGACGGCGAGGAAGAGCAGGACGAACGGTCCGATGAGCAGGGCGGCGGCGGTGCGTTGACCGCGCCGGCTGCGGCCTGAGCGCCGCGTGCTGCTGGGGGCGAGTGGTGCTGCCACCGGGGCACCTCCGGGGCCGGGGAAGGACGGGCGGGGGACGGGGGGTGCGAAGAGGGGCCGGGGCCCGGCGGCGCGGTGGGCGCACCGGACCCGGCAGCCCCCTTACCTGGCGAGCTTCAGACCGCGGTCGTTGATCAGTTTCTCGGCCGTGGCCTGCGCCGTGTCGAAGGCGGAGGCGAAGTCGCCGTCCTGGGCCTTGGCCAGGGCGGCGACGAGCTCGACCGAGGTCGCGTTGTGGACCGGGCTCCAGACCCAGCCGGTGGCGATGTTCGGGACCTGCGCGGAGGCGGTGGCGTAGATGTCCTGGCCGCCGTAGAACGTGGTGTCGAAGGAGGCCTTCGCCGTCTCGCGGAGCGTCTCGTCGGCTGGCATGGCGCTGGAGGTGCCCAGGCTCAGCCGGGCCTTGACGGCCTCGGGGCTCGTGGTGGCCCACTTGATGAACTCGGCGGCGGCCTCGGCCTTCTTGCTGTCCTTGATGACGGCGAACGAGGAGCCGCCCACCATGCCGATCTTGCCGTCACCCCAGCCGGGGAGGGCGACGGAGGCCCACTTGCCCTCCTGTTTGGCCTGCTCGGTCTTCAGGCTGCCCGCGCTCCAGGAGGCGCCGAGGCGGGTGTACACCTTGTTCTCGGAGGCCGCCTTGGTCGACTCGGGGCTCCACGCCTTGTGGTTGAAGACCAGGTCGTTCTTGACCAGGTCGCCCCAGTAGGCGGCGACCTTCTTGGTGGCGGCGTCGTTGATGTTCACCTTCCAGGCGTCGCCCTCGGTTCCGTACCACTTGGCACCGGCCTGTTGGGCCAGGCCCGCCCAGGTCGCCGACTCGTCGCCCCAGAAAGAGGTGATGCGCGCCCCGGGGTCGGCCTTCTTGATCTCTTCGGCGGCCGTTCTGAACTCCGCCCAGGTCTTGGGGACGGCGATCTTGTGCTGCTCGAAGAGGTCCTTGCGGTAGTAGAGCATCTGCGGCGCCACGTCGAAGGGCGCGGCCCACTGCTTGCCGCCGAGGGTGACGAGGGCCTGGACCTGCTCGGGCTGCTTCTTGACGGTGGGTCCGAGGAGCTTGGAGGAGTCGGCGAGCAGCCCCTGGGTGACGAGGTCGGGGACGGCCTGGTACTCGATGTTCATGACGTCCGGGCCGTTGCCCGCCTTGACGGCCGCGGCGAGCTTGTCGTAGCCGCCGGCCAGGCCGGCGGGCACCTCGGCGAACTTGACCTTGATGGTGTCGTGGCTCGCGTTGAAGGCCTCGGCCGTCTGCTTCGTGCCCGGCATCCAGGACCAGTACGTGATCTCCACCGGCTGGGCGGCGGTCCCGCCGCCCGCGGCCTTGTCGGAACCGTCGCCGTTGCCATCGCCGCAGGCGGTGGCCAGAAGTCCCAGGGCGGCGAGGGAGGCGGTGGCGGCGGCGATGCGGAACGAACGTGAAGTGCGCGACATGGCACGGCTCCTACGGGGGCCTCGTACGGACGGGGTGGGGTGAACGGGCACCATCGTTTGTCCGAAACCGATCGCCGTCAAGGGTGAACGCACATAACAATCGAATAGACGGGCGTCTTCCGTGCGTTATCGATCGAGATGCTCAATACGTTCACACGGAGGTGCCAGGGGCGGCTTCCAGCCAGTCATTGAGCTGCACCTGACAATTCAAGGTCCCTGTGCCACTCTCCGTGACGCACTCCCGCGAGGCCTCCGGGCCCTCGCATCACCCCCACAAGGACGTGGCAAGGAGGAGCGACATGAGGCACATCCCCACGCTCACAGGACTCGCCGCACTGGCGATCGCGGCAACCGTCGTCGGCACCTCGGCGGCGACCGCGGCGGGGCCCGCGGTCGACCAGAAGGTGGACGGGGTCATCGTGGTCGCCGGCAGCACCTGCACCTGGACCAACGCGAGCACCAGCGCCGTCCCGCCGAGCGCCCTCACCGTCGACCGCACCACGATCAACAAGCCCGGCGGCAACCTCACGTGCAACGGCAGCATCACCGCCACCCTCAACAACAACCCCGCCTTCACCTTCGACGACGCCGGCGCGGTGGCGAAGACGGACGCCATCGACATCACGGGCCAGCAGAGCTTCATCTCCTGCCGGTACAAGGCGACGAATCTCGTGTGGGACCGGAGCGGGACCACCCGCAAGTACACGAACCGGCCGTTCACGGCCACCAAGACCTCGGGCAGCTTCCTCTGTCCGGGCTCGGTCTCCACCGCGGCCGGGGACGCCTCCATGCTGTTCCACTGAGCACCGGCCCGCGCCGGCCCGGCCCCGTCCGCGCACGCGCCGGAGGGGGCCGGGCCCGCAGCCCGCGATGAACTGCCCTCAGCTCCCCTGCCGAGACCGGTCGTTGGCGATTGCACGGGCGCATTCCGAAGATCTAGATTCACGCCCCACGAGCATGTCACGCAGGACGATCATCAAGGGAATGGCCGCCGCGCCGTTCGTCACCGCGGCCGGCGCCGCCCTCGTCCCCGCCACGGCCGAGGCGGCCACCATCACCCCCGGCCAGTTCACCCTCGCCGAGCGGACCTCCAACGCGTCCGGTCCGTTCGCGGACCACCTCGCGGGCCTGGCACAGAGACTGCCCCGCGCGCAGATATCCGACGTACTGGCCGTCGCCAACCGCGAGGCGACCCGCCTCTCCTCGGCCCCCGCGGGCATCGGCGGCTTCTCGCACGGCTTCACCTGGAACACGGGCGACCAGGACGCGGTCGAGTGGATCCCGCAGGGCGTCACCACCAGCGCGGACGCGCTCGGCGCCGGTCTGTGGCCCGCGGGCGGCAAGCGAGTGGTCCTGGTCTCCTGGTACTTCGAGACCGACCCCGACAACAACGGCGTCGAGGACTTCGACCTCGACAAGGGCATCCGCGTCAGCTTCGTCGACCACACCTCGGCCTCCGCCCCCGTCTACCGGCACGTTCTGCTGGTGGAGCCGGTCCGCGGGGCCGGCGGCACCTTCACCTACGAACCGGTCCGCAAGCACGCCGGCGGCATCATGTGGTACGGCAACCGGCTGTACGTCGTGGACACGTACAAGGGCCTGCGGGTCTTCGACATGGACAGCATCTTCGAGGTCAGCACCGGCCTCCCGGACGCCTGCGGGCGGCAGGCCGACGGCAGTTACCACGCCTACGACTACCGTTTCGTCCTTCCGCAGTGCGGCGCCTACGACAACACCGGCACGCTGCTGCGCTTCTCGGCGATCGGCCTCGACCGCGCCTCCAGCCCGGACAGCCTCACCGTGAGCGAGTACGCGACCAGCCTCACCAGCCCCGTGGTGGACTACTCGGGGACCGGCTGGAACGGCAACGGCACGAAGGTGGACCTCCCCAAGGTCGTCCGCTGGCCGCTCGACTACACGACCCGCAAGCTCGCCTCCACCACGGCCACTGAGGCCGTCACGGTCAAGCAGGGCAAGATCCAGGGCGTGGTCTCGCGCCAGAGCAAGCACTACTTGTCGCAGAGCAACGGCCCGTCCTCCAACGGCTACCTGAAGACGGTCGCTTCGGGCACCGACGTTCCCTCCACCGTCGTCCGCCTGGGTGTCGGCAGCGAGGACCTCAGCTTCCACAGCGGCACGACCACCGACTGGGCCTACCGCGAGTCCGTGATCTGGAACCTGAGCGAGTACGCGGGCCGGCGCGATGTCTACGCGGTGTTCGCCGACGGCTCCTGAGACGGCTGCCGCGGGGCCCGGACGGCGGGGAGCGCCCCCTGCGCCGGCGGGCCCTACCGCCGCCGTCCGGTCGGCCCCCTGCCGCCCTTCCCCGTCTCGGGGGCGATCAGCGCCGTCATTCCGGGGTCCAGCTCCGCGCCGTCCACGAGTACGGCCTCGACCGTCCGGGTGGCCGGGTCGATGTCCGCCTCCATTCCCTCCCCCACATAGCGCGGGTAACCGGAGGCGCCCGTCTTGCCGGTCGCCTCGACGACCGCCGATCGCAGGGGGTGGTCCGCCTGGGGCGCGCCGCTCCGGTTCTTGACGTGCTCGGGTACCAACAGGATCTCGAAGCGCTGCGGCTCGGTGCTCATGTCCCGACGCTAGCGCCGGGCACCCCCGAGCGCACGGTCAGCGCCCGGCCCGCGGCAGGGCGCTACGCGGGACGGTAGCCGCGGGCCCGCACCAGGCGCCGGACGAGTCCGGTGAAGGCGCGGGCAGCCGCGCTCTCGTACGCGCTCTGCCGGCGCAGCAGCGTGACCGTGCGGGGCGGGAGGGCGGGCTCGAGCGGGACGGGCCGCAGGTGCGGATGGTCGTGGGTCACGGCGTCGGGCAGGACGGTGGCCAGCGGCGTGCGCCGGACGATCTCGATCAGGGCCTGGACGGAGTTCGCCTCGACGGCGACGTGCGGCCGCACCCCGTGGGCGGCGAGGTAGGCGTCGATGTGACCGCGCGTGGCGAAGTCCCCGCTGAGCAGGGCCAGTCGGCGCTCCGCCAGGTCGCGTACGGGGAGTGCCTCACCGCCGGGCGGGTCGCTCGCGCCGGCGGCCGTGACCAGGCCGAGGGTCTCCGTGAACAGCGGGGCCGCGGCGATGCCCGGCAGGTGCGGCCCGTGGAAGGCGAGGCCGAGGTCGTGCTCGTCGGCGAGCAGACCGGACTCGATGCGGTCCTGGGGCATCTCACGGACCTCGAGGGTGATGCCGGGGTGGGCCGTGTGGAGCTCCGCGGTGAGCGGGCCGACGAGGTACGCGGTGAAGGTGGGGGTCAGCGCGAGGCGCAGGTGTCCGCGCGAGAGGTCGGCCAGGTCCGTGACGGCCCGCTCGGCGGCCGCCAGGTCCCGTAGCGCGCCGCGCGCGTAGTGCGCGTAGGTGGCGCCGGCGTCGGTCAGCCGTACGGCGCGGCCGGTGCGGTCCAACAGCTGCACTCCCACGGTCCGTTCGAGTTGCCTGATCTGCTGGGACAGGGTGGGCTGGGAGATCCGCAGCTCCTCGGCGGCGCGGGTGAAGCTGCCGTGTTCGGCGACGGCGATCAGGTAGCGCAGGTGACGCAGTTCCAGGCCCATGCCAGGAACTGTAGATGGCATCGATAGGTGGGATGGATATTGCGTCTTGGACACAATAGATGCAGGTCATGCATGGTGGAACACGTCAAGCCCCACGGGGCGCATCCCACCTGAGGGAGTGACCATGCACGACCTTTCCGATGGCGTCGCACGCTTCCAGCACGAGGTGTTTCCGGGCAAGGCGCGCCTCTTCGCGGACCTGGCCGAGGCGCACCGGCCGGCCACCTTGTTCATCGGCTGCTCGGACGCCCGCGTGGTGCCGGAGCTCATCACCCAGAGCGAGCCGGGCGAGCTGTTCGTCATCCGCACGGCCGGAAATCTGGTCCCGGCCTACGCGCCCGGCCCGGACGGGGTGACGGCGAGCATCGAGTACGCCGTGGCCGTCCTCGGTGTCACCGGCGTCGTGGTGTGCGGGCACTCCGCCTGCGGGGCGATGACCGCCCTGGCCGAGGGCACCGACCTGAGTGGCGCCGCCTCGGTCGCGGGCTGGCTGCGGCACGCGGACGCCTCGCTCGCCAGGACGGCGGGCACCGGGCCCGGCCGCGTGGCCGCGCTGGTCCGCGAGAACGTACGCGCCCAGCTGGCGAACCTGGCCACCCATCCCTCGGTCGCCCGCGCCACGGCCGCCGGGAGGCTCACCCTGCGGGGCTGGGTCTACGACATCCCCACCGGCGGGATCGCCGAGGTGACCGGCTCCACGGCCGCCGCGGCCGTCTGAGCCCCTCCACCCCCCTGCCCCCCTCCCCTCCACCCGTTTCCGGAAGGACACCCCCATGCCGCACGCCCAGTTCGACCCCACCGCCCGCCAGGCCCTCGCCGTCGCCGCCGTCGAGGCGAAGACCCGCAAGGACCTCTCCTGGCAGCAGCTCGCGGACTCCACCGGTCTGTCGGTCGCGTTCGTCACCGCGGCCCTGCTCGGCCAGCACCCGCTGCCCGAGGCCGCGGCGCGGTCGGTCGCCGGGCTGCTGGACCTGGACGAGGAGGCGGTCCTGCTCCTGCAGACCATCCCGACCCGCGGATCGGTCCCCGGCAGCGTCCCGACCGACCCGACGGTCTACCGGTTCCACGAGATGCTCCAGGTGTACGGAACCACCCTGAAGGCCCTGGTCCACGAGCAGTTCGGGGACGGCATCATCAGCGCGATCAACTTCAGGCTGGACGTCCGCAAGGTCGCCGATCCCGAGGGCGGGGAGCGCGCCGTCATCACCCTGGACGGCAAGTACCTGCCGACGAAGCCCTTCTGACGGGGCTCCTCACGTCAGAGAGCCTCTCGCCGGTCGGGCGAGAGGCTCTGTGACGTGAGGACCGGTGCCCGTCCCGGCGGCCTTGCGGCCGCCGCACGCCTGCGGCAGTGCCGGATCAGCGGATCCGGGTGGAACAAGCCGGGGCCCCTTGGGCACTCGCGCGGGCGTCGGAGGCCCCGGCTCGCATGGGGGACGGCGTCAGCTGCCGGCCGAAAGGTTGCCCGACAGGATCGGGATGTTGCTGAGGATGTGCGAGAGCGGCTCGTCACCCTTGGCCTGGGTGGAGTTCTCGGTGCACTGCTGGTTCATCGGGTTGGACAGGACGTTGATGTCCTGGACGCCGACGTTGACGAAGGCAAGGATCGACTGGGCGTTGACCTTCGCCGGCAGGCCGATGCAGGGCTTGTTCAGGGTGCCCTGGACCAGGCCGAGCTGCGGGCTCAGGTCGCCGTGGGTCTTCTGGTTGCCGTAGATCTGGTGGGCGCCGTTGCCGTTGACGGTGTTGATCCCGTTGTCGTTGCCGATGGCCATGGCCGGGGCCGCGGCAGCGGCGCCCGCGCCGACCGCAGCGGCGGTGACAGCGGCGGCGGTCATAATCTTCTTGATCATTATTGGTCCTTCTCTTGCACGAGTGCACGGTGGTGAGCGCCTTGATCAACGTTCGGCCTCACCGCAGGTTGCGCGAGTTCACCCGATCAGCCCCCTGAAGGGGCCGGAGAGGCAGGTTTGAGCAGGGTGGCCGCACGGTATGTCACGGAATTGACAAGCGCGTTGGAGCGGTACGCGGACCGGCCCGCCATCGGTGTCGGGCCCGCCGTCATGTCGTACGCGGACGTCCTGGCGGACACCTGTCGGCTGGCCGGGGTGCTCGTGGAGGCGGGGGTCGGGCGCGGATCGGGGCTGGCCTGTGTGGCGGGCCACAACCGGCCCGAGGTCCTGCTGGTGCGGCTGGCCGCGCACGTGCTCGGGGCACGGCTGACCCAGGTCATCGCCGGACCGGCGCTGTACGGGCTGGAGTTCATCCTGCGCGACTGCCGGCCCGACCTGGTGCTGCACGACACCCCCGTGCCCGACACGGGCACGCCCCGGCTGGGACTGGAGGAGGTGCTGCGTGCCGCCGCCGGCCGAGACCCGGCGCCGATGGAGGTACGCGCGCGGGAGGAGGACGTGGCCCGGGTGACGTACACGGGCGGCACGACGGGACTGCCCAAGGGGGTGGCCTCCACCTTCGGGGCGATGGCCGCGCGCAACACCGTACGGGCGGCGGACTGGGCGGATCCCGTCTACCTGTCGGTCACCTCGCTGGCGCAGCGCTCCGGGGGGCGGTCCCTGGAGCAGCTGCGGGCCGGGGGGCGGGTGGAGGTCCTCGACCCGTTCACGCCCGGGGAGTTCGCCGCCGCCTGCCGGCGGCTGGGGCGGGTGTCGACGTACCTGACGACCTCGATGGTGTACCGGCTGCTCGACGATCCCGTGACCGCCGCGGGTGTACCCGGGCTGGAGGCGGTGTCGTACGGGGATTCGCCCGTCCTCCCCGCCCGGCTGCGGGAGGCGGTGACCCGATGGGGCGGACGGTGGCAGCAGGGCTACGGCATGAACGAGGCCGCGGTGATCTGCCGCCTCACGCCCGCGGACCACGCCGCGGCGGTGGCCGGCCGGCCGGAACTGCTGGCGTCCGTCGGGCGGCCCGTGGCCGGGGTGGAGGTCGAGGTCCGCGACGAGGACGGCACCTCGGTGCGCGCCGGAAGCACGGGGGAGGTCTGGATGCGGTCGGGGGCGATGATGGCCGGGTACTGGGGCCGGCCCGATCTGACGGCGTCGGCGCTGCGCGACGGCTGGCTGCGGACCGGGGACCTCGGGCACTTCGGCGAGGACGGCTACCTGTACCTCGACGACCGCGTCAAGGACGTGGTGATGGTGGACGGGGACAACGTCTACTGCGTGCCGGTGGAGGCCGCGCTCGCCCGGCATCCCGCCGTGGCCGAGGCGGTGGTGGTAGGCCGGCACAGCGACCTCACCGGCGAGGAGGTGTGCGCCTTCCTGGTACCGGCGCCGGGGTGCGCGCCCGGCGACACGATCGCGGGCGAGGCCTGTGACCTGGTGGAACGGGAGCTGTCCCCGGCGCACCGGCCGACCACGGTCTTCTGGGAGCGCGCGATCCCGCTGACCGCGCGGGGCAAGCCGGACAAGCGCCGGCTGCGGGACCTCGCGGCGGGCGGTTCCTAGGACGCGGCGGCGCAGGTCCGGAACCGGAGGCTGCGCGGGCTGCTCACGGGCCCCGCTCGTCCGCGGCTACGCGGCGGGCACCACCGAGGCGCGTATCGCCGCGGCCCACTCCGCGAGGAGCATGGCGTGCCGGACGCGCTCGGCGTCGGACAGGCGGCCTTCGGCGCGGGCGAAGAGGCCGCGGATGTCGGCGTTGATCTCGGCGAGGGGACGTTCGGGGGCCGGGTTGTCAGGGGTCGGGCTCACATGATCAAGAGTAGGCGGTGCCACTGACAACGGTGACCGCCGTCCGGGATGCGGACGGCGGACGTCCGAGATCAGGACCCGGCGTCCGCCGCCTTCCCCGGCTCCGGGTCCGGGGCCTCGCCCACCGGGTGGACGACGACGGGATAGTTCGGCGCGCCCTCGGGCATCGGACAGGCGTAGGCGCGCGCGGCGATCTCGGCGGCCCGGGCGAAATCGGGGACGTCGACGATCCAGTACCCGGCGATGACCGCGCTGGATTCCCCGTACGGCACGTCGGACACGTGCGGTGTGCCGTCCGCCCCGGCGGTCACCAGGCGGGCCTGGCGGGGTTCGGCGAGGCCCTGGCCGTCGACCCACTCGCCCGACGCGGCCAGCTCGTCGTTGAGTGCTCCCATGTGGTCGAACATCGCCTTGAGGTCGGCTGCCGACCAGGCCGGGCTGTCACCGCTCGCCTTGCCCGCCATGGCTTCGTAGTCGGCCTGCTTGCCCAGGACCATCAGCATGTACTTCATGGGGTGGCACTCCTTCCGCCCGCCGGCAGCGGTCACTCCCATTCCGACACATCGGCGGGGGCGGCGCGACCTGGTCACCGCCGCCCGCCGCCCGCTCCACCGGCGTGGGCGGCGGGCGGCGGGCGGCGGGCGGCGGCGTGACCGAACCGTCGCCGCCCCGATGCCTGACCGGCCTCGTCGGCGCGGCGCGTGCTTGTTAGGTTCCTGCCTCAGCTGACCTGGAGGAGAACCGATTCCCATGCCCGCATCCGCCGAACGCCGCAGGGCCCTCACCGCCGCGGCCGCGGCCGCCGTGCTGCTGGCGAGCCTCACCGGCCTCACCGGGTGCGGGGACGAGGACGGCGGGACCCCGGCGGCCGCGTCCCTCTCCGGGTCCGCCCCCGCTTCGGCGTCGGCGGACGCGTCGGCCACGGCGGGCACCACCTCCGCCTCTCCCTCCGGCTCACCCTCCGTCTCCGTCTCCTCATCGGTCCCGGCGTCCCCGTCCGCACAGCCGGTCCCGGCCCCTGCCACGACGCGGGCCACGCCGCCGCCGGCGGCCCCGACCCGGCTGCGGGCCGCGGTCGACACCCGGGGCGGCGGGCTCGCCCTCGTACGCGGCGGCGCCGCACAGGAGTTCACCGTCACCCTGCGGAACGGGAACTCCGCCGAGTACCGGCATCTGCTGGTCGCCTTCCAGATGGAGGCTCTCGTGGGCGAACCGGGTGACCAGCCGGGCACCGGACCGGGCTTCGTCCTGGAACGCTTCGACGCGGCCTCGGGCACCTGGCGCGCGGCGGCGCTGCGCGTCGCCAACGACCGCATGCCCGAGTCGATGTTCACCGGCGGAGGTGCGCTCGCCCGCGAGGGCGTGCGCGTGGAGCGCTACCGGCTGCGGGCGACCGCCGGCGGGCCGACGGGCAGCAGTCCCCTGATGGTGTCCTTCATCGACACGGACGCCGACCGCGAGGCCGCGGCCCAGGTGCTTCTGGCGCACGCCACCCGCTGACGGGCTCGCCCAGGAAGAGCGCCGCGGTGCGCCAAGCGGCCGTGACCGCCCGGCGGGCCTGCTCCGTCGCCTCGGGGACCCGGTCGGGGAGGTGGAGCGGCGAGCCGATGTGCACGTGCAGGCCGGGCCTGCGCAGGGGTGCGGTCAGGGCTCCGGCGAGCTGCTTGGCCCGGCTGCCCGAGCACAGCCGGCGCGCGCCGGCCTGGCCCACGGGTACGACCGGGGCGCCCGTGGCGGCGGCGAGCCGGGCCAGGCCGCTGCGGAACGGACCCGGTGCGGACTCCCCCGCGTCGCGGCGGCCGGGCAGCCCGCCTTCCCCGTAGAGCAGCACGCTGCGGCCCGCGGCGAGGGCGACGGCCGCGGCGTCGAGGGAGTCGGCTGCGCGGTGTGTGCCGCGGTGGACGGCGATGTGCCCTTCGCGCCGCAGCGCGGCCCCGAGCAGCGGCACCCGCCACAGGCCGCCGGTGGCCAGGATGACCGGCTCGATCCCGTACCGGCGGAGCGCGGCGACCACGACCGCGGGATCGGCGAGGGAGGTGTGGTTGGCGACGAGGATGCTGCCCCCGGCGGGCCGCGCCCCGGGGTCGGCGGTGACCGTCAGCGTTCCGAAGGCGGGTACGACGGCGGCGGCGAATCGGCTGAGCATGGACGGCCCCGTTCGGATGGCGCGGTGGTGGTGGTGTTCGGTTCCATCGTCGGCGGCTCCGCCGGCACGGTCATGAGTAGCCGTACTCACCGGGCGTGGGCGGCGCGACCCCTATGCGAAGTCGAGTTCTTGCGTTTTCCGAGTGTCCGAACCGGAGGCGTACCCCTCGTCAACACGGCGGGGAATATGACCAAACGGTCACAGCTTGGGCCTGCGGGAACGCAGCGGCCACCCCGGACATCTAGCCAACCGGCGCGGCTCCATGGAGGGCCGCGCCGGACGTGTTGGCACGACCGGCGGGAGCCGGGTACGAGGGGCAAGGCGGGGCTGGGATGAAGGCGACAACCGTGGCGGGCGATACCCCCGACAATCCGGAGGCCGAGCAGACGAAGGCCCCGACACCGGGCCCCGGCCCGGCCATACCGGCCCCGACCCCGCCGCCCGCCGAGCCCGAGGCCCAGTCGGAAGCCGAGCCGGAGCCGGAGCCTGAGGCTGAACCGGAGCCTGAGGCCGAGCCCACGGCGAAGGCGGAGGCCGCGCCTCTGGCCGGGGGCAAGGCCGAAGCAGAGGCGGCGCCCCAGGCCGAGGTCGAGGCGGAGGCGGAGGCGGAGCCTGCGTCTCGGGCCGAGGCCGGCGTGGAGGCAGAGGTCGAGGCCGAGCCCGAAGCCGAGGTCGGACCTGAGGCAGGGGCCGAGCCCGAGGTGGCCAAGGGCGAGCCCGAGGCGGCCGGGGGCGAGCCTGAGTTCGCGACGGAGAGCAAGCCCCAGGCCGAGTCCCCAGCACGGGCGTCGGCCGAGCCGGAAGCCGAAGCCGCGGTCGAGCCTGACGTCCGAGCCGAGGCCGGAGCGGACGCGAAGGCCGCCCCTGAAGCCGAAGCCGAAGCCGAAGCCGGGGCCGAAGCCGGGGCCGAGACCGAGGCAAGCCCCGACGCCGGGGCCGAAGTACCGGCCGACGCCCCGGTAGCCGACGGGGCCGCGGTCGAGCCTGACGGCGAAGTCGAGGCTGCGACCAAGGCCGAGACCGAGACCGGGGCACCGGCCGACGCCACCGTGCCCGCCGGCGCCGAGGTCGGAGGTGCGGGGTCGGGGGACGCCGATACCGATGCGGTCGAGGCCGAGGAGCCGGCGGGAGCCGGTGAGCCTCGGCGGGTGCCCTCCTGGGCGCGGGCGGCCGAGAGCGACTCCGAGCGGACGAGCAAGTTCGTCGCGCTCAAGCCCCTGGACACCCCGGCACCGGCAGCCGAGCCCCGGCCCGGCCCGGCCCGATCCCCCGCACCCGCGGTCACCCCACCCCCCGCGGCGGCGGCCCCGGCTCCGCTCGAGCTGCTCGCCGAGCTGACCAACCCCGCTCCCCCGCCGCAGACCCCGCGCCGCAGGACCCTGCGCCGCGTCACGATCTGGACCCCGGTCCTGCTGCTCCTCGCCGGCGGGTTCGCCGGCGTCCAGCTGCTGCGCCCGCTGCCCGCCCCGAAGCTCGTCGCGGCCGAGACCGGCCACACCGTCGACGGGCAGTTCTCCATCCCCTGGCCCGCCAAGGGCCAGGGCGCCGTCCGCATCGCCGGCTCCGGCGACATCGGCACCTTCGGCGAGCAGAAGCCCGTCCCGATCGCCAGCGTCGCCAAGGTGATGACCGCCTACGTCATCCTCAAGAACCACCCGCTGAAGAAGACCGACCCCGGCCCCGCGATCAAGGTCGACGCGAAGGCCGTGGCGGACGGCACCGCCGAGGACGAGTCCCGCATCGCGGGGCTCACCGCCGGGACCGAGTTCAGCCAGCAGGACATGCTCAAGATGCTGATGATCCCCTCGGCCAACAACGTCGCCCGCCTGCTGGCCCGCTGGGACACGGGCAGCGACTCCGAGGCCGCGTTCGTCGAGAAGATGAACGCCGCCGCCAGGGAACTCGGCATGACGAACACGACGTACACCGACCCCAGCGGCCTGGACGCGGGCACCGTCAGCACCGCCGCCGACCAGCTGAAGCTCGCCCAGGCCGTCATGAAGGACGAGGCGTTCCGCGCGATCGTCGCCCTGCCCAGCGCCACGATCAAGGGGCTGCCCGAGCCGCTCCTCAACAACAACGACCTGCTCACCACCGCCCAGGGCCTGAGCATCAGGGGCATCAAGACCGGCTCCAGCACGCCCGCCGGCGGCACCCTGATGTGGGCGGCGTACAAGTCGGTCGGCGACGAGACCCCGCTGATCCTCGGCACGCTGATGGACCAGCGCGTGGACGGCCCGGACCCGGACGCGAGGAACAGCCTGAAGCTGGTGAAGGCGAACAGCAAGAAGATCATCGAGGCGGTACGGGCGGCACTCGCGTCGGCCCCGGTCGTCCGCAAGGGCGACACCGTCGGGTACGTCGACGACGGGCTCGGCGGCCGTACGCCGCTGGTGGCCGCCAAGGACCTCAACGTGATCGGCGTCCCGGGCCAGCAGTTGAGGCTCACCCTCGCGGCCGGCGCCCCGAAGCTGCCGCACACCGCCAAGGCCGGCACCGAGGTCGCCGTACTGACGGCGGGCGAGGGCGAGGGGGCCAAGAGCGTGCCGGTGGCGGTCGGCGGCGAGCTCGCCGAGCCCTCCTTCGGGACCAGGCTCACCCGCCTCGGCTGAGCCGCAGCCGGATACCGGAACGGCCGCGGCCCGGGGGATGCCCCGGGCCGCGGCCGTCCGCCGTGGTTCCGCCGTGCTCAGGCGCCCGGCGGCACCCGGGACGGGCGCCCCGAGCCGCGCGTCAGGGAGTAGCCGAGGATGCCCGCGAGGGCGCCCAGCACCCCGCCGGCCGCGGTCCAGATCCAGCGGTCCGACCACCAGCCGCCGGACCAGCCGTCCTCGGGCTCGCGCAGCGCGCCGGACACGGTGGCGGGCACCAGCGGCGTGGACAGGGCTCCGTCCACGGCGTAGGCGCCGCCGGTCTCCTGCACGGAGGCCTCGACGGCCGCGCGGATCGGCAGACCGAGGTCCTCCTCCGGTACGTCGGCGACGGTCAGCCGTACGTAGTAGCTGCCCGGCAGCGGGTCGTTGGCCCACTGCTCGGCTCCGGCGCGGACCGTGCGCAGGGTGCAGGACAGTTCCACCGAGGCCGCTTCCCGGGCCGCGGCCCGGGTCTGCGTGCCGTAGGTGCACGCCTGGCGGCGGCGCAGGCCGTCGTACACGTCGAGCTGCCAGGTCGAGGCGCCGTGCCGGACCTTGGCCTCGGGCAGGGTGACCGTGGCCCTCACGGTCATGCGCTGCTGCGCGTCGACGGGCAGGACCCAGTAGAGGTAGTCGCCGGTGGACGCGCCCGCCGTGGCCTTCTGGCCGGGGCGGAACGCCGCGGCGGTACGGAAGCCGGTACCCGCCTCGGTCGGGGCGGCCTGGTCCTCGGCGGAGGTCGAGCGGGGGCTGGGGCTCGCCGAGGGGGTGTCGGCCGAGGCCGTCCCCGTCACCGTGAGGGCGGCTGCCGCGGCCAGCAGGGCGGTGGTCAGGGTGCGTACGGTACGCATCAGTTGGTCCTCCAGACGGAGATGCGCCAGCGCGAGATCCATCCCCACACCACGCCGGCGGCCAGCCCGGCGAGGGCCAGGACGGCCAGCAGCCACCAGCCGCGGCCGAGGCCGAAGGCGGCGGCGTCGGACGCATCGCCCGGTCCGTCCACCACGTCGATCGTCAGCTCGACGGGCATGCCGGGGGTGGTCTTGACGGAGGCGGGGGCGGAGAAGGAGTTGCTGACCTGGAGGCAGACGGTCTCCGGCGCCTCGTTCGCGGCGTCGTCCGCCGCGTCGATCTCGGCCTTCGGGTAGCGCAGTCCGGTCGACAGGACGTCGGTGCGGCCGTCACCCGCCTCCGAGCCCCGTACGATCTCGCGGCCGTGCACGGTGGTGGCGCGCAGCAGGAGGCCGTAGTCGTTGTTGACGGCGCGGTCGGCGGCGATGCTCACCGAGGCGCGCAGCTCCTGGCCGGGGCGGACGTCGACCCGGTACCAGCGGTGTTCGCCGAAGGTCTCGCGGTCGCTGTAGAGGCCGGGCACCAGCACGGGCGCGTTCGCGCACTGCTTCGCGCCCTCGGTGGCCACGGGGTTGACGACCGGTTCGGCCGCCCGGTCGATGAGTTGCCTGACCCTGCTGGAGAGTTCGGCGGTGTGCTGCACCGAGGTGTAGGTGCCGCCGGTGGCCTCGGCGATGCAGGTGAGCTGGGCCCGGATCTTGGCGTCCGGGACCAGGCCGAGGGTGTCGATGACCAGGTTGATGCCCTTGGCGGCGATGTCGCGGGCGACTTCGCAGGGGTCGAGCGGGGCGCAGGTGTCCTCGCCGTCGGTGATGAGGACGATCCGCTTGGTGCCGTCGCCGCCGTCGAGGTCCTGGGCCGCGGCGAGCAGGGCGGGGCCGATCGGGGTCCAGCCGGTGGGGGCGAGGGTCGCGACGGCGGTCTTCGCCTCGGTCCGGTTCAGCGGCCCGACCGGGTACAGCTGCTTGGTGTCCTTGCAGCCGAGCGCCTTGTCCTCACCGGGGTAGGTGGCGCCCAAGGTGCGTATGCCGAGCCGCACTTCGTCGGGGACGGCGTCGATGACCTCGTTGAAGGCCTGCTTGGCGGCGGCCATCCGGGACTGGCCGTCGATGTCGTTCGCCCGCATCGAGCCGCTGACGTCGAGGACGAGATCGACCTTCGGGGGTTCCTTCGCCGTCGGCCCGTCGGCGGCGGTGGCGCTCGCCGGGAAGAGCCCGACGGCCAGGGCGGCGAGCAGGCCGCACGCCCGGGCCGCAAGCCGTTTTCTTGTGATCATCGCCGGATCGTATTGAGGATCCTCCGGCATTCCAAAACGGCGCCTCGGCCCGGGTCTTCCGCGGTGCGGCTACTCCTGGGGGGCCGGGGCGAAGGTGGTCGCGAGATGGGCGGCCAGCGCTGCGGGGTCCGGTGGGGCGAGGCGGGCGGCGAGGTAGCCGTCCGGGCGGATCACGAAGGCGGTCGGCCCGTCCACCGCGTAGAGGCGGGCGAATTCGCCGCCGGTGTCGCGGTACGCCGGCAGCCCGCTCGGCTCGGAGTCGGCCGGTGCGCCGGGGTCGAGGATCACGCAGGTCTCCATCCGGCCCGCCGAGGACTCCCGTGCCGTCCGGGCGAGTTCGCCGGTCCCCGGCCCGCTGCCGTGGACGAGCAGGACGTGCCCCCGGTCGCGCAGCAGGTCGTACAGGCGGAGCGGGTAGGCGGCGATCTGCCCGGTGAGGCCGCCGCAGTCCGGTGCCCGGTCGCCCGGCCGGGGTCCCGGGCCCTCGCCGGTCGGGTCCACGACGGGGCTGCCCCGGTAGGAGACGAGCAGTTGCGCCTCGCGCAGCATCACGGTCCGCGGGTCGTCGGGGTCGGCCTGGACTCCTGCGGCGGCGTGCCGCACGGTGCGGCCGACGACTTCCTCGCCGACGGGGCGGCGTTCGGTGTCGTAGCTGTCGAGGAGGCGCGGGTGGGCGCGGCCGTCGACGGCGAGGGCGAGTTTCCAGGCCAGGTTCCAGGCGTCCTGGATGCCGGTGTTCATGCCCTGGGCGCCGGTCGGCGGGTGGATGTGCGCCGCGTCTCCGGCGACGAAGACCCGGCCGTCGGCGTACCGGTCGACGATCCGGTGGCTGATGCGGAACACGGAGGTCCACCGGATGTGGGAGGCGGTGGCCGGTCGCGGCGAGAGCCGGTCCAGGACGGTCTGGACGTCGGGCAGTCCGGGGGCCCGGCCGGTCTGCAGGCCGTGGGCGACGCCGTCGTCGACGGCGTCGGCCTGCTGTGCGGCGGAGAGTTCGGGGGGTACGAACATCGACATCCGGTAGCGGCCGCGGCCGGGCAGCGGGATGCACACCAGCACGTCGTCGACCGCGCCGTCGGCGCCCCTGTGCATCGCGCGGACGCCGTACCCGTGCGGGAGGTCCCAGTCGACCTCCACGTCGGCGAGCATGAACTCCTCGGGGAAGGCGCCGCCCTCGTAGCTGAGTCCGAGTCCCTTGCGCACGATGCTGTGCGCGCCGTCGCAGCCCACCAGGAACCGGGTCCGTACCTCTTCCTCCGCGCCGGAGGGGGTGAGCAGCCGGCTGGTCACCCCGTCGGCGTCCTGTGCGAACGACACCAGCTCGGTGCCGCGCTCGACCGCGGTCCCGAAGCGGGCCAGGAACTCGTCGAGGATGCGCTCGGTCTCGTACTGCGGCAGCGCGGCGAACCCGTACGGCACCTCGGGCGGCAGCCGGAGCTCGAGGCGGGGCTGCTCGGCGCCGTCGATGTACGTCAGCTGCCCGCGCATGGGGACGGCCGCTTCCAGCACGGAGCGGACCAGCCCCATGCGGTCCCAGAGCTCAAGGGTGCGCGGCTGGATGCCCACCGCCTTGGCGAACGGGAGCCGGGCGGGCAGCCGGTCGACGATCCGGCAGGAGATCCCGCGTCTGCGGAGCTCCACGGCGGCGGTCAGCCCGACCGGGCCCGCGCCCGTGACCAGGACGTCTGTGGTGAAGGTCTGCGCCACTGGCGCCTCCCGGCGTGCGGCCCCCGGCGGGCGGCCCCCGTACGGGGCGGTGCCCCTCCATGGTGGCCGCCCGCCGGACGTCCGGCATCTTCACCCGGTCGACGGCTCGGCCGGGTGCTCGATGCCTCTGCGCCTCTGCGCCTGCCTCTACTCGATGACGAGGTCCACGTCGATGTTGCCGCGCGTGGCACGGGAGTACGGGCAGACCTCGTGCGCCTGCTTGACCAGCAGGGTGCCCGTCTCGCCCGCGAGGGACTCGGGGAGCTCGACGCGCAGGACCGCGGCCAGGCCGAAGCCGGCGCCGTCCTTGCCGATGGAGACCTCGGCCGTGACCGACACCTCGCTGGTGTCGACCTTGGCCTGGCGGCCGACCAGGCCGAGGGCGCTGGCGAAGCAGGCGGCGTAGCCGGCGGCGAAGAGCTGCTCTGGGTTGGTGCCCTGTCCGTTGCCGCCGAGCGCCGGGGGCATGGCGAGGGCGAGGTCGAGCTGTCCGTCGGAGCTGACGGTGCGGCCCTCGCGGCCGTTGGCGGTGGCGACAGCGGTGTACAGCGCGTCCATCGGAGTTCCTCTCGCAGAAATGTCCGTTGCGGCGGCCGGTGGTCGACCGCGCTCCACCATTAGAGCACGCAATTCAGTTGTGCACAATTAAATGCCTCGCAAGCCCTCCCCGGGTACACTGGCTCCATGACCGAGAAGCCGACCGCACTCCACCCCGACCAGGACTTCCTGCGCCTGGACGGCCAGATCTGCTTCGCGCTGAACGCGGCGAGCCGCGCCTTCGGCGGTCTCTACCGCGTGGTCCTCAAGGACCTGGGCCTGACCTACCCCCAGTACCTGGTGATGCTGGTGCTGTGGGAGCACGGGGAGCTGCCGGTCAAGGAGATCGGGCAGCACCTGCGCCTGGACTCCGGGACGCTGTCCCCGCTGCTCAAGCGGCTCGAGGCGGCCGGCCTGGTCCGCCGTGAGCGCAGCACCGAGGACGAGCGGTCCGTGCACGCCCGCCTCACCGGGGAAGGGGCCGCGCTGCGCGCCCGCGCGGCGGAGGTCCCGCGCCGGATCGCGGCCGCTACCGGCTTCGAGCTGGCCGAGATCCTCGAGCTCCAGACCCGCCTGAACCGCCTCACGGCCGCCCTCGACGCCGCCGTCCCGCAGGAGGCGTAAGCGGGCGGAGCGCCGGACACTGGGTCCAGGAGGCAGGAGGTACGCCGATGGACCCGGTGGCTGCGCTGGACCGGATCGCCTTCCTGCTGGAACGCGCCCACGAGCCCACCTACCGGGTACGGGCCTTCCGTACGGCCGCGGCCGCGGTCGAGCAGATGGGTGAGCGCGAGACGGCCGAACGCGCGGCGGCCGGTTCCCTGGAAGCGGTCAAGGGCATCGGCCCCAAGACCGCCCGGGTGGTACGGGAGGCGCTCGGCGGGTCCGTCCCGGGCTACCTGCAGAAGCTCGAGGACGAGGTCGCCGCGCTCCCCGGGGGCCCGTCGGCCACGCCCGCCGCCACCGCCCTGCGCGCGGCGCTGCGCGGGGACTGCCACGTGCACTCGGACTGGTCCGACGGAGGCAGCCCGATCGAGGCGATGGGCCGCGCCGCGGCCTCGCTGGGGCACGAGTACGCCGTCCTCACCGACCACTCGCCGCGGCTCACCGTCGCCCGGGGGCTCTCCCCGGAGCGGCTGCGCGAACAGCTGCGGGTGGTGGCGGAGCTCAACGAGAGCTGGGCACCGTTCAGGCTGCTGACCGGCATCGAGTGCGACATCCTCGACGACGGTTCACTGGACCAGGAACCCGACCTGCTCGACCGGCTCGACCTCGTCGTCGCCTCCGTCCACTCGAAGCTGCGGATGGACGCTCCCGCCATGACCCGGCGGATGCTGGCGGCCGTGCGCAACCCCCTGATGGACGTACTGGGCCACTGCACCGGGCGGCTGGTGACCGGCCGGGGCCGGCCCCCGTCCCAGTTCGACGCCGAGGCCGTCTTCGCGGCCTGCGCGGAGTCCGGTACCGCGGTGGAGGTCAACAGCCGGCCCGAGCGGCTGGACCCGCCCCGGCCGCTGCTGCGCCTCGCCGTGGCAGCCGGGACCTTCTTCGCGATCGACACGGACGCGCACGCCCCCGGCCAGCTGGACTGGCAGTTCCTCGGCTGCGAGCGGGCCGCGGAGTGCGGGGTCCCGGCCGAGCGCGTGGTCAACACCTGGACGGCGGACCAGCTCCTGTCCTGGACCCGCACCCGGCGCGCGCCGTAGCCGTCGTCAGATCGCGGCCCGCGAGCTGCGGAAGGTGCGGCGGTAGGTGTCCGGAGGCACGCCGATGGTGCGGTTGAAGTGCCTGCGGAGCGTCGTGGCGGTGCCCATGCCGGTCGCCGCCGCGATGGCCTCCACGCTGTCGCCCGTGGCCTCCAGCAGTTCCTGGGCCCGCCGGATCCGCTGGGTCAGCAGCCATTGCAGCGGGGTGGTGCCGGCCACCGACCTGAAGTGGCGGCCCAGGTGGCGCGCGCTCATGTTCGCCCGGCGGGCCAGGTCCTCCACGGTCAGGGCCTGGTCGAGCCGTTCGATCGCCCAGGGGAAGAGCTCGGCGAGGGGGTGGTCGTCCTGGGCGGGCACCGGGGCGGTGACGAACTGGGCCTGGCCGCCGGCCCGGTGCGGGGGCACCACCAGGCGGCGGGCGAGCGTGTTGGCGACCGCCGAGCCGTGGTCGAGGCGGACCAGGTGCAGGCACAGGTCCATCGCGGCGGCCTTGCCCGCGGAGGTGAGCACGCTGCCGCTGTCCACGTAGAGCACGTCGGGATCCACCTCCACCCGCGGGTAGCGGGCGGCCAGGGCCTCGGTGTGCGCCCAGTGCGTGGTCGCGCGCCGGCCGTCCAGCAGACCTGCGGCGGCCAGCACGAACGCGCCCGTGCACAGGGAGGCCACGCGCGCGCCGGCCTCGTGCGCCGCGCGCACGGCGTCGACCAGCTCGGCGGGCGGGTCCACATCGACATCGGCCCATCCGGGGACGATCACCGTGTCGGCGTACGGAAGTTGGCCGAGCCCGCGGTCGGGCTCCAGCCGGAACCGGCCGACCTGCACGGCGCCCGGCCCGCAAATGGCCAGGCGGTACCAGGGGTTGGCCACGTGGGACAGGTCGGAGCCGAAGACCTCGCAGGCCAGGGACAGTTCGAAGTGCAGCATTCCGTCGGTGACGGCCAGCGCGACAGTACCCATGTCCGAAATTGTACGGGCCATGTCGTTCCGGACACTCGCCTGGTCGGCGGCCGACCGACAGGATGTGCACAGCTGATCATCCGAGCTGGTCGTTCGAGTACGGGGAGAACCGATGGAAACGGGTCACACGGTCGCGGTGTTCGGCGCCTACGGACACACCGGGCGCTTCGTGGTGGCGGAGTTGCGCAGCCGCGGGTTCGTCCCGGTTCTGTCCGGGCGCGACGCGGACAAGCTGGAGGCGTTCGCGGCGTCCCATCCCGGGCTCGACGCCCGGCAGGCCACGGTGGACGACCCGGCCTCGCTCGACCGCGCGCTGGCCGGCGCGGCCGCCGTGATCAACTGTGCCGGGCCCTTCGCCACGACCGCGGCGCCGCTGATCGAGGCGGCCCTGCGCGCCGGTATCCCGTACGTGGACGTGGCGGCCGAGATCGAGGCCAATCTCGACACCCTCGCGCACTTCGCGGACCGCGCCCGCGCGGCGGGCACCGTGGTGATCCCCGCGATGGCCTTCTTCGGCGGTCTGGGCGACCTGCTGGTCACCGCGGCGATGGGCGACTGGACGGCTGCCGACGAGGCTCATGTCGCGTACGGGCTGAACAGCTGGCACCCCACGGCCGGAACCCGCGACGCGGGCACGGTCTCCCGCCAGCGCAGGGACGGCCGGCGCGTGCGCTACAGCCAGGGGCGGCTGGAGTACCGCGACGACGCCGCGGCGACCCTGAAGTGGCCCTTCCCCGAACCGATGGGGACCCGGGCGGTGATCGGGGAGTTCAGCATGGCCGACATCGTCACCGTCCCCAGCCACCTGGACATCCCCGAGGTGGTCACGTACATGACGGTCGAGGCGGCCGGCGACCTGGCGGCTGCGGACACGCCCGCGCCCACCGCGGTCGACGAGCACGGACGGTCCGACCAGACCTTCCTCGTCGAGGTGGTCGTGCGCTCCGGCGGCGCGGAGCGGCGCGCCGTGGCGAGCGGCCGGGACATCTACGCCGTCAGCGCGCCCCTCGCGGTGGAGGCGGTCCACCGCGCCCTGACCGGACGGACCAGGACGGTCGGTGTCGCCTCCGCCGGCGCGGCCTTCGACGCGCCCGACTTCCTCCGCGCCCTGTCCGCGCACCTTTCGCTCGACCTGCGCCAGTAGGCGCCGCTCCGAGGACGGCGCGCGCGAGGTCAACGCGGGGCAGCCGCCTCCCCGCCGAGCTCGACGACCAGCAGCAGGACGTCGGCTCCGGCCACGGCCAGTACGGCCAGGAAGGGGACTCTGCCGACCGGACGCAGGCCCGCGAGGAGCAGCGCCGCCGCCGTGCCCGCCAGCAGGGCCCAGCCGTACGCCGTCACCCGTCCGGGCGGCCCCGCCACCAGGGCGGCGGCCGAGCCGAGGACGAGGACCGCGGCCAGCGCGGCCGAGCGGCGGGCGCCCAGCCGCTGGGGCAGGCCCACCACCCCGGTGGCCAGGTCGTCGGCGATGTCCGGCAGCACGTTGGCGAAGTGCGCGCCCGCGCCCAGCAGGGCCGCGGCCGCCGTGAGCCAGGGCGGCGGCCACGGCGTGCCGGGCAGGCCGAGGGTGACGAAGGCGGGCAGCAGTCCGAAGGCCAGCGCGTACGGGAGCCAGGACGCGGCCGTGCGCTTCAGCCGCAGGTTGTACCCCCAGGCGGCCGCCACCCCGACGAGGTGCACGGCCCCGGCGAGCAGCCCGCAGGCCAGCGAGAGGAGGACGCAGACCAGCAGGGCCAGGCCCGCCGCGCGGGTCACGGCGGCGGGTGGCACCGTACCCGCCACCAGGGGTTTGTCCCGCCGCCCCACGGCCAGGTCGCGCCGCAGGTCGGCCCGGTCGTTGCACCAGCCGACCGAGAGCTGCCCGGCGGCGACCGCGCCCACCGCGGCGGCCCCTCCCGCGAGGCCGTGCCCCGCGGCGGTCGCGAGCGCCGCGGCGAAGAGGGTGACGGCCGCCGCCGGCAGCGGGTGGCAGGCCGCCAGCAGCCCGGCGGCCGCAGCACCGCGGCTCCGGCGTACGGCGGGGACGGTCGTCGCCGGGACGGCGGATCCGGCTCGTGTGGTTCGCGCGGGCACGGCCATACGCTAAGCGGTCTCTGGGAGGTGGGGCACGTCTCCACGCCGCCCGGCACGGCACCTCGCCGCACTGCCGCATCACCCGAGTACGTCCAGTACGCCGATGACGCGGCAGCACGCCGAGGCACCGCACCGGACGACGCGGAAACGCACCCCACCTCCCAGAGACCGCTTGGGCCGCGCCGCGCCCGGTTCGCCTCATTCATAACGATGTGTCAGTTGTTTCCTATGGTGAACGAATGACGCGTGTCCTGGCAGTGAGCAGCGTGTTCCCGCCCCATCGCCATCCGCAGGCCGAGATCACGGCCGCGCTCGCCCGCTTCCTCCCGCCGGGCTCCGACACCGCCCTGCTGCGCCGGGTGCACGCCTCGGTACGCGTGCGCACCCGGCACCTCGCCCTCCCCCTGGACCGGTACGGGCCCTCGAACGACTTCGGCACGACGAACGCCCTGTTCCTGGAGGCGGCCCTCGAGCTCGGCGGCCGGGCCCTCGCACTCGCCCTCGCCGACGCAGGTCTGGCGGCGCAGGAGATCGACCTCGTCATGTCGACCACGGTGACCGGGCTCGCGACTCCCTCGCTGGAGGCCCGCCTCGCCGCGCGCGCCGGGCTGCGTCCCGACGTGCGGCGGGTGCCGCTCTTCGGCCTCGGCTGCGCGGCGGGCGCCGCCGGTGTCGGCCACCTCCACGACCACCTGACGGGCCGGCCCGGCCACGCGGCCCTGCTGCTGTCCACCGAGCTCTGTTCGCTCACCCTGCAGTCCACGGACACCTCGATGGCGAACCTGGTGGCCGGGGCCCTGTTCGGCGACGGGGCGGGCGCGCTCGTCGCGGTGGGCCGCGACCACCCCCTGCACGCCGCCGGCCCCGGACCCTCGGTGGTGGCCGCGCGCAGCCGCCTCTACCCCGGCACCGAGCACCTGCTCGGCTGGGACATCGGCCACTGGGGCCTGCGCATGGTCCTCGGCCGCGAACTCCCGGACCTGGTCAGGCTGCACGTGGCCGAGGAGGTGGAGACCTTCCTCGCCACGCACGACCTCAAGCCCTCGAACGTCGACGCCTGGATCTGCCACCCCGGCGGTCCGAAGATCCTCGACGCGCTGGGCGAGGCGCTGGCGCTGCCCGAATCGGCCTTCGCTGCGAGCCACCGCTCGCTGGCCGCCGTCGGCAACCTCTCCTCGGCCTCCGTCCTGCACATCCTGGGCGGCATCCAGAGCGCGGGGCCGCCGCCGCCCGGATCGGTCGGGCTGATGCTCGCCTTCGGGCCGGGCTTCGCCTCCGAACTCGTCCTGCTCCGCTGGTGACCCCTGCGCCTCCCACTCCCCGACTCCCCTGCTCCCCCCACTCCCCCTGGCTGGTGACTCCATGGCCCTCACTCCGTCCATGACCTGGTACCTGCTGCTCATCGGCCTGGTCGCGGCCGAGCGGCTCGCCGAACTGGCCACGGCCCGCCGCCACGCGGCGTGGAGCCTGGCCCGCGGCGGCCGCGAGTACGGCCGCGGCCACTACCCCGCGATGGTCGCCCTGCACACCGCGCTGCTGGTGGGCTGCGCGGTGGAACCCTGGGCCGCCGGGCGGCCGTTCCTGCCCGCGCTCGGCTGGACGGCCCTCGCCCTGGCCCTCGCGGCGCAAGCCCTGCGCTGGTGGTGCATCGCGACCCTCGGACCACGCTGGAACACGCGGGTGCTGGTCGTACCCGGGCTGCCGCTCGTGGCGGCCGGGCCGTACCGGTGGATGCGCCATCCCAACTACACGGCGGTGGTCGTGGAGGGCGTCGCGCTGCCGCTGGTGCACACCGCCTGGCTGACCGCCCTCGGTTTCACGGCGCTCAACCTGCTGCTCCTGCGCGTGCGGATCGGCTGCGAGGACGCGGCGCTGACGGACGGCGGACGGCTGCGCGCCCCCTCCTCCGTACCGACGGCCGGCTCCCCCTCGTGATCGACCTGCTGATCGCGGGCGGCGGCCCGGCCGGTCTGGCGACGGCCATCCACGGCGCACTGGCGGGCCTCGAGGTCGTGGTCCTCGAACCGCGGCCCACCCCCGTCGACAAGGCCTGCGGCGAGGGCCTGATGCCCGGGGCGGTCGCCCGGCTGCGGGAGCTGGGCGTCGGCGTGGCCGGGCAGCCGTTCCACGGCATCCGCTACGTGGACGGCGTGAGCGGGCGGCACGCGGACGGGCTGTTCCACTCCGGTCCCGGTCTCGGCGTCCGGCGGACCGTGCTCCAGGCCGCGCTGGCGGAACGGGCCGCGCAGCTGGGCGTACGGGTGGTCCGGCAACGCGTCGACGGGGTCAGCCAGGCCGGCGACACCGTCAACGCGGCCGGGCTGACGGCCCGTTACCTCGTCGCCGCAGACGGCCTGCACTCCCCCGTCCGGCGCGCTCTGGGCCTGTCCGCGCCGCCCACGCCGGGCCGGCCCGCGCGCTACGGCCTGCGCCGCCACTACACGGTCGAACCGTGGAGCGATCTGGTCGAGGTGCACTGGTCGGCGCGCTGCGAGGCGTACGTCACCCCGCTCGCGCCCGACCGCATCGGCGTGGCCGTACTGACCACGGAGCAGGCCCCGTTCGACGTACAGCTCGCCCGGTTCCCGCTGCTGGCGGCGCGGCTGCCCGCCGCCCCCGGGGCGCCGGTGCGCGGCGCCGGGCCGCTGCGCCAAGGGGCCCGCGTACGGGTGGCGGGGCGCGTGCTGTTCGTCGGGGACGCCGCCGGGTACGTGGACGCGCTGACCGGCGAGGGCCTGAGCCTGGCCCTGACGGCGGCGGGCGAACTGGTGCGCTGCGTACGGGCGGGGCGGCCGCAGGCGTACGAACAGGCCTGGCGGGAGCTGTCGCGCAGCTACCGCGCGCTCACCGAGTCGCTGCTCTGGGCGCGGCACCGGCCGCCCCTCGCCCGGCGGATCGTCCCGCTGGCGGCCCGGCTCCCGCGCGTGTTCACCCGGGCCGTGAACCTGCTGGCGTAACCCTGCCCGTGCAATCCTGCCCGCCCGCCCCCTCGTTGGACGGGCCTCCTGACGTGAAGCGGCACCCCGTGCCGGGTGCGCACGGGGTGCCGCTCGTCTCACCGCCGGATCAGGCCGCGCTCTCCCGCCGGTTCCTCAGCGCCAGTCCCGCGAGGACGGCGCCGGCCGCCGCGCTGAGCATCACGGCGCTGCCCGCCCAGGCGAGGGACCCGCCGACCGCCCCGGCCAGGGGGTCGAAGGCCGCCGCGCCACCGAACACGTGCAGGGCCACGACACCGACGGCCGTGGCCGCCGCGGCCCGCCACACCATCGTGGTGTCCCGCAGCGCAAGCACCGCCCCGAAGCCGACGCAGAGCAGGGTGACGAGGAGCGGCAGGAAGTCCACGGGGGCCGCCGTCGGCAGGGCCGCCAGGTCCATGGGCAGGTGCAGCGCACCGGTGACCAGCAGGGCGGCCGCCACCGGCCAGCGCAGGACGTGCCGCAGGACCGGCGGGCCGGAGGGGGCCGGTTCGGGGGCGGGTGCGGCGGTCCGGCGCTGCTTCTCGTAGGGAGTGCCGTACAGCTCACGGTGCGGGGACTCGAACGGCTCCTTCACGTACGGCTCCTCTGCCGGCTCGGGCGGCCCCGGCGGTTCGGCCCGCTCGCCGGCGCCCTTGGGCGCCTCGGACTGCGCCGGCGGCGTGGACGGCGTGCGCTCGGCGGTCTCGGCGGTCTCGGGGGACCTGCCGGGCTGTTCGGACCCGGTGGGCTCGTCGGCGCCGAGGATGGCCACCAGCAGGGCCACGTCCTCGATCGGCCGTCCGACGGCGGCCGCGCGCAGCGTGATGTCCGCCGCGTCCACCTCGTGCGGGGGCTCGCCCAACAGGGCGACCATCTCCCGCACTTCGTGGACGGGACGGGTCACGGCGGCCGTGCGCAGCGCCTCGTGTCCGGGGTTGGGCAGCTGGCCGGTGTCCTTCAGGAGGCTCACCAGGGCGGTGACCTCCGCCAGCGGGCGGCAGGTGGCCGCCGTGTCCAGGAGGGTGCGTACGGGCTGGCTGCCCGGAGCATCCGGAGGGGTGGTGTCGGGGATCTCGTGGCGGTCTTCTCGGTCCGTCGCCGCGAGGGTGATGGGGTCATTCATGGAAAGCTCCGTTCGCCGACACGCGGGTCTACACTTCGCGCGCCGGTCATCGTGCGTCATGGGAAGCGCACGCTTTGTTACATTGAGTGCCAGATCCGCCCACTGCGCCATTCGGGGCGGGCAAACGGGGCGCCGGGCGCGCAGCCGCGGCCCTGGGGAAAGGCGTGAGCGTGCCCGATGTGCGGAGGTTCTGGCGCCGGTGCGTACGGCCGCTGACGCTGACGCTGCCGGCCGTACTGCTGCTGGCGGCCGCGGCGCCGGGCCCGGAGCGGTCCGTCGTGGACCGGCCCGTCGTGGACCGGCCCGTCGTGGACACCGACCGGGGGCGGGTCCGCGGCCTGGACCACGGCGCCTACCGCTCCTTCGAAGGCGTCCCGTACGCCGCTCCCCCGACCGGCCCGCTGCGCTGGCGGCTGCCGCAGCCCGCGCCCCGGTGGGAGGGGGTGCGCGACGCGGCTGCCCCCGGCTCGCGCTGCGTGCAGCTGCCGGCGCTCGGGCCCGGCGTGCCGAGCGGTTCCGAGGACTGCCTGTACGCGAACGTCACCGTGCCCGCGGGCGGCGCCGACCGGGGCGCGCCGCGGCGGCCCGTCATGGTCTGGTTCCACGGCGGGGGCTTCGTCAACGGCGCGGGGGACCTGTACCGGCCCGAGCGGCTCGCGGTCCGGGGCGACGTGGTGGTCGTGACCGTCAACTACCGGCTGGGCGTCTTCGGCCTGTTCGGCCATCCGGAACTCGGCGGGGCGCCCGGCTTCGCACTCGCCGACCAGCAGGCGGCGCTGCGCTGGGTGCGGGCGAACGCCGGGCGGTTCGGCGGTGATCCGGGCAACGTCACGGTGTTCGGCGAGTCCGCGGGCGCCCTCAGCGTCTGCGCGCACCTCACCTCGCCGGCCTCGGAAGGCCTCTTCCACCGGGCGATCGTGCAGAGCGGATCGTGCTCGACCACGAGTCCGCCGTGGTCGCTGCTGCCCACGCTCGGTACGTACGAGCCCTTCGTGCCCGAGCGGGGCACGGTCTCGGACGGCGTTCTGGCGGCGGCCCGGCTCGGCTGCGAGGGCCCCGCCGGAGTCCTGGACTGCCTGCGCCGGCTGGACGTCGGCGAGCTCGCGACCCCGGAACTCATGCAGGCCTTCTCCAAGGTCTCCTACGGCGGCGCCCTGTTGCCCGTGGAGCCCCGACGGGCGCTGGAGAGCGGGCGGTTCCACCGGGTGCCGGTGATGCAGGGCACCACGCGGGACGAGATGCGGCTGTTCCTCGGAACGACCCTGGCGACGTACCCGCTCCCCGACGAGGCCGCCTACCGGGCCCGGCTGGAACGGTCGTTCGGGGCTTCGACGGCCCGCGCGGTCGAGGCGGACTATCCGGTCGCCGCCTACCCGACGCCGGCGGTGGCCTGGGCGACCCTGCTGTCCGACGCCGCGTTCACCTGCCCGACGCTGCGGGACAGCCGTGCGCTGGCCCGGCACGTGCCGACGTACGGCTACCGGTTCTCCGACCGCCAGGCGCCCAACTTCACCGGGGTGCCGGAGGTGCCGGGGCTGCCGTTCGGGGCCTCGCACGGCTTCGAGCTCCCCTATCTCTTCGAGCTGGCGCCGCTGCCGGTCCCGCAGCGCGGGCTGGCGGACCGGATGGCCGACTACTGGACCGGCTTCGCCCGCACCGGGGTCCCCCGCGCCCCGGAAGCCCCGCCGTGGCCCCGCTACCGCACCCCGGCCTCGGTGCTGTCCCTGGCACCCGGGCCGGACGGGATCAGCACGGTCGATGCCCGGACGGAACACCACTGCGCCCTGTGGGACGCACGGTGGCCCGGGGTCACCAGTTCTCGGTGACGACCAGATCGCCGTCGGCGGTGCGGATCTGCACCGTGCCCTTGTCCCCGTAGACCTCGTGCCGCCACCTGGTGAACATCCCGGCCAGTCGGCGGGCGTCCTCGGCGCGGCCCTTGCCCACGGAGCCGGTCACGAAGCTGATCTTCGCCTCTCCGACCTCGCGCACCTTGCGTACGCGCACTTCCCTGATCGTGTCGGCGGGCATGAAGTGGTCGGCGCTGGTGCGGCGCTTGGCGTAGTAGGCACTGAAGTCCCGGGTCATGTCGAACCAGTCGGCCGGCCCGCAAGGACCGCCGCCGTTGCCCATCTCCCCATCGGTCGGCGGACCCGCGTACCCGCCGGTCTCCTGATCGGTCGGCGGACCCGCATACCCGCCGGTCTCCTGATCGGTCGGCGGACCCGCATAGGCGCCCGTCTCCTGATCAGTGGGCGGACCCGCGTAGCCGCCGGTCTCCTGGTCCGTCGGGGGCCCGGCGTAGCCTCCGGTCTGCTCCTCCGTCGGCACGTCGAGTGCGCACTTCTGAGGCGTGAGGCTGGGGACAGGAGCCGGTCCCGCGGCCTGCCCCGCCCCCGTACTCCCGCATGCCGCGAGCACGGCACACAGCAGCACCGCCACCACCACGCGGCCGGTCGTCTTCGTTGTCATGGTCATCCCCCTCGCACTGCAAGAGGGGAAGACACCGGCCGTGGTTCCACCCCGGAGGCGCCCAGGACCAGCAGTGCGCGGATCAGGCGGGTGGGGTGGGGGTCCAGGATGCGGAGACCAGGGAGCGTTCCGCCGCTGCCAGGTGGGTGGCCGCGGACAGCCAGGCGTGGGCGTAGTCCTCGGAGGAGGGGTCGGCGAGGCGGCCGAAGGCGTCGCGGGGGCGGCGGTCGGCCTCGGCCGCGAGGGCCCCGGCCAGCTCCGCCGCCCCGGTGAGACCGGCCCGGCGCAGCGGAGCGTACGCGGCGAGGGGTTCGGCGCCGCGCGCCGCCTCGGCCACGGCGCGGCGGCCGCCCGCGACCCCGGTCTCCAGGAGGCGGCGTACGCGCCACAACGGGGAGTCGGCCAGCGGATCGGGCCCGGCGGGAGCCGGCTCGGGAGCGGGGTCGGCGGTGGCCCGCGGCGGGAAGTGGACGCCCTGGAGGCGGTCGTAGCCCAGGTCCGCCCGGCCCAGCCACTCCTCCGGTAGCCGCAGGGTGTACTCGGCGCCGGGAACCGGGCCGACGGCGAGGGGGCGCAGGGTGGCGGCCCGGTCCAGGTCGGGGCGGCCCAGGACGCGCAGCAGCAGACCGGGGTACGAGCCGAGGCGGCGCAGGTTCGCCGTGTGCGCCAGCTCGGGGTGGGGGTGGGCGGGCAGCAGCCGCAGCAGGGGCGCGCCCGGCCGCGTCTCGCGGACCAGGAGGTGTTCCCCGGCCGCGCCGACGACGGCGACCTCGCAGCCGAGCAGGGCGGGTTCGGCGCCTTCCGGGTCCGCGGGCCGGTCGGCGACCGCCTCGGCCGCGGGCCGGGCGAAGAGCGCCGCGGCGGGCTCCTCGGTCCAGGGGATGCCGCGCAGCGGGGTCGCCTTGACCCCGCGTCCGGCGCCGAGCCGGCCTTCCGGGGAGACGGTCGCGCCGACGACGCGCAGGCCGCCGCGGGCCAGCCCGGCGTGGTCGAGCACGGCGCCGCCGAGGGCGACGGAGGCCGACCCCGCGCCGCGCGCCCGGGCGAGTCCGCCTGGCCGCACGTCGGAGAGCGAGTACGCGGCGCCGTCCGGGGCCGACAGGTGGGTGACCACTCCCCCGTAGCCGGTGGCGGAGAGCACGGGCTCCCGGCACAGGCCGTACACCTGGAGGCTGCCGCCGGGCGCGTAGGCGCGGCGGGCGGTGCCGGTCAGGGCGGGGTCGGCGCGGCCGGCGGCCAGCAGGGCGGCGGTGCGCAGGAGTTCGCGGAAGGCTCCGGTGAGCGCGCCGAGCCACTGCCCGGCCTGCTGCCCGCGGGCTGCGCGCAGGCCTCGTACGACGCGCAGCGCGGCCGCCTCGGCCCGCGGCAGCCCGGCGAGGCGGGCGGTGTGCGCGGCGCGCAGCAACTCGGCCTGGACGACGGCTCCTGCGGCGGTGACCCCGGCGGCGAGGGCATCGGCGGCCGCCCGCCAGAGCGCTGCCGCGGCCCGCAGCTGGGCTTCGGTGAGCGTCGGGTCGGGCTCGGCCGGCCCGGACGACACGGACAGCCCGGCGGGCGCGGCGGGCGCGGCTGGCGCGGCTGGCGCGGCTGGCGCGGCTGGCGCGGCTGGCGCGGCTGGCGCGGCTGGGTGAACGGCCCCGTCGGGCGCGGGCGTTGCCGACTGCGCGGGTACGGGCGCGGGCGGCGGCCCGGCCGGGTCCACGCCCGGGTCCGCGAGGGGGGCCGCGCCCAGCGCCGCGGCGCGGTGGAGGCAGCGGGGGGCCAGCAGGCAGGTGCAGACCGCCTGGCCGGCCTCGGTGACCGCTCCTGCCGGGCCGGGGCGCAGGGTGACGACGGCGTCCTCCCCGAAAGCGAGGACGACGGCGCCGTCCGCCCCGCTCGAGGCGAGCGCGCCGCAGCTCTCGATGGCGGCGTCCAGCTTCTTGCGCAGCCGCGCGCTGAGCTGCTCGACGGCTTCGGCGAGCACCTCGGGTGCGACGGGCGGCAGTGAGGTGGTCAACGGGCTTCTCCACGGAGTCGGTCGCCCACCCAGCGGGCGAGGGCGAGCGGGCTGAGGGCGGCCACCGGCATGCCGGCGGCGACGAGTTGCCGGGCCACCGGGACCGAGTACCGGGGCGTGCCCGTGTCGTCGAGCGCGGCGCAGCCCAGCAGATGGGCGCCGGAGGCGGCCAGCGCGCGGACCTCGCCGAGCAGCCCGCCGATCGGGGCGCCCTCCTCGAAGTCGCTGACCACGACGACGAGGGTGCGGCTCGGGACGGTCATCAGCGTGCGGGCGTGCGCGAGCCCGGCCGCGATGTGCGTACCGCCGCCGACCCGGACCTCCAGCAGCAGCGAGAGCGGGTCCTCGACCCGGTCGGTGAGGTCCACGACCTGGGTGGAGAAGGCGAGGAAGTGCGTGGACAGGGTCGGTACCCCGCCCAGCACGGCCGCGGTCAGCGCCGACCAGATGACGGAGGCCTCCATCGAGCCGGACACGTCGACGACCAGGATCAGCCGCCAGTCGCTCTCCCGGCGGGCCCGGGTGCTGAACACGGGCCGTTCGGGGACCACGACCACGCCGCCGTCGGGCCGCCGCCGGGTGTGCGCGAGGTTGGCGCGCAGGGTGCGGGCCAGGTCGAGGGTGCCGCCGGGGCGGCGGGTGGGGCGCGGGGTGGCGAGGCCCGAGAGGGCCGGGCGCAGCCGGGTTGCCAGCTCCCTGGCCAGTTCGTCGACCAGCCGCCTGACCAGGGGTCGCAGCCGGGCGAGCTGGGCCTCGGGCATCCCGCCGGCGAGGGACAGGACGGAGCTCAGCAGTTCCACGGAGGGCCGCACGGACGCCGGGTCGAGCTGGGCGAGTACGTCGGTGCGGCCCGCTTCGACCGCTCCGCCCAGCACCTCTTCCCGTACCTCGGGTCCGAACAGCGCCTCCAGCTCCTGCGACCACTCGCGGGCGGTGGGGAAGGAGGCGTCCTGGCCACCGCCCCGGCCGCCCTGACCGCCGTCGAGGTCGGTGGAGCCTTCGCCGCGGCCGGCCCCGTACAGCTCGTCGAGCGCGTGGGCGTAGCGGCGGGCGCCTGAGGGGAGCCGGTCGCGCTCGCGGCCGAGCAGCAGCCGCCAGCGGTCGGCGGGGGCGAGCCCCAGGCCGGACGGGGCCGGCGGGCGGTCGGCCGCCCCGGCGGTACCCGGCGTCGCGGAGGCGCCCGGGGCCTGTCCCCGGGCCGGTACGGCCGCCCCGGGCAGCGGGAGTTCCTTGAGCGCGGCCAGTCCGGCGGCGTCGGCGGCGGCCCAGAGGGCGAGCAGCGCGGGCGGCGCGTCCAGCGACACGTCGATCCGGTCGCCGAGCCGCTCGCCCACGGTGTCCAGCAGCCGGTCGCGGGCGGCGGGCGACAGGGTGTCGAAGCCACCCCGCAGGGCGGGGAGCCGGTCGAGGAAGTCCTGGTCGGTGAGGTGCTCGACGCGGTCGAGGAGCGGGGTGAGCGCGGCCGGGGAGGACTGCAGGAGCGGTCCGGCGGCGGTCAGGACTCCGCCGAGCCGGCGGGTCAGGGCCCGGCGGCCTTCGGGGGTGGTGGCGCCGTCGATCCAGCCCGCGGCACGGTCGCCGAGCCGGGCGGCCGGATCGAGGTCGAGGAGGACCCGTACGGCCAGGCCCGCGCCCTGGATCAGCGGGGAGGCCGAGGCGGCCAGGGCGGCGAGGGCCTCGTCGGTGCGCAGCCCGAGGTGGTGGGCGGCGGCGCGGTCGGCGAGGGCCACCAGGGCTGCGGCGTCGGCGGCGTCCTCGCTTCCGGCGAGGCCGGGCAGCGAGCGGACGGCCGCTTCGAGCAGGTCGCCGGTGAGCGCGGCGGCGGCGGCGCGGGATTCGGCACCGGTCCCGGGGAGATGGCCGCGGTGGAGGGCCTCCAGGAGGTCGAGGGCGTCGAGGAGTTCGGGCAGCGTCGCGGTTTGCGGCAGGAGGGTGGCCGCCTCGTGGAGGCGTACGTCGACCAGCGCGGGCAGGTCGCAGCGCGCGGCGGCGGCCAGCCCGGCGAGGATCTGGGCCGGGGTCGGTCCGCCGTCGGCGGCGGCGCGGCGGGCGGTGTCGCGGAGGGTGCCCGCGGCGGCCTGGGCGGCGGTGACGCCGCGCACTCCGGCGAGGTCGAGGCGGGCCGGGACCGAAGGCGTCCACGCCAGCCGCCACTTGGTGCCGAGCGCGGTGCCGTCGCCGGTGGTGGCGACGGTGAGGGGATCGCCGTAGGAGGCCCCGCAGACCAGGAGCCGCTGGAGGAGGACCTCGCGGCGGCCGTCGAGCGCGGAGCGCAGCGGGTCGAGGCGGACCTCGCGGGAGGCGGGGTCGTCGGGGCCGGGCAGCCGCAGCTCCGTCAGCTCGGCCTCGACGGAGGGGCCGAGGCCGGAGCGGGGGGCGTGCGGGGTGATCCGGCCGCGCGCGGTGCCGACGAGTACCGCCTCGAGTGCGCGGGCCAGCGCCCGGCCGCGGCCGAGTGGTTCGCCCTGCCCGAGGACGGTGGTGACGGCCTCGAGGAGTTCGCCCCGGCCGGGGGCGGGCAGCCCGCGCAGGACGGCCAGGTCGCAGGCGAGCCGCAGGGTCTCGGCGGCCTCGCCGGTCCCGGCGGTGTGCCCGGCGCGGCGCAGTTCCCGGCACAGGCCGGTGAGCGCCACGGAGGCCGCCTCCCGCACCAGACCGGGGTCCCCGCCGGCTTCCAGAACGGCCTGCTGCCAGAGCGGATCCCGGATCCCGGCGGGGTAGCCGGAGCGGGAGTCGAGCAGGTCGAAGGAGTAGGGCACGAGCGAGGTGACGGCCTGCGCGGCGTCCTGTCCGGGCCTCGGGCGGGCCGCGCCGGCGTCGACGGGAGCAGGCGGAAGGCCGCCGGGGCCCGCGCCGGGAGCAGGCCGTGCGCCTGGCTCCGTGCGGGTCTGGTCACTGTCCTGCGCCCCTGCCGCCGGGACGGCACCGGAGCCTGGCGCACGGCGTGCTTCCGCGTCGGCGGCGCCGGGAGCGCCCCCTGCGCCGAAGTCCGTGCCGGCCAGGGCATTTCCCGCAGTCCACGCCGCGGGGGCCGGGTCCGTGCCGGAGTCCGGGGCCGTGTTGGCCGCCGCGGCGGCGGGGGCCGCGCCCAGGAGTGCCGGGGCGTGGAAGGCGCCGATCACGGCGGCCACGCGGTGGCCCGCGGCGAGGGCGTTCGCGATCACCTCCCGCATGCGGGACTCGCGCGCCAGGTCCGTCGCCGGGACGGTGGCGGCGTCCGCGCGCAGCGCCCATCCGACGCCGAGCGCGGCCCGGCGTACGGCTTCGGGGGAGCAGCCGGGTGCGAGCACCTCGACGGCCCGGTCCCACATGTCCTCCCCGTCCCGCCCGGTCCCGGCGGCGGCGAGCGCGCCGGCGAAGGTACGCCCGCCCGCCCGGTCCGGGCCGGAACCAGGAGCCGGAGTCGCGTCGGCGCCCGGAGTCGCGGTGGCGGTCGGTGTGGTCCAGGCGGGGGCGGACAGGGGGAGGTCGCAGCAGAGGACGGTCGCGCCGCGCGCGGCGGCCCAGCGGATCGCGGCCAGTTCCGGGGAGAAGTCGGCGAAGGGGTAGAAGGCCAGGCGGCCGTCCCGGCCCGTGCCCGCCAGGGCGACGGGGGCGACGGTCTCCGGGTCTGCCAGGTGCTCCAGCCACGGCTGGAAGTCCGCCGGGAGCTCGACGCAGACCACGTCCGCGCCGGAGGCGTCCAGCAGGGCGGGGACCAGCGCCGCGAGCGCGGGGCTGTGGTGGCGTACGCCCAGCAGGTACGGCTCGCGGGACGCGGCGAGCGCCTCGACGGCCGCACGCGGATCGGCCGGCGCCCCGACGGCCGCACGCGGGTCGGCCGGTGCCTCGGTCGCGGTCAACGCAGGCTCCCGCGCAGGTCCCAGAGGCGGCGCCACATCGCCGAGCCGTCCTCGGCCCGGCGGCGGACCGGGCCGTCCCAGTAGCCGAGGAGGCGTCCGTGGTCGGCGGGGTCGTCCTTGCGGACCACGCCCAGCAGGTGCCCCGGCAGCAGGTCCAGCACGTCTCCGCCCGGCAGGTACGCGGCCGCGACCCCCAGCGACGCCGCCACCTGCACGGCCTCGGCGGTGGACATGACCGTACCGGGGCGCTCCACGTCCCAGCCCTCGGCGGAACGCCCCGAGCGCAGGTCGCGGAAGACGGTGACGAGCGCGTCGAGCACGGCGTCGTCGACCCCGAAGGCGGCGCCGGCCCGCTGGACGGCGGCGACCGCCTGGCGGCGGATGAGGGTGGCCTCGGCGTCCGCGTCGGCGATGGGGGCGACGGTCTCGAAGTTGAAGCGCCGCTTGAGGGCGGCGGACATCTCGGAGACCCCTCGGTCGCGCAGGTTCGCGGTGGCGATGACGGTGAAGCCGGGGGCCGCGCTGACCACCGCGTCCTCGGTGGCGGTCAGTTCGGGCACGGTGACCCGCCGGTCGGACAGGATCGACACCAGCGCGTCCTGGACCTCCGGCAGGCAGCGGGTGATCTCCTCGACGCGCACGACCCGCCCGGTCCGCATGGCGGAGAGCACCGGCGAGTCGACCAGGGCTCCCACGCTCGGCCCCTGGGCGAGCAGCAGCGCGTAGTTCCATCCGTACCGGAAGGCGTCCTCGGTGGTACCGGCCGTGCCCTGGACGGTGAGCGAGCTGGTGCCGCAGACGGCGGCGGCCAGCAGTTCGCTGAGCATGGACTTGGCCGTGCCGGGCTCACCGGTGAGCAGCAGGCCGCGCTCTCCGGCGAGGGTGACCACGCAGCGCTCCACGAGGGCCCGTTCGCCGACGAACTTGGGGGCGATGACCCGCTCGGGGCCGCCCTGGGGCAGGGCCAGTCCGGCTCCGTCGCTGCCGCAGACGAAGGTGACGACGGCGCGCGGGGTCAGCGCCCAGCCGGGCGGGCGGGGGCCGGGGTCGTGGGCGGCGAGGAAGGCGAGTTCGGCGGCGTACCGCTCCTCGGCGGGCTGTACCTGCCGGGCGGGCGCCGGCGCTGCGGCGGCCTGGTCGGTGAGGGTCATCGGAGTTCTCCTGGATGGTGCGGGACGAGGGGTCGGGCGCAGGGGCAGGGGGGCGCGGCGCGGCCTCCGCCATCGGGCGAACGCGAAAGGCGAGGGGCGCGCCGCGCCGGGTTCAGCGCGGTGTCAGGCCCGGCGGGCGCGGCCGCGCGTGCGCTTCACCTTGAGTTCCTCGAAGCGCGGATGGTCGCCCTCGCGGACCCGCTGCCAGGCCCGGCGGTAGAGGTCCGCGGCCGGTTCGGCGGGCACCAGGGGCCCCCATAGGGCGTGGCCGTACATCGGGAGCTTCCACTGCTCGACGGGCAGCACCGGGAAGGCCATCTCCACCCACCCGCCCGGCAGGAACAGCGAGCGCCCCGCCCGGCTCCGGCCGGCCGACACCACCGGGCCGGTGGCGGCCAGTTCGCCGCGGGCGGCCTTGAGCCTGGCGGGCTTCCAGCCGGTCCAGCGCGCGGTGTTGCGGTCGGTGGGGTCGGGCATGGCGAGCAGCATGAGGTATAGGGCGGCCGCGTCGGCGCCGAGCCCGTGCTCGTCGGCGGCTTCCGCCACCAGCTCGGGGACCGACCGGCCGGGGTCCTGCGGCCACCAGGTGCCGTCCTGGTCGGCGGCGCCCGCCGCCGGGGCGCCCGGGTCGGCGAGCAAGGCGGCGAAGCGCGGGTCGTGGGCGGCCCGCAGGGCGGTCTCGACCGCGTTGGGCTGCCGGTCGTCACCGCGCAGGACGGCCAGGTACGGGTCGGAGCCGGTGGAGTCCAGCAGCGCCGGGCGCAGCGCGGACCGGGGCCGGTTGTCCTGGGTGGCCATGACCACCGCGCCGTACCGCTCGAAGCCCTCACCGGTCTCGGTCGGTGTGCCGGCCGCCTTCCGGAAGTCGGTGAGATCGACGTAGTGCCCGCTGTCGAGCAGGAGTCCGGGGGCGGCGAGCCGCTGCCGTACGGCCGTCAGCGCGGGCGGCAGGGCCGCTCGTAGGGGGTCACCCGCGGGCAGCTGGTGGGCGAGCCAGGCCATCGTGCCCATGGCGGCGGTCAGGACGGCCGAGGTGAACGGGCGGACGGCCGGCTCGCGGGGCTCCACGTGGTCGCCCCGCACCGTCCACGCCACGTCGGCGGACAGCTCCGGGGAGAGGGCCGGGTCGAGGATCGCGGACAGGGCGTGGGGCACGGCCCACCCGGTGCGCATGACCCGGGAGGCCTCGGTGAGCAGCCGGTCGGGCACCGGCGTGCGACGGCCGACGCGCCGGTTCCACACCTGGGCGGCGGCGGCCGCGTCGGGGCCCTCGGTCCACAGGAGTGCCGGGTCGGCGGGCAGCAGCGCGGCGACGACGGCCCGCCGGACCACGAGGTCGAGGCTCTTGAGCTCCTCGCGGGCGTGCGACGCGTCGGCGGCCTTGATGTCGAGGAGGGTGCGCAGGTCGGCGGGCAGGAGGCTGCTCGATCCGCCCTCCACGGCGGGCATGCCTGCGATGACCAGCCGGGCCAGTGCGCCGGAGACTCCGGTGAGGCGGGCGAACTCCTCGGCGGCTTCGAAGAAGAAGGGGGCGGGGCCCCGGTCGGCGGCCTCGGTGAGGACGCGGGCCAGCCAGTCCGGGCCGCGCTCGGGGTCGCCCAGCGGGGCGTCGCGGCGCAGGGTGTAGGGCCCCGGGACGGTGAAGCGGCCGGCGGGGTCGTGCAGGAGGGCGCCGAACTCGTGGCCGTCGGGGACGGATTCGCTGTGCTCGGTCGTGGCGAGGACGGCTCCGCCGCCGAGCGGGAGCACGGCGCGCCGGTTCACGTTCCGGTCGGCTCCGTCGGGGGTGCGCAGGTGGTGCTGGTCGAGGTGGACCACGACGCGGCGCCAGCGGGGCGCGGATCCTTCGGCGGAGGCCAGGCCCAGCGCGTCGATCTCGCCGAGCAGGCTGACGAGGGCGGCGCGCTCCTCGTCGCTGGTCGCGGCGGTGACCGCCCGGTAGGCGACGGCGGCCGGCTGGTCGAGCAGCGGGGTCCAGGGCAGCGCGGAGTAGGGCAGGGCGGGCACGTCGAAGTGCAGGCGTCCCGGTACCGCGTCCGCCGCGCTGTCGGCGCGGGCTGCGGCGAGTTCGCGCAGGAAGCGGTGGGCCACGTCGCTGTCGGCACCCCAGTGGTAGTAGCCGGCGCCGGCGAGTCCGCTCAGCGCCTGGGCGATCAGCTGGTCGGTGGGGCCCTCGGGGCGGGTCTCGGCTGCTTCCGCGTCGGGCCGGAGCCGGGTGGCGATCTGGTCGAGGGCCTTCTGCTGGACGAGGGTGAAGCGCAGGACCTCGATGATGCCGCCGATCAGCTCGGGGGCGGTGACCTGGGGCAGGGCCGCGCCCACCAGGCCGGGCAGGTCGTCGGCCTTCGCCGCCGCGGCGGCCGCCTTCAGCAGGGCGGCGACGGTTTCCCGGTCGGCGGTGCGCAGCGCGGCCGAGCCCTGGGGGTCGCGGGGGCGCAGCGCGTACCAGTGGGAGAGCGGGGGGAGCTTCACGCTGCCGGTGGCGAAGGGGGCCCGGCGCTCGTCGTCGCGCGACGCGGCGGTGATCACCCCGTCGGGGTCGCTGATGCTCAGCTCGTGATACCGGTTCGACAGGGCGCGCGGGCGGTCGTCGCCGGGGAAGGTGAGCGCCGCGAGCGGCATGGTGCCGCCTTCGGGGACGGTGACGGTGCGCCCGCCGGTGTCGGTTCCCCGCCAGCCGTGGCCGGGGACGCGGGCGGTGCGCCAGCCGAGCAGGCCGTCGACGGGTGCGCCGAGCACCGAGCCCGGCACGGTGGGCGCGGGTCGCAGCCAGCAGGAGTACCCGACGGAGTTGCCGTGTACGGGGTGACCGGCGTGCGTGTCGGTGAGGAAGCCGGGCAGGGAGAGCCGGCCGAGGTCGCCGGTGGCGGGGTGGTACTCGCGCCAGCCCTGCTCGTTGCTCGAGTCGCGCTGCTGCCGCACCCAGTACGAGGTGCCGTCGGACAGCATCGCCCGCTCGTCCGGCAGCTTCGTGTCGCCGCGGTGCAGGATGCCGCCGCCGGTGGCGCGGCCGCCGTCCGGGAGCGGCAGGCTGATGTGTTCGGAGCGCAGCTGCCAGTGCGGGCGGTCGGAGTCCAGGGTGAGGACGGTGCCGGGCGAGCTGTGCCAGTAGCCGTGCGTCTCGTTGGTGCTCCAGGAGTTCCAGAAGACCAGCAGGTCGCCGTCGACGTAGTGGAATCCGTAGCGGTACTGGTTGCCGGTGGGGACCCGCAGGTCGTGCGCGAGGACGGTGGAGTCGGCGTCGATGACCCGGACCTGGGTGGCGTTGGCGACGATCAGGTACGGCCAGGCCTCGGCGACGGTCAGGCCGCGCCGGTCCTGGACGGGTGCCAGTTCGGCCACGGCGCTCTCCCAGGAGGGCCAGGCCAGCTCCTCGAAGAGGCCGCCGCGCAGGGTACGGGCGAGGGTCTCGGCGAGGTCGGCGGCGGCCGCGTCGGCCACCTCCTCGGGGGCGAGTGCGAGGGCTTCGGCCGGCAGCCAGGTCAGGCGCGCGATGGCGTCCGGGACTCCGGGCAGGCCGGCGGCGGTGGAGGCGAGGGCGACGCCGCGCATCCACTCGGTGAGCACCGGGCGGCCGCCGGGCGAGGCGGCGACGCGGCGGATGATGTCGTTGCCGGCTTCGCCGAGGCTGTTCAGCGCACGGTGGAAGGCGGGGTGGAACCGCGGGTCGGCGGCGAGGGCGAGCAGGTCGCGGCGCTGGTCGGCGCGGGCCCAGTCCTCCAGGTTGAGCCGGCCGTTCCGGTACCTGCTGTGCTCGTCGTCGGGGTCGGCGACCGGGATGTCCAGGGTGAGCAGCAGGTCGAGGAAGTCGGCGTCCTGGACCCCGACCCGCAGGCCCGCTTCGCGGCCGGGGCGGGCGAGTTCGGCGCGCAGCTGCCGCGCGCAGCGCTCGACGAGGTCGAGGAGCACGGGAGGCGTGGGGCGCTGGCCCCAGCCGGTGTGGCGGGCCGCGTGGAAGCGCTCCAGCCAGCCGGCGGTGCCGTCGGCGCAGCGCTGGTCGGCGGGCAGGTCCTCGGATTCGAGCCCGGCGGTGGCGCCGGATTCCTGCAGGATGTCCAGCCACAGGCCGCTGAGTCCGACGCTGTCGCCGCCGCCGGGCGGGGTCAGCCCGAGGAGCGTGCCGCGTACGGAGGGGACGCGGCGGGCGAGCGCGACGAGGGCGCCGCGGTGGGCCTTCCACCAGCCGATCGGGGCGCGCAGCGTGGCGGGCAGCGGCAGCAGTTCGGCGAGGTAGTCCTGCTCGGGTGCGGTTCCGGTCAGGCCCGCGGCGCGGGCGAGGCGGCGCAGTTCGGTGGCGGCCTGGGCGGAGGGCGGCAGCCCGCCGGCGGTGCGGCGGACGCACAGGCGGCGGAAGCGCCGGTACGCCTCGGCGGGGCTGACCCGGACGGCGAGCTCCTTGCCGTAGCCGGTGAGGACCTTCACCGGGAGGGCGCCGGCCAGGGCGAATTCGAGGAAGACGGCGTCGAGCCGGTCCTCGTCGACGCTCAGGCCGTGCTGGGCCTCGGCGGTGCGGGCGCGGCCGAACAGCTGGGCGGCGTAGGTGGTGTTCTCGACGGCCAGGAAGGTACGGGCGGCGTGCTCGAGGAAGACCGGCAGGAAGTGCGGGACGGACGCGGCGAGCCGGCCGGCGAGTTCGTGGCAGGCGTCGAGGGCGGCCTTGGGCTTGGTCTTGGCCTGGCGGGTGATGCGGTCGAGCTCGGGTACGACGGCGAGGGCGTGGTGCCCGTCCTCGGGGTGGTGGACGAGGATCCATTCGGGGAAGCCGAGCGACTGGCGGTGGCCCAGGCCGACGACGGGCGGGTCGGTCCGCTCGGGTACCAGGCCCAGGAACCCGGCGGCGAGGTCCTCGGCCGCGCCCAGCTCGGCGGCGGCGAGCCGGACGACGACGCGGTCGTCGCCGAGGGCGGGATGCCGGTAGGAGCGAGCCGTCAGGTCGACGGCGGTGGGGCCCGCGTCCGGGGTGCCGTGCGGCAGCACCGCACCGGCCCTGAGCAGCAGTTCGGCCTCGCTCACGGACACGCCGTCCTTCCCAGTGGTGTTGATGCTGGTGCTGCTGTTGCTGTTGCTGTCCGTGGTGCTCACGCGCCCCCGCCCTCCTCGATCTTGCGCCCGGCGTACAGTGCCGCGGCCATCCGCATCCCCTCGGACCAGGCCACCGGTCCGACCTCGGCCGGGCGCACGGCCCGGCCCTCGCCGTCGTGCCAGGTCAGTGCGCCGGTGGTGGTTTCCGCGTCGTAGTAGGGCTCGCCGATCCACACCGCCGCCTCCGCGGCCCGGCCGGTGTCGCGGACCCTGCAGGTGGCGTAGCCGCCGGAGACCCGGTAGCCGAGGCCGGTCGCCCGCGCGGCGAGGCTGAACCGGGTGGGGAAGACCCCGCCCGCGTAGTCCTTCACCTCGGTGGCGGTGGCGGCGAGCCCCTCGGGCTTCTGCCAGGTGGCGCGGTGGATCTGCTCGACCTGCTGCACGATGCCCAGTTCGGCCGCGAAGTCCCGTACGTCGTCCAGATCGGGCAGGAGTACGGGGTGCGGCAGGGTCACCGTGCGCGGGGAGAGCCGTACGGTCTCGCCGTCGAGGTTGACCACCTTCAGCTCACCGGACGCGGTGGCGTCCCGAAGGAAGCCCACCTCGTCCGGGTCGTCGCCGACGACGGCCAGGTCGCGCAGGGCGCTCTGCCAGGCCTCGTCCGGCCAGACCCGGGCGAGCAGCGCGGTCGGCACGGGCAGCGAGGACACCATCCAGGTGTCGACCTGCGCGACGCACGCCGCCGCGTGCCGGTCGAGCCATTCGGCGAGCCGGCGCAGCCGGTCGACCTCCGGATGGTCCTTCAGCGCCTTGGGCAGGGTCTTCAACTGCCGCCCCGCGGACCGGCCCGTGGCGGACCGCGCCGCCACCCGCCCTTCCACGAGGGAGATCTCGTACCCCTCGCCCGCTGCCACCCATGCCATCAGCCCGTGTCCCTCCGCCTGTCCCGGCCCTGTCCGCGCAGCCCGGACAGGGGGGTGGGACCCCCCTTGAGCTGCGGTATGCGGGGAGACTAGCGAGAGCCACTGACAACGCCCGCCGGAGGGTGGCTGGTCGGTTCTTTGTCCGGTTCTGGGTAGTGTTCAGGGGACGTTGGCGCGGAGTCGGTTCGGGGTGGGGTCCATGGTTCGTCAGATACGTGTGCCGGGTGCGGTGCTGGCGGCGTCGCTGCTGCTGACCCTGGCCGGCTGCTCCGATCCGGCCGCGCCGGACGCGGGCAAGGGCGCGGGTACGGGCGCCGCACCCGCGCCTTCGGCCGCCCGCGCCGTGCCGCCCGGCCCGGACGGCAAGCCCGCCGGCGGGGACGTGCTGCCCGGCATGGTCAGCGCGGCCGTGGCCCGCACGCAGTTGGCCGCGCTGAAGGTGGCGCCGGTCGGCACGATGGCCGGGTACAGCCGGGACAAGTTCGCGCACTGGGCGCAGCAGGGCAACAAGTGCGACACCCGTGAGGTCGTCCTCGGGCGGGACGGCACCGACGTGAAGCGGGACGCCGAATGCCGGGCCGTGTCCGGCTCGTGGAAGAGCCTCTACGACGGGGTGGCCGTCACGGACGCGGCGAAGATGGACATCGACCACATGGTGCCCCTCGCCGAGGGCTGGCGCTCCGGCGCGGCCGGCTGGGACGCCGCCAAGCGCAAGGCATTCGCCAACGACCTGGCCAACCCCCAGCTGCTCGCCGTGACAGCCGCCTCGAACCGGTCGAAGGGCGATCAGAGCCCCGACCTGTGGCAGCCGCCGGACACGTCCGGCTGGTGCCAGTACGGGCGGGCCTGGACCACCGTCAAATCCGCTTACGGACTGACCGTCACCGAACCGGAGAAGAAGATGCTCACGAACATGCTGGACACCTGCACGTCATGACGGACGCACAGCAGTGGCAGGACGAGGTGCTCGCCGGGCCGGGCGGCGCGATGACCGACGAGGTCGGCGTCATCACCGGCCCGGTCACGCTGCGCACCACGGTGGTGGCCGGGGGGCTGGCCCGGTTCGACATCCAGTACAAGGACGCCGACGAGTGGTACACGCTCACCGGCAGCCCCCTGCCCCACCACGGCGAACCGGCCGCCCTGCACGCGGCGGCCCTCGCCGCGGTCGGCGCGGGGCACGCGGCCCAGGCTCCGGGCTCCGCGCCGGCCTGATCCGAACGAGCGGCCTCAAGCCCCGGGCTCACGCCTCAGGCCTCAGGCCCCGGGCCTCAGGCCTCGTACTCGGTGAGGTCGATGGCGTGGATCCGCAGGAGGTGGCCGTACTCGGGGTGCGTGGTGTCGCGCTCCGCGACCATGCCCAGCTTGCGGATCACGTTCTCGGACTCTTCGTTGCCGACCCGGTTCACGGCGACCACCTTGTCCAGTCCCCGGTCCTGGAGGGCGAACTCCAAGGTGGCGTGGGCCGCCTCGGAGGCGTAGCCCTGGCCCCAGTACTGGCGGCCGAGCCGCCAGCTGATCTCGACGGCCGGGAGCACCTCGGGCAGGTACTCGGGCACGGAGAGGCCGACGACGCCGATGAGCTCGCCGGATCCGAGGAGCTCGACGGCGAAGAGGCCGAAGCCCTCCTCGTCCCACTCCTCCTCCCAGCGCTCGATGTCCTCGGCGGTCTCCTCCAGGTCGCGGACCGAGCCGTCGCCGATCCAGCGCATCACCTCCGGGTCCCCGTTGATCTCGGAGAGGGGGACGAGGTCGTCGTCGGTCCAGCGGCGCAGGATGAGGCGGGGGGTCATGATCTCGGTCATGCGGCCCATCCTGCCGAACACTGCTGGCCAGCGGTAATCGGGTCCCGGCCATTGCGTCCGTGTTGCGGGTTCGTGGCCATCGGGGCGGGTAGCTTCCGGCGGCTCACCGCGGGCCCTACGGTCCGTGGGAACCGCGACCACCAAGGAGTGTCCCCGCATGCCCCTCGACCTGTCGGACGAGAGCCAGTACGACCGGACCCGCCTGCGCCAGTGGGCGCGCGGCCGGGCCCGCTCCGCCGGAGTGGACCGCCGCGACCTGCTCAGGCTGTTCGCCGCGGGGGCGGCGGCCGGGGCGGTGGGCCTGGGATCGGCGGGCACGGCGGCCGCCGCCGGCCCGGAGGCGGTGCCCGGTACCGTCAAGCCGCTGCCGCCCGAGCTGTTCACGATCCGGGGCACCAACGCGGAGACGAATTTCGCCGCCCTGCGCGGCACCGGGCCGCTCACCCCCGTCGACCGGTTCTTCGTACGGAACCACACCTCCACCCCGCGGATCGAGGCGGACGGCTGGAAGCTCACGGTGTGGGGCGACGGCCTGGCCGGCGGGCCGGCGGAGTTCTCGTACGACCGGCTGCGCGGGCTGCCGGCGGTCCACCGGACGCTGTTCATCGAGTGCGCCGGCAACGGCCGGAGCTTCTACGCCACGCAGCAGGGGCAGCCGGTCGCCGGCACCGCCTGGACCCTGGGCGCGATCGGCGTCGCGCGCTGGCGCGGCGCGCGGCTCTCCGACGTGCTGCGGCTGGCGGGAGTGACGCCCGGCGCCGTCGACGTCCTGCCCCGCGGACTGGACGACGAGGTGGTCGCGGGCGGGGTGAACCTGGGGCGGGTGCGGCGCCCGCTGCCGGTCTCGAAGGCGCTGGACGACGTGCTGCTCGCGTACGAGATGAACGGGCAGCCGCTGCCGCCCGACCACGGCGGCCCGGTCCGCCTCGTCGTACCGGACTGGATCGGGATCTCCTCGATCAAGTGGGTCGGGGACATCGAGGTCAGCGGCGCGCCGCTGTACTCGCCGTGGAACACCGACACGTACCGGCTGTTCGGGCCCGGGTACGCGGCCGAGGGGGCCCCGCTGGACCGGCAGACCCTCAAGAGCGCCTTCGAGCTCGAGCTGGGGGCGACCGTTCCCGTGCACCGGACGCGGCTGCTGACCGGGCGTTCCTGGTCGGGCGCCGCCCCCGTGGAGCGGGTGGAGGTCAGCACCGACGGCGGAGTCCGCTGGCAGCGGGCCCGGCTGCACGACGCGCCGCGCCGGGGCAGCTGGGTGCGCTGGTCGCTGCCGTGGACCCCGCGGGCCGCGGGCGCCACCGCGCTGCTGGCCCGGGCGACCGACGCCACCGGGCGTACTCAGCCCGCGACGAGCCCCCACAACACGCAGGGCTATCTGTTCGACGCGGTGGTGCGCCACCCGGTGACGGTGGTCTGAGTCGCGCTTCCGCGAGTTCCGGGGGTCAGGGGGTGTGGAAGCGGGCCTCCGGCGTCTCGGCGGACGGCCCGTCCAGGAGGGGCTGGGGCCTGCCCTTGAGGTGCTGGTCGAAGAAGGCGCCGACGTAGCGCCGGGTCAGCTCGACCGAGCGGGCGCCGGGCAGCGGGGCCTCGGGGTCGGGCAGGCCCAGCTGGTCGGCGATCGCCGGGAAGTCGCTGAAGGTGAAGTGGCCGGAGTCCGCGAAGGTGATCCAGCGCTTCCATCCGCCGAGCTTGGGCCAGTCGCGGTCCCAGCTCGGATTGCCCCCGGGGCCGCCGTCCTGCGCGCCGAGCAGCAGGAAGGGGCGCCCGCCGAGGCCGGTCTCGGGGGCCGGCGTCGCGAGGCCGCCGTCCATGTTGACTCCGGCACGGACCCTCGGGTCGGTCGCCATCGCGGCGAGCGCCGAGGCGCCGCCGATGGAGTGGCCCGCCATGGCGATGCGGCTCCGGTCGATGAGGCCGGCGTGGCGCCAGGCGGGGCGGGGTCCGCTCAGCCGGTCCAGGAGGAAGGACACGTCGCGGGCGCGGTTGTCACTGACGGCCTGCATGGGGGTACCCGCTTCGGCCTTGTCGCAGGCCAGGCACTCCAGCACGCGCCCGCCGGGGAAGGCGGTGCCCACGCTCTCGTACGCGTGGTCGACCGAGGCGACGACGTACCCGCGGGAGGCGAGGTCCTCGGCGAGCGCGGTGAGGGTGGAGCGGTGGACGGTGAAGCCCGGGGAGAGAACGATCAGCGGGTACCGCCCGGCGACGGGCCTGGCGTGGGACCGGGAGTACGCGGCCGTGCCGGCCAGGGTCTCGACCGGGATCACCTGCTCCAGCCCCCGGTCGACGAGCAGCAGCCGGGCCTCCTCGCTCGTGAGGTACCGGACGGGACCGCCGGTGCCGCGCTGCGCCGGATAGCGCATGGTGACCATCAGCTCGCGCGGCCCGGACTGTGCCCACGGGTCCGTGCGGCTGCGGTCCACGAGGTGGAGGGTCTCCTGCCCGACGGGGAAACGGCCGGTGGGGCGCGGGAGTTCCACCGCTGTGCGGCGGCTCTCGGCGACGGGCGCGGCCCCGGCGGCCGCGGACGGGGCGCCGGCGGCCGCCGACGTGCCGGCGGCGGCGAGCGGAAGCGGCAGGAGGAGGGCGAGTAAGGCTGCGGCGGTGGCCGTTCGGCGTCGGTTCATGCCCCGAAGCTACTGAGGCCGGCCTGTCGAAACGTCAGCTCACAGGAGGAGGCGCCCTCCCACCCTGGTCGGGCTCCGGATCACCCCGCCGTCGTACTTCCGTCGGGGACGCTGATGGCGCGGAGCTTCTCCCGCAGGTACGCGTGGGAGTCGACCGGGTCGTGGACCACGCGCCCGAGGGGCGCGGGCAGGGACTCCACGCGGGTGTGCGGGTCGCACTCGTAGAAGTAGACGAGCGAGATCAGTTCCTCGGCTGGTGCGTCGGCGGGCGGCGGCAGTACGCGGTGGCGGCCCGCGCGCCAGCGGTCACCGGTCCAACGGGCCATCAGGTCGCCGATGTTCACGGTGAGCGCGGCCGGGTCGTACGGGGCGTCCTGCCAGCCGTCGGCGTCGGTGTGGATCTGGAGCCCGCCGGCGCCCTGCTGGCGGTCCAGGACGGTGACCGTACCGAAGTCGGTGTGGGCCCCGATGCGGAACTGGCCGGGCAGCGGAGGTCCGACGACCTCGGCGCCCGGGTACCAGTTGACGTTGAACCCCCAGGTCGGGTGGGAGGTGTGGCGGGTGAAGTGGTCCTCGTCGAGGCCGAGGGCGGTGGCCAGCAGCCGCAGCAGTTCGTCGGAGAGGGCCCTCATCAGGCCCAGGTACTCGGTGACCAGCGGGCGCAGCGAGGGCACCTCCGCGGGCCACGCGTTGGGGCGGAACCACTCGGCGTCCACGGCGGGGACCCCGGTGGGGTCCTCCGCGGCCCAGGACCACGACTCCTTCAGGTCGGGCGGCGAGGCCTTCCCCTCCGCGTAGCTGTTGGCCTCGGCGCCGGGGCCGAGCCAGCCGCGGTCGCCGACCGTGACCGCGTACGGCGCCTTGGCGGGGGCCGGCAGCAGGAAGAACTCGCGCGCGGCCGCCCGGATCCGGGCGGGCAGCCCGGGGTCCACGCCGTGTCCGGTCACCAGCAGGAACCCGGCGGCCCGCAGGGCCTCGTCGACGCGGGCCGCCGTACGCGCCCGGACGCCGGGCCCGCCCGACCGCCACGGCTCGAGATCGATCACGGGGACCTGGGAGCTCGCCATGGGAGACCTGCCTTCCGAGCCTGCGGGGTGGCGTCCGGACCAGAGGCTTTCGAGGTTATCGCCGCCCGACGCTCACTGGTAGTGACGGCGTGCTGACGGGCATCGTCCCGCCCATCGAGAGGTTCGTCCCGGAAGGGACCAGAATGGGACGGTGGAACGGCGGGGCCGGCCGGGGGCTCACGAAGGGCGGAGCGAGCAGTGGAGATGTCGACGAAAGAGGTCTTCGGAGCCCCGTGCTGGGTGAGCCTGATGGCCCGCGACCTCGGCACGGCGCAGCGCTTCTACGGTGCGGTCGCGGGCTGGACCTTCCGGCGGGCCCGTCTCGGCGAGGAGTTCTCGGTCGCCGAACTGGACCGGGTGCCGGTGGCGGGCATCGGAGCGCTCGCCTCCGACCTGGGCGTCGCGGTGGCCTGGACCCCGTACTTCGCCGTCGACGACGCCGACGCCGCGGTGGACCGCATCCGGGAGCGCAGCGGCACCATCGCGGTCGGGCCGGTCTCCTTCGCCACCGGTGGCCGCGCGGCGCTCGTCGCCGACCCCGACGGGGCCGTCTTCGGCATCTGGCAGGGTGCCGTCTCCGCCCACTGGCGGGTGGGCAGGGGACAGGCTCCGGCCTGGTTGGAGCTGCGGACCAGGAACGCCTTCGACGCGGCCATCTTCTACGGAGGGGTGCTGGAGTGGGCCACCGGCCGCCCCGGCTGCTGCGAGGTGTCGTACGAGGAGGACCAGGTGGTCCTGAGGCAGAGCGGGGAGCCCGTCGCGCGTCTCAACAGCGGTCCGGTCGAGCTGGCTTCGTACTCCTCGCACACCCGGCCGCGCTGGCACGTCCATTTCCGTGTACCCCGGCTCCGGCCGGCCGTCGAGGCCGCCGTGGCGCTGGGCGGGCGTACCGTCTCGGACATCACGTCGAACGCCACCGAGCGGTGGGTGGCGCTGCGCGATCCGGACGGGGCCCTCTTCACCCTGACGACCGCTCTGGCGGCGGACATCGCCTAGCGCTGGGGCCCTAGAGTTCGGGGACGAAGGGCAGGTAGTCCTCGCCGAGGGCGGACGGTATCACCGTGTAGCTGGCTTCCGGCAGTTCGTTCCACACACCGGGCAGGTCGCCCAGGGGCTCGGATACCACCAGCCGCGTGGCGTCGGACACCTCTCCGAGGAAGGGCAGCTCGGGGTGGAGGTGCCGGACGGTCTCGGCCGCGCTGCTGTAGAACAGCGACCTGGACTTGCCCTGGCTCGAGTAGCGGAACGCCCACAGGCGCTCGCCGTCGCTCACCGCGACCGTCATCTGGAGCGGGTCGTTCACGCCGTGCTCCTTGCCGAGCCGCTCCACCAGTCCGACCATCCGGGCGACGGCGCCCGGCACGTCCTGGTCGAGGCCGTAGGTGATCGCCAGGTAGAACATCACCTCGGAGTCCGTGGATCCCTCGATGCACGGGAAGAGGGCCGGGTCCACGGCCATGCAGAGGTCCCGCTGCAGTCGGCGGAAGTCCGTGATCGCCCCGTTGTGCATCCACAGCCACCGCCCGTGCCGGAAGGGGTGGCAGTTGGTCTGCTGGATCGCCGACCCGGTGGAGGCGCGAACGTGCGCGAAGAACAGGGGCGAGCGGACGTGGCCGGCCAGCTCCCGCAGGTTGCGGTTGTTCCAGGCCGGTGCGATGTCCTTGAAGACGGCGGGCGTGCCGTCACCGCTGCCGTCGGCGCTGTACCAGCCGATGCCGAACCCGTCACCGTTGGTCGACTCGACGCCCATCCGCGCGTTGAGGCTCTGGTTGATGAGCGAGTGCTCCGGGCGGTAGAGCACCGCGTCGAGCAGCAGCGGTGAACCCGAGTAGGCGAGCCAGCGACACATGAACACCATCCCCTTCTCGGCCTGGTCCGAGCCTAAGCCCCTCGGCGGGGTGCGGCGCGCCCGGACGTCCGGACGGGTCACGCTCGGTGACGGTTCGAGATGCGGGCGCGCGGCGCGGCTGCTTCGCTGGATCCGCCCGCTCTCCCCCACTGATCCAAGGAGCGATCATGAGCGTTTCAGGCGAGTCCCGCGGCCGGTCCCAGCAGATGCGTGCCAAGGCCAAGGAACTGATGGATGCGGCCGACCGCTCGCAGGACCCGGACGAGAAGCAGCGGCTGCGCGACAAGGCCCGCCGCCTCCAGGAGCAGAGTGACCAGGAGGGCCGGATGGACGACCGGGGCATGGACCCCATGTAGTCCGGTTCCGCCGTTCTCCGCAGCTCGGCCGGGACGTGCTGGGTGACGCAGTGGACTCCGCCGCCACCCCAGGCGAGGACGCGCGCCGGGGCGGCGACCACCTCGCGGCCGGGGAAGAGGGCGGCGAACTGCGCGAGGGCGGGGGCGTCGGCGGGTTCGCCCGCGGTGGGTACGACGACGCTGCCGCTGGTCGGGTAGTAGTTCGTGTAGCTGAAGGTCTCCACGGCGCGCCCGCCGTGGCGGAACTGCGGCTGGTGGTGCATCTCCACCACGTGGAAGGGGCGCCCGCAGGCGTCGGTCGCGGCATCGAGGACCGCCTTGTTGGCGGCCATCCGGGCGTGGTTGGGGTGGCCGGGGTCGGGCTGGGTGTGGAGCAGCAGCCGGGCCGGGCCCAGGTAGGCGGCGACGAGGTCCACGTGACCGTTGGTGATGTCGTCGTGGTGGAGTCCGTACGGGAGCCAGACGACTTTGTCCGCTCCGTACGAGGCGAGCAGCGCGGCCTCGATCTGCGCCCGGGTCATGCCGGGGTTCCGGTTGGGGTGGAGCAGGCATTCCTCGGTGGTGACGAGGGTGCCCTGCCCGTCGGTGAGGACGGAGCCGCCTTCGAGGACCATGCCGACGGGGGTGCGGGGCAGGCCCAGCTCCGCGCACACGCCGACGGGCAGCAGATCGTCCTTGTCGTAGGGGAACTTCCCGCCCCATCCGTTGAAGGCGAAGTCCAGGCCCGCCCGATGGGTCCGCTCCTGGTTCACCGCGAAGACCGGTCCGGTGTCCCGGGTCCAGCAGTCGTTGACCGGGTACTCGATCACGGTCACCGAGCTCCCGCACAGGTCGCGCGCCTGCTGCGCAGTTCCCGGCTCGGCGACCATGAGCACCGGTTCGAAGCGGGCGACGGCTCTGGCGATGCCGGCGATCTCGGCCTGGACGTCGGGGAGCTGCCCGCCCCATCCGACGGTCCTGTCCCACGGCCAGGCCATCACACAGCCGGCGTGCGGCTCCCATTCGGCCGGTGCGTGGAGGGGGTCTCCGGCCGCCGAGCGGTTGGCCGCGGGAAGGGTCCGGGCGGCGGAGGCCTGGCTGCCGAGCAGGGGGAGGGCGGCGGCCGAGAGGGCGGCGGCGCCGAAGCCGCGCCGCGTCATGCGTGGCAGGTGCATGTCACTACTCCTTCTGTGGGGAGGGGGTGCCGAAGAGAAGGGGCGGGCCGTGGCGGGCCCCGGGATCAGGACCGCAGCGCGTTCTGCGGCTTCTTGACCATCAGGTAGACCAGCCCCGCCGTGATCACCGCGCCGGTGCCCAGCAGGCCCGCCCACACCTGGTACCAGGGGGCGCCGGGCGGAGCCAGGATGGCGCGCGGCCAGCACACGTTGACGACCTCGAAGGCGGTCCACAGCACGGCCAGCAGGTTCAGGAAGGTGCCCTTGCGCCCCAGCCGGATGTGCCCGGAAGGGACCCAGCTGCCGCGCAGCCGGGCGATGAGCGCGGCCAGGGTGACCAGGAAGAACGGCAGGAAGGTGGCCGCGGTGCCGAAGGCGATCAGGCTGCCGATCGCCGTGGCGTTCAGTCCGAGCAGCAGGCCGGTGCAGCTGACGAGGGTCGAGGCGACGAGGCCGCCGATCGGGGCCTGCCGGCGGTTGACCCGGCGCACCTGGCGGGAGAAGGGGAACACCCCGTCGCGGGCCAGGGAGTACACGCCGCGCGCGGCACCGCCCTGGGAGGCCATGGCGCAGGCGAGGAACCCGACCAGGACCACGGCCACGAAGGGCTTGTCGGACCACGAACCGAACGCGCCGGCGACCGCGGTGGTCACCGGGTCAAGGTCCTCCCCCGCGACGACGGACTGCGGCGCGGGGTGGGCGAGGGCGACCGCCATCGCGTTGAGGATGACCACGAGCCCGACGCTGACCAGGGCCCACCACATGGCGCGCGGGACCTGCCGGCCGGCGTCCTTGGTCTCCTCCGCGGTCGAGACGCAGGCGTCGAAGCCGATGAAGCCCCAGCCCGCGACGGCCAGGACGGCGAGGAAGGCCAGCGCGGTCGACCCGCCGGACAGCTCTTCGGCGCCCAGGGTCTCGGTGAACAGCGCGAACCCGTGTTCGCGGAAGAACAGCAGCAGCGCGAAGCCGACCAGTACGGAGGCGATGGCCTCGGCGGCGATGCCCAGCGAGACGAACCAGCTCAGGATCCTGATCCCGTACGCGTTGACCAGCATGCACGCGAGCAGGATCCCGGCCGCCACCGCGACCATTGACCCCGGTGTGGGGGTGGCGCCGACGAGGGCGAACACCCACGGGGCGGCCAGGTAGGCGACGGTGGTGTTGCCGAACATCACGGCGAACTGCCACACCCAGCCGCTCATCCAGCCGAAGGAGGGGCCGAGCAGCCGCCGGCCCCACTGGTACGGGCCGCCGGCCAGCGGCCACTGCGAGGCCAGCTCCGAGTAGACGTTCACCACCAGGCACTGGCCCAGCAGCACGATCGGCAGCGCCCAGACCCAGGCGGGCCCGGCGATCATCGTGCCGACCATCGAGACGGCGTACAGGGCGACGACGGGCGAGACGACGGCGAAGCCCATCGCGATGTTCCCGAGGATGCCGAGGCTGCGACTGAGCTCCTGGGTGTAGCCCAGGTCGGTCAGGCGGGCGGCGTCGGCGTCGGCCGTTTCAGGGCGTGCGGAGGCAAGGTCTGTCATGCGCACCTCTCAGAGGGGGATGAGCGCCGGAGCGCCCGGAGCGTCCCGAACGTTAAATCTAACGTTGTTAGGTATCGGGAATGCGGGGACCTTAACCCGGCTCGAACCCCTTGGGAAGACCCTGCCAACGGGTAACCTGGCGGCCCGGAACGAGGGGGATCACACGTGGGCCGACCGAACCAGCCGCTGCTCAGCCGGGGGAACATCGCCCGCGCGGCCCTCGAACTCCTCGACGGCGAGGGCCCGCAGGCCCTCAAGATGCGCACGCTCGCCGACCGCCTCGGGGTCAAAGGGGCATCCCTCTACCACCACGTCGCGTCCAAGGAGGACGTCCTCGACGCGGTCTCGGAACTGATCAACGAGGAGATCGACCTGAGCCCGCTCGACGGGCCCGACTGGCGGGAGGGGATCGCCTCGTACGCGCGCGGCTACCGCCGCGTGTACCTGCGCCATCCGAACGCCATCGCCCCCGCCGCCCGCCGCAGGGTCGAGGCGGACCGCGCCCTGCGCGGATACGACGCCCTGCTCGGCGCCCTGATCCGGGCGGGCTGCACCCCGGCGCGGGCGGCCGAGGCCGCCGCCGCCATCGACTACCTGGTCCTGGGCTCCGCACTGGAGACCTTCACCGCGGGCTTCACCCGCGCGGCGGGCGACTACCGCCCCGCCTACCCGGCCCTCGCCGACTCCCTCACCGGGGCCGCGGCCACCGGCGCGGGCCTGGCCGAGCTCGACGACCGCGGATTCGAGCTGGGCCTCGGCCTCGTCCTCGACGGCATCGCCGCGGGGTCGGCCCGCGGGCATGGAGCGGTCGGCCCCGGGTAGCCGCGTGGCATGACGGGCGGCGAAACGACAGGCGAAGGAGTACGGCGCGAGGGGGCACGGACCGCGTCCCCGGGCGGCATGGGCCGAGAGGTCGTGGCCCGGTGCGGACTGGTGGCGCGCGGCGTACTGTACGTGCTCCTCGGTGCGGTCGCCGTCCGCGTGGCGTTCGGCGAGAGCGGCCCCGAGGCGGACCGCAAGGGCGCGCTCCAGGCGCTCACGGAGCAGCCCTTCGGGGGGGTCCTCGTCTGGGCGGTCGGCATCGGCCTGGTGTGCATGATGCTGTGGCGGCTGTCGGAGGCGGTGTTCGGCGCCGCGGGCCCGGACGGCGACAAGGCCGGCAAGCGGCTGGCGTCGGCGGCCCGGGCGGTGTTCTACGGGGCCCTCGCGTTGTCGGTGCTCTCCTTCGCCGCCGGGTCCGGCGGCCAGCGGTCCAGCGACGAGCAGTCGCGCGACGTGACGGCCAGGGCGATGGAGCTGCCCGGCGGCCCGTGGTGGGTCGGCGCGGCCGGTGGGGCGATCCTCGTCGCGGGCGGCGTGATCGCCGTAGGGGCGGCCCTGCGCACGTTCCGCAAGTATCTGGCCCTGGACCGGATGACCGAGGGGGTCCGCAAGGCGGTCGAGTTCCTCGGCGTCACCGGCGGCGTGGCCCGCGGCGCGGTCTTCACCGCGGCGGGCGCCTTCGTCGTGTACGCGGCGCTGCGCTACGACCCGGCGGAGGCGAAGGGTGTCGACGACACCCTCCGCGCCTTCACCCAGACCCCGGCGGGACCGTGGCTCCTGGTCCTGGTCGCCGCCGGGCTCGTGCTGTTCGGGCTGTTCTCCTGGGCGATGGCGGTCTGGCGCCGGGTCTGAGGAACCCGGCGCCGCGCGTCAGAGCCGCACCGTCCACGCCGCCGTCGAGCGCAGGGTGCGTGCGATCTCGGGGTCGCGCACCGAAGGGGTGCGGTCCTCCGCCGTGACCTTGAGGCGGTGCGGGCGGAAGTCGAAGAGCCACAGGTCCGCCACCGCCACCTCGGTCCGGCCCTCGAACCGCTTCAGCTCCCTGCCGTCCAGGTACCACCTGACCACGAGCTGGCGCCCGTCCGCTCCGGCCAGCCGCGGCACGGCCGCCCGCGCGGTGTCGCGCGCCCGCAGGGTGCGGTCGGTCGGGGTGAGCGGGGTGACGGTCCTCGCGTGCTGGTGGAACCCGCCGATCATCGCCTCGACGCCGGGCAGGTTGAAGGGCTTGCCCAGCACCCGCATGATCGAGTTGTCCGTGGGCCGGTACAGCCCGGTGGAGAAGTAGCCGCCGCCCTCGTACGCGCCGACCGTGCCGCCGTCCGGGGAGGGTTCGCCGAGCCAGCGGTACCACTTGGCCCGCTGGGTTGCCATCCGGTCCGCGGGCAGGGCGGAGCTGTTGGACTCGGCGGGCTCGGGGCCGGTGTACTTCTCGTACTCCGGGACGCCGGAGTAGAAGTACTCGTCGGCGAGCTTGCCGAGCGAGTGGCCGGTCTCGTGGATGGCCACCTGACCGGACTTCGGGTGGCCCGCCGAGGCCGTCGATATCCCCTCGTAGCCGAGGGTGGCGCTGGGCTCGTTGTAGCCCGCGCCGCCGTACTTGGCGCTGTTGGCGAGCACGATGACCAGGTCGGCCTCCGGCGCCTTCGCCACGTACGCGTCGACCTTGGGCTGGTCCACGCAGAGCAGCCGCTCGATCTCCTCGCACCAGAAGTACGAGCCGAGGGCGGTGTCGCGGACGGTGGCCGCAGTGGGGTCGCCGGAGACTCCGGACTCCCGGGAGACGGCGTCGACCGTCCACACGTTGAACAGGTTCCGGTAGGTGGTGTACGGCTCCACGGCCGTCACCTCGTCCCACTTCTGCCGGGCGTCGGAGCGGAACCGCTCCAGCTCCGCGGAGGTGTAGCCGTCGCCGATGACGACGACGTCGAGGCGGTCGGCGGTGGGGCCGTTGTCGACCATTTTGACGACCTCGCCGTCGGCCGCCCGCTCGGCCGGGGACAGCCCGCCCGAGGTCTTCGCCCGGGCCCCGGCGGCCGGGACCCGGATGTGGCCGGATCCGGCGTCGCCGCCGTGCTCCGGCCCCGGTATCTCGACCTCCACCCCGGCCGCCGGCGGCGCGTCGGCCGCCCCCGCCGGTGCGGCTGCCACCAGAACGGCGGCCGCGCAGACCGCCGCGAGGGCGGCCCGCAGCGCCGGACCCCGGACCCGGCCTCTGACTGGACGCATGAAGTCCTCCCCCTGGAAAGGAAGTTGAACAAGGAAGTTAAGCAAGGCGATAAGCCTGCTGAATCGGTTGCTTAAACTAGGTGGCGCGCGGGGCGTGCGCAATGGCCTGATCCCCCTGAATACTGGGGAGTTCGAGCAACCAGGGGGATTCCATGGACGAACCGGCCCGGATCGGCAGCAGGGTTCAGCGGATGCGCACCGAACTCGGCCTCACTCAAAGACAGTTGGCGGAGCCCAGCTATACCCCCGCATACATCTCGACGCTGGAGTCGGGCCGGGTCCGCCCGTCCGAGACCGCGCTGCGCTTCCTCGCCGGACGCCTGGGCACCTCGTACGAGGAGCTGGCCACCGGCCGCCCCGCCCACCTGGCCACCGAGCTGCGCCTCGCGCTGGCCGACGCCCAGCAGACGCTCGCCACCGGCGCGGCCGACGAGGCCGCCGTGCGCTACCGGCGGCTGCTCGACGAGGCGGAGGAGCTCGCGCTGGTCGCCGAGCAGGCGGAGGCGCTGCTCGGGCTGGGCGACTGCGCCCTGGAGGCCGGGGAACTCGCCGACGCGATCGGCCGCTTCGAGGCGGCCGAGCGCCTGCTGGCCGATGAGCCGCTGCCCCGCCGGGCCCGCCCGATCCGCGGCCGCGCCGTGGCCCACCTGCTGGCCGGAGAGCTGCGCTACGCCTGCTACCTGCTGGAATCCACCATCGACGAGCTGGGCGCGAGCGGGCTGGCCGACCCCGAGGCGCTGGTCCTGCTCTACGCCGCGGTGATCGGGCCGTACATCGACATGGGCGCGCACGCCCGCGCCGCCCACGCGGCGGAACTCGCCCTCGCCCTGGCCCCGCAGGTCAGCGATCCGGCGCTGGTGGCGGGGATGCACCGGCAGGTGGCGCGGACGTTCCTGGCCGAGGGCCGGGTGGCCGACGCGGACGCCTCGCTCGCCAAGGCGCAGGCGATCTACGGGCAGCTGCGCCTGCGGACCGATCTGGCGCACTGCCACTGGATGCGCGGGTACGTACAGGCACAGAACGGCGAACTCGCCGCAGCGGAGCGGGAGTTGCGTACGGCCCGGGAGATGCTGGCGGCCCGGCGCGCCGCCCTGTACACCGCGCAGGTGGAGGTGGAACTGGCCGACGTACTGCGCCGGCTCGGCCGGTACGAGGAGGCCGCGGAGCTGCTCTCGGCGCTCCTGGAACTGGGGGACAGCCACGGCGCCGTGCACGCGGGAGGCGCGCACCGGCTCCTCGGCCTGATGGCCGAGGAGCGCGGTGAGCCCGAGACCGCGGAGGAGCACTACGTGCAGGCGCTGGCGCTGCTGGAGCGCAGCGGGGCCACCGGCGACCTCGCGGACCTGTGCCGGATGCTGGGTGACCTGCTGCGCCGGACGGGCCGGACCGAGGCGGCCCTGGACGTGTACCGCACGGGCCTGGGCCACCGGGCGGCGCCGGGCACCACCACTCTGGGCCCGGCGCCCGCCGCGCCGGCGTTCGGGGCCGTCCCTTTCGGGCCGGCCCGGATCAGTGGTTCTCGGTGGGCTGGAGATCGCGCGGAATGAGGGCCCAGGTCGTGGCCGCCGCGGCGATCGCGAGGCCGCCGGCCATGAGGAACGCCGGGGTGATCGCGAGGGTGTAGGCGTGCGAGGCGGCGTCGGCCAGGGCCTGGCCGACGGTGCCGCCGAGCCGTTCGGCGATGTGCGCGGCCTCGCCCACGGAGTCCCGCACCGCGGCGGCGCTGGGGCCGTCCAGGTCCAAGGCGGGCAGGTTGCCCCGGTAGAGGGCGGCCGCGGTGGAGCCGAGGATGGCCACGCCCATGGCCGAGCCCAGTTCGTAGCAGGTCTCCTCGATGGCGGCGGCGCTGGAGACCTCGTCCGCGGGCGCCGCGGAGATCAGCGTGACCGAGGCGACCGTGGTGGCGGTGCCGGCGCCCAGGCCCATGACGGTCAGGGCGGCCGCGAAGGCCGGGTACCCGAGGTCGGTGAACTGCTGGAGGGTCCACGGCAGGGCCATGCCGACCGCCAGGACGACCAGGCCCGCGCCCAGCACGTGCCGGATGGCGAAGCGGTGCATCAGGGCGGGGGCCACCATCGAGGCGCAGATCAGCGCGAGCGGGGCGGGCAGCAGCCGCAGTCCGGCCTCGAGCGGGGTGTAGCCCTGTCCGTACTGGAACCACTGGGTGACGAGGAAGAGGATCGCGCCCATGCCCACCATGGGCAGGAAGATCGCGGTCGCCGCGACGCTGAAGGCCGGCTTGGCGAACAGCCGCACCTGGAGCAGCGGGTTGTCCCGGCGCAGCTGGCGGCGTACGAAGACGGTCAGCGCGACGGCTGCCACGGCCAGCAGGGCCCACGGCAGCGGGTCGGCGACGCCGCTCTTGCCGAGCTGCTTGATGCCGCCCGCGAGCGCGAGCATGCCGACGATGGACTGGCCGACGCCCCACCAGTGCCAGTCGCCGGTGCTGCGCGGGGAGCGGGACTCGGGGAGGTAGCGCAGGCCCGCCGCGACGATGAGGGCGGCTACGGGCAGGTTGAGGAGGAAGGCGGAGTGCCAGCCGTAGTCCTGGACGAGCAGCCCGCCGATGACCGGGCCGAAGGCCATGCCGCCGCCGAACACGGCCGCCCAGACGGCGAGGGCGAAGGCGCGTTCCCTGGCGTCGGTGAAGACGCTGCGCAGGATCGACAGGGTGGCGGGCATGATCGCCGCGCCGCCGATGCCGAGGAGGGCGCGGGCCGCGATGACGTGCCAGGCCTCGGTGGAGAAGACGGCTATGAGCGAGGCCAGCGAGAAGATGCCGAAGCCCGCCATGAGCAGCCGCTTGCGCCCCCAGCGGTCGCCGAGCGCGCCCGCGGTGACCAGCAGGCCGGACAGCGCGAGCGCGTAGACGTCGATGATCCACAGCTGCTGTACGGCGCCGGGCCGGAGGTCGCCGACCAGGGAGGGGAAGGCCACGTTGAGGATCGTGGTGTCCATGGAGATCAGCAGGAGGCTGCCGGAGAGGATCGCCAGGACGATCCACCGGCGGGGGTCGAGCGCGGCGGGGTGCATGAGGTTCCGTTCGGGGTGGTGCACGGGGTGGAGCGGGTCGGGGCGAAAACAGCCCTACGGCGCGGACGGCTGCCCGGGGGGCCGGGTCCCGCTGAGGAAGGAGGTCAGGACCAGGTGGCCGATCCGGCGGGGGGCGAGGTGCCCGTCGCGGACGCCCTCGGCGGCGGCGTCGAGCAGGCCCCACAGCGAGTACCAGATCCAGTACGGCGGCAGGTCGGTGCGCAGCCGCCCGAGCCGCTGGCCGAGGGAGAGGAAGGCCAGTGCCCGCTGGTCCTGTCGGTCGACACCGGCCCGGAACTCGGGGTCGGCGAGGACGGTGGCGTCGCGCGAGGTGAAGCCGTACAGGTGCGCGGCGGGCAGCAGGGCGACGACCAGCTCCTCCAGCGCGGCGTCGAAGGCCGGGCCGTCGGCGGTCTCCGGCAGGTCGGCCGGGGTGAGGCACGCGTCGACCACCTGGATGGCCCGGACGGCGACGGCTTTGAGCAGCGCCTCCCGGGTCGCGTAGCGGCGGCCGAGCGTGGCGCGGCTGGTCCCGGTCCCGGCGGCGATCTGCACCATCGAGGCGCTGTGATCGCCGGCGAGGACGCGCGCGGCGCTGTCCAGCAGTTCTTCTTCGTGCACCATGATGAGCCTCCTTCGCCTCGAACGATACAAAGTTGTCTCATCCGAGGCAAGTGTGACCCATTGTCGGCTCGTGGCGCGGCGCGTCGTTCGCTACCGTGGGAGGACCATGGACGAGAAGACGAACGAGAGCACCACCGACGCGACCGGCGTCGCGGCCGCCGCGAAGTACGAGAAGTGGAAGCAGAACGGCGTCGCCCTGCGCGCCTTCCTCTACATCGTCGGCACCCACGTGTTCGCCGGTTTCGTTTGGCTGCTCTTCCACCTGGGCCAGCAGGCCCAGAAGTGACACCGACCGGGAGACGGCATGCGCGAAGAGAGCGGCGACGCCGAACGGGGTGACGGCCGGAACGAGAGCGAGGAACAGCGCGCGGACCGGCGGTGGCAGGAGCTGGTGCAGGAGATCCGGGTCGTCCAGACGGGCGTGCAGATCCTCTTCGGCTTCCTGCTGACCGTCGTCTTCACCCCCCACTTCCACGGGCTGCCCCAGACCGACAAGACGCTCTACATCGTGACCGTCGTCCTGGGATCCCTGGCGACCGGCGCACTCGTCGGCCCGGTCGCCTTCCACCGCATCGTCTCGGGCCGCCGGATCAAGCCCCAGGCCGTCGTCTGGGCCTCACGGCTCACCTTCGCGGGGATCCTCCTGCTGCTGGCCACCCTCACCGCCGCGCTCTTCCTGGTGCTGCGCGTGGCCACGAACAACGCCTTCGTGCCCTGGCTGGTGGCCGGCGTGCTGGGGTGGTACCTGCTGTGCTGGTTCGCCCTGCCGCTGTGGGCGCGCACGCGCTACACGCACAAGGACTGACCCGGCCCCGCCCCGGCGCACCTGCGAGCCGCTACTCCGCGTCCTCCGCGCCGGTACGGGCCCGGGCGCCCGAGCGGGTGCGGCCGGCGGTCTGGGCCCGCCGCGGGTGGCGGCGTACGTACTCGTGCTCCAGCTCGTTCATCCGCTGCGTGTGGGTGACCAGGGCATCGTCCGACCCGTGCAGCAGGGTCTCGTGGCGCGTGCGGTGGATGGCCTCCAGCTCCTTGAGCAGTCGGCCTTCCTCCAGATTCCGCGCCGACGGACCGCCGTCGTGCTCCGTCATGGCACGCACACCTCCTCCGCCCTCGGTCCCGCCCTCGCAGAAACGGCCCTGCGCTTCCATCATCTCCTGCCCGGCCCGCGTCAGCAGATGCGCGGCAGCTGCTCTCCGATCGGCAGGTCGACCACCCGGGTGCCGCCGAGGCCGGTGCGGGCCACGACCAGGCCGGGGTGGGCAGCGACCGCCTCGCCGATCACCGCCGCGCGGCGGCCCAGCGGGTGGGCGCGCATGGCGTCGAGGACGGCGTCCGCGTGCTGCCGGGGGACGAAGGCGACCAGCTTGCCCTCGTTGGCCACGTACATCGGGTCGAGGCCGAGGATCGCGCACGCGTTCGCGACGGCGGCGGGGACCGGCACCCGGCGCTCCTGGATGACGACGCCGGTCCCGGAGGCGGCCGCGATCTCGTTGAGGGAGGCCGCCAGCCCGCCGCGGGTGGGGTCGCGCAGCACGTGGAGGTCCGGGGTGACGGCGAGCATGGCCTGGACGAGACCGCCCAGGGCCGCGCAGTCGCTCTCGACGTCCACACCGAACTCCAGCCCCTCCCGGACGCTCAGGATGGCCACCCCGTGCAGGCCGATCTCGCCGCTGACGATCACCACATCGCCCGGAACGACCCGCTGGGGGCGCAGGTCCACCCCGTCGGGGATCAGCCCGATGCCCGCGGTGTTGACGTACACGCCGTCGCCGTGGCCCGCCTCGACGACCTTGGTGTCGCCGGTCGCCACCTCCACCCCGGCGGCGCGCGCGGCCGCGCCGAGCGCCTCGGCAATCCGCGCCACGACGGACATCTCGACGCCCTCCTCGAGGATGAACCCGCAGGAGAGGTAGGCGGCCCCGGCCCCGCTCATGGCCAGGTCGTTGACCGTGCCGTTGACCGCCAGGTCTCCGATGCTGCCGCCCGGGAAGAACAGCGGCCGTACGACGTACGAGTCGGTCGAGAACGCCAGCCGGACACCGCCCAGCCAGAGGGCGGCGGAGTCCCCGAGCTGGGCCAGGACCTCGCCGCCGAAGGCGGGGGCGAAGAGGTGCTGGACCAGTTCGGCCGAGAGCGCGCCGCCTCCGCCGTGGCCCATCACCACGCGGGGGCGGTCGCGCAGGGGGGCGGGGCAGGTCCAGCCGGTGATGTCCAGCCTGGTCGCGGTCCGTGCGGCCGCGGTCTGTGCGGTCGCGGTCTGTGCGGTCGCGGTCTGTGCGGTCTCAGGCAACGGGGCTCGCCTCCGGCGAAACGGCGGTCCGGGCCGGGGTGAGTTCCAGCCGGCGGTAGAGGTAGTACGCGGCGCACGCGCCCTCGCTGGACACCATCGTGGCGCCGAGCGGGCTGCGCGGGGTGCACAGGGTGCCGAAGGCCTCGCACTCGTGCGGCTTGAGCAGCCCCTGGAGGACCTCGCCGCTGCGGCACTCCGCGGGCTCCCGGGTGTTGATGCCGGTCACCGAGAAGCGGTGCTCGGCGTCGTACTCCCGGTAGCGGGACGACAGCCGCCAGCCGCTGTCCGGGATGACGCCGATGCCCCGCCAGGCACGGTCGGTGACCTCGAAGACGTCCTCCAGCATGGCGAGGGCGGCCGGGTTCCCCTCCGGGCGCACGGCGCGCGCGTACGCGTTGTCGACGGTGTGCTCGCCGCGCTCCAGCTGCCGTACGGCCCGCCGTACGCCTTCGAGGATGTCCAGCGGCTCGAAGCCGGTCACGACGATCGGGACCCGGTGGCGGGCCGCCAGCTCCGGGTACTCCCCCATGCCCATCACGCTGCACACGTGCCCGGCCGCCAGGAAGCCCTGGACCCGGCAGCTCGGCGACCGCATGATCGCCTCGATGGCCGGCGGGACGCGGACGTGGGAGACCAGCAGGCTGAAGTTCGGGATGCCCAGCTTCCTGGCCTGGTACACCGTCATGGCGTTCGGCGGCGCCGTGGTCTCGAAGCCGATGCCGAAGAACACCACCTCGCGCCCCGGGTTCTCCTGCGCGATCCGCAGTGCGTCGAGCGGGGAGTAGACGACCCGTACGTCGCCCCCCTCGCTGCGCACCTGGAAGAGGTCGCGGCCGGTGCCCGGCACGCGCAGCATGTCGCCGAAGGAGCAGAAGACCACATCCGGCCGGGAGGCGATCTCCAGGGCCTTGTCGATGACCTCCAGCGGGGTGACGCACACCGGGCAGCCCGGGCCGTGGATCAACTCCACTTGATCCGGGAGGAGTTGATCGATCCCGTGCCGGATGATGGTGTGGGTCTGGCCCCCGCAGACCTCCATCAGGGCCCAGGGGCGGGTCACGATGGCGTGGATGTCGTCGAGCAGCCTGCGGGCGAGCTCGGGGTCCTGGAACTCGTCGATGTACTTCACTTGCGGGCCTCCTCCTGCGCTGCGGCTCCGTCCGGATCGTCGGTGAAGGGCCACGGGGAGCCGCCCGCCGCCGCGGCCTGTTCCCAGGGGTCGCCGAACTCCTCCTGCAACATGCCGAGCTGCGCGAAGAGTTCGAGGGTCTGCCGGGCCGACTCCTCGTCGAGGCGCTGGAGGGCGAAGCCCACGTGGACGATGGCGTACTCGCCCACCTGGAGGTCCGGCAGGTATTCCAGGCACACCTCCTTCTGCACACCGCCGAAGTCGACGGTCGCCATGCGGGTGCCGTCCCGCTCCCCGATGTCGAGCACTCGGCCGGGTACCGCCAGGCACATGGGCTTCTCCTTCGCTAGGAGTGGTGGTCCGCGGAGTGGACCGCTGCCGCCACCACGAGCTGGCCCAGCGACAGGCCGCCGTCGTTCGGCGGGATCCGGACGTGGCGCAGGACGGTGAAGCCCCTCCCGCGCAGGACGCGGGCGCAGGCCGAGGAGAGCAGGGTGTTGGCGAAGACCCCGCCGGTCAGGGCGACGGTGTCCAGGCCGTGCCCTTCGCGGGCCCGTTCGCAGAGCGCGCCGACCAGTTCGGCGACCGCGGTGTGGAAGCGGGCGGCGATCCGGGACGGATCCGTGCCCGCGCGCACGTCGGCCGCCACGGCGGCCAGCAGGGGCGCCGGATCGGCGGTCACCGGCCCCTCGGCGCCGTCGGGGGGCGGGCGCAGGGCGAAGGCGTACCCCGGTCCGGATCCGGAGGTCGTGAGGTCGGCGAGGTCGGCGAGCGCCGCGGACTCCAGCTCGATCGCGGCCTGCGCCTCGTACCCGGAGCGGTGGCAGACCCCCGCCAGGGAGGACACCGCGTCGAAGAGGCGTCCCATGCTGGAGGTGGGGGCGCAGTTCAGGTTCCGCTCCAACTGGCTGCGCAGCACCCGCAGTTCGGCGGAAGGGCAGGCGGTGACACAGGGCAGGTCCGGGGTCCATTCGATGCCCGCGGCCCACAGGTGGGACAGGGCCATGCGGTACGGGCGCTGCACGGCCGCGTCGCCGCCCGGCAGCGGGACGTAGGCGAGGTGGGCGAAGCGCGTGTACCCGGCGTAGTCGGCCAGCAGGAACTCGCCGCCCCATACCGCGCCGTCGTCGCCGTAGCCGGTGCCGTCGAAGGCGACGCCGATCACCTTCCGGCCGCCGTCCAGGCCGTGTTCGGCCATCGCGGAGGCGATGTGGGCGTGGTGGTGCTGTACGCGGACCAGCGGCCGGCCGGCGGCGGTGCGCCGGGCCCGCTGCCCGGAGCGGTAGCCGGGGTGCAGGTCGGCCGCGAGCAGGGCGGGGGTGACGCCGGTGACGGCCTCCAGCTGCCGCTGGGCGCGCTCGCAGGCGTACTGGGTGGCGAGGTCGTCCATGTCGCCGATGTGTGCGGACAGCCAGGCCCGGCGTCCTTCGCCGAGGCAGAAGGTGTTCTTCAGGTCTCCCCCGGCGGCGAGGACCGCGGGGACCGGCAGCGGGAGCGCGACGGGCAGCGGGGCGTAGCCGCGGGAGCGTCGTACGGTCAGCCGCTCGCCGTCGCAGACGCGCACCACGGAGTCGTCGCAGGGCACGTGGATCGGGCGGTCGTGGGTGAGCCAGGCGTCGGCCAGCCGGGCGAGTCGGTCCAGGGCCTCGTCGTCGTCGGTGACGATGGGCTCTCCGGAGCGGTTTCCGCTGGTCATGACGAGCAGTCGGGCGCCGGGCGGGTCGCCGGGCAGTCCGAGCAGCAGGTGGTGCACGGGCGTGTACGGGAGCATCGCGCCCAGGTCGGGGCAGCGCGGGGCGACCCCGTCGGCCACCGCGCCGGCCGCGACGGCGGCCCCGAAGGCCCGGCGGCGCCGCAGCAGCACGATCGGCCGCGCCGCCCCGGTGAGCAGGGCCCGCTCCTTGGGGCCGATGTGGACGAGGTGTTCGAGGTCGGCGAGGTCGCGTGCCATCAGGGCGAACGGCTTGTCCCCGCGGGCCTTGCGGCGGCGCAGTTCGGCCACCGCCGCGGGGTCGGCCGCGTCGCAGGCGAGGTGGTAGCCGCCGATCCCCTTGACGGCGAGGATCGCTCCTGCGGCCAGGAGCCCGCGGGCCTCCGCGACCGGGTCAGCGCCGGTCACCTCGCGGGGAGGGTGCCCGACGAGCAGCCGCAGCCGCGGTCCGCAGGCCGGGCAGGCGACGGGCTGTGCGTGGAAGCGGCGGTCGGCGGGGTCGGCGTACTCACGGGCGCAGTCGGGGCACATCGGGAAACCGGCCATCGTGGTGTGGGCGCGGTCGTAGGGCAGCCCGGTGACGATGGTGAAGCGCGGTCCGCAGTGCGTGCAGGTGATGAAGGGGTGGCGGTGGCGGCGGTCGGCGGGGTCCGCCAGCTCGGCGAGACAGTCCGCGCAGGTGGCCGTGTCCGGCGGGACCAGGGTGCGGGCGGGGCCGCCGGTCCCGGAGGCGACGATGGCGAATCCGGTGCCCCCCGCGACGGGCACCCGGCGGTGGTCGACCGCGTCCACCCTCGCCAGCGGGGGCGCGTCCGCGGCGAGCCGCTCGCAGAACTCGGTGACGGCGGCCGGTGCGCCCTCCACCTCCGCGACGACGCCCTCGGGGGTGTTGGTGACGTGCCCGGCCAGGCCCAGGCCGGTGGCGCGGGTGTACACGTACGGCCGGAAGCCGACGCCCTGCACCACGCCCCGGACGGTGATCCGGCGCCGCTCGACGGCCTCCATCAGCGGGTCTGCACCACGGCGGGCGACGTCCCGTGGTCGTGCCCAGGCCTGTGTTCGGGCCCATGCCCGTGCCCGTGCCCGTGCCCGTGCCCATGCCCGTGGTCGGCCCCGTGCGCGTGGGGTCCGCGCGCCATGACCGGCGTGTGCGCTCCGGCGCCCGCGCCGACCGCCAGCGCCCGGTCCAGCAGCACGCCCACGCCCTCGCCCGTGCGGGCGGACGTCAGCGCCACCTCCACACCGGGGTTGACCCGCTGGACGTTGGCGCGGAAGGCGGCCTCGTCGAACGCGACGGCCTGCGCGATGTCCGTCTTGGTCACCACCACCAGCTGCGCCGACCCGAAGGCGGTCGGGTACTTCAGCGGCTTGTCCTCGCCCTCGGTGACCGAGGCGAGGACCACGCGCAGGGTCTCCCCGAGGTCGTAGGAGGCCGGGCAGACCAGGTTGCCCACGTTCTCCACGAACAGGAGCCGGGTGTCTTCGGGCAGCCATCCCTCCAGGTGCCGGCCCAGCATGCCGGCCTCCAGGTGGCAGAGCCCGTCGGTGAGCACCTGCTTGACCGGTGCTCCGGAACGGGCCAGGCGCCGTGCGTCGTTCTCGGTGGCGAGGTCGGCGGTCAGCGCGGCCACCGGCACCCCTCGCTCCCGGGCGAGGAGCAGTTCGCGCTCGAGCAGTTCCGTCTTCCCGCTGCCCGGGCTGGAGAGCAGGTTGACGACCACGGTTCCCCGTGCGGTGAGTTCGGCGCGCAGGGTGTGCGCCGCCTCGTCGTTCTTGGCGAGTACCGCCTGCCGTAGATCGACCACTCGGCACATGGTTCAGGCCTCCTCGGAGATCGGTTCGCGGGTGCGGGCGGCGGCGCGGGCGGCGGGACCGTCCTCCCAGTCCACGGTGAGGATCCGGAGCTCGCGGCCCGCGAGCAGCTCGACGTCGGTGGCCCGTGCGCAGCCGGGGCAGCACAGTTCGGGGGGCATGCCGGTCGGCCATTCGCGCGTGCAGGAGCCGCACCGGGCGCGGGCGGCCACCGTCTCGGTGACGAGACGGGCGCCTTCCAGTACGGTTCCGGCGCAGGCCAGTTCGAAGCAGAAGACCAGGGCGTCGGGGACCACGCCCGCCAGTTCTCCGACCTGGAGCCGCACGGCCGTCACGGCGCTCGCACCACCGGCCTCGGCCGCTTCCTCCACCTGGCCGACGACAGCCATGGCGATCGACATCTCGTGCATCGGACTCCGTCCTGCCGGGGCTCATTACACCGGCAGGACGGAGGCGTGGCGGGCGGGCACGCCGACGCGCGACACGCCCCGTACGCCATTCGGCGCCGGGGCGGTCGCGGTCTCACATCCTGACCATCCGCAGGTATCGCCTGATGTCGGGGAAGACCTCGATCAGTACGACGAGCAGTGCGGCGGTGGCGGCCCCGCAGAGGACGGCCTTCTTCATGGGGTTCTCCTCAGGGCGCGGGAAGGCGTGGCGGTTTCGCCGTGGAGCAGGTCCAGCACCATGCGGGCGGCCCGCGGCACGGCCGCGGCCACCGGTGGGCTCAGGCCGATGCCCTCCTCGACCGAGGCCGGTTCGCAGCCGACGACCAGCGTCCGGCGCGGCGGAGCGGTTCCGGTGCCGGCGCACAGGGTGTCCAGCAGCGCGAGGACAGCGTCGGGGGACATGTGGTGGCCGTCGAGGACGGCGCCGCCGGGCCCGTCGCTCCCCTCGGGTTCGATGAGGTAGAGCGTGCCCGGCTCGCCGCCGCGTGCGGTGGCGTCGACCAGCAGGAGCGTGTCGTAGCCGTCGAGGAGCTGGTAGGCGAGGTGCACTCCGCGTACGCCGAAGTCCACCGCCTCCGCTCCGTCGGGCAGCCGGTGCGCGGACAGGGCCCGCACGGTCTCGACGCCGAAGCCGTCGTCTCCGAGGAAGACGTTGCCGATGCCGGCGACGAGCGTTCTGCCGCTCACGCGTCCTCCAGGGGGGTGACCTCGTCGGGCTGGAAGTAGAGGAAGCGGCCCTGTTCCCGCCGGATGTCCGCGCCCGGGTCGTCCTCGACGGTCACGGCGAGGTGGACTCCCCCGTCGACGTCGTGCAGGACCGCCTCGACCCGGGCGGCCATGCCCTGGAGGAACAGGTCCTGGGCGTCGGTGCGGCGCAGGCCCGGGCGGAGCAGGACGCGGCTGCCCGCGCCCACCGGCGCTCCGTCGACGAGGATCCGGTCGCGTGCCGGGTCGGCGGTGTCCTCCCGGGCCGGGTCCCACCAAGGCGTGTCGGGCCGGAACACCCCGTGCTCGTCCGGGGGTTCGGTGATGGTGCCGGGGAGGTCCGGCTGCGCTCCGGCCGGGTCGGTGATCTCTCGCAGGGCGCGCACCGCCCCGTGCAGCCGTTCCAGTACCTCGGGCGGCATGGTGTCGGCCAGGTCGATCACGGCGGCGGCGCGGGCGTCCGTACCGCGCGCCTCGCGCTTCTCCCGGTCGGTGAGGGCCGCCGTGCGCAGGGCGAGGATCTCGTCGATCTCGGTGGCGTCGTACATCGCGCCGGCGCTTTCGGGGGCGATGGCCGGGTGGTCCTCCAGGATGATCGGGGAGGACAGCACCACGTCCGCGCGGCCGGGCCCGCCGGCCAGGACGGGCCAGGTGTGGCGGTTGACGCAGGAGGCGACCGCTTCTCTGGCCCACTCGGGCGGGTCGGTCATGGAGAGGAAGGAGCCGGCGCCCAGGCCGAGCAGGAGGTGCGCGGCGACCAGCGAGCGGGGCAGGGCCGCGTCGCGGTCGGCCCCGTCCGGCGGGGTCCACGGGCTGGTGTTCTCCACGACCGCGGTGAGCTTGAACACCCGGTAGGCGCCCGGGAGTTCGATGGCGCGCAGGCGTACGACGCCCTCGATTTCCACGGTACGCCGCACCAGGCGGCCGACGCGGCGGCCGTCGGCGTCGAGGACGGGCTCGGCGGTCTCGCGGGCGGGGCGGCGGAACGGGAGCGTGACGCCCTCCCCGGCCAGTTCGGCAACGCCGGCGGACAGCTCGACCCGCTCCTCGGCCCCCTCGTCCCAGGGGACGAGGACCCGGTCCGCCAGGTGCAGTTCGGCCACGTCCGCGAACCTGCCGTCGGGCAGGGCCTGTTGGACGGTGCGGCGCTGTGCGTGCAGGAAGCGCAGCTCGACGGCGAGGTGCGCGGCGCCCTTGGGCTCCATGAGGATCTCGGTCTGCTGGTGCGCGTGCTCCCCGTGCGCCGGCCCCCACGCGGGCGGGACCAGTACGCCGAACTGCCAGCGCAGCCGGTTCTTGGCCGCCGAGGCCCGGTACGGGTAGAGCACGTAGCCCTCGAAGAGGACGGCGTCGGCCACCTGCCGCGCGGTGGCGAAGCGGGAGTCCGGTGCGGCCGTGGTGGTCATGGCGCCGTCCTCTCGGTGGCACGGGGCGGGAGGGAGCCGAACCGGACGGGGGGCGGGTCCGGTGGCGGCGGGTCCGCCGCGGCGGCCGTGTCGAGGAGGGCGCGTACGGTGGACTCCCAGGAGGCGAGGGCCTGCCGCGAGCGGAAGGCGAGCAGCTCCGCCATGGTGTCGCGGGGCAGCCGCAGCCAGCCGGAGCCCGGGAAGTGCTGCTCGATCATCTCCCGCCACACGGGTACGGGCAGGCGGTACGAGGCTTCGCGGTCCCAGGGCACGGGCTCGACGCGGAAGCCGCCCGCGCCGGTGAAGGCGGTGCCGGAGAACAGCATCAGCAGCGGCGCCTCGCCGTCCTCCAGGGCGTGGAAGTAGCGGCTCGCCGCGATGTCCATGTCGTAGGTGCAGGGGACGGCCAGGTCGGTCTCGGTCTCCCCGGTGAAGCCGGGCACCATGAGCGCGACCTGGGCGAACTGCACGGGCTGGAGGGTGCTGCCCCAGCGGCTGCGCTCGCCGAACAGGTCGGCCAGGCCCTCGGCCTCGGCGGGGCCGTAGCCGCGCCGGGCCGGTTCGATGCGGATCTGGCAGCGCAGGGCGAGGGCGTGCACCCGGGCGTTGTCGGCGGCGGTGATCCGCAGCCGGAACACGAGGGTGGGGCCGGCGGCGTGGGCGTCGGCGCGCACCCCGGTGCAGCTGAAGCGGAGGTCGGTCATCGCGGCCGCGCCCCGGCTGCGCCGGCCGGGACCTTGGCCCGGCGCTCCACCTGGTCGAAGAAGGCGTCGAGGGCGGCGCGGGCCTCGCCGCCGCCGTCGAAGCCCTGCCACAGCAGCCTCATCCGGCCCACCAGTTCGTAGCAGATGTCGATGGGCACGAGGTAGCAGGCGGTGCGGCCCTCCGAGCGGCGCAGCAGGAGGGCCTCCACATCGGGCTCGAGCAGCGCGGCCAGTCGGCCGCCGCCGAGCACGGTCTGCCAGGTCTGCGGGTCCAGTTCGCTCTCGGTGGCTCCGGCCGGGCTCGGGTAGAGCGCGACCAGGCGGTCGAGGGCGGCGTTGCGGAAGAAGAAGGCGACGCCGACCGGGATCTGGAGCAGTTCCCAGGCTCCCTCGTCGAGCGGGTGGCCGGGGTCGGTGAGGTAGCGGTCGGGGACCGCGCGGTACCGCCCGGTGGTGCTGCCCGGCCGGTCGAACAGCAGGGCGCAGGCGGTGCAGGCGCAGACCAGCGCCCGCTTCTCGGTCTCCACCAGGTGGCGGTGGCCGTCCTCGGGCACCGCCGCCGCGCACAGTTCGCAGGTTTCGGGCCGCGGCGGACGAGGGCCGGCGAACCGCCGCAGGCCGCGCGGTGCGCCCGTACGCTCCGGGTGCCGGTTCACGGCACCCGCGCCGGGTTGTGCGGGCGGGCGGAGATCTGGAGCAGGGCGGGCTGCGGGGCCGCCTGCTCCACGTCCACCCGGGTGACCTCGGGGGCCAAGGAGGCGAGCGCGTCCTCGACGGCCTGCCGGGCGCCCGTCCCGCCGGCGCTGCCGCACCCGCAGCCGGTCCCCTCGGACGCGGGGCGCAGCCGCAGCACCCCGGTGCCCTCGTCGAAGCCCAGCACCTCCACCGGGTCGCCGGCGGCGGCCAGGGCGCGGGAGATGCGGGTGTGCACGTCCTCGGGGTGGAGGTCGTGCAGGGCCAGCAGGCTCGCGACGAGTTCGTCGTCGAGCAGCGGGCGCAGCGGCGCGTCGCCGAGCCGCCCGACGAGGCGGCCGAGGCCCGCCCCGTAGAAGTCCATGAGGGCGCGCACCAGTTCCTCGGCGGCCGCGCAGGCATCCCGGTCGCCGGTGGCGGCGAGCCGGTCGAGCGCCTCCTCGACGCGGCGGCCCGCCTCCCGGGCGTCGACGGCCGGGCTCATCCGCCCAGTCCGCTCAGGCCGGTGGGCACGTGCATGGTCTTGACGGTCTTGCCGCCGCCCACGTACATGTGGACCCCGCACGGCAGGCAGGGGTCGAAGCTGCGGACGGCGCGCATGATGTCGATCCCCTTGAAGTTCTCCGGGGTGTTCTCCTCGAAGATCGGCGTGTTCTGGACGGCGTCCTCGTACGGTCCTGGGGTGCCGAAGGTGTCGCGGGTGCTGGCGTTCCACGGGGTGGGCGGGTACGGGTGGTAGTTGGCGATCTTGCCGTCGCGGATCACCATGTGGTGCGAGAGCACGCCCCGTACGGCCTCGGTGAAGCCGACGCCGATGGACTCGTCCGGCACCTCGAACTTCTCCCAGGTCTGGGTGCGTCCGGCGCGGACCTCGGCCAGCCCCTTCTCGGCGCAGTGCAGGGCGATGGCGGCGGCGTACGCCTGGAAGTAGGTGCGGGCCCGGTTGCGCTCCAGGGCGTTGCTCCACTGCGGGATCTTCCACTCGAAGCGCGTCTCGGGCTTGGTCATCGTCTTCGGCAGGTTGATCACCACGCTGTGCCCGGTGGCCTTGACGTAGCCGACGTCGACGAGCCCGGACAGGGCCGTGGACCACAGGCGCGCGATGGGGCCGCCCCCGGTGTCGAGCGCGAGGTGGTCCTTGCCGTCGAACCAGCGGGGCGACATCACCCAGCTGTACTTGTCGTCGAAGTTCCGCTTCTGCGGGGCGGGGATGGTGTGCTGGTTCCAGGGGTGGCGGGGGTCGACCGGGTTGCCGAGCGGGTCGTGGGTGACGAACTGCTCCTGGCCCGCCCAGTCGTCGTAGTACGAGCTGCCGAGCAGGATGCGGATGCCGAGGTTGATCTCGGTGAGGTCGTTGGTGACGAGTCTGCCGTCGACGATCACGCCCGGGGTGACGAACATCTTCCGTCCCCAGTCGGACATGTTGGCGTACGTGAAGTCGCAGTACTCGGGGTCGTTGAGCGCGCCCCAGCAGCCCAGCAGCACGCGGCGCCGGCCGACCTCCTCGTACCCGGGCAGGGCCTCGTAGAAGAAGTCGAAGAGGTCGTCGTGGAGCGGGACGACGCGCTTCATGAACTCCACGTACCGCATGAGGCGGCTCATGTAGTCGGTGAAGAGCTGCACGGAGGCGATGGTGCCGACGCCGCCCGGGTAGAGGGTGGAGGGGTGCACGTGGCGGCCCTCCATCAGGCAGAACATCTCGCGGGTGTAGCGGCTGACCTGGAGGGCCTCGCGGTAGAACTCGCCCTCGATGGGGTTGAGGGAGCGCATGATGTCGGCGATGGTCTTGTAGCCGTGGTCACCGGCGTGCGGGGCCTCGGTGCGCTCGGCGAGCTCGAGGACCCCCGGGTTGGTCTCGCGGACCATCTTCTCGCAGTAGTCGACCCCGACCAGGTTCTCCTGGAAGATGTTGTGGTCGAACATGTACTCCGCCGACTCGCCCAGGTTGATGATCCACTCGGCGAGGTGGGGCGGCTTCACCCCGTAGGCCATGTTCTGCGTGTAGACGGAGCAGGTGGCGTGGTTGTCGCCGCAGATCCCGCAGATGCGGCTGGTGATGAAGTGCGCGTCGCGGGGGTCCTTGCCGCGCATGAAGACGCTGTAGCCGCGAAAGACCGACGAGGTGCTGTAGCACTCCGCGACCCGCTTCTGCTTGAAGTCGATCTTCGTGTGGATGCCGAGGCTGCCGACGATCCGCGTGATCGGATCCCAGGCCATCTCCACCAGCCCGCTGCCGTCACCGGCCGCCTTCGTCTTCGGTGCCATCGTGTCTGCCGTGACCCTTCTCGCTGCGGTGCCGCGCGGAGTGCGTGGACGGGGTGGGGACGTGCGGGGCGGTCACCAGGGCGGGCGGTAGCCCGTGGTCAGCTTCCGGCCGGTGCGGCGCCACTTCGGCTCCTGGTCCACGGTGTGCGCCGTGACCGCGCGGAGCCTGCGGACCACCGCCCCGTACGCGCCACTGGCCTTGCTGGACACCTTGGCGCCGGGGGGTTCGTCCATGAACGGCATGAACTTGTCGGGGAAGCCGGGCATCGTGCAGGCGATGCAGATGCCGCCGACGTTGGGACAGCCGCCGATGCCGTTCATCCAGCCGCGTTTGGGGACGTTGCACTTGACGACGGGACCCCAGCAGCCCAGCTTGACCAGGCACGTGGGCGAGTCGTAGGTCTTCGCGAACTGGCCCTGCTCGTAGTAGCCGGCCCGGTCACAGCCCTCGTGGACGGTGGCGCCGAACAGCCAGGTGGGGCGCAGCTTGTCGTCGAGCGGGATCATCGGGGCCGCGCCGGCCGCCTGGTAGAGCAGGTAGGTCAGGGTCTCCGAGAAGTTGTCCGGCTGGATCGGGCAGCCCGGCACGCACACGATGGGGATGCCGGCCTTCGAGGTCCAGTTCCAGCCCAGGTAGTCGGGCACGCCCATGGCTCCGGTGGGATTGCCCTCCATGGCGTGGATGCCGCCGTACGTGGCGCAGGTGCCGATGGCGACGACGGCGAGGGCCTTGGGCGCCAGCCGGTCGATCCACTCGCTGGTGGTGATGGGCTGGCCGGTCTCGGGATCGTCGCCGAAGCCGCACCAGTAGCCCTCGGGCTTGATCTTCTCGTTGGGGACGGAGCCCTCGACGACGAGTACGAACGGGTCGATTTCGCCCCGCTCCCCCTTGAAGAACCATTCGATGAAGGTGTCCGCGCCGCCGACCGGGCCGCATTCGAAGTCGATCAGCGGCCAGTGCACCGCGATCTCGGGCAGCCCCGGCAGGGCGCCCGTCACGATCTCCTCGATGCTGGGCTGCATGGCGGCGGTCAGGGATACCGAGTCGCCGTCGCAGCTCAGACCCGCGTTGATCCAGAGGATGTGGATCGGGGGGTCTTCGACCGTGGCCGACGTCGCTGGATCCATGGGGATGCCTCCTCGGGGAGGTGCTCGGGCGGAGTCCGGGGCGAGGCGGCGCGGGCGGCCTCACCTTTCTTGCTAGCAGCCGGGCCCCGGGCCTGCCGCGTCCTGCGCGGCCAGTCCAGTGACCGGACGCCGCCGCGAGGGAAGCGGGGCCGTGTGCCGGCCGGCCACGGCGCGCGCGAGGTGGGGCGGCGTGGCCGTCGCGGGTTCCTTGCGTACGAAGGCGCGGCGCAGGGCGTGGTACGGGGCGTCCGGGTCGAAGAAGGTCCGGCGCATCAGGGCCAGTTCCGCCTCTCGATAGGCGGACAGGGGCCGCTCGGCCTCGTCGCGGTCGCGCCGCGCCTTCTTGGCGGCGATCCGGGAGGCGGTGGAGGGCAGGGCGGCCAGCCGCACCGCGAACCGCGCCGTCTCGCCGGCGAAGTCCTCGGGCGCGCAGGGCACCGTACGGTCGGCCAGTCCCAGCCGGTGTGCGGCCTCCGCGCTCAGCGGCAGGGCCTCGGTGGTGAGGCGCTCGGCGACGCCGGTGCCGACGCGGCGCGGCAGGGTGTACGTCCAGAATTCGGAGCCGTGCAGTCCCATCAGGCGGTAGTGCGGGCCCAGGACCACGCCGGAGCGGCACCAGACCTCGTCGGCGGCGAGGGCGAGCATCGCCCCGCCGGCGGCCGCGTTGCCGCCCAGGGCGGCGACGACCAGGCGGTCGGTGGTGGTGAGGACGGCCTCGACCAGGTCGTCCATGGCGTTGATGTTGGCCCAGGACTCCTCCGCCGGGTCGCCGGCCGCCTCGATGACGCCCAGGTGGATGCCGTTGGAGAAGAAGTCGCGGCCGCCGCCGAGGACCAGGACGGTGGTGGGGCGGGCGCAGGCGAACCGGTAGGCCTCCCGCAGGCGCCGGCAGTGGGCGGTGCTCATCGCCCCGCCGGGGAAGGAGAAGGACAGGAAGCCGGTCTGCCCCTCCTCCCGGTAGCCGATGTCGGACCAGGTGCGCCGGCGCGCGTCGGTGTGCAGCGGGGCGGGAAGTTCCCGCAGCGCGGGCAGCCGGCCGGCGAGGGCCACGGTGGCGGGCAGTTTCGGGGCGGCGGGCCCGCCGGGGGCGCGGGGGGCGCGGAGTTCGGGGATCCAGACGGCCCCGTCGGCGGTGGCCCGGCAGATGGCGCCCGCCCGGGTGGCGAGCAGGTGTCCGGGGCGGCCGCGCAGGCTGTCCTCGGCGTGGCCGCCGTGCAGGAACCACTCGGCGCCGAGCAGTTCGTCCCGTACGCCGGGCTGTGAGTCGGCGGCGCGCAGGGTCCGCAGGACCCGCGCGGTGGAGTCCGTCTGCCAGTCGATCCGGCGGTGCTCCTGGCGCATCGCGGGGCGCGGGTGTCCGGTGGCCTGCGGCTGCGGGGTGTAGGTGCCGGAGGCGAAGCGGCCGACGGCGAGGAGGACGGCCTCCAGGGCGGCGTCGGCGATCTCGCCGCGGTAGAGGTCGCTCTTGCCCACCGGTGGTACGGGGCAGGCGACGTGGGCCCAGACGGCTCCGGCGTCCATCTCCGCCTCGGCCTGCAGGACGGTGACGCCCCATCGGGAGGCCTGTTCGTGGAGGGCCCAGTCGAGCGGGGCGGGGCCGCGGTCGCCGACCGGTCCCGGGTGGACGATCAGGCAGGTGTACGCGGCCCACACCTCCTCGGGGAGGGCGGTGCGCAGCATCGGCGCGATGACGAGGTCGGGCCGGTGCCGGTGGACGGCAGCGGCCAGGGGCACGTGGGGAAGGGCGAGTTCGACCGCCACGCTGTGGCCGTGGTCGCGCAGCTCGGCGTGGACCCGCTGGGTGAGGCTGTTGAAGGCGCTCGCGACGAGCAGGACGTGCACGTGATCTCCCAGCGGCGGCCCGGAGCCGGGACGCCGAAGCGCCTCGGCTGATCATGGCCGGAGCCCGACGCGAACGTCATGACCGGCCGCCTGAGATGGTCGGGCACCACGGCGGCGGCGCGCCCGGCACCGAGCGGGGGTGTCACCCGAAAGCGCAGCCCGCGGGGGCCACTCGGCCCTGGCGGTGCGGGGCCCGGGTCAGCGGGCGGCGGCGCGGGAGGTGCAGCTGCGGGCCACCTCGGCGGCGAAGGCCCGGGCCGGCGGGGCGAGGGCGGACCAGCGGCGGACCGCCCAGCCGACGGCGAGGGGCGGCAGGCCGGGGATCGGGACCAGGCGCAGCGGGCCGTCGGTGCCGGGGACCCGCCAGCCGGGCAGCGCGGGTACGACGGCGTGGCCCAGGCCCAGTTCGGCGAGGAGCAGGGCGGTGTCCCAGTCCGCCACGCTGGTGTCGGAGCGGACCCGGATGCCGGCTTCGGCGAAGGCGGCGTCGAGGCGGGCGCGGGAGGCGGAGTTCTCGGGCAGCCGGACGTGGCGGATCCCGGAGAGGTCGGCGAGGTCGATGCGCGGGCGGGCTGCGAGGGGGTCGTCGGCGCCGACCGCGAGCACCCAGGGGAGTTCCATCACGGGGCGCTGCTCGATGCCGCGGACCGGGGCGCCGATGGTGATCCAGGCGAGGTCGAGGTCGTCGGCGGCGAGGGCGTCGAAGCAGCTGCGGCTGGAGTTCTCGGTCTGGAACTCCAGGCTCACCCCGGGGTGCCGGCGGCGGAAGGTGACGACGGCTTCGGACATGAAGTGCCGGACGGTGGTCGCGCCGGTGGTGACGCGCACCGAGCCGCCGCCTCCCCGTACGAGGTCGTCCAGGCGGCGCAGGGCGCCGTCGAGGCCGGCGATGCCGTCGGCGGCGGCCGCCTGCAGGATGCGGCCGGCTTCGGTGGGCACCACCCCGCGGGCGTGGCGCTCCAGCAGGCTCGTGCCGGTCTGCTTCTCGAGGCGGCGGACGTGCTGGCTGACGGCGGACTGGGTGCGGCCGAGGTCGCGGGCCACGGCGCTGAGGCTCCCGGCGCGGCAGACGGCCACGAACACGCGGAGGTCGTCGAGGGTCATGAGGTCCAAGCTATCGCTTGGGTGCGGGGAGCAAATCGGTGGATTGACTTGGGTGTCGGGCCGGATCAGGATCGGTGCAGGGCCCGGGCGGCAACCCGTCCCGCGTCTGCGCCACGGGGTCCGGAACCCGGGCGCGGACGTCGGACGGGTGCCGACCCACCGTTCTCCGAAGGGACGCTCCTGTGCCGGATGAAGTCGTCACATGGCTGCGGGAGCTCGGCGCCGAGCGCGTCCCACATCCCGGCGGAACCTTGCTCGTCCACTTGATGCGGGTACGGCAGCTGCTCGCCTCCTGGGGTGCGCGGCCCGAGCTCCGGCAGGCGGGGCTGTGCCACGCGTTCTACGGGACGGACGGCTTCGCTACCGCCCTGCTCCCGCTCTCGCGGCGGCCCGAGCTGGCCGCGGTGATCGGCGCCGGGGCCGAGGAGATCGTCTACTTCTACGCCTCCTGCGACCGGGCGGCGTCCTATCCGACGCTCGGCGGCTCGGAGGCGGCCTTCCGGGACCGGTTCACCGGCCGGGTCCACTCCCCCGCCCTGGAACTGCGCAGGGACTTCGCCGAACTGTCGGCGGCCAACGAGCTCGATCTCGCGCGCACCGATCCCGGCTTCCGGGCGCGGTGGGGATCGGACCTGCTGTCGCTCTTCGGCGGGTTCCGCGAACTGCTGAGCGAGCCGGCCTGGCGGGAGTGCCAGGCCGTGCTCGGCGGCTGACGCGTGCGGTCAGGGGGTGAAGGTCCAGCGTTGGGCAGCGGTGTTGTCGCAGGCGGCGCGGGTGAGGAGGGTGCCGTTGGCGGTGCCGGATCCGGCCGGGGTGAGGCATTCGCCGGCAGTGCGCAGGGTGCTCTGGGGGCCCGCCTGCCAGGTCTGGCCGGCGCTGCCGTCGCAGGTCTGGACGGTCACGCGGGCGGCGCCTGCGTCCAGGCAGACCCCGGCGAGGCCGGTGAGGCGGCCGTCGCCCTGCAGGGTCCAGCGCTGGTTCGGGCCGCCGTGGCAGGTGTAGAGGGTGGGCTCGGTACCCGGGGTGGTGGAGCTGTGCGGCAGGTCCAGGCAGCTGGCCGAGGCCGCGTTGACGAGGGTGGCGTCGGCCGGCAGCGGGGCCGGGCGTCCGGTGAGGGTGATCTCGGCGGCGCTGGTCCAGGGGCCTCGCCCCCCGGCCTCGGTGAGGGCCTTCAACTTCAGGTAGCGGCCGCTCTTCGCGGACAGGGCGGTGCTCTTGGCGGCCGCGGTGTCGGCGAAGGAGCCGCTCGCCACGGGTGAGCCCCAGTCGGCGGTGGTGTCCGAGACGTAGACCTCGTAGTCGCCGATGCGGCCGTTGACCCCGCCGTCCTGGCGGGGCAGGTACCCGAGGCCGTCGACGGCGTAGCGGGCGCCGAGGTCGAGCTGGATCTCGTGCGGGAGCGCGGCCGGCTTCCCGGAGGACCAGGCGGTGTGCCACAGCGTGGCCGGGTCGCCGTCGAAGGCGTTGGCGGCGGCGCCGTTCTCGGCGGCGGTCTCCTGGCTGTCGGCCGAGACCAGGGACCAGCCCGACTGCGCGATGGGGCTGGCGGAGGGCAGCGCTCCGGCCGCCGGGACGGTGGTGCCCGCGGCCGAGACGCTGAACGCGCCCGACTTCGTACCCGTCTTGACCCACAGGACTCCGGCGCGGTCCGCCGGGTCGAAGAACCAGCCCGAGGCGGCCGCGTCGTAGGCGGCCTTGGAGGTCAGGCGGGGCAGGGCGGCTCCGTCCGCCGTGAGGGCGGTGGGCGCGGAGGCCACGTGGAGGGTGAACTCGTAGCCCCGGGAGGCCGGCTTGCCGGTGTAGCTGCCGGCGGGGGCACCGACGGAGACGGTGACCGTGCCGGAGCCCGAGGCCGGGGCGGTGACGTCGACCTGCTGGCGGGCGTAGGCGCCGGACTGGAAGGCCCGGGTGCGGCCGTCGTCCTCGTAGAGGCTGAAGGAGGAGTTGCCGCGCGGGTGGATGTCGTAGGTGAGCGTGGAGACGGGCTTCTCGCCCGTGTGGTTCATCTGCGGCCACATCGGCACGATGGCGCCGCCCTTGACGAAGAGCGGCAGGGTGTCGAGCGGGGCCCGGTAGCCGTTGAGCCACCCCGGGCCCGCGTAGGTGCGGCCCGTCCAGTAGTCCGTCCAGGTGCCGGCGGGGAGGTAGATCCCGTCGCGGACGGAGGTGTCGGAGACGACGGGAGCGACGAGGAGGGAGTCGCCGGCCATGAACTGGCCGCTGGTGAGGTTCCCGCGGGCCACCGGGTCGTCGGGGTACTCGAGGACCATCGCGCGGGTGCTGGGCACGCCGGTCTCGTGCGCCGTCCTGCTCATCGTGTAGAGGTACGGCATCAGCCGCATCTTGAGCTGGAGGTACTTGCGGTTGATGGAGAGGTACGGCTCCGCGAAGCGCCAGGGCTGCTTGTCCTGGTAGCCGGCGGACGGGTTGGTCGCGCCCCAGCCGGACATGGTCATGAAGGCGGGCGTGAAGGCCTTCCACTGGAGGTCGCGGGTGTACGTCTTGGGGCTGCCGCCGAAGATGCCGTCGACGTCCCCGGAGGCGTAGTTCAGGGCGGAGAGGCCCGCGCCGGCGATGGCGGGGACGTGCCAGCGCATGTCGTCCCAGGTGCCGTGGGTGTCGCCGGTCCAGACGACGGCGTTGCGCTGGGTGCCGGCCCAGCCGTCGACGGTCCAGACGTAGCGCCGGGCGTCGGAGTTCTTCTCGATCCCGTCGACGGCCTGCCGCACCCCGTCGAAGGCGTACTTGTAGCCGCTCCCGATCCACGCGACGTCCGTCTTCACGCCCCGGCTGCCGGCCGTGCCCACCTCGTCGGCGATGTTGCCCAGTCCGGTGGAGGTCCACAGTCCGGTCTGGAAGCCCTTGGCCTTCAGCGCGTCCACCGTCGACTTGAGGGGCGCGGTGTAGCCGCAGCCGTAGCCGTCGTTGGGCAGGAACCAGCCCGAGGGCATGTCGGCGGCGCGGGCGTCGGCCGCGTACCCCACGACGTCCGGGGTGGTCTGGTGGCGCAGGCGCCCGTGGTCGCCCTGGTAGTCGGGGTTGGAGGCGTTGAAGCAGTCGGCGTTGCCCAGTTCGAAGCCCCACATCGGCGCCATGAACGGTTTGCCGCTGACGTCCGTGTACGCGTCGAGCACGGACTTGAGGGAGCCGCCGGTGAAGTACCAGGCGTCGAAGCGGCTCTCGTTGTGGGTCAGCGCGGTGGGCGCGTTGAAGGCGTAGGAGCCGGGGGCCCAGGTGTTGCGCATGACGCCGTAGCCGTTGGTGGACATGTAGAAGGGGGCGGGGCTGGCGTTGTTGTTCTCGCGCCACTTGTTGTCGACCGCGACGGGGACGGTCTTGCCGCGCAGCGCCCATTCGCCCAGGCGCAGGCCGGTGCCGTAGAACTGCTCGTCCGCGCCCCGGGCCAGGTACTGGGTGGTCTGGCTGCCGGTCCAGCTGGTGGGCTGGGTCTCCTGCCAGACGAGGGTGGTGTTGTCGGCCCGGTAGACGGAGAACCGGAGGGGCGATTTGTTGACCCGGATGGACAGGGCTCCGGTGGTGATCCGGTAGTACGCGCCCGCGTCGGTCCAGCTCGTCGTGACGGAGCCGAAGTCGGTGGTCGGGGCGAGGTCGGTGCCGGCCGGGTCGTTGGTGAAGGCCCCGTCGGGCGAGAGCCAGAGCCGGAAGATGTCGGCCCGGGCGACGACCACGCGGGCCTTGGCTCCGCTGGAGGCCGTGACGGTGAAGGTGTTGCCGGCCCGGCTGAAGCCGGTGACGTTGCCGGCCGTGGCCGTGGCCCCGGCGGGCGCCGCGGCGGCGGGCGCGGCGACCGGCCCGGCGGCGGCCAGACCCGCGACGGCGAGAGCCGCGGCGAGGAGCGCGGACCGGGTCCGCCGCAGCCGGGGTGGGCGGTGGGGCGTGATCCCGCCCCATGTCCTGGTCCTGGTCCTGCGGATGCCTGGCAGTCTCATGGGGCAGCTCCTCGTGCGGTCCGGATCGCGGACACAGCTCTTTGGCATGCGCCTGACAAGATAGCGGCCGACAGGCCCTCACTGAAGGATGATGCTCGAAATCTCTTCCTACCGCGCAACTTTGAGCATCAAAGTGCCCGCCTCGTCCCTCAGAGGGTGACCGCCAGCACCGGCGGGGCCGGGGAGGACCACCGGTGACCGCAGGGCTCGAAGACCAGGACCACCGGACGGCCCGGCCGCTGGCGCCAGGAGATGCGTTCCGCCGCGCCGTCGCACACCGGACAGGAGGGCAGCGGGCCGGGCTCCGGCGGGCACTCGGATGCCGCCGCGAGCGGCGTGCGGCGCGGATCGCGCATGGAGGCTCCCTGTCGTGCGGTTGGGCTGCTCGCACTGTGCCATGGAGGAGCCCTCGACCGCATGGGCGGATCGTCCAGTGTTTCGGCTGGTCAGACGAGCCGCCACCAGGCCCGATGGCGCTCCGCCGCCCCGGGGTCCGCGCCGTGCGGACCCCGGGGCGTGCGCTCAGGCCGGCGTGTCGACCTCGGGGTGCTCGGCGAGCCAGGCGCGGACCGCCTGCTGCTCCTTGCCCTTGCCGGTGTTCTGGATCTCGGCTTCCAGGCTGGTCAGCTGCTGCTCGGTGAGCTTGAAGGAGCTCAGCCACCGCGCCACCTCGGGCTCGTCGGCGGCGAAGCCCTTGCGGGCCAGGGTGTGGATGCCGTCGCCCGCGCCCCAGACCCCCTTCGGGTCCTCCAGCTTGGTCAGCTCGTACGAGGAGTACGCCCAGTGCGGGGACCACAGCACGGCCACCACGGGCTCCTTCTTGTCGTAGGCCCGCTTGAGCTCGGCGAGCATGCCCGGCGTGGACCCGTCGACGACCTGGTACTCGCCCTCCAGCCCGTACTCCTTCAGGACCTTGTCCTTCAGGATCGACATGACGCCCGCGCTCGGCTCGATGCCGATGATGCGGCCCTTGAACTGCGCGGACTTGCCCTTCAGGTCGGCGAGCGAGCGCACGTCCTTCACGTACGAGGGCACGGACAGCTCCAGCGAGGTGGGGCCGTACCAGGAGCCGAGGTCCTCCAGCTTGTTCCCGTACTTCTCCATGTACTGGGCGTGGGTGACGGGCAGCCAGGCGTCGGTCTGGAAGTCCAGCTGGCCGCCGGCCAGGCCGGTGTAGAGCGCGCCGGCCTCCAGCTGGCGGGCGTCGACCTTGAAGCCGCGCCGCTCCAGGAGCTCCTTCCACAGGAAGGTGGAGGCGATGCCCTCGTCCCAGGGGATGTAGCCGACGGAGAGGGTGCGGCCCTTGCCGATGTCCGCGGCGCCGGCCGGCCCGTCCTGGGAGGCCGAGCCGCCGAAGGTGCTCAGGGCCCCCGCGACGAGGGCGAGGACGACGGCCCCGGTGACGGCGTAGGCGGGCCGGGGGCGGTGGTTCCACACCCGGGCCGCACCGGTGGCGGCGGACCGCGCCTTGGCGAGGGCGCGCCGGCCGAGCGGGGACACCTGGCGGCCGAGCGCCCCGGTCATCCGGTCGAGGTACATGGCCAGGATGACGATCGAGATGCCCGCCTCGAACCCGAGGCCGATGTCGACGTTGCCGATGGCCCGGTAGACGGCGCCGCCGAGGCCGCCGCCGCCGACCATGCCCGCGATGACGACCATGGACAGGCCGAGCATGATGACCTGGTTGACCCCGGCCATGATGGTCGGCAGGGCCAGCGGCAGCTGGACGCGGACGAGGGTGTCGCGCGGCGCGGTGCCGAAGGCGTCGGCGGCCTCGACCAGCTCCGGGTCGACCTGGCGGATGCCGAGCTCGGTCATCCGTACGCCCGGCGGCAGCGAGAAGATGATGGTCGCGATGATGCCGGGCACCACGCCCACCCCGAAGAAGATGATGCCGGGGATCAGGTAGACCATGGCCGGCATGGTCTGCATGAAGTCCAGGACGGGCCGCAGGACGGCGCTGACCCGGTCGGAGCGCGAGGCCCAGATGCCGAGGGGGACGGCGAAGAACAGCGTGACGAGCGTGGCGACCAGGACCAGGGACAGCGTGGACATGGCCTCGGACCACAGGCCCACGGAGTCGACGAGGGCGAAGCCCGCGAAGGCCAGCAGGCCCGCGAGGAGCCCGCGCAGCCACCAGGCGCCGACGGCGAGGATGCCCGCGAACAGCAGCGGGGCGGGGGCGGACAGGACGGCGTCGATGCCGTCGTAGAGGCCGGTGACGAGCGCGCTGATCGCGTCGAACAGCCAGGACAGATGGCTCTGGAGGAAGTCGACACCGCTGTCGACCCAGGCGCCGAGGTGCAGGCGGGGCATCAGGCGGCCACCTGCACACAGGCCATCGGCGGCCGCGGTTCGTCGCCGATGAAGGCGATGAGGCGGTCCTGCGGGACGGCGCCGATGACCGCGCCGTCCGCGCCGGTCACGGCGACCGGGTGCGGGACCCGGGCGCTGACGGCGCACAGGTCGGCGAGCGAGGTGCCGGCATGGACGGTGGGGCAGGCGCAGGCGTTTGCGCCGGCGGGGGCCTCGTCCATGACGGCGTCGGCCGTGAGCACGCGCGAGCGGTCCACGTCCTGGATGAAGGAGGCGACGTAGTCGTCGGCGGGCCGGGTGAGGATGTCCTCGGCGGTGCCCTGCTGGACGACGCGCCCGTCACGCATGACGGCGATGCCGTCGCCCAGGCGCATGGCCTCGTTGAGGTCGTGGGTGATGAAGACGATGGTCTTCTTCAGCCGCCGCTGCAGTTCGAGGAGCTGGTCCTGCATGTCGCGGCGGATCAGCGGGTCGAGGGCGCTGAAGGACTCGTCCATCAGCAGCAGGTCGGCGTCGGTGGCCAGGGCGCGGGCCAGGCCCACGCGCTGCTGCATGCCGCCGGAGAGCTCGTCGGGCCAGGACTTCTCCCAGCCGCCGAGCCCGCACAGCTCCAGGGCCTCGGTGGCCCGGCGCTCGCGCTCGGCCCGGGGGACGCCCTGGACCTCCAGTCCGTACGCGGCGTTCTCGAGGACGTCGCGGTGCGGGAACAGCGCGAAGTGCTGGAAGACCATGCTGATCTTGGTGGAGCGCACCCGGCGCAGTTCGCGCGCCCCGAGGGCGGTGAGGTCCTCACCGTCGAAGAGGATGCGTCCCGCGGTGGGCTCCAGCAGTCCGTTGAGCATGCGCAGCAGCGTGGACTTGCCGGATCCCGACAGACCCATGACGACGAAGATCTGGCCGGGCTCGACGCGGAAGGAGGCGTCGATGACCGCGGCCGTCGTCCCTTCGGCGCGCAGCTCCTCGCGGCCTGCCCCGTCCCGGAGCGCGCGGACCGCCGCCGCCTCTTTGTCGGGGTGTCTTGCGAACACCTTGTAGACGTGCTCGGCCTGGAGCGTGGACACATGCACCTCGCGGGTCGTACCGGGTGCGGCGCGCGCCGGTCGGGCCGGCGGGCCGCGGAGCGGGACGGGATCTGCCCGCGTGCGCCACGCACTCCGGCGGATAGCGCCGGAGTGGATGGTTCCACTCCAGCCCCGCTGGTTCCCGGCATTCACCTGCGCAAACGCAAAGGTGATCTACCTCACGGTTGCGGCCCGGTGCGGGGCCTCCGGTTCGTCCTCGAGCATGGAGTCGCGCAGGTGCCCGAGGATCCGGTTCAGCAGCCGCGAGACCTGCATCTGCGAGATGCCGAGCACGGCGCCGATCTGGGCCTGGGTCAGCTCCTCGCCGAACCGCATCCGCAGCATCCGGCGCTCGCGCTCGCTCAGCCGTTCCAGCAGCGGCGCCAAGGTCTGGATGTCCTCGACCAGTTCCATGGCCGGCTCCTCCTCGCCTATGACCTCGGCGAGCGTGTGCCCCTCGGCCTGACCCCCGCCGTATTCGGACGGAGCCATCTGCGGGGCGTCCAGGGAGCCGCTGGTGTGGCCGTTCGCGGCGAAGAGACCCTCGATCACCTCCTCCTCCGAGAGGTCGAGGCGGTCGGCGAGATCCGCGACGGTGGGCGACCGGTCGAGCTCGCTCGTCAGCGCCTCCTTCGCCTTCGCGATGTCGATGCGCAGCTCCTGGAGCCGGCGCGGGACGCGGACGGCCCAGGAGGTGTCGCGGAAGTGCCGCTTGATCTCGCCGGTGATGTACGGCATGGCGAGCGTGGAGAACTCGTTCTCGCGGTCCGGGTCGAACCGGTCGATGGCCTTGATCAGGCCGATGGTGCCGACCTGGACGATGTCCTCGATGTCGCCGCCCTCACCGCGGTTGCGGAAGCGGCGCACGGCGTACTGGACGAGTGAGGCGTTCATCTCTATGAGGGTGTTGCGGACGTACTGGTACTCCGCGGTGCCCTCGGACAGTTCGCGCAGCCGCCGGAAGAAGACCTTCGAGAGCTCCCTCGCGTCCGCCGGGGCCATCTCCCGGGGCTCGTCGATCCGCGGCACTCCGGCACTGCGAGCCGCCGAATCGGCGCTGCGGCGCGGGCTCGGGACAGCAGCGGGGGCGGCAGCGGGGGCGGGCACGCCGTCGCGGACGGCGTCGGTATGGGAGTACGGGGCAGGGACCGGCATGGGGTTCGCTCCTTGGGCTGGTCGGCTTGCGGCGCGGGACCTTGACTGCCGTAGATGGTGGACCTCTTCTTCTCTCCCGTCAAGAATTACCGGAAATCTGTTTCACGTCTTGCGTCACGTGAATCACACATCGCATCATGACGGGCATGGGGAGCATGTCTCAGCGCAATAACTGGACATTCCTGACGAATCACGCTCGCGTTCTGGTGACCATCGCCCGGGACCCGGCCGTGCGGCTCAGGGATGTCGCCGCCGTGTGCGGACTGACCGAACGCACCGTCCAGACGATCGTCACCGACCTGGAGACGGACGGGTACCTGCGGCGCGTCCGCGACGGGCGGCGCAACCGGTACGAGATCTCCCCCGGCGCGGTCTTCCGCCACCCGGCGGAGGCGGGCGTCCAGGTGGCGGGCCTGCTCGCGCTGCTCACCGGCGCCGCCGCCGACCCGGACGCCCCGCCCCCGACCCCGGACCTGACCGGCCCGGAGGCCACCGAGCTCCTCGGCATGGCCCCGGCCCTCGACCCCTCTACGTGACGCGGAAGCCGCCGACCGGGCGGTGGTCACGGCGATCGGGGCCGTCAGGACGATCAGGGCGATCACGGTGGAAGGTCAGCCGGTCCCAAGTGGGGAAGGCCAGGTCGGTGACGGCCAGCAGCCGGCCCGAGGTGTCGTGCAGAGTGCGGCGCACGGTCAGGCCACAGGTCCGGGCCGCGTCCGGCGGATGGATGGTGCGGGTCATCGTGAGGGTCTCGGCGACCCGGCCGGTCGCCTCGGCCCGGTCGAGCCAGCGGTGCAGGGGAGCCAGGTCCGCGTCGCGGACCGGCGCCGGCCGGTCGCGGTAGCGGGCGAGTTCGGGGCTGCGCGCGACGGCCTCCCGGCTGAGGTAGGTGACGGCGTGCCGCAAGGTCTCGCCCGCCGGACCGCGTTCGCGGTGGTGGTGGACGAGGGTCCGCTCGCCGCCGCTCATGCCGAGCAGCTCGGCCCGCGAGGGCGGCACGGTGACCAGCGTGAGCCAGCTCTGGGTGCGCACGCGTACGGGCGCCGGCGCGGGTACCGGTACGGGCGCGGGCACCGTCGCGGCCGCCGGCCCGGCGGCCGCGACGGCACGCGTGCCGCGGCGGCCGGTGACGACGAGGCCGTCCTCGCGCAGGTGCTGGAGCGCGGCCCTGATCGTCTGCCGGTTGACCTGGTAGCGGGCCGCCAGGCTGCGCTCGGAGGGCAGTCTGCCGCCGGGGGCGTGCGCGGCGCGCTCTAGTTCGTCCCGCAGCGCTGCGGCGATCCGCTGGTACTTGGGCATGGCGGCCGGGCCGCCGCCCCGCGAAAGGGAGGACATGGCTTCTCCTCTGACGGGTGGTCAAGGACTGCGCGGTCTGCCCGACCCTAGCATTGGTCTATACCTTTGGACGGGGGCTTCACGGAACGCGCACCACCTTGGCCGGTTCCCTACCCCCTCAGCGGGTTCGCAAGCGGCAGGTACCGGGCGTCCGCCCCGTCCGCCCGGGTCCAGCGCAGCAGCAGGTTGGTCTTGGCCGGCAGGGCGGGGGCGGCGAGCAGTTCCCCGATCTCGGGCAGCCCGCGCTCGGCGTCGTAGCGCAGGAGCTCCTCCCGTACGGCCGGCCACACGAGCCCGGAGACGTCCGGATGCCGTTCGCCCAGCGCCCCGGCCATCTCCGCCAGGTGGTTGACGACCAGGCAGTAGACCAGCCGCTGCCAGGCCGCCGCGCGCTCGAGGTCGGACAGGAGCTTGACCCCCTCCGCGTCGCGGAAGAGGGCCTGGACCGGCATGCCCGCCGCGTCGACGGCGACCAGGGTGTTCTGGAGGTGCGCCTCCAGCACGATGCCGTGACGGGCGAACAACTCCAGCACCGGGGGCACCACATGGCGCAGGTACGCCCGCCACCAGGCGGCCGGATCGGCGGTGACCGCGAGGGGGCTTCCGGCGTACCCCTCGGCGAGCGCGGCGGCGAGCAGCGGAGTGGCCCCGGGCGCGGTGTGCCGGTGCGGGTGCGTATGCCCGCGCCCGTGCCCGTCCCACCCGCCGAAGCCGTCGCGGACCAGGACGGCGAGCTCCTCGAAGGCGAAGCCCGCGGTGCGGTAGCCGCGGTCGGCGAGCCAGGCCGCGCCCGAACCGGCCCGGTGCAGCGCGGCGAAGCCGGCTTCGACCGCCGCGTCGGTGCGGCGCAGCTTCAGCAGGTCGTGGCGCCACAGTCGGCGTACGTCGTTGGTGATGCGGACGTCGAGGCTGAACTTCACGAACAGGTCGGCCGCGGCATCCGGTACGTACAGCGTCCGGATCGAGGCGGTGGGCCAGGCGGGCAGGCGGCTCTCGCCGAGCCGCAGCAGCCGCCCGTCGGCGAAGGCCTCGCGCACCGCCGGCCGGGAGCCGACCAGGTCCAGCTGCCAGGGGTGGGCGGGCAGCAGCCGGTATCCGGCGGGCGGGCGCGGCCCGTCGAGGGCGTCGGCGAGGGAGTCGATCGCCGCGGCTGCGGCCGGCCCGCCCTCTTCGGCGGCCTGGTCCTCGCGCAGCCCGAGGAAGACGAGCGGGAAGCGGGCATGGGCCTCGGGCGCGTACGGCAGCCAGCTCCCGGCCGGGGCCCCGCCCCGGGCCTTGGGCGCCGGGTGGTGCGGGTGGCCCATGACCAGGGACTGCTCGGAGAGGAGGTACGGGTCGGCCGGGGGCTCGGCCGCGGAGCGGGCGGCCAGCAGCGCGGCGACGGTGTCCCGGCTGTCGTTGATCTCGACCGGCAGTTCGTCGTTCGGTACGCCGGTGTACCGGCCCAGCTCGTCGGAGGTGAGTTTGACCAGCTCCGTGTGGCTGAGCGGATGCCAGCCGTTCGCCGTGCGCAGTTCGGGGCTCCCGGGCCGGCGGACGCCCCGCACCCGCAGCAGGCGGCCGCTGCCGCGGAGCCGGTGGACCCCCGCGCCCTGCCCCGCGGCGGGCTCGGCGGCCTCCCGGAGCAGGCAGTTCAGGAGCGGGGTGGCCGCGTAGGCGTCGGCGGCGGCGTTGAAGTCCACTGGTTCCATGAGGTCCCATCCGGTGCGCCGGAGCTCGCGGAAGCGTCCACCGGCCGTGATCATCAGTATCCGCGATGATGACGTGATCATCCTGAGAAGCGATATCCCGATGTGCGGAGTTTCCAGCATGTACTTTCCCGCCTCCCCCGCCGAAGAGGCCGTCGCAGCAGAGCTGGCCTCGGTGCGCCCCGCGCTCGAACCGGCGTACACCGGCGCGCTCGGCGGGGCACGGGCCGCCGTACTGACCCGGCTGTGGCGGGCCCTGGCCTTCGAACCGCTGCCGTGGGTGGCGGGCCGGGAACGGGGTTCCGAGAGCCTGGTGCTGCGGCTGGCGGGGGGCGGCCGCCTGGAGGGCCCGCTGCCGGACGCCTACGCCACGGGTGCGTACGTGCGGGAGGTCCTGCTCGACGGCAAGCCCCACCGGCAGGCCGCTCGGCTGATGGCGGCTCTGGGCGTACCGCACGGGGAGGGGTTCGCGGCCGAGCTGGACGGCAGCACGGCCTCACTCGCGCTCTCCCGGGCCGGGCAGCCGGCGGCCGGCCCGGACGACCTCGCCCGCCGGACCACGCGGGAGTGGGAGCAGCGGGTGGTCGACGGGCATCCGTACCACCCGAACTGCCGCTCCCGGCCCGGTTTCTCGGTGGCCGAGGAGCTGGCGTACGCGCCCGAGCACCGGCCCGTCGTCGAGCTCGGGCTGGCCGCCGTACGGGCCGAGGACTGCCTGGTCACCGGCGACTGGCCGGCGGAGCTGCGGGACGGGGGGCGGATCCTGGTCCCGGTGCACCCGTGGCAGGCGGAGCACGTACTGGGGCGCGAGCGCCCGCGGTCCGGTTTCGCGGCGCACCCGCTGATGGCGCTGCGGACGCTGGCCCCGGTGGCGGGCGGGGCGCACGTCAAGACGGCGCTGACCACACGCCTGACCTCCTCCGTGCGGGACATCTCCGGGTACTCGATCGAAACGGCGGCAGCGGTGTCCGCCTTCGCCCAGGCGCTGTCGGAGCGGCTCGACGGCCGGCTGCACGTCACCCGCACGCTGGGGGCGGCCACCGCGCACAGCCCGGACCTCGCGGCCGTGCTGCGCGAGCCGCCGGAGGTGTACGCGGACGCCGCCGCCGGTGAGCGGGTGCTGCCGGTGGCCGCGCTGGCCTGGTTCCCCCCGGCGCGCTCGGCGGCGTGGCTGGCCGAGTTCGCCGGTCTCGCGCTCTCGGTGTGCCTGCGGGTGCTGGAACTCGGCGTGGCCCTGGAGGCCCACGGCCAGAACCTGCTGGTCGTCGTGTCCGCCACCGGCGCCCCGCTGCGGCTGGTCTACCGCGACCTCGCCGACATCCGGATCAGCCCGGCCCGGCTGGTCCGGCACGGGCTGCCGGTGCCGCCCCTGGCCGGGCGGCTGATCACCGACGACGCGGCCCTCCTGCGGCGCAAGCTGTTCGGGTCCGTGCTGACGGGGGCGCTGGGCGCCACGGCGGGCTCGGCCCCTGCCTTCGCCGAGGCCTTCGCCTCCGCCGGGGCGGCCGGGCTGCCGGCCACCGCCGACACCGAGGCCCTGCTCACCCGGGGGCTGCCCACCAAGGCGCTCACCCTGATGAGGCTGAGCCCCGGCGTGCCGGGCGACCAGTGGGCGGAGTTGCCCAATCCGCTGAACGGGGGGTGAGTCGCGGCGCCGATCGGGCTACCGTCCGGGAGCATGACAGAGACCTCGAACCTGAGTGCCGTGCGGGCTTCCTACGACAGGGTCGCCGTCGACTACGCGCGGCTGCTCGGCACGGAGCTCTCCGGGAAACCGCTGGACCGGGCCGTGCTGGCCGCCTTCGCCGAGTACGTCCGCGCGGACGCGGGCGGCGGGGGCCGCGCGGTCGCGGACCTCGGCTGCGGTCCGGGACGCGTGACGGCGCACCTGGACGGGCTCGGCGTACGGGCCTTCGGCGTCGACCTGTCCCCGGCGATGGTGGCGGTGGCCCGCCGGACGTATCCGGGGCTGCGCTTCGAGGTGGGTTCGATGCTGGCGCTGGACGTCGCGGACGGCGTGCTCGGCGGGGTGCTCGCCTGGTACTCCACGGTGCACACTCCGCCCGCGGAGCTGCCGGCCGTGTTCGCCGAGTTCGAGCGGGTCCTGGCGCCGGGCGGCCACGTACTGCTCGCCTTCAAGGCGGGCGGCCCGGGTGCCGCACCGGACGGATCCTGGGGGATGACCCGGCTGGAGCACGCGTACGGGCATCCGGTCGATCTCGACGTCTACTGGACGCCGCCGGAGCTGATCGCGGAACGGCTGGCCGCGGCGGGCCTGGCCGAGGTGGCCCGCCTGGTCCGCGAGCCGGCCGGCCCCGAGCAGGCTCCCCAGGGCTTCCTGCTGGCCCGCAAGGCGTGATCCACGGACATCCACGTTGCATGATCATGCATGATGACGCATACTCTTCCTATGTCTAAGGTTCTCACCTCCCTGCCCACCGGCGAGCGCGTCGGCATCGCCTTCTCCGGCGGACTCGACACCTCCGTCGCGGTCGCGTGGATGCGCGACAAGGGTGCCGTCCCCTGCACCTACACCGCCGACATCGGCCAGTACGACGAGCCCGACATCGCGTCGGTGCCCGGCCGTGCGACGGCGTACGGCGCCGAGATCGCGCGCCTCGTCGACTGCCGCGCCGCGCTGGTCGAGGAGGGCCTGGCCGCGCTGACGTGCGGCGCGTTCCACATCCGGTCCGGCGGCCGCGCCTACTTCAACACGACGCCGCTCGGCCGTGCCGTCACCGGCACCCTGCTGGTCCGGGCGATGCTCGAGGACGACGTGCAGATCTGGGGCGACGGCTCCACGTTCAAGGGCAACGACATCGAGCGGTTCTACCGCTACGGCCTGCTCGCCAACCCGCACCTGCGCATCTACAAGCCCTGGCTCGACGCGGACTTCGTCACCGAGCTCGGCGGCCGCAAGGAGATGTCGGAGTGGCTGCTCGCCCACGACCTCCCCTACCGGGACAGCACCGAGAAGGCGTACTCCACCGACGCCAACATCTGGGGCGCCACCCACGAGGCCAAGACCCTGGAGCACCTCGACACCGGCGTCGAGACCGTCGACCCGATCATGGGCGTGCGGTTCTGGGACCCGTCGGTCGAGATCGCGGCCGAGGACGTGACGATCGGCTTCGACCAGGGCCGCCCGGTGACGATCAACGGCAAGGAGTTCGCCGGCCCGGTCGACCTGGTGATGGAGGCCAACGCCATCGGCGGCCGCCACGGCCTGGGCATGTCGGACCAGATCGAGAACCGGATCATCGAGGCCAAGAGCCGCGGCATCTACGAGGCGCCGGGCATGGCCCTGCTGCACGCCGCCTACGAGCGCCTCGTCAACGCGATCCACAACGAGGACACCCTCGCGCAGTACCACAACGAGGGCCGCCGCCTCGGCCGCCTCATGTACGAGGGCCGCTGGCTCGACCCGCAGGCGCTGATGATCCGCGAGTCGCTGCAGCGCTGGGTCGGCGCGGCCGTCACCGGCGAGGTGACCCTGCGGCTGCGCCGCGGTGAGGACTACTCGATCCTCGACACCACCGGCCCGGCGTTCAGCTACCACCCGGACAAGCTGTCCATGGAGCGCACCGAGGACTCGGCCTTCGGGCCGGTGGACCGGATCGGCCAGCTCACCATGCGCAACCTCGACATCGCCGACTCCCGCGCCAAGCTGGAGCAGTACGCCGCGCTCGGCATCGTCGGCAACACGCACGAGACGCTCATCGGCGCCGCCCAGGCCGCCTCGACGGGTCTGATCGGCGCGATGCCGGAGGGCGGCGCCGAGGTCATCGCCTCCCGCGGCCGCGCCGAGGGCGACGACGAGCAGATGCTCGACCGCGCCGCGATGGAGTTCGGCACCGACTAGCGGTACCGGCTGACCGCCGCCGACCCCCGACCGGCCGTGGGCCGTTCGGGGGTCAGGCCGGTGTGTGGCGCCCCGCCTGCACGCCGATCGGTGCGGGCGGTGGCAGGAAGGGGGCATGAGCCTCCGTCGGCGCCAGGTCCTGGGCAGTGCGGCCGCGGCCGTCCTCGCTTCCGTGGGGGCGGCCGGCCGGGGCCCTGACTTCGGCGCGCTCGCCCGTGGGACCGACGGGCGGGTGGTGCTCCCGGGCGACGGGGAGTACCCGGAGGCCCGGCAGCTGTTCCAGCCCCGGTACGACTCCGCGGCCCCGGGCGCGGTGGCCTATCCCGCACACGCCGGCGACGTGGCCGTCTGCCTGGACTTCGCCCGCCGTGCGGGCGTACCGGTGGTCGCCCGGGGCGGCGGGCACGGCTACGCCGGGTGGTCGACCCGCGCCGGCGGGCTGGTCGTCGACGTCGGGGCCATGGCCGCGGTCGCGGTCGGGGCGGACGGCGTACGGATCGGCGCGGGAGCTCGGCTCGGGGACGTGAACACGGCCCTCGCCGGGGAGGGACTCGCCGTCCCGACCGGGCTGTGCCCCTCCGTCGGCATCGCCGGGCTCACGCTCGGCGGCGGCCTGGGACTGGCCTCACGGGCCTACGGCGCGACCGCCGACCGGCTCACCGCCGCCGAGGTGGTCACCCCCGACGGCGCCGTCCGCGAGGTGTCCGCCGACCGGGACGCGGAGCTGTTCTGGGCCCTGCGGGGCGGCGGGGGCGGCAACTTCGGGGTGGTCACCGAGTTCCGGTTCGACACCCGTCCGGCGGGCGACTGCGCCTTCGCCGAACTCCACTGGCCCCAAGGCGATTCGGCGGCGGTCCTGCACGGCTGGCAGCGCTGGCTGACAGCGCTCCCGGACCCGTTCTGGAGCCAAGTGGAGTTCACTGTCGAGGCGGGATCCGCCGCGCCGCCCCCGGCGGTACGGGTGGTGTGCCTCGACGGACGCCCCGAACTGGAACGGGAGCTGACCCGGCTCTCGGACCTGGTCGGCCGGCCGGTGCGGGACAGCTGGAGCGTCGTACGGAGCCACGGGGACACCGCGCGGGCCCTGTCGGGCTGTCTGGAGCGCAGCCCCGAGCAGTGCCGGCTGCCGGGCACACTGCCCGGCCGCGACCCCCGGGGCCTGCTGGGCCGGCACTCGTACGCGGCGCGCTCCGACTTCTGGGCGGGCCCAGGGCTGCCGGACGCGGCGGTCGGCGCGGTGCTGGCCGCCGTCCGGCGGTACGGGTCCGCGGTTCCCCCCGGCGGGCGCGGGGTGGTGCAGTTCGACGGGGTCTGCGGCGGCGCCCTGAACCGGGTCGCGGCCGCCGACACCGCTTTCGTCCACCGCGACAGCGCCTTCCTCGCCCAGTACCTCGCCTACTGGCCGCAGTCCGCGACGGCCGCCGAGGTGGCCCGGCACCAGGCCTGGCTCGACGGGCTCTGGCAGGACCTGCGCCCCTGGGCGAGCGGCCGGGCGTACCAGAACTACACCGATCCGCGGCTCGGCGGCTGGCGCGAGGCCTACTACGGGCCGAACCTCTCCCGGCTGGAAGACGTGCGCCGCGCCTACGACCCCGACCGGTTGTTCCGCTTTCCCCAGGCCATCTAGGAGCTGCGCATGCGACGTCTGTTGACCTTGGCCATGGCTGCGGCCGCCGTGCTGGCCGCCGGGGGGCCGCTGCCCGTCGCCGAGGCCGGGAGCGCCGCTCCGGGGGCGGCCGGGCACTGGTCCGCCCGGGCGGCGGAGTCCTTCTGGACCGCCGAGCGGATGGCCGCCGCCGCCCCTCTGCCGCCGGATCCGCTACCGGGCGCGGCCGCGGGACCCGAACCGGAAACGGATCCGGCTCCGCTGCCGCTGCCCCTGCCCCTGCCCCTGCCCCTGCCGGAGCCGGCCCCGACTCCCGCGCCCGCCGGCTCCCCGTCTCCGTCGCCGTCTCCGTCTCCTGCGGTCGCGGCTCCGAGCCCGGACCCGGCCGCGACCCCGGTGACCACGCCGACCGCGCCGACCGCGCCCCCGGGCCCCGTACTCAGCCCGCCTCCGGCGCCGGCTCCGGCCGTACCGCCCACCCGGCCGGTCCGGCCCGCCCCCGTACGCGTCCCCGCCACCACCCCCGGCGTGGGGAAGGACTTCGACGGCATCCCGGTCGCCGGCCGCATGTTCCTGGTCAAAGGGGGCGGCTCGTACTTCTGCACCGCGAGCGTGGTCGCCTCCCCCGGCCGGAACCTGGTGCTCAGCGCCGCGCACTGCCTGACCGGTTCCGACACCCGGCACATGGCCTTCGTACCGCGGTACACGCGCGCGAAGCCGCAGCCGTACGGGATGTTCCCGGTCCTGCGTGACGCGGGCGGGCACTCCCGGATCTGGATCGACCCGCGCTACCGGTCGCAGGGCCCCGACCGCGCGGCCGCGCTCGACGCGGCCTTCGCACAGGTGGGACCGGACGCCCGCGGACGCCCGGTGCAGGACGTGGTCGGCGGGAACCGCCTGGTCACCGGTGCCGCGTTCGCGCATCCGCGGGTCACGCTGATCGGCCACCCGGCCTCCGCGGCCCGCCCCCGCCTGTGCGTCAACAGGACGACGAAGTTCACCAGCAGGGACGCACGGATCCCGGGCTCGTTCCTGCGGATCGACTGCACGGGCTATCCCGGCGGGACCAGCGGCGGCCCGTTCCTGCTCCGGTACGACGCGCGGACCGGAACCGGCGACGTGATCGGGGTGATCGGCGGCTGGAAGACCGGCGGGGACACCGCTGACACCTCCTACAGCTCCTACTTCGGCAAGGACATCAGGAAGTTGTACGAGAAGGCGGTTGCCGGGGCGAAGGCGGGGTGAGCACCCGGACCCAACGGGTCCGGCGCGGGTTGCCGACCGTGCGCGGGGTCGCCGGGAGCCCGGCGGCGATCAGCGGGTCCGCGGGCGCCAGGCCGAGCCTGCGGCGCAGGTCGGCGAGGGCCGCGTGGACCGGGGCGAGGACCACCTCGGCCCCGGGGTCGATGTGCGCGAGGGCGTGCGCGGTGGTCTCGATGGCCTCGGCCGCGTCCTCGGCGGCGGTCCGGCTCCACCCTCCGGGTGCGCCGGTCCGCCAGGGCGCGACGGTGTCGTAGAGGTGGCAGGCGGCATCGGCCACGGCGTCGGCCCGTTCCCCGACGCCCGGCGCCGCGATGGTCGGCAGTTCCATGCCGGGTCAACGAGCCGGTTCCCTCCGGGGGTACGAGCGGATGCCCTGGAGCGGCGCACCGCGAACTGGGCTACCCGCCGGGACCCCCGCGCGCTACCGCGCCGACGCTCCCCGGAGGATCCGGCGGGAGACCGCGTGGGCCGCGGCGGTGGCCGCGCCCGCGAGCGCCAGTCCGGTCACCGCGTGGCGCGCCCGCGCGGGCCGCAGGACGCCGGCGCGCCGGAGCCGGCCCCGGGCCCAGAGCGTGAAGGGGACGACGACGAGCGGCGAGGTCACCACGCCCGGGGTGTATCCGCGCGTGGCGGCGGCCTGGCCGAGGTGCACGAGGCCGTGCAGGCCGAATCCGGTGAGGGCGCCCTGGTAGAAGCCGGACCGCCCGCCGGTGCGCAGCCCGTCGGCGGACGCGGCGGCCACCACGAGCCCCATGACGCCGACGGCGGTGGCGAACCGGCGTCCGTCGACGCCTTCGAGGCGCTGCCAGAGCCGGTCCGGCACGCGGGGGTGGCGCTCGCGCAGGACGGGGACCCTGCTGCGCGACCAGCGCGCCATGGTGGCCACCTCCTCCAGGTCGTGCACGGCCCAGGCCGCCAGCAGGCCGAGCGTGGCGAGGACGGGCGCGGGGTCGGGGCGCTTCGGTTCGCGCATGAGGACGCTCATGAGGACACGGTATGCAGCCAGAGCGGCAGCAGCAGGAGGGAGGCCAGAGAGGTCTTGATCACTATCGAGGCGGAGAGTTCGACGCCCACGTCGTAGCGCTGGGCGAAGATGAACAGGTTCTGGGGAGTGGGCATCGCCGCGAGCAGGACGAGGTACGCGAGCCACTCGCCGCGCACGCCGGCCAGCCCCCCGCACACCGCCCAGGTCAGCAGCGGGAAGGCGACGCACTTGAAGGCGATGAGGGCCAGCTCCTCGCGCGTGGTGCCCCGCAGGTCCAGGCCGACGCCGCCGAGGTGCAGGCCCAGGGCGAACAGGGCCACCGGCGAGGCGCTGTCGCCGACGAAGGCGGCTCCGTCCAGGACCACGGCCGGGACGCGCACGGACAGCAGATTGAGCACGATGCCCGCGTTGCAGGCCAGGACCAGCGGCGTGGCGAGCGAGGCGCCGACCGCCCGGGCCAGCCGCCGTCCCGGGCCGCCCGCGCCGGGGCCCGCCCGGCCCAGCTCCATCAGCGAGATGACGGCCAGGGACAGGACGCACACCTGGAACAGCAGGATCGGGAAGATCGGGGCGGCCGTTCCGAACACGGTGATGAAGACGGGAACGGCGAAGTACGCGGTGTTCACCTGGACCCCCGCCATGACGCGCAGGGCCACGGCCCGCGGTTCGCGGATGCCCTGGGCCACGCACACCGCCGCGACCGCGGCCACCGCGAGGGCGGCCGCCCCGGCGTAGCCGCCGATCGCCTGCCAGTCGAACAGGGCCGCCAGGTCACCGGCGTAGATGTTGCCGAAGAGGTAGCAGGGCACGGCGAAGAGGAAGGCGTAGTCGGAGAAGGCCTTGGCGGCCTCGGCCGGGACGGCCTTGCGGCGGGCGAGCAGCACTCCGCCGCCGAAGGCCAGCAGCACCGGCACCAGCTTCTCCAGCGCGGCTGCCCCACCCATGCCCAGCTGCTCCCCTGATCGTCCGGCGAGCAGCCTATCCCCCGCTCCCGTTGCGCATAGGCTGGCCCGATCATGAGCGACAAAGCCCGCTTCCGGCTGGTCGGCCGGCCCCGCGCACGCGTCCGTGCCGCCGCGTCCTCCCCCGGCTCCCGGGTGCCCGGGGCGCTGGCGCAGCTGGCCGTGGTGCTGCGCACCCCCGCCCGGGCGGCGCAACCGCTGTTCGGGCAGGCGCCCAAGACCTGGCAGAGGATGCTGCCGTTCGCCGTCGTCGGCGTCTTCGTGGTGACGCTGCTGCCGGTGACCATCGCCGTGCTGACCAACGACTACGGGCTGAGCGGCGGCTGGTCGGGCGCGCTGGGAGTGGCGCAGACCGTGCCGCTGCTGCTCGCCGTGACCCGGCCGCTGCACGCCTGGGGCGTGGTCCTGCTCGCCGACACGATCGGCGCGGCGCTGCTGATCCACGCCGACCGGGTGGCGGCGCACGCCTGGCCGTGGACGCCGATGGCCATCGTCGGCTACCTGCTGCTGATGGCGTGTCTGGGGCTGCGCGAGTCCATCCGGACACTGGTCGGGGTGTGGCTGGCGACCGGTGCGGTGGGGGCGGTGCTGGGCTTCTTCCAGCCGGCGGGCTCCATGAACACCGCCGCGCTGCTGTTCGTGCTCGGCGGGGTCATGCTGGCGCTGACGGGCGCGCTGCGCGGGCTGGGCGACGCGCAGCAGCGGATCGCCGAGCAGGAGAGCATCAGCGAGGCGGAGCGGGCCCGGCGGACCCTCCTCGAGGAACGGGCCCGGATCGCCCGGGAGTTGCACGACGTGGTGGCCCACCACATGTCGGTGATCACCGTGCAGGCCGATTCCGCCCCGTACCGGCTGCCGGGCATGCCGGAGCCGGTCCAGGAGGAGTTCGCGGCGATCGCGGCGAGCGCCCGGGAGTCGCTGGGCGAGATGCGGCGGCTGCTGACCGTGCTGCGCGGTGACGGTACGGAGCGCGCCGAGGGCGAGAAGGCCCCGCAGCCCGGGATCGACCGGCTCCAGCAGCTGGTGGAGGCGACCGTACGGGCCGGGCAGCCGGTGGAGTTGTCCCTGGAAACCGGCGCGGCCGAGGCGGCTCCGCCCGCCGTGGACCTGTCGGCGTACCGGATCGTGCAGGAGGCGCTCGCCAACGTGGTCCGGCACGCGCCCGGGGCGTCGACCCGGGTCTCGGTGACCGTCGACGAGGACGAGGTCCTGGTGCTGGTGGTCAACGGCCCGGCCCGGGACGCCGTGGTGGCGCTGGAGAGTTCGGGCACGGGGCACGGTCTGGTGGGGATGCGGGAGCGCGTACGGTTGACCGGCGGGACGCTGGACACCGGTCCGCTGCCCGACGGCGGCTTCCGGGTCGCCGCCCGCCTGCCCCTGAACGCGCCGAACAAGGACTTGAGTTGACCATCCGCGTGATCATCGTCGACGACCAGGCCATGGTGCGGGCCGGGTTCGCCGCCCTGTTGTCGGCGCAGGCCGACATCGACGTGGTGGGCGAGGCGCCCGACGGCCGGCAGGGGGTGCAGGTCTCCCGTTCCACGCACCCCGACGTGGTGCTGATGGACGTGCGGATGCCGGAGATGGACGGGCTCACGGCGGCCCGCGAGCTCCTCGATCCGCCGCCCGGGGTGGTGCACCGGCCGAAGGTGCTGATGCTGACCACCTTCGACATCGACGACTACGTGTACGAGGCGCTGCGCGCGGGCGCCTCCGGGTTCCTGCTGAAGGACGCGCCGCCGGCGGACCTGATCGCGGCGGTACGGGTCGTCGCGTCGGGCGAGGCGCTGCTGGCGCCCTCGGTGACCCGGCGGCTGATCGCCGACTTCGTGCAGCAGCGCCCGGCGCCGCGCAAGGATCCGGCGCTGCGGCTGAACGGTCTCACCCCGCGGGAGACCGAGGTACTGGAACTCATCGCGCGCGGGCTGTCGAACCAGGAGATCGCGGGCCATCTGGTGCTCGCGGAGCAGACGGTCAAGACGCACATCGGGCGGGTGCTGGCCAAGCTCGACCTGCGGGACCGGGCGCAGGCGGTGATCTTCGCGTACGAGGCGGGAGTGGTGCGGCCGGGCGACTCCGCCTGAGCAGACGACCGGCGCGGATCGCACTCATGGAGCAAGGCCCGGCACGGCGAGCTCGTCCTGCCAGGCCGGGTCCGGGAAGGCCGCGGAGTAGAGCTGGGCGCAGCTGCGCAGGTGCTCCTGGAACGCGGTGTGCAGCCGGGCTGCGTAGTGGGCGCACAGCGCCGCCGCCGGGGTGCCGGCGGCGGCCGCGTCGATCACGGCGGCGGCGAGGATCCCGGTCCGCAGCGCCTGAGCGGTGCCGGTGCCGCTGAGCGGATCGCAGCGCAGTGCGCCGGCGCCCACGGTCAGCGACCCGCCCGTCCCGCCGGGGGCCGGCGGCAGGGCGGGGGCGCGGTGCAGCCGCGGGGCGGCCGGCACCGCGACCGCGGTACGCGGTGGACGGAGCAGTACCGGGAGCAGTCCCGCCTGGTCGAGGAGGCGGGCCAGCAGGGCGGCCGGGTCCGCGGCCGGCCCGGGCACCATCGCCTGGGCCAGGCACGCTCCTGCGCCGAGCGGGGTCAGGTGCACCCAGCCCAGGGCGGTGGTGGCCAGCCGCGCCGTGCGCTCGTCCCCGCCGGGCCGCAGCCGCGCGGTACCGGCCAGCAGCTCCCGCCGCCCGCACTGCCGGTGGGCGGCGTCCGGGGCCGCGGTGGTCACGGTCCACGACGGCTCCTCGCCGTCCGGGTGGCCCGGCCCGAGCCGTTCCCGCATCCGCGCGGCCAGCACCGTACCGTCCACGACCCGCGCGGGCTGCGGAAAGCGCTCCACGGGCCGGCTGCCCCAGGCGACGTGGCGGTGCCCCAACTCCCAGGTGCCGTCCAGCAGTCCGGCTCCCCACAGGGAGTCCAGCAGGTCCAGCGTCGGCTTGTTGAGCAGGAGAGGCCGGGGGCCCGCCGGGGCGGCGGGCTCCGGCGGGAGCCGGAACCGGTGCCCGCGCCCGGCGAGCAGCCGGGCGCAGGTGAGCTCGGCCAGCCCGGATCCCGCGACGGCGACCAGGCTCATGTGTCGAGCAGCGCGAGCAGTGCCTCGGTACTCGGCTGTTGCGCGTTGACCAGTGCCCGCGCCGCCGCGTCGCCGAGGGGCCGGATGGCCTCGTGGGCACGGATCGCGGCGAGCGCCGCCTCCCGGGTGAGCTGGCCGTCGGCGAGCGGTCCGGTCGATGCGCCGAGCCCGGCGGGCAGCGTGAAGCGGGGAGCGACGCCGCGGGCGGCGAGCAGGTGGTTGGTCTGGTGCAGGAATTCCATCACGGTGCGGGACTGGCCCATCAGCACGCCACCGGCCTTGTCGCGGAGGGCGAAGGTGCTGCGCAGCAGGCCGAGCAGGATCGCGTAGTACTGATCGCCGAGTTCGAGCAGCTGCTCGTGGAGCGGGGTGCCGTTGCCCGGTCCGAGGGTGCGCAGGTACTGGGTGGGTGCGAAGGGCCCCAGGTGGGTCTTGACCGCCGTGAACCGCTTGAAGTGGTCCCCGCCCTCGTCGATGATGAGCTTGATCAGGTGGGCGAGCCGGTCGGCTTCGGGGAACAGCTGCGGCTGCTTGACCAGCGTCTGGTGCAGCTGCACGTACATCCCGTCCACGCCGGTGCCCACCGACTGGCTGGGTGCCTCGACGTCGATGAACCACTGCAGCTGCTCGGGCGTGAGCGGACGGAGCGCGAAGGGGTGCGCACCGTCGCGCTCGATCTCCGCGGCACGCCCGATGACGGGCGCCTCCCCGAGCGTGCCGAGCGCCTCGTTGACCCAGCGCAGGTGCCGCATCTCGTCGACCGCGACCTGGAACACCTCGTCGGCGGCCCGGTGGACCTGCGCGGTGAGGCTGTCGGGCTGGGTGCCCGCGGGCAGCTGCCGCGGGGCGTCCAGCGAGTAGTGGGCGAAGAGGTACTCCACGCACAGCGCGTGCTCGACGGTGGCCAGCCGCTTCAGCTCTGCGATCACCTGCTGGCGGGTCAGCGGCGGGACCGCCGGGGGTTCCGGGTTGCCGATGCTGTCGCTCTCGCGGTCGTTGAGGACCACGGGGAGCACGTTCCAGTCGGCGATCACGTCCGGGTAGTCCATCTCCAGGCTTCTGCGGGCGTCTTCCACGTCGTCGGCCCGGTCCGGCACGGGCGTGCGGTCGAGGCGCAGGAAGTTCATCTGGGGGACGGCGCCGTCCGGGCTGCTGGAGATGTCGGGCTTGGAGGCGGCCCAGTAGTAGCACATGCAGTCGCGGAAGTCGTACTGCCAGGGGGCGCACATGCTGCGGGTGAGGTCGCCCGGCTCGTACGCCTCGGGATCGATCACTCCGTCGGCGTCCAGGAAGCGGGCGCGGTCGGCGACCAGCACGGCGAGAGCGACCCGTCCGCCCGGCCCGCGGTCGACGAAGCTGCTGCCGTCCATCCGGAGCTGGTTGAGGTCGCCGACGGAGGCGAGCCCGGGGGAGTTGAAGCCGGGGCCCGGTCCGATCACGAGGGCGATCCGGCCGGGCAGCAGGTCGTGGGCGTGGCGCCAGACGTCCAGGCCGTCCTTCCCCCGGCAGTTGACGGGGGGAGCGGCCGTCTCCGGCTGGTCCACGGTCGTGCGGCCGCAGAGGGCCCTGAGGTAGAGGTGCTGGCCCGGCACGTTCAGGTCCGCGTCGGTGAGCCCCTTCGCGGCGGCGATCCCGCCGGTGACGGCGATGACCCGGGAGCCCTCCCTGCGGTGGAAGTCGACCGTCAGCCCGGGGAAGAACTTCTTGTCCATGTTGCGCTGGTCGAACTCCAGCCCGGGAAAGCAGTTGTCGACGCCGCTCTCGGGGCGGGTGCCCGACGGGTTGCCGCGCACGATGTGGTCGGCGCGGGCGGTGAGGTTGCGCGGGAAGATCTTCCCGTCGGGGGTCGGCAGATCGGGCATGACGGCTCCTTCAGACGGTGCTGGCGCTGCTGGCGACGGGAACCGCGGGAGAGGTTTCGAAGAACTCGGGTGCGCTCTCGGAGAGTTCGACGTAGGCCCGCAGGCAGAAGGCCAGCCAGCCGCGGATGTAGTCGCAACCGGGCCGGCCGCGGCGGCTCACCTCGTGGTAGCAGCCGCCGCCGCACAGGTAGCGGGCCCAGCAGGACCGGCACGGCTCCGTACGGTCCACGTGACGGCTGTCCAGGTGTTCGCGGCGGGCGGCGGTGTCGCTGCCTCCGGCCACCGAGCCCATGGCGAACGCCGGGTCGTCGACCAGCCGGTGGCATGCGTACAGTCCGCCCTCGGCCGAGGCGCTGAGGTATCCGGCGCCCGCGCCGCAGGGGTACGGGCGGTGGGTGCCCCGGTGCAGCTGGCGCAGGGCGGTCTGGAAGTTCCCGAAGGGGTAGCGGCGCCCCGCCGACAGCTCGCGCAGCGCGCTCTCGCCGCACTCCAGCATCCGCTCCAGGAAGCCGCCGAAGGTCTCGGCCGTGATCTCGTACGCGGGATCGGGTGCGCTCACCACGGCGGCGAAGCCCACTTCGTCGAAGCCCAGCCCGATGCCGTGTTCCAGGACGTCGAGCAGCCGTGTGGTGTACGGGGTGACGCTGACCCTCGCGCTCAGCTGGCGGGGGCGTCCGTGCCGGGCCAGTACGTCCAGCCCGGCGAGCAGCCGGTCGTAGGCGCTCGCTCCTCCGGGCGCCCGGCGCAGCGCGTCGTGACCCGCGCGGTCGCCGTCGAGGCTCACGGTCACGGTGAAGGGGTGCTCGGCGAACAGCCGGGCGTCCTCGGGGCGGACGGTCGTCAGGTTGGTGGTGAGGGCGAAGCGGACCTGGTGGCCGGCGGCCGCCCCCGCCTGCTCCGCGTACCGGACCACCTCGTGCACCAGGTCCCCGGCCAGCATCGGCTCGCCGCCCATGAATCCGACCACCACGTCCGCGCCCGGCGCCGCCTCGGCCAGCAGGCGGTCCACCGCGGCGAAGGCCGTCGCCCGGGGCATCGTACGGGCGGAACCGCCGAACTTGCCCTCGTCGGCGTAGCAGTGCCCGCAGCTGAGGTTGCAGGCCTGCATCACGTTGAGGGAGATCGAGGAGAGCGGCGGCGGCCCGGCGGGCGTGCCGTCGATGCGGCGCTCGTCCCACAGGGGCAGGGCCAGTTCCCCGGCGAGCTGCGCGAGGGTGCCTTCGGGGGCCGCCGTCCACCGCTCCAGCCGGGCCGCGGTGGCCTCGGGCAGGTCGTACACCCGGCTGCCGTCGGCGACGAACAGATGGGCGCCGAGCTCGCTGCGGAAGACCTTCACCTCTGCGGCGGGCCCCGGGAGGGCTCCACCGGCCGTACCCGGGGGCTGGGACGGCGGACGCGGCTCGGGCGGGCGCCTTCCGATCTGCAGCAGCACCGTCACGTGCCCGCCTCCGTGTCTTCGCGCAGGGCAGCCGCCCACCGCACCAGCAGGTCGTACTGGCGGCGCGTCAGGTGCAGGGCATTGCCGTCGGCGCCCCGCATGTCGGGCGGCATCCTGCGGTTGTAGCCCCCGGCCCCACTCGGATCGGCGACGGGCTCGCGGATGATCGCCCGGATCAGACCGGGCTGTTCGCGGAACAGGTCCTCCACCATCTCCAGTGCCACGAACCGGCGGTGCTGGCGTCCGGCCCGCTCGGTGAGGCCGAGGAGGACTCCGTTCAGGTTCGCCGGGGCGGGCAGCGCGCCGAAGACGTCGTTCTGCACGTCCAGGTTGATGTTCCCCGCCGTCTCCAGGATCCGCTCGAACAGGTCGCGGATCTCCAGCGTGGTCTGCTGCTCGTCCGCGAGGTACTCGGGGGTGCGCACGTCACCGCGCCGGACCCGGTCGGCCAGCCCGTCGGCGACCGATACGAAGGGTCTGCGGTCGGGCGCGAAAACGGGCGGGCAGGCGACGATCCGGGCGCTCGCCGTCAGCCCGCCGGGCAGGCTGACCGAGACCAGTCCGTCGCAGACGTCGTCGACCAGGCCCACGGACTCCCTGCTCTCCGCGCCCGCGAACAGTCCTTGCGGAGCGGTGCGGACGTCGTCGGCGGGGAGCTCGAACCCGCACCATTCCGCGTCCGGATTGAGGATCCTCCGCTCCTGCGGCACCCGGTACCTGCCGCCGGCGGGCAAGTCGGCCGGCCCGTAGACCGCCCCCGTCCCGGGCGTGAACCTCAGCCGCAGCTCGGGCAGCGCGGCGTTGGGCACCGGTACCTGCACCGAGCCGAGCGGCAGGCTCCGGCCCGCCGGGACGAGCGGCTGGGCGGCGTTCTGGGGGGAGGTGCCGGCGAGGCCGTGCTTCTGGTGGTCGTCGCCCCGCACCTCGACCCGCGCCTCGATCCGGTCGTCGTCGTTCTCGGTGAGGTGGTGGGCCTTGAGGTTGGCCACCGCCACCTCCCACCGCACGTCGGCCGGCCCCAGCCCGAACTCCGCCAGGACCTCCTCGGTCAGCGGCCCGGTCCTGCGGTCGCCGTTGACGGTCCAGCTGCCGTGCACCTCGAAGTACGGGCAGACGGGGCGCCAGCCGTCCTCGTCCTTGAACCGGACCTTTTGCGGCATCCGCTCGGTGAGCGTGCCGTCGGCGGCCAGATCGAGGGTGGGCTGGGGCACCACCGTGGTCTTGCCGGTGCCGCGCGGCGACAGGTCGCTCTTCCCCCAGCGGTAGTTGTCGCACGGTTTCGGGGACGGGCCCAGACGGGCGAAGGCGAGCGGGGGCTGGATCCAGAGCTGGTCGATCACCGGCATCTCCTAGCGGTAGGCGGCAAGATGACGGGGCGTGATCGAATGTACGGACTCCGTTACGGTGTGTCACGTTCGACACGGGCGTCGCGCCCTGCCTGAGCCGCGGGTCTCCTCCACCCCCTACCGGGGTATGACATCCGACTTGGCTCCACGGTCCGACGTACGGCGCGGTACCTCCTTCCTACCTTCCACCTCGTCACGAGGAGAGGAGAAGGGCATGCGCCGCTTCGGAAGGACGATGGCCACGGCCGCGCTGGCGGTGGCCGTCGTCGGGGGGACCGCGGGGTGGGCCTCCGGCGACAGCCAGCGGGCGGTCACCGGGCCGCCGCCCGGCACCGCCGCCTGGCGGGCCGACACGGTGTCCGGCCGGGCGCTGCCCGATCCGGCCGGCGCGACGCCCCGCGAGGTGGCCCGTTTCTTCGCCGGGCTGGACGAGGCCGCGCGCCGGGAGCTCGTACGGTCCCACCCGCTGGTCGTCGGGAACCTGGACGGGACCCCGCTCCCCCTGCGGTACGAGGCCAACCGGATCGCGATCGCCGCCACGGGGGAGGCCCGCTACGCCTCGCTCGGTGCGCCGGACCGGCAGATCCTGGCCTTCGACCCGCGCGGCCGCGGCCAGGTCGCCGAGGTCTTCGGGGACCTGGAGCACGCGGCGCACGTCTCGGTGATCGTGCCGGGGTCGGACAACGACGCCACCCGCCACGACGCCCGGCGGGAGCCCGCCGGCGGACCGGCCGGGATGGCCCGGGCGCTGCGCGCGTCCACCGGCGGATCCACCGCCGTCATCGCCTGGGTCGGGTACACGACCCCGGTCGGGGTCGGACTGGACGCGGCCGACGGCCGGCTGGCCGAGGCCGGGGCGGTCCGCCTGGCCCGCTTCACGGCCGGGCTGGACGCGGTCGGCGCGCCCGACCCCGTGCTGTTCTGCCACAGCTACGGCTCGGTGGTCTGCGGACTGGCGGCCCGGCACACCGACGCCGCCGACATCGTGGCCTTCGGCTCCCCCGGCATGCGCGCCGACACCGCGGCCGGGCTGCGCACCCGCGCCCGGGTGTGGGCGGCACGCGGCCCCTCCGACTGGATCGCCGACGTCCCGAACGTCGCGTTCGCCGGGATCGGCCACGGCGCCGACCCCACCTCCGCAGCCTTCGGCGCCCGCCGGGTGCCCGCCGCCGACGTGCAGGGCCACACCGGCTACTTCGCGCCCGGCACCCGGTCACTGGCGGCGTTCGCCGCGATCGCGAAGGGAGAAGTCCGATGAGCACCCTCACGAAGCTGAACAGGACGGCCGAGCGGATCGACCGGCAGACCCCCGCCCATCGCGACCGGGCGATCGACGGGCTGCGCGCCCTGGCGCTGCTGGCCGTGCCGGCGGGCCACTGGCTGCTCGGCGGGTTCACCCTCGACTCCGGCGGCGGCCTGCACAACGCGAGTCCCCTGTCGGCCTTCGGCGGGCTGGCCCCGGCGAGCTGGGTGCTCCAGATGCTCGGCATCTTCTTCCTGGTCGGCGGCTACGCCTCGGCGCTCTCCTTCCGGCGCCACACCGGCCCGGCGGGCGCCTGGCTGAAGGGGCGGATCGTCCGGCTGGGGCGGCCGGTCCTCGGGGTGACGGCGGTGTGGGCGCTGGCCGCGCCGGTGCTGTACGCGGCCGGGGTGCCGGAGGCGACCCTGCGGACCGGGGCGACGCTGGTGATCCAGCCGCTGTGGTTCGTCGGGGTGTACGTGGTGATCACCGCGCTGACCCCGTACTGCGTGCGGGCGGCGGGCCGGCTCGGCGGCTGGGCGGCGGCACCGCTGCTCGCCTCGGTCGCCGCGGTGGACTTCCTGCGCTACGGGCCGCTCGCCGGCTCGGTGCCGGGCTGGGTGTCGCTGCTCAACATCCTGCCGGGCTGGCTGTTCGCGTACCAGCTGGGCGTCGGCTGGGGCGAGGGACGGATCGGGCGGCGCGGCGGGTGGCTGCTGCTGGCGGGCGGGACGCTGCTGTTCGCGGCGCTGCTCGCGGTCTTCCACTACCCGGCGTCGATGGTGGGCGTGCCGGGTGCGGAGCGGACCAACTCCCACCCGCCGTCGCTGCTCGTACTGGCCCTGGCGGCGGCCCAGTCGGGCGCGGCGATCCTGCTGCGCGACCGGCTCGCGAGGCTGCTGGCCCGGCCGGCCCTGTGGGCTCCGGTGGTCGTGATCAACCTGTGTGCGATGACGATCCTGTGCTGGCACCAGACGGCCATGCTGGCCGCGGCCGTTCCCGGTTCGTTCCTGGGCGGGCTGGCGGGGCTGACGACGGCGCCGGACAGCCTGGGCTGGATCGCGGCGCGGCTGGCGTGGATGCCGGTGTTCGCGGTGCTGCTGGTCGCCATCGCCCGGTACGCGAGGCGGTTCGAGGGTCCGCCGCGGGCGGTGCGCAGGGGCCGGGCGGTGCGGCGGGCGGTCGCGGGACTGCTGGCGGCAGGATTCGCGGTCTTCGCGCTGGGCCTGGCGTAGGACGGCGAGAGCGCCGCTCCCCGTGGGAAGCGGCGCTCTCGCTGCGTCGTCCGCGTGCCCGTCAGGCGATCGAGGCCGCCACGATCGCGGCCACGGCGAGGTTGCAGGAGGCGGTGACCCAGACGGCGGGGTGCGGCTCCGGGTCGACGACGATGGCGCCGAGCTTGCCCGGGGTCACCAGGTCGAGCACCAGGAACGCCACCGCCATCAGGACCAGGCCGAGGACGCCGAAGGCCGCGGTCGACAGCAGGCCCTTGCCGAAGTCCTGGTAGGTGGTCCAGATCGAGGTGAAGACGATGCCGCCGATGCCGAGCAGGGCGGAGCTCAGCAGGAGGGCGGCGTTGCGGTTGCGCTCCTCCCAGATCTGCTTCGGGAGCTTCCCGGGCGTCAGCACGTCCACGAGGACGATGCCGAGGATCAGCAGCACCAGGCCGAGAGCGCCGAAGGCGCTGGTGCGGCCAAGTCCGTTGATGATGTCGCTCATTGAGAAGCCTGTCTCCGCGTGGGTGGGAAAGGGGTGGGAAATGATGTGCCGTGGGGAGGCCGAATCTATCGCACGGCCCCTTCTCGGACCATGGGGAGGTCAGGAATTGGCAGAGGTCAGGGCCGCGCGGGCGGCCGAGGCGCAGGCCCTGACCGGGCTGGTGATGCGGTCCAAGGCGTACTGGGGGTACGGGCCGCAGGTCCTGGCCGCCTGCGCGGAGGAACTGCGGATCCGGCCCGGCGACGTGACGGCCCGCCGCATCGTGGTGGCCGAGGACGGCGAGGGGAGGGTGCTCGGGTTGGCCTCCCTGGAGGGGGCCGCCCCGCTCGCCGGGCTGGGGCTGCTGTTCGTGGAGCCCTCGGCCATCGGGCAGGGCGTGGGGCGGCTGTTGTACCGGGACGCGCTGCGCCGGGCGGCGGAGCTGGGGGTGCGCCGGCTGGTGGTCGACTCCGACCCGCACGCGGCCGGCTTCTACCGGACGATGGGGGCGGTGCCCGCGCCGGGCGGCCCCGACGGGCTGGTGCGGTTCGAGGTGTCCCCCGCCCCGCTCGCCGCCTGGGCGCGGGCGTGGACCGGTGGCGGCCGGGCCGTCCACGTGGGCAATGTGGCCGAGTTCAACACCCAGTTCGCCGACGCCTCCTTGGACCGGGAGCAGGCGGCCTCGCACCACTACGCCTGCCTGGCCGCCTTCTACAGCCCCTACCCGGCGGCACTGGTGCTGCCCCGTGCCGTGCCGCGGGGCTGGACCGAGCTGGTCTGCCGGCAGTTGGGCTGGTCCGGGGTGGAGGTGTACGACGGTCTGCTCGAGGGCGGTTCCGGCTGCCTGTCGGATGCCGTACGGGCACGGCCGGCGCTGGCCGCGCTGCTGACCGGGGCCGGGCTGCCGCTCGTACCGTGGGGGCGGACGCGGGCGTTCGGGGTGCTGGCCGGGCGGCCGTGGCGGGCCGGGGAGCTGCGGTACGAGTCCAAGTCGGCGGCGCACGGTCTGTTCGCCAGGATCCTGTCGGGCGGCGGACACCCCGGGATCGTGCTGCCCGCGCAGTGGCGGGCCGGCTCCCGGCGGGCGGCGGTCCGGCTCGTCGCGGCCCGGGCGAAGGCGGGCGAGAGCACCGTACTGAAATCGGAGCACGGGGTGGGGGGTTCGGGCACCACGGTGCTCACCCCCGCGGGAGTCCGGGCCGCGGGTGGGGCCCACGCCGTGCTGAGGCGGCTGCCGCGCGGGCCGCTGCTGGTGGAGGAGTTCGTCGGGAGCCGGGGCGGCGGCCCGGCGCAGGACGGCGGCGCGCGGGACCTCACGTACGACGGCTTCGTGGACGGCGAGGGCCGGTTGCACGAGGCCGGCGCGGGGCTCATGGACGTGCGGGACGGCTGCTACCGGGGTGCGACGGTGGGCCCGGGGGCGGTGCCCGGGTGGGCGCTGGAGCCGCTGCTGGCCTTCGGGGAGGCGGTCGGCCGGGAGCTGGCGTCCGCGGGCTACCGGGGCTGGTTCGACGTGGACTTCGTCACCGACGGCGCGGGGCGGCTCGCTCCGACCGAGACGAACCTGCGGCTGACCGGGCCGTCGATCGCCTTCATGGTGGCGGCCCGGCTCGACGCGCTGCGGGGCGCCGGCCACCTCGTACGGGTCGTCGACCGGGTGGAGCTCGGCGCACGGCTGCCGGACGCCCAGCTGGACGAACTGTGCGATGCCCTGGCGGAGGGCTGCGCGGAGCTCGGGGCGGTGTTCGTCCCCGCGATCCCGACGGCCGCGTTCGACCCGCAGCCGTGGCTCGGCGTGCTGGTGGCCGCGCGCAGCCCGGAGGTGCTGGACGCGGCCGAGGCACTGGTGCGGGCGCGGGCCCTGGCGGTCGGGGCGGAGTTCGGCGCCGCGCCGGAGCCGGATCAGTCGTCGGTGTCGAAGTGGGAGGCCGGCCTGCGGGCGACGTAGAAGGCCACGATGGCGGCCGCGATCATCAGCGGGATGTTGAAGGTGTAGACGAGCCCGGCCTGGCGCGGCCAGTCCTGTTTGGCCGCCAGCCGGTAGAGGTTGTCCTGCGGCCACCACGCCACCAGCAGGTACACCACGGCCAGGTGGGCCGCGGTGGTCAGGCCCCGGCCCCGGCCGTGGGCCCGCATCCGGGAGCGTCCCGAGAAGAGGAACATCACCCCGAGACCGAAGGCCACGCACTCGAAGAGGTAGAGGACGCCGAAGAGAAGCGCCCACGGGGCCGGCACCCCGGTGAGGTCGGTCGATCCGGGCCAGATGAAATGGGTGAGCACCCGCGCGACACCGCCCAGCACCAGCGCCCCGCAGCCGATGCCGAGCACGGTGAAGACCGCAACGTCCGCGGCCCCGGCCGCGGGCACGTGCGTGCCGCCGCCCTTGGCCGATCGCGCGGTGGGATGTGCGTCGCGCACCGGTTGCGGCCGTTGCGGCAGACCCGCCCGGTCCTCCTGGCCGGCCCGGCCGCGGGGCAGGGTCCGCAGCCGCACCACGGCGCGCGGCCGGTCCTCGGGGGGCAGCTTGCCGGCCAGGTGCGCGCGGAGCTCGTCGATGTCCGGCAGGCCGGAGCCCGGGGGCCATGACGGGTCGGCGGCCGGCGGGGAGGCGTAGGCGACCAGGCGCGGAACTCCCTGGAAGCCGGGCACCGCCGCCACCATCACCGATCCGATGCCCTCGTGGCCGCGGATCACCGATTCCAGCGGATGCGGGTCGAGGGTGCGCCCGTCGACGGTGATGCGGTCGCGGATCCGGCCGCCGAACTCCAGCAGCCCGTCGTCGCGCAGCCGCGCGAGGTCGCCGGTGGGGATCGCGTCGCCGCCGTCGGGCGGGGTGAGGCGGACCTCCCCGTCGCGGAGGTCGACGCGGCAGCCCGGGAAGGGAGTTCCGATGAGGGAGAACCCCTCCGGGTCGTCGACCGGGCCGGGCAGCTGCGGCAGCTCGAACCAGGTGCCGGTGCCCGCGGTCTCGGTGAGCCCGTAGACGTTGAGCACCCGGACGCCGGTCCGCAGCCGGTCCTGCAGGGCGGCCTGTTCGTCGAGGTAGAGCCGGGCGCCCGTGACGACGAGCAGCCGCAGCGAACGCAGCTGCGGGTCGGCTTCGCGGCGGGCCCGGGGTACGGCCGGCTGTGCGGCGGCGGTCGGCCCGGGGTCGCGCAGGAGCAGCCGGCTCGCGCCGACCGGGTCGGTGTGTACGACGGTGACCTGCTCGGACTCGATCGCGCGGCGGAGCGCGGCGGGCTTCCAGGGGGCCTGCTCGGGCAGTACGAGGGACCCGCCCGAGCACAGGGCCCGGGTCCAGCCCGCCGCGAACGCGGTGAGGGCCGATCCGGCGGTGATCAGGTGGCGGTCCTCCGCAGTCGGCCGGACCACCCCCGCCCAGCTGTCGTGGGCGGCGAGCAGGCGGGCGTGGCTGACGGGCACGGCGCGCGGTACCGCTCCCCCGGTGAAGAGGAACGCCGCGGTCCGTCCTTCCGCCGTGCGGGCGGGCGCAGAGGTGGGCCGACCGGCGATGTCCGTCGCTTCCGCCCCGAGGCGGATCACCCGCAGGCCGCTGCCGTCGTCGAGGCGGGCCTGGTGCGCGGCGTGCGTGAGCACCGCGAACGGCGGGGCGGCGGCCAGCTGCTGCCGCCCGGTGCGCGGCTCGTCGACGTCGAGGACGGTGTAGGTCCCGCCGGCTTTGAGAACGGCCAGGACCGCGACGAGGAGTTCGGCCTGGCGGTCGGTCCCGATCGCCACGAGGCCGCCCACGGGCAGCCCGGCGCCCTGCAGGTGGTGTGCCAACTGATTGGCCCGGGCGTCGAGCTGCCCGTAGGTGAGGCTCTCCGGGCCGGCTGTGACGGCGCGGGCGGCGGGTGTGTCCCGGGCCCACTGCTCGAAGCGGTGCAGGACGGTGTCGGTGGTGTGCTGACCGGAGCGTACGGACTCGGATCCCTGCGTCATGGACCGATGATGCCACCGGGCACCGACAGCGGCTGCGGGACGCGGATTTCCTTCGCTCGAGCCCGAGTTGACCCGCGTCGGAGCGGACCGCCCGCATGCTTGACCTCGACTTCGGTTGAGGTCCTAACGTTCTGGCCATGGACATGGAAGTCACCGCCTGGACCTCGCTGCACAGTGCGATCAACGCCCAGGAGGACCGCCGCCCGGTCTCCCGGGCCAGCCTGCGCCGGGTCGCCGCCTTCGCCCGCCCGCACCGCCGCGGGCTCACCCTCTTCCTGCTGCTCAGCGTCGTCACGGCGCTGCTCGCGGTGGCAACGCCGGTGCTCGCCAGCCGGATCGTCGACGCCATCGTGGGCGGACGGGACAGCGGCACCGTCACCCGGCTCGCCCTCCTCATCGCGCTGATCGCGGTGGCCGAGGCGGGTCTGGGGCTGCTGACCCGCCGGCTCTCCGCCACCCTCGGCGAGGGGCTGATCCTGGATCTGCGGACGGCGGTCTTCGACCACGTGCAGCGGATGCCGGTCGCCTTCTTCACCCGGACCCGGACCGGGGCCCTGGTCAGCCGGCTCAACAACGATGTGATCGGCGCGCAGCGTGCGTTCAGCAACACCCTGTCCGGGGTGGTCGCCAACACCGTGACCCTGCTCCTGACCCTCGTCGTGATGCTGAGCATCTCCTGGCAGATCACCCTGCTGGCGCTGGTTCTGCTGCCGGTGTTCGTGCTGCCGGCCCGCCGGATGGGGGCGCGGATGGCGGCCATGCAGCGCGAGGCCGCGGCGCTGAACGCCGCGATGGGCACCCAGATGACCGAGCGGTTCTCCGCGCCCGGCGCGACGCTCGTCAAGCTGTTCGGCCGGCCGGCCGACGAGTCCGCGGAGTTCGCGGCCCGCGCGGCGCGGGTGCGGGACATCGGGATCCGCACGGCGATGGCCCAGTCCGCCTTCATCACCGCCCTCACCCTGGTCTCGGCCCTGGCCCTCGCCCTCGTCTACGGGCTGGGCGGGTACTACGCCCTGCGCGGTACCTTGGACGCCGGTTCCGTCGTGGCCCTCGCCCTGCTGCTGACCCGGCTCTACGCCCCGCTGACCGCGCTCGCCGGTGCCCGCGTCGAGGTGATGAGCGCGCTGGTGAGCTTCGAGCGGGTCTTTGAGATCCTCGACCTGAAGCCGCTCATCACGCAGAAGCCGGACGCCCGCACGGTGCCGGACGGGCCGGTGGCCGTGGAGTTCGACCGGGTCTCCTTCGGCTACCCGTCCCCCGACAAGGTCTCGCTCGCCTCCCTGGAGGAGGTCGCCACCCTCGACGCCCGGGGCGGGACGCAGGTCCTGCACGAGGTCTCCTTCCGCGCCGAACCCGGCCGGATGATCGCCCTGGTCGGCTCGTCCGGCGCCGGCAAGTCGACCATCGCGCAGCTGCTGCCGCGGCTGTACGACGCCGACGCGGGCGCGGTCCGCCTCGGCGGGGTCGACGTACGGGACCTGACGGCGGATTCGATCCGCGAGACGCTCGGCATGGTCACCCAGGACGGGCACCTCTTCCACGAGTCGGTACGGGCCAACCTGCTGCTGGCCCGGCCGGAGGCCTCCGAGGAGGAGATCTGGGAGGCCCTGCGCCGCTCCCGGCTGGACGGCCTCGTGGCCTCGCTGCCGGACGGGCTGGACACGGTCGTCGGCGAGCGCGGCTACCGCCTGTCGGGCGGGGAGCGGCAACGGCTGACGATCGCGCGGCTGTTGCTGGCCCGGCAGCGGGTGGTGATCCTCGACGAGGCCACCGCGCACCTGGACTCCACCTCCGAGGCGGCGGTGCAGGAGGCACTGGGCGAGGCCCTGGCGGGCCGGACCGCGGTGGTGATCGCGCACCGGCTGTCGACCGTACAGGCGGCCGATCTGATCCTGGTGGTCGAGGACGGGCGGATCGCGGAACGGGGTACGCACGCCGAACTGCTGGCGGCGGGCGGCCGGTACGAGGAGCTGTACCGCACCCAGTTCGCGACGGGGGACACGCCCGCCGACGTGTCGCCGGACGGTGCGACGACCGCCTCTGGAGCATGATGCCGGTATGGACATCAAACTGGAGCTGGTCGCCGTGCCCGTCACCGATGTCGACCGGGCCAAGGCCTTCTACGAGAAGATCGGCTTCAACGCCGACCACGACCACACCGTCGGCGACGACGTCCGCTTCGTGCAGCTGACCCCGCCCGGGTCGGCCTGTTCGATCGCGATCGGCAAGGGACTGACCAGGATGGCCCCCGGTTCCCTGGACAACATGCAGGTCGTCGTCGCCGACATCGAGGAGGCGTACGAGGACCTGCGCGGCCGCGGTGTCGAGGTGACGGAGATCCAGGACCTGCCCTGGGGCTCCTTCGTCTACTTCTCCGACCCCGACGGCAACGGCTGGGCGGTCCAGCAGACCACGCCGCGCACGACCGCGCACTGACGCGCGTCGCGGACCGCGAGGCGATGGGTCTCGGGTCCGCGGTGCCGGCGAGCGTCCGCCCGCGCTCGCGGCGGGGTCAGCTCTCCGCGGCGGCGTGGTGGTGGTCGAGCTCCCACGCGTGGTGCTTGAACTCGTGGCGGAAGTCGGCGTGGTCCTCCCACTGGCGGGCGATGCCGCGCAGCACGTCCCAGTTGTGCTCCACCGACTGGTCGATGACGCGGCGCATGGCCGGGTCCGCCGACTCCCGCTGCGCGATGAGGCCCTTGATGGCGGAGGCCTCCAGGACGGCGTTGCGCAGCGCGCGCAGCGCACGGGAGGTGTCGTCCATCCCGAAGCCGTACTCGCTGCCCGTCTCCGCGTCGAACAGCGGGGTGAGCCGCGCCTCGATGAAGGCGGTGATCCGCTCGAAGTGCTGCACGTCCATCGGGGCTTCCTCTCCTGCCGGGCCACCACGTGTCCCCGGCGTCTCCAGTGTGCTTCTGCTGCTCACGGGCATTATCCCGCAGCGACTTTCCGATGATCTACGTTGGTGGTCCGCCGTGAGGAAGGAATGGGCCCCGTGGACGACAGTGCCCGGCTGACGGAGCGTTTCGAGGAGCACCGATCTCATCTCAGAGCGGTGGCCTACCGGATGCTCGGCTCGCTCAGCGAGGCCGACGACGCCGTTCAGGAGGCGTGGCTGCGCCTGGACCGCTCCGACACCGGTGACGTCGAGAACCTGGGCGGGTGGCTGACCACCGTGGTGGCACGCGTCTGCCTGAACATGCTGCGTGCGCGCGGGTCCCGGCGCGAGGACTCCCTGGACGCGTATCCCACCGACCCGGCGGCCTCCCGCGAGGACGCGGTCGACCCCGAGCAGGAGGCCGTGCTGGCCGACTCGGTGGGGCTGGCGCTGCTGGTCGTGCTCGACAGACTGGCGCCGGCCGAGCGGCTCGCGTTCGTCCTGCACGACCTGTTCGCCGTGCCCTTCGAGGACATAGCCCCGATGCTCGACCGCTCCCCTGCCGCCACCCGGCAGCTCGCGAGCCGCGCCCGCCGCCGCGTCAAAGGGGTTCCGCTGGTGCCCGAAGCCGATCTGTCCCGCCAGCGCCGCGTGGTCGACGCCTTCCTCGCCGCCACCCGCGCCGGGAACTTCGAAGCGCTCGTCGCGCTGCTCCACCCCGACGTGGTGCTCCGGGCCGACAAGGCCGTCGTACCCAGCCCCGCTCCCCTCCTCATCAGCGGCGCGGTCACCGTCGCCCGGGGTGCGATGGCCGCCATGCAGCGGGCGCAGGCCACCCGGCCCGCTCTGGTCAACGGCGTGGCGGGCCTGGCGATGGCCCCGCTGGGACGGCTGTTCCTGGTCCTCGGCTTCACGATCGAGGACGGCCTGATCACCGGGATCGACGTGATCGCCGAACCGGATCGGCTGCTCGAGCTCGATCTCGCCGTTCTGGAGGCCTGAGCCGGCCCCCGGCCCGGCGGCCCCTACGGGGCGAGGACGTCCAGCTCCTCGAGGGCGCCCACGGCGATCTGCCGGGTCAGCGCCTCGGCGCGCGCCGCGTCGCCCTCCCGTACCGCCTCGGCCACCTGTACGTGCAGGGTGACGGCCGCCGGGTCGGGATCGTGGAACATCACCGCGTGCTCGGTCCGGCCGGTCAGCACCTCTGCGACGACGTCGCCGAGGCGGGCGAACATCTCGTTGCCGGAGGCGTTCAGCACGACGCGGTGGAAGGCGATGTCGTGCCGCAGGTAGCCGTCGAGCTGGTGGCCGCGCGAGGTGCGGACCATGCCGAGGGCCGCTTCGGTCAGCTCGGCGCACTGATCGGGCGTGGCCCGGGCCGCCGCGAGCCCGGCCGCGACCGGCTCGATCGCGGAACGCAGCACGGTGAGCGAGCGCAGCTGTCGGGGCCGGTCGGTGCCGGCCAGCCGCCAGCGGATGACGCGCGGGTCGTAGACGTTCCACTCCTCGGTGGGGCGCACGGTGACCCCGACCCGTCGGCGCGACTCGACCAGGCTCATCGACTCAAGCACTCGGACGACCTCGCGCACCACCGTGCGGGAGGCCTCGAAGCGCTCGGCGATCTCGTCCGTACGGAGCACGCTGCCGGGCGGGTACTCCCCCGCCGTGATCGCGAGCCCGAGGGTGTCCAGTACGTGGGAGTGGAGCCCCTGTCCAGGACTGCCTTCGGTGGTCATGGCGTAAGCGTACGGTGACGCCCCGGCGAACAAAAGGTGCGATGTTTTGCCGCCCACCCCTTGAATAAGTAGTACTTAATAGGCTTCAGTGGTGCCCACACGGACCGATGTCGACGAGGACAGCGAGGTACGACGTGAGCTCCCAGCGCGTCATTGTGGTGATGGGCGTTGCGGGCACGGGCAAGACGACCGTGGGCCGGCTGCTCGCCGAGGCCCTGGCCCTTCCGTACGCGGAGGGCGACGCGTTCCACCCCGCGGCCAACGTCGCCAAGATGTCGGCCGGCACCCCGCTGGACGACGCCGACCGGTGGCCCTGGCTCGACGCCATCGGCGACTGGATTCGGGACCGGGCGGGGACCGGCGGCAGCGGCGGCGTGGTCGCGGCCTCGGCGCTCAAGCGCTCCTACCGCGACCGGCTGCGGACCGCGGCTCCCGCGGCGGTCTTCGTCCACCTGACCGGTGAACGCCCGCTGATCGAGCGGCGGATGGCGGCCCGCACCGGCCACTTCATGCCCGCCGCCCTGCTGGATTCCCAGTTCGCCACCCTGGAACCCCTCCAGGCGGACGAACGCGGCCTCGTCGTGGACGTGTCCGGCTCCCCGGAAGACATCGCCGAACGGGCGCTGGCCGCCCTGCGCCGGCTCCCCACCCCCGAGAACTAACGAAGGAAGCCCCACCGTGACCGGTCTCAGCGTCGAGACACTGGCAGCGGCCGGCACCGGACCGATCACCTCGGCCGGTAACACCCAGCTGGGCATCGCCGTCCTGGCGGGCATCGCCGTCATCGTCCTGCTCATCGCCCGCCTCAAGCTGCACGCCTTCCTGGCGCTGACGGTCGGCTCGCTCGCCCTCGGGGCGTTCGCGGGCGCACCGTTGGCCAAGACCATCACCAGCTTCACCGCCGGGCTCGGCTCGACGGTCGCGGGCGTGGGCGTCCTCATCGCCCTCGGTGCGATCCTCGGCAAACTGCTGGCGGACTCGGGCGGCGCCGACGAGATCGTCGACACGATCCTGGCCAGGGCCAAGGGCCGGGCCATGCCGTGGGCCATGGTGCTGATCGCCTCGGTGATCGGGCTGCCGCTCTTCTTCGAGGTCGGCATCGTGCTGCTGATCCCGGTGGTGCTGCTGGTGGCCAAGCGGGGCAACTACTCCCTGATGCGGATCGGCATACCGGCGCTGGCCGGCCTGTCCGTGATGCACGGCCTGATCCCGCCGCACCCCGGGCCGCTCGTCGCCATCGACGCGCTGCACGCGAACCTGGGCGTCACCCTCGGGCTCGGTGTGCTCGTGGCGATCCCGACCGTGATCATCTCCGGCCCGCTGTTCGCCCGGTACGCGGCACGGTGGGTGGACATCCCGGCGCCGGAGCACATGATTGCGCAGCGGCCCTCGGCGGATCCGGAGCACCGCCCCCGGTTCGGGGCGACCGTCTTCACCGTGCTGCTGCCGGTGGTGCTGATGCTGCTCAAGGCCTTGGTCGACATCGTGGTCAACGACCCGGCCAACGCGGTGCAGCGCGTCACCGACGTCGCGGGCTCCCCGCTGATCGCACTGCTGGCGGCGGTGCTGGTGGGCATGTTCACCCTGGGCCGGGCGGCCGGCTTCAGCAGGGCGCGGCTGTCGACGACGGTCGAGAAGTCGCTGGCTCCGATCGCCGGCATCCTGCTGATCGTCGGCGCGGGCGGCGGCTTCAAGCAGACCCTGATCGACGTGGGCGTCGGCCAGACGATCCTGGACCTGTCGAAGGACTGGGCCGTCCCGACCCTCCTGCTGGCCTGGCTGATCGCCGTGGCCATCCGCCTCGCCACGGGTTCCGCGACGGTGGCGACGATCTCGGCGGCCGGCCTGGTGGCCCCGCTCGCCGCGGGCATGTCCACCACCCAGACCGCGCTGCTGGTCCTGGCCATCGGGGCGGGCTCGCTGTTCTTCAGCCACGTCAACGACGCCGGGTTCTGGCTGGTCAAGGAGTACTTCGGGATGACCGTCGGGCAGACCCTGAAGACGTGGTCGGTGATGGAGACCGTCATCTCGGTGGTCGGCCTGGGCTTCGTCCTGCTGTTGTCGCTGGTGCTGTAGGGCCTTCTCCTACGGGTCAGGCGGCTCGGCCCGGCAGGCACTCCTCGCCGAGCTGGGCCGCCGCCAGGGTGAAGCCGTTCGCCGCGGTGGCGCAGCGGCCGGCGAGGACCGCGACCTCGGCGCGCAGGGCGTCGTCCTGCGGGACCCGCCAGGCGGGTGCGGCCATCGTCGCCCGCAGCCGTACCGCGTGGGACCGGAGCGCGGAGGCGTGGCCGCGCAGGCTGCCCGGCCGGTGCGGGTGCCGGTACGGGTCCGGGCCGGGCGGCTGGACCGCCCGCAGCCGGCGGGGCGCGGGCCGCGGTGGCCGCGCCGCGTCCCCGGCGGTTCCCCCGTCCGGGAGGCCGCCGGCGGGCAGACCGGGCCCGCGGTCGCAGAACGCCCGGAAGGCGGCGCCCAGCCCGAGGAGCGGTGCGGCGGGCACGGCCCGGCCGGTGGCGATCTGCCAGCCCGCGTGGTCGTTGAACGGGTTGGCGTCGGTCAGCGCGTGCCAGGCCAGGATGTCGGCGAAGGCCGGGGTCAGCAGTGAGAAGGCGTGCTCGGCGCCCCGGTCGCGCACGATGCCGCGGAACAGGCTGACGGCCTCGGCCTGTCGGCCTTGCGCGACGGCCCCGAGGACGGCCGCCGCGCCGGGATCCCGCAGGAGCTCCGGGCGACGGGCCTGCGCGGCCCGGATCCGGGCCCTGAGCCCGCACACGGCGACGCTGATCGCCAGATTCTCGCGTCCCGTCAGCGTCCCCGCCAGCCGCCCGGCCCGCGCCGCGACGCCCCGGCCGCGCGGCGCCCAGCCGAGGCCCGCCGGGTCGGTGAGGGTCCGCAGCAGGGTGCGCCAGCCGTGCCGGCGCAGACCTCCGCGGGTGAGTGCGGTGGCGGGCAGGCGGGCGCCGAGGGCCAGCCCGGAGGCGTAGCCGGCGGCCTCGCCGACCGCGTCGGCGGCCTGGGCGAGTTCACGGCACAGGTCGTCGAGCAGGTCGAGGTCCGTGGTGTCGGGCGCGGAGGTCACGGCGTCGGGCATGGGGGTCCTCGCGTGGTCAGCGGCGGTGACATCGGCTTCACCGTACGTCGCTCCCGCGGCCCCCGCGCTCCGAGCGCCAGGCCACTAGGCCGTGGCGAAGGCGGCGTCCCGGAAGGCGGAGCGGAGGGCGGTGGGGCAGCCGGGCGAGAGGGTCGGCAGGATCAGCGCCCAGCGGTGGCGGCCCGGACAGACCCACAGGGCCGGACCGGTGGCCGCCGGGGCGGGGTGGGCCCAGACGCCGTGCGGGGCCGGGTGCCACAGGAGGCCGCGGGCAGGGGTGAGTTCACCGGTGCGGATGCGCAGGGACTGGGCCGTCCAGGCGCGGCTGATGCCCGTCGGGCCGTCCGTGTCGGCCGGGGCCAGCAGGTGGCTCAGGAAGCGGACGAGGTCGGCGAGGGGCGCGTGCAGGGTGCCGTCGGCGAACCGGATGCGGGTCATGCCCAGGGGGTGCCAGACCCGGGCCGCGGCGAGTTCCGCGAGCGGGCTGCCCGAGAGGTGCTCGGCGAGACGGGTGAGGGCGGCGGTCCCGTCGGCGTGGGTGAGCAGGTGGTGGGCGGTGGTGCCGGCGGGGGTCCCGGCGGCGGCCTCGACCCCGTAGGCGGCGAGCGGCGTGTGCAGCCGCAGCGCGCCCTCTTCGACGAGGCTGCCGACGGCGGGCCACAGCGCGAGGACCGCGGCGAGGGCGCCGACGTCGAAGACCGCGTCGTCGCCGGCGTGCGACACCGCGTGCGCGCCGTCGGGGCCGCCCACGGCCCAGACCGCCCCGGGGTCGGCGGAGCCCACGAGGGCCCGGATGTCGTCGGCCTGGTCGCTCAGGAGCGTCATGGTCGGTCAGGCTAGCGAGCCCGGCGCGGCTTCCCCGGCGCGTCGGTACGGAGTCGGGGCTCCCCCACCCGAATGCGCCCGCCCGCACCCGCCGCGGAGGCGGGACGCCCTGGAGCGCCCCGCCCCGCGAGTCGTGCGGTCAGCTCTGGTCGGGACGGTCGGTCACCCGGAGGGTGTTGAGCAGGGGCTTGCCGAACCCGGTGTGCGTGACGAAGCGGACGTTGAGCACCCCGTCCGTCACCTTGACCGTGTACGTACGGGTCAGGGCCGTGTACGTGCCCGCCTCCAGGGAGATGTCCAGGGAGGGCAGGACCTGCACGCCCTCGGCCAGTACGTCGAAGACGCGCTTGTTCGGCCGGGTGGACGAGAGCTCGGCGAAGCCCAGTTCCACCGTGTACGTGCCGTTCGGCACGTTGTCGAAGCGGTACTCGTACATGCCCTCGCGCGCGTTGCGGAACAGCCGCTGGTCGTCCGTGCCGGCGATGGTGCGGCTGGTGGTCCGGGCGGAGGTGCTGCCCTGGTAGCCGTACGAGCCCGCCGTGTACTTGCGGTCCGGGGACCAGCCGTCGCCCAGGACGTCCGTGCCCGCGGAGTCGGAGCCCGCGTCCAGGGCGACCTGGTAGCGCGGGACGACGACCTTGACCGGGACGGTCAGGACCGGGGTCCGGCCGCTGGCCGACGTGATGGTCAGGTTCGCGGTCAGGACTGACCCCGGGGTCAGTCCGGTCGTGTCCACCGCGAGGGTGAGCGGGGTCCTGCCACCCGTCGGAAGGTTCCCGGTCCCCGGTGTGGCCGTCAGCCAGGCCGCGTCCTCGGCGACCGTGAAGGCCGTGCCGAGGCCCGGGTTGGTCAGGTCCAGGGTCCGGGTCCGCTGCTGGTCCGCCGGGAGGACGACCTCGACGGCGGGCTTGGACGCGGTCACCCGGCCGGTGCGCAGCGACCGGGTCACCGTCGTGACGTCGGCCGCCTTGACGTCGACGGTCGCCTGCCCGGCCTCGTACTGCGGCGCGGACAGCGAGACGGCCCGCGAGCCGGACGGGCTCTGGACCACGTAGCCGCCGTCCGCCGCCGTGGTGGCCGATACGGCCGCGTCGCCCGTGCCGACGGTCACCGTGGCACCCGCCACGCCGTTGCCGTCGTTGGCGTCGAGCACCCGGCCCGCCACCACACCGCTCTTGGTGGTGCGGAAGGAGATGCCCAGGCCGTCGGTGATGACGGGGGTGTTGAAGGAGTACCTGAAGGCATCGGTGCCGGTCGCGTTCTCCACGCCGACCGTGGCCGTGGAGCCGCCCTTGATGCCGTTGCCGCCGGTGCCCTTGTAGGCGTAGGAGACGCTGCCGTCCTCACCGATGGACGCCGAGAAGGAGAACCTGTCGGCCTGCGCCGACCAGTGGGACACCTGGCGCCACTCGATGACGTAGCTGCGGTGCGGGGCGGTGCCGGTGACGGCCGTGAAGACACCGGAACCGGTGCCCGCCGCGCCGACGACCAGGTCGTCCCAGAAGGGGTAGAGGGCCGCGTTCGGGGTGGCCGTGCTCGGCAGGTCGCCGTTGATGTCTGCGGTGTTGTTGCCGCCGAAGCTGACGGTGCCGTTGGTCCCGATCCAGGCCTGCGCGTACGTCTTGCCGTACAGCGGCAGCGGGAAGGGGAGGTCGACGCGCTCGGTGGTGTTGTCGCCGGTCAGCGCGAGCTGCCGGCTGCCCGCGGGGTACGGGCGGTCGCCGGCGGTGGCGCAGGCGTAGCCGTAGCCGTCGGTGCGCTCGGGCAGGTTGACCGTGACGGTGGCGTCGCCCGCGACGGTGGCCTTGGCGGTACCGCCGGTGACGCAGCGGGAGGAGTGGGCGGCCCGCACGTCGTAGGTGCCGTGGGGCAGGGTGACCTCGAAGCGGCCCTGCGCGTCGGTGGTCGCGGTCACGGGGGTGTCCGCGATGGTGACGGAGGCTCCCGCGGCGGGGCCGGAGGCGGCGGTGACGGTTCCGCTGAGCTTGCCGGAGGCGGCCTGTACGAGGGTGAAGTCGCCGGTGGCGGTGGCGTTCTCGGTGACCGCGACCGTCGCCGCCTGCGGCCCGTAGCCGAACTTGGCGGCGGTCAGGCTGTAGTCGCCCACCGACAGGGCGGCGAACCTGTACGTGCCGTCGGCCGCGGTGGTCGTCGTACGGTCGATCGGTCCGTCGGCGGTGACCGTGGCCCCGGCGACGGGCGCGCCGTCGGAGCGGACGGTGCCGGCGAGTGCGCCGATCGCGCCGCGCGGGGCGCCGTTCACGGCGGCGAGGGCGTCGAGCCTGCCCTCGCCGAAGACGTTGTTGTCGGCGGCGTTGCCGCCGCACTGGGCGCTGTCGGTGTCCTGTGCGGTGCCGTCGAGCAGGGCTTCGGTCTGCGCGATGTCGCCTTCGAGGGCGGGCGCGGCGGACCAGAGCAGGGCCACGGTGGCCGCGGTGTGCGGCGAGGCCATGGAGGTGCCGGAGAAGGCCTCGTAGGCGCCGCCGGGGACGGAGGAGCGTACGTTCACGCCCGGGGCGGCGATGTTCGGCTTGATGACGCCGCCGGGGCCCGCGCCGCGCGAGGAGAACGACGCGATCGCGTTGTTGATGTCGAAGGCGCCGGAGCTGTAGGAGCTCGCGTAGTCGCCGGGCGAGCCGCTGGTGGCGCAGCTCGGCCCGGAGTTGCCGTTGGAGAAGGCCGGGAAGATGCCGGCGGCCCGCCAGGTGTCGACGATCTGCTGGTACCAGTCGTCGTGCGCGGCGCTGCCCCAGGAGTTGTTGACGACGTGCGGGGCGAGGTCGGGTCGCGGGTTCTGGCCGTTCTGGTCGGTGGGGGCGACGATCCACTGGCCGGAGGCGAGCAGCGAGGCCTCGGAGCAGGAGTTGGTCTCGCAGCCCTTGGCGGCGATCCACTTGGCGCCCGGGGCGACACCGATCTTGTTGGCGCCGCCGTCGTCGCCGACCATCGTGCCCATGGTGTGGGTGCCGTGGTCGTTGTTGTCGCAGGGGGCGGCCGCGGCGCAGACTCCGGCGGGGTCGAACCAGTTGTAGGCGTGGGTGTAGGTGCCGTCCGCGTTCTTGCCCCGGTACTGGTTGTTCACTGCGGGGTGGGTGTGGTCCACCCCGCTGTCGATGTTGGCGACGACTATGCCCTCGCCGCGCACTCCGGCCTGCTCCCAGACCTGGGGAGCCTTGACGCGGTCGACGTTCCACTCGACGGCGTCGGCCGCGGCCTGCTCGCGCCGGCCCTCGGCGGGCTTGGGCAGGTCGACCTTGTCGTCGGCGTCGATGCGGGACACCTCGGGACGCTGCGCGAGGGTGCCGGCGAGCTTCTCGCTGCCGACGACGCGGACGGCGTTCACGATCCAGTACGAGGTGTACTCGGCCTTGGCGCCTTCGAGGGCCTTGACCACCTCGGCCTGGCTGCGCGCGGCGTGCTCCTGCTTGGTCCGGAGCACGGTCTCGGCCTTGGCGGCGCGGGTCTGCTGCTTCCCCGCGGCGGTGAGGTCGGCGGCGCTGTCGAGGTAGACCCAGAAGACTGCCTTGTCGGAGCCGTCGAGCTGGGCGCGGAGCTTGGGTTCGATCTTGCGTTCGGCCGCCCCGGAGGCGGGGCCGCCCGCTCGGGGGTCCGCCTCCGGGGCGGCCGCGGCGACGCCCGCGCCGAGGGGGAGGAGCAGGACCGAGGTGAGGGCGGCGAGCGCCGCGCGTAAGGATCGCCTGTTGCGTTGGGCCACGTGTTGTCTCCTCGTACGCCGTGTGCAGGTTGTGCGGGAAGAGGGTGCGTGATGTGTGTGATGTGCGCGGGTCATGGTGATTGAGCGACATGTCCATTACAAGAGCGCCTATTGAGCCGTTCAGCCGTTCCCCGGACCCGGCACCCGCCCGGTGGCCCCCCGCGTCCCGGCGGGCCAGCCTGGAGTCATGACCACACCCGCCCGGCCGGCCGAGCCCGGTGTCCCGCTCGCGTCCGCGCGGGGCCGCTGGATCCTGCTCACCACCGTGCTCGGGTCGAGCATGGCCCTGCTGGACTCGACGGTGGTCAACGTCGCCCTCCCCCGGATCGGCCGGGACCTCGACGCCGACCTCGCCGTCCTCCAGTGGACGGTCAACGCCTATCTGCTGACCCTGGCCGGGCTGATCCTGGTCGGCGGGGCGCTCGGCGACCGCTTCGGGCGCCGGCGGATCTTCGTACTCGGCGTGGTGTGGTTCGCGGTGGGCTCGCTGCTCTGCGGCATCGCGCCGAACGCCGCCGTGCTGGTGGCGGCCAGGGCCCTCCAGGGCATCGGCGGGGCGCTGCTGACCCCCGGTTCACTCGCCCTGATCCAGGGCTCGATCCGGGCGGAGGACCGGGCCAGGGCGGTGGGCCTGTGGTCGGGGCTGGGAGGGGTGGGGGCCGCCGTGGGGCCGTTCCTCGGCGGCTGGCTGGTGGACGGGCCCGGCTGGCGCTGGGTGTTCCTGCTGAACGTGCCGCTGGCCGCACTGTGCGTCCCGGTGGCACTGCGGCACGTACCGGAATCGCGCGATCCGCAGGCGCACGGGCGGTTCGACGTGGCCGGTGCGGTGCTGGGGGCGGCCTCGCTGGCGCTGCTCACGTACGCGCTGATCGAGGCCCGGTCCGCCACGGCGCCGGTGGTGGCCGCGGCCGTGGGCGGCGTACTGCTCGGCGGCGCGTTCGTCCAGGTCGAGCGGCGGCGGGCGGACCCGATGCTGCCGCCGGAGATCTTCGCCTCCCGGCAGTTCACGGCCGTCAATCTGGTCACCCTGTGCGTGTACGCGGCCCTCGGCGGGTTCTTCTTCCTCGTCGTGCTCCAGCTCCAGGTGGTGTCCGGATACTCCGCACTGGCATCCGGGGCTGCGATGCTGCCGACCACCGCGCTGATGCTGCTGCTGTCGGCCCGCTCCGGGGAGCTCGGGGAGCGGATCGGGCCGCGGATCCCGCTCACGGTCGGGCCGCTGGTGTGCGCGGCCGGGACGCTTCTGATGCTGCGGGTGGGGCCGGATGCCTCGTACGCGCAGGACGTGCTGCCTGCGATGGCCGTGATGGGCCTGGGCTTGGTGATCCTGGTGGCGCCGCTGACGTCGACCGTGCTGGCCTCGGTGGACCCGGGCCGGGCGGGGCTGGCCAGTGGGATCAACAACGCCGCGGCGCGGGCGGCCGGGCTGCTCGCGGTGGCGGCGCTGCCGCTGCTGTCCGGGATGGCCCCGGAGTCGTACCGCTCGGCGACCCAGTTCGACACCGCCTTCGGGCGGGCCATGCTCTGGTGCGCGGGGACGTTCGCGGCGGGCGCCGTCGTGGCGTGGGCGACCGTGCGGTCCCCCGCGCCCGGGGCCTGCCACCCGGAATGCCAGACCCACTGCGCAGTGGCCGCCCCGCCGCTCGAACCGCCGAGGGAGGCCGGCGAAAGGCCTGCGGGAGGGCACAGGGGAGGAGAGGGCAACCTTGACTGAAAATTCAGTCAGTGCGAGAGTCTGTACCTCCCCTCCCCCTCCTTCGGAGGCCCGCATGGAACCCAGCCGCAGAACGGCCCTGCGCTCCGCGGACGCGGCGGCCGCCGGGCGGATCAGCGTGCCGCCCGACGACGTGCGGCACGTACGCACCTGGATGGCCTGGCCCTCCAAGCGCGCGATCTGGGGCCGCGACCTCGCCGGAGTGCAGCAGGACATCGCCCTGATCGCCCGCACCGTCGCCCGCTACGAGCCGGTGCTGATGTGCGCGGCCGACGAGAGCACGGCCGCCGCAGCCCGGGCCCGCTGCGGCTCCGCCGTCACCGTCCTGTCCTCGGTCCCGGTCGACGACCTCTGGATGCGGGACACCGGCGCGGTCTTCCGCCGCGACGGCACCGGGGCGGTGGACGCGATCGGCCTGAACTTCAACGGCTGGGGCGGCAAGCAGGCCCACCGCAAGGACGCCGAAGTGGCCCGGCTGCTCGCGGCGCACGAGTCCCTGCCCTTCACGGCGGCCGATCTCGTGGGCGAGGGCGGCGCCGTGGAGACCGACGGCGACGGGACCCTGATGGCCACCGAGAGCAGCCTGGTCAACAAGAACCGCAATCCCGGGCTGGACCGGGCCCAGATCGAGGCCCGGGTGCTCGCCGCCTACGGCGCGGACAAGATGATCTGGACGCCCGGGATCAAGGGGCAGGACACCACCGACGACCACATCGACGTCACCTCCCGGTTCGTGCGGCCCGGCGTGGTGATGGTCCAGGTTCCGCCCGCGGACCGCACCGACATCTGGGCGAAGGACGCCCGCGAACAGCTCGCCGTCCTCTCCGCCGCCACCGACGCCAGGGGCCGCCGGCTCCAGGTCATCCGGGTGGACGGGCCGCGGACCCTGCGCTCCGACCACCCCGGCTTCGTGGACTCGTACCTGAACTTCCACCTCGTCAACGGCGCCGTGATCACCTCCCGGTTCGGGGACGAGGCCACGGACGCGGGAGCCCGGCAGGCGCTGGCCGCGGCCTTCCCCGGCCGCGCCGTCGTGCAGCTCGACGTGGACCGGCTGATGGGCGGCGGCGGGGGCATCCACTGTTCGACCATGCAGCAGCCGGCCCCGACGTGATGTACCACCATGTGACGTGACGCCATGTGCTGGAGCGCGACGGCAGATCTGACGGCGGGCACGGTCATCACCGCCGTCGGAGTCGTGTGCGCGGCGCGCACCGCGCGCGCCCGGCGGACCCGCGACCTGCCCGTCGCCGCGCTCCCGCTGCTGCTGGGCGCGCACCAGCTGGTCGAGGCCGCCGTGTGGAGCTCGGGCGGCGGCTGCTCGGCGGCCGCGACGGCCTGGGCCGTGATCGCCCTGCCGCTACTGGCCGTCTGGGTGCCGTTCGGGGTGCTGGTCGCGGCCGGGCCCGGGACCCGGCGCCGCCTGTGGGGGCCGCCGGCCGTCGGCCTCGCCACCGGCGCCGTCCTCTCGTACGGCCTCGCGACCCGGCCGGTGACCGCGGAACTCCGCGGCCACACGGTCGGCTACGGCGTGGACGTGCCGTACGCGCCGCTCGTCGTCGCGGGCTACCTCTTCGCCACGCTCGGCGCCCTGCTGCTCGCGGGCGACCGGCGGCTTCGGCTGCTCGGGGCCCTGCTGGCCGCGGGCGCCGCGGTCTGCGCGGCTTTGTGGAGGCTGGAATTCGCCTCCACCTGGTGCGCGTTCGCCGCGGTCGCGTCCTTGCTGGTCCTGGGCTGGGTACGGCGCCCCGGGGCCGCGGATTCTGCGGCACGACCGGCTTGAAGGCACGAAGTTACCTCGAGGTATCTAGTGACTTCACACGCGCCTAGCAGTAGAACTCGTTCCCATTCAACCGAGAGTGAGGAACGTCACATGAGCGCCAATGGCGTGCCCAGACACGGTCCCAACGGTTTCTCCCGTCGCGGATTCCTCGCGAGAACAGGTTCTATTTTGGGGGCTGTGGCCCTCTCCGCGCAAGTCACCTCCGCTCATGCGGCACAGGCCGCCGCCACCGCAGCCGCCATCGACGACGGGGCCCGCGTCCCGGTTCTGGTGATCGGCACCGGGTACGGCGGATCCGTCGCCGCCCTGCGCCTGGCCCAGGCCGGCGTCGACGTCCACATGGTGGAGATGGGCATGGCCTGGGACACCCCGGGCAGCGACGGCAAGATCTTCGCCCACACGACCAATCCCGACTACCGCTCGTACTGGCTGCGCACCAAGACCAAGGCGCCGCTCAGCAACTTCCTCGGATTCCCGATCGACAAGGCGGTCCCCAAGTACACGGGCATCCTCGACGCCGAGGAAATGGGCGGGATCATCGTCTACCAGGGCCGCGGGGTCGGCGGCGGCTCGCTCGTCAACGGCGGCATGGCCGTCACCCCCAGGCGGGCGAACTTCAGTGCCGTCCTGCCCTCGGTGAACGCCGACGAGATGTACAACACCTACTACCCGCGCGCGAACGCCGGGCTCGGGGTGGGCCTCATCGACCCGGCCTGGTTCGACACCGTCGCCTGCTACCAGTACGCCCGCGTCGGCCGCAAGCACGCCCAGCGCTCCGGATTCCCCTTCGTCTTCGTCCCCGACGTGTACGACTGGGACTACATGAAGCAGGAGGCGGCCGGCACCGTCCCCAAGTCCGCCGTGGACGGCGAGATCCTCTACGGCAACAACTACGGCAAGAAGTCGCTCCAGCAGACCTACATCGCGGCCGCCAAGGCCACCGGCAGGGTCTCCATCTCCCCCCTGCACCAGGTCACCTCCGTCGCCCCCGCCTCCGGCGGCGGCTACACGGTCACCATGAACCAGCTGACCACCGACGGCACCGTCTCGGCCACCAAGACCGTGACCTGCGACCGGGTGTTCTTCGCCGCCGGCAGCGTCGGCACCAGCAAGCTGCTCGTGAAGCTCAAGGCCACCGGCGTCCTGCCCCTCCTCAACGACGAGATCGGCAAGGGCTGGGGCGACAACGGCAACGTCATGTGCGGCCGCGCCAACCACATGTGGGACCCGACCGGAAAGGTACAGGCCGCCATCCCCTGCGGCGGCATCGACAACTGGGACGCGGGAGGCGCCTTCGCCGAGGTGGCGCCGCTCCCGACCGGGATCGAGACGTACGCCTCCTTCTACCTCTCCATCACCAAGAACCCGCACCGCGCCCGGTTCTCCTGGAACGCGGCGGCGGGCAAGGTCGAACTCGACTGGCAGACGGCGTGGAAGCAGCCGTCCATCGACATGGCCAAGACCATCTTCGACAAGATCAACTCGAAGGAGGGGACGATCTACCGGACGGACCTCTTCGGCACCAACAAGATCTGGGGCGACCACCTCACCTACCACCCGCTCGGCGGCGCGGTGCTGAACAAGGCCACCGACAACTACGGCCGCCTGCACGGCTACACCGGCCTGTACGTGATCGACGGCGCGCTGATCCCCGGCAACACCAGCGTCAACCCGTTCGTCACCATCACGGCCCTCGCGGAACGGAACATCGAGAAGATCATCGCCACCGACCTGTAGCCCCGTACGTACGCACGACCGCCAGGTCCGTACGCACGACGGCCAGGTCCGCTACGCACGACCGCCGGGGCCGATCGGAATCACCGAGCGGCCCCGGACCCGTGTCAGTGACCCGGCAGCATGCAGACGCTGTCCAGGCCGAGCACGTGGTTGAGCCGGCCGAAGGCCAGCCAGGACCCGATGCTCATGGTCAGCTCCACGATCTCGAGCTGGCTGTAGTGCGCCGTCATCCGGTCCCAGAACTCGTCGTCGAGTCCGTGGTGGTCGAGGGTGTACCGCTCGGCGTACTCCGCCGCCAGCCGGGTGCGGTCGTCGAAGCGGTCGGTGGTGCGCCATTCTGTGACGGCGTCGGAGAACTCCTCCTCGACCTTCTCCCCCTCCCGTTCGGTGCGCCAGTCCAGGCAGAAGACGCAGCCGTTGATCTGCGCGACGCGCAGCCGGGCGGCCTCGAACTCGCGGAGCCCCAGGGTGGTGTGGGCGTACACGGACAGCGAGAAGTTGGCGGCGGCCATGCCGATGCCGGGGACCATGTCGCCCCACACGTACTCGATCGGGTGCTGGCCTTCGGGAATGTCGATCCTCATGACTGCTTCCTTCCGAGTTTGCCGATGGCGGGGCGCAGCGGGACGTCGAGGGCGTCGTAGAGCCCGGGTTCCGCCGCGCTGAGCCAGTCGATGGCACTCACCAGGCGCCCGACGGCGGTGGCGTTGCCGCCCGCCGATCGGTTCTCGCCCTCGTCGGTGGCCTCGACGGTGACCTCGATGCGCGGGCGGCCCTCGATGACGACCCGGTGGGCGCCGTCACCGCCGTCGGGCGGGGTGGGCCAGTCCGGGGCGCACGAGGCGTGGATACGGGTCACGTGCTCGATGACGATGCGGGGTTCCCCCTCGACGATGCCCTGTACCTCGAAGCGGATCGCTCCCTGGGTGCCGGCCTCGAACGCGCCCATCGTCCGGGTGGTCACGGTGGTGTCGAGGGGCCGCCGGTCCACCGTCTCGCGTATCTCGTCCAGCTCCACTCCGAGGGCACGGGCCATCATGCGTATCTGCCCGCCCCAGACCATGGCCGGGACCGAGGGCATGAGCATCATCGGCTCGTAGTCCATGGGCTGGCCCATGCCGACGAGGTAGCGGACGGAGTCCGGCTGGTCGTAGGTGGAGTAGTCGAAGATCTCCTGGCAGCGGATCGCGTCGATCGTGGTGCCGAGGCCGCTGAGCAGGAGCGGGAGGACGTCGTTGCCCCAGCCCGGGTCGACGCCGGAGGCGAAGAGCGAGCCGCCGCCCTCCGCGATGGCCGCCAGCACCGGATCCCGGAACTCCGGCGGTGCGCTGCGGTGGTCGTAGAGCGGGTACAGCGCGGGGCTGACGACCACCGCGCCGGAGCGGATCGCCCGGGTGATGTCGGCGAGGGCGTCGTCGGGCCGGACGTCACCGGACGCGGCGTACACCACGGCCCGGGGCCGGGCGGCCAGTACGGCTTCGATGTCGTCGGTGGCCTCGACGCCCAACAGGCGGCCGAGCCCGCCCAGTTCACCCGCGTCGCGGCCGACCTTGGCTGGATTGTGGACGATGACTGCGGAGAGCTTCAGCGCGGGATGGGCCTCGACGGCACGGATGGCCAAACGGCCGACGTTGCCGGTACCCCAGACAACCGTGGAAATCATGCGCGGAGGGTAGCCACAGGACCTGCACGTTTCCAGAGCCGTGCGGCCCCGGTCGTGCGGCCGGGAGCTCCGCGCCCGACGGCGTCACTGGTTCTCGGCGCCCAGGACGAAGAGGAGGTAGACGAAGAAGGCGAAGAGGTGGCCCACGAACAGGTAGGCGACCAGCCGGATCACCAGGCTCCGCGGGAACTTGCTCTCGATGCGTGCCCGCACGGAGGCGGCGGGCTTCTCTGCCTGTGACATGGGTACGGCTCCTCGGTTAGCGGTGATGAGTGGTGGTGGTGGCGCCGCCGCCCAGGCACAGCCCGGCAAGGCTGCTCTGCAGCAGGGTGTGGACGAACAGCAGGTCCGCTCCGCCGGCGTCGGCCCCCGCGATGCGGTGCGGGGTCAGCGAGTCGAAGTGCGCGCTGTCGCCGGGTTCCAGGAGGTGCTCGGCCTCCCCCAGGTGCAGGCGCAGCCGCCCGCCCAGTACGTACAGCCACTCCTCGCCGGGATGGACGCGGACCAGCTCGCCCGGGCCGCGGCCCTGCGGGACGTGCACGCGCAGGGCCTGCATCCCGCGCCCGGAGCCGCCCGCCTGCCAGTACGTCCATCCGTCGGCCTCGCGGGCGCCCGGACCGCCGGCCCGTACGATGGGGTCGGCGACGGCCGGGCTCTCGCCGAGCAGCTCGGAGACGGTCGTCCCGTAGGTCCGGGCGAGCGCGAGCAGCAGCGGCAGCGAGGGTTGGCGCCGGCCGGTCTCCAGGCGGGACAGGTGCGCGGGAGAGAGTCTGGCCCGCGCGGCGGCGGCTTCCAGGGTGAGCCCGGCTCGGCGGCGCAGGTCGCGTAGTTGCGGGGCCACGGCGGGCAGCTCGTCGCCCGCTTCCTCGGGGGCAAGACCGGGGTTCATGCCCCGATTGAGCCAGAGTCTTGCCTGCCTGGCAATCCGCTTTGCCTCTGAGGCAAAATCCTGTGCCGAGTCACCCGCCGCTGCCGCCTTCCAGCACCGTTTCCACCGTGTCGGCCTGCTCCGCGCTCTTGTCGGGGCGGTGTCTGAGCACCCGCGCGAAGCGCAGTGCTACCCCGGCCGGATAGCGGGAGGAGCGCTGCAGGCCGTCGTAGGCGATCTCGACCACCAACTCGGGCCGCACCCGCACGGTGAAGCCGTCGTCCGAGGTCGCCAGCGCGGTCAGCGCCTGCGTCTGCCAGCGCAGCATCTCGTCGGTGAGCCCCTTGAAGGTCTTGCCGAGCATCGCGTACGTGCCGTCGCCCGCCCGCGCCCCCAGATGCAGGTTGGACAGCAGCCCGGTGCGCCGCCCGTGGCCCCATTCGGCGGCCAGCACGACCAGGTCCAGGGTGTGCACCGGTTTCACCTTGAGCCAGTTCTTGCCGCGCCGGCCCGCCGCGTAGGCGGAGTCGAGGCCCTTGACCATCACCCCCTCGTGGCCGCGGCGCAGGGTCTCGGCCCAGAACTCCTGCGCCTGCGCACCCTGCGCCACCGGGTCCTCCACCTCGAGGCGCCGGACCCGGGCGCTCTCCGGCACCAGCGCGGCGAGGGTCCGGTACCGCTCGCGGACCGGGAGGTCGAGCAGGACGTCCGGCCCGGCGGCCAGGACGTCGAAGAAGTAGGGGACCACCGGGAGCGTGCGCCGGGCGGCCGCTACGTCGACGCGGGAGCCGACCCGGCTCGCGATCTCCTGGAAGGGGACCGGGCGGCCGTCGCCGGCCCGGCCGATGACCTCTCCGTCGAGGATGAACCGCTCCCCCGGCAGCGACCTGGCCAGGTCGGCCACCTCCGGCAGCCGGCCGGTGATCTCGTCCAGGGAGCGCGTGTACACCCGCACCTCGTCGCCCTCCCGGTGGACCTGGACCCGGATCCCGTCGAGCTTCTCCTCCACGGCGCAGGGCCCGAGCGCGGCCAGGGCCTCGGCGACCGATTTCGCGGTGCTCGCCAGCATGGGCTGTACGGGCTGCCCGACACGCAGGGTGAAGCCGGCGAGCGCCGCCGCGCCCCCGGCCAGGACGGCCGCCGCCACCCGGGGCAGCGAGCCGTCCAGCATCACCGCCCGGCGCAGGTCGGCGGCCGGTACCCCGGCGGCCGCGGCCACGCCCTCCAGGGCGACCGCGTCGAGCGCGCCCTGGCGCACCTCCCCGGACAGCAGGCTGCGCAGGAACCGCTGCTCGGCCCCGGTGGCCGCGCCCAGCAGTCCGTCGAGGATCCGGCGCCGCCCGGCCTGCGATCCCGCGCCCGCGACGGCGGCCAGCTCGGTCACCGCGTCGTCCACCGCCCGGACGGTGAGGGTGGGCTCCGGCGCGGGTGCCACGTCCTGTCCGAGGGCGCGCCAGCCGATGCCCGGCCGTCCTTGCGGGAGGCGCCCGGCGAGGTACGAGATGACCAGCGCGGCCTCCTCCGGGGACGTGGCGGCGAACAGCTCCGCGAGCAGGGCGGTCTTCCGGGACCGGGCGGAGGTGTCGGCGACCTCCCGGGACACGCGCGCGACCTCGGCCAGCAGCATGCGGCCATCCTCGCGCCGGACGGGGCTCCCCGCAGGTCGGGATCCGGCCTCCCGGCATACCGCGGGCGCGGTACACGGGGCGGACGGTGTACTCCTGCGGAAGGTGGGGACATCCCCCTGGGGACGCTCGGGTGCGGGGCGCCTGGCGATTAGGGTTCCCATATGAAGCTCCGACTGCCCAGGCGCCGCCGGGTCCGCCTGCTCGCCGGCGCCGCCGCCCTCGCCGTCGTCGCGGGAGCCGGGCCCTCGCTCGTGTCGGCCGCGGCCGGGGAGACTCCGGCCGTGCACCGCGAGGACCGCGTGGTGGACATGCCCGGCGCCGCGATCGACACCTCCTACTTCACCGCGGACGAAGGCTCGGGCAACGGCTCGGGCAACGGCTCCGAGGGGAAGAAACGTCCCGCTGTGCTCCTCGGACACGGTTTCGGCGGCAGCAAGGAGGACGTGCGCGCCCACGCCGAGCAGCTGGCCCGCGACGGGTACGCCGTCCTGACCTGGTCGGCGCGCGGCTTCGGCCGCTCCGGCGGCCGGATCGGGCTGAACGACCCCGAGTACGAGGTCAAGGACGTGTCCCGGCTCATCGACTGGCTCGCCACCCGGCCCGAGGTACGGCTCGACGCGGAGGGCGACCCGCGCGTCGGCGTGGCCGGCGCCTCCTACGGCGGGGCGGCCGCACTGCTCGCCGCCGGGTACGACCGGCGTGTGGACGCCATTGCCCCGCAGATCACCTACTGGAACCTGGCCGACTCCCTCTTCCCGAACGGGGTCTTCAAGAAGCTCTGGGCCGGGATCTTCTTCACCACCGGCTCCTCGGGCGGCATGCAGCCCGCGCAGCAGGGCCCGCAGGCGGGCGATCCGCTCGCCGCCCCCGGCTGCGGGCGCTTCCAGCCCGAGCTCTGCGCGATGTACGAGCGGGTCGCGGTGTCCGGGAAGCCCGACGCCGAGGCCCGGGCGCTGCTGGAGCAGCGCAGCCCGTCGGCCGTCGGCGCCCGGATCAAGGTGCCGACCCTGATCATGCAGGGGCAGGACGACTCCCTCTTCCCGCTGGACCAGGCCGATGCCATGGCCAAGGCCATCGCGGCGAACGGCGCGCCCGTCTCGGTGGACTGGGCGGCCGGCGGGCACGACGGCGGCATGCGCGAAGCCGACCGGACCGCGGCCCGTACGGCGGCCTGGTTCGAGCGGTACCTCCAGGGCGACGAGGCCGCCGACACCGGCCCGGCCTTCCGGGTCTCGCGCTCCGGCGGCATCGACTCGACCGACGGCCAGGTGCAGCTGCGCGGCGCGAGCGGTGAGCAGTACCCCGGACTGGCTTCGGACCCCAAGGAGTTCGCCCTCACCGGGCGCGAGCAGAGCTTCGCCAATCCGGCCGGCGGCGCGCCTCCCGCGCTGTCCTCACTGCCGGGCATCGGCGGGCAGCTCGCCGCCTTCGGAGCCGGACTCTCGCTGGACTTCCCGGGGCAGAACGCCCGGTTCGAGTCGCAGCCGCTGGCCCAGGAGGTACGGATCACCGGGGCGCCGACCGTCACCCTGAAGGTGAGGTCGACGGCCGCGGACGGTTCGGCCGTGCTGTTCGGCAAGGTGTACGACGTCGGCCCGGACGGCCGCCAGCAGGTGCTCCCGAGTCAGCTGGTGGCCCCGGTCCGGGTGGAGAACGCCCAGCAGGAGACGGCCGTCGAGCTGCGGCTGCCGGCGATCGACCACGCCGTCGAGGCGGGGCACCGGCTGCGGCTGGTGGTCGCCGCGACCGACCTGGGCTACGCGAGCCCGGCGGCGCCGGCCACCTACACGGTCTCGGCGCAGGGACCCCTCTCCGTGCCCGTCGCGTCGGGCGTACGGACCGCCTCGGCCGGGCTGCCCGCCTGGACGTGGGGGCTGCCGCTGGGCGCGGCGGCGCTGGCCGCGGCGCTGCTGGGGATCCGCAGGACCGGCCGGGGCAGTGCGGGGGCGGGGATGCGGGGACCGCAGCCGGACCCGGCGCTGGCCGGCGTACCGCTGGAAATCACCGGGCTGACGAAGCGCTACGCGAAGGCGGAGGACCGGTACGCGGTGCGGGACCTGTCGTTCCGGGTGGAGAAGGGGCAGGTGCTGGGGCTGCTCGGGCCCAACGGCGCCGGGAAGACCACCACCCTGCGGATGCTGATGGGGCTGATCTCGCCGGACGCCGGGGAGATCCGGGTGTTCGGGCACGCGGTGCGGGCCGGGGCGCCGGTGCTGTCGCGGGTCGGGGCCTTCGTGGAGGGCGCGGGTTTCCTGCCGCACCTGACGGGCCGGGCGAACCTGGAGCTGTACTGGCAGGCCACCGGCCGCCCGGCCGAGGACGCGCACCTGGCGGAGGCCCTGGAGATCGCCGGGCTCGGCGACGCGCTGGAGCGCGCGGTGCGCACGTACTCGCAGGGCATGCGGCAGCGGCTCGCGATCGCCCAGGCCATGCTCGGGATGCCGGATCTGCTGATCCTCGACGAGCCGACGAACGGTCTGGACCCGCCGCAGATCCGGGAGATGCGGGACGTGATGATCCGCTACGCGGCGGGCGGACGGACGGTCATCGTCTCCAGCCACCTCTTGTCGGAGGTGGAGCAGTCCTGTACGCACCTGGTGGTCATGGACCGCGGCAGGCTGGTGCAGGCGGGAGAGGTCGCGGAGATCACCGGCGGCGGGGACACCCTGCTGGTGTCGCTGGCGGGTCCGGTGGAGGCGGTGGTCGTCGAGAAGGTGGCGGCTCTGGAGGGAGTGGGTTCCGTGGTGGCCGCCGATGACGGGCTCCTCGTACGGCTCGAAGGCGTGACGGCCGCCGGGCTGATCGCCGAACTCGTGCGGCTGGAGGTGCCGGTGAGCGGAGTCGGGCCGCACCGGCGGCTCGAGGACGCGTTCCTGACCCTGATCGGAGGTGCGGCATGAGCGCCGTACAGGAGGTGGCCCCGGGCTACCACGCCGGCCGTACGCTGCCGCTGCGCGTGGAGGCGCTGCGCCAGTGGCGCAGGCGGCGGACGCTGGTGATGTTCGGGGTGCTGGCCGCGCTGCCGTTCATCATGCTCATCGCCTTCGCGGTGGGCGGCGGACCGGACGGCCCCGGCGGGGGCAGCGGACGGATCACTCTGATCGACACGGCGACGGCCTCGGGCGCGAACTTCGCGGCGACCTGCCTGTTCGTGTCGGCGGGCTTCCTGCTGGTGGTTCCGGTGGCGCTGTTCTGCGGGGACACGGTGGCGTCGGAGGCGAGCTGGTCCTCGCTGCGCTATCTGCTGGCCTCGCCGGTGCCGCGGGCACGGCTGCTGTGGAGCAAGCTGGTGGTGGCGCTCGGGTTCAGTCTGGCGGCGATGGTGCTGCTGCCGGTGGTGGCGCTGGCGGCGGGCACGGCCGCGTACGGCTGGGGGCCGCTGAAGCTCCCGACGGGCGGTGCGCTGGCCGCCGGGGACACCGTGCCGCGGCTCGCGCTGGCGGTCGCCTTCGTCTTCGTGTCGCAGCTGGTGACGGCGGGGCTGGCGTTCTGGCTGTCCACCCGGACGGACGCGCCGCTGGGCGCGGTGGGCGGCGCGGTCGGGCTGACGATCGTGGGGAACGTGCTGGACGCGGTCACGGCGCTGGGGTCGTGGCGCGAGTTCCTGCCGGCGCACTGGCAGTTCGCGTGGGCGGACGCGCTGCAGCCGCAGCTGGAGTGGGGCGGGATGGTCAAGGGGGCGGCGGTGTCGGTGTCGTACGCGCTGGTGCTGTTCGCCCTCGCCTTCCGGGGGTTCTCCCGCAAGGACATCACGTCCTGAGCGGGAGAACCCCGGCGGGTCACGGCAGGACGCGGACGGGTGAGCCGTCGAGGAACGCGGCGACGTCCTCGACGGCTTCGCCGTAGTACGTGGCGTAGTTGGCCCGCGTGACGACCGGGGACCAGTCGGCGAGCGAGGTCGCGGCCTCCTGGTAGTCGTCGAGGACCGCGCAGCGCAGCGTGCGCGTCACGCCGGGACGCCCGGCGCCACGGCGTCGATCGCGGCGAGCAGTTCGGCGTCCAGCGGGCGGTCGGCGACGGCCGCGTTGGCCCGTACCTGTTCGGCGGAGGTGGCTCCGGCGATGACGGAAGCACAGCCGGGCTGGGCGGCGAGCCAGCCGATGGCCAGTTCGAGGACGGTGCGGTCGTGCTTCTCGGCGAGGGAGGCCAGGGCTTCGACCACGTCCAGCCGTTCCTCCGTGAGGTACGCGTCGCGGCCTTCGAGGCGGGAACCGGGCGGGACGGGTGCGCCCCGGCGGATCTTGCCGGTGAGCAGGCCGTTGGCGAGCGGGAAGTACGGGAGCACGCCGACGCCGAAGTGCCGGGCGGCCGGGACCAGCTCGCGCTCGGCCGACCGCTCCAGCAGCGACCACTGGTTCTGCGCGGAGACGAAGGGCGCCGAGCCGGTCTCGCGGGCGACGTGGGCGGCTTCGGCGAGCTGCCAGCCGGCGAGGTTGGAGTGGCCGATGTAGCGGACCTTGCCCTCGGCGACGAGCTCGGTGAGCGCGGCGAGGGTCTCCGCGATCGGGGTGGCCGGGTCGGGGCTGTGCAGCTGGTACAGGTCGATGTGGTCGGTGCGCAGGCGGCGCAGGGACTCCTCGACCGCCCGCCGGATGTAGGCGCGGCCGCCGCGGGACCCGGCGGCGGGCCCGTACTTCATGTCCATGCCCGCGTAGCCGAACTTGGAGGCGAGCACGACCTGGTCCCGGCGGCCCTTGAGGGCCTGCCCGAGGTGGTTCTCGGAGCCGCCGAGGCCGCCGTAGATGTCGGCGGTGTCGAGGAGGGTGATGCCCGCGTCGAGCGCGGCGTCGACGACGGCGCGGGTGGCCTGGGCGTCGAGGCGGCCGCCGAAGTTGTTGCAGCCGAGCCCGACGGCGGACACCTGCAGACCCGAACTGCCCAGGGAGAGATAGCGCATGCGATTCGTGCCTCCGCACTCGTGCGATGCCTGACCGGCCGTCGGATCAGTCTAGAAGCCGCCCGGCGCGGCCGGCGCGGGAGGGCGGTCACCCGGGCGCGCGGCCAACGCGGACGTGCGGCCGGCGCGGGGTTCGGCTGGCTCAGGCGTGCGGCTAACTCAGGCGTGCGGCTCCCGCCGACGGGGATGCCGCCGTGATGCGGGGCGGCGCGTGGCCCGCCCGCCGGAAGGCGTCCGTCACGGCGCGCGTCACCGCGGGTTCGGCGGCCGCGTCGATCAGGGCGAGGGCCGAGCCGCCGAAGCCGCCGCCGGTCATCCGGGAACCGTAGGCCCCGGCCGCGTCGGCCGTGGCCACCGCCAGGTCGAGCTCCGGGCAGGAGACCTCGTAGTCGTCGCGCAGCGAGAGGTGCCCCTCGGTGAGCAGCGGGCCGGTCTCGCGCAGCCGCCCGGCGCGCAGCAACTCCTCGATCCGCAGGACCCGTTCGTTCTCGGTGACGACGTGCCGGACCCGTTTGCGGGCGACCGGGTCGTCGAGGCGGCTCAGCGCCCGCTCGAGCCCCTCGTACGGGAGGTCGCGGAGCGCGGGTAGGCCGAGGGTCGCGGCCGCCCGGTGGCAGGAGGCCAGGCGCTGCGCGTAGGCCCCGTCGGCCAGGGCGTGCTTGACCCGGGTGTCGATGACAAGGAGGCGCAGGCCCGCGGCCGCGCAGTCGAAGGGGATGTGGCGCTGTTCGAGGCTGCGGGTGTCCAGGTGGAGGGCGTGGCCGTCGGTCGCGCACGCCGAGGCCATCTGGTCCATGACCCCGCAGGGGACGCCGACGTACGCGTTCTCGGCGCGCCGGGCGGACGCCGCCAGTTCGGGGCGGGTGAGCGGAAGTCCGTACAGGTCGGCCAGGGCCAGAGCGGTGGCCACCTCCAGGGCGGCGGAGGAGGACAGGCCGGCGCCGGTCGGCACGTCGGACCGTACGTGCAGATCGGCGCCCCTGACCGGAAGATCAGCCTCCCGCAGGGCCCAGAACACCCCGGCCGGATATGCCGCCCAGCTCTCGGCGCCCTGCGGAGGGTGCGCCGGATCCAGTGCGGCGAGGTCGAGGGTCACCACACCGGCCGGGGTGTCGGCGGAGTGGAGCCTGAGGATCCCGTCAGTTCGCGGGGCGGCGGCCACCTCGGTGCGCTGCGGGAGGGCGAAGGGCAGCGCGAAGCCGTCGTTGTAGTCGGTGTGCTCGCCGATCAGGTTGACCCGGCCGGGCGCCGCCCAGACCCCCTCGGGCGGGTAACCGTACAACGCGTGGAATTCCTGGGCCGTCCCGGTCAAGGGGTCGCCACCTGCCTCAGCCGCGCGGCCGCGTCCTCGGGCCGGACGTCGTTCATGTAGGCCTCCATCCCGGATTCGGTCCCGGCGAGGTACTTCAGTTTGTCCGCGGTGCGCCGGACCGTGAACAGCTCCAGGTGGAGCGCGAAGTCCTCGCGGCCCTCGCCGAGCGGGGCCTGGTGCCAGGCGGAGATGTACGGGGTCGGGTCGGTACGGCCGAAGAGCCGGTCGAAGCGGCGCAGCAGCTCGAGGTAGATCCGGGGGAACTCGGCGCGGGCCGCGTCGCCCAGCGCGGGCAGGTCGGGGACCCGGTGGTGCGGGTAGAGGTGGACCTCGTACGGCCAGCGCGCCGCGTACGGCACGAAGGCGGTCCAGTGCTCTCCGGTGAGGACGGTCCGCGAGCCGTCGGCGCGTTCGGCGGCCAGCACCTCCTCGAAGAGGTTGCCGCCGGTGCGCGCCCGGTGCGCGGCGACGGTGGCGAGCATCCGGGTGGTGCGCGGGGTGACGAACGGGAAGGCGTAGATCTGGCCGTGCGGGTGCGCGAGGGTGACGCCGATCTCGGTGCCCCGGTTCTCGAAGCAGTAGACCTGGCGGACGCCTTCGCGGACGGAGAGTTCGGCGGTGCGGTCGGTCCATGCGGCCAGCACCAGCGCGGCGCGCTCCTCGTCGAGCTCGGCGAAGGAGGTGCGGTGGTCGGGGGTGAAGCAGATGACCTCGCAGCGGCCGGTGTCGCCGGCGAGGGAGGGGAAGCGGTTCTCGAAGACGGCCACCTCGTAGTCGGGGGCCGGGATCTCGCTCGCGCGTCCTTCGGTGGAGGGGCACAGCGGGCAGGCGTCGGCGGGTGGGTGGTAGGTGCGGCCCTGGCGGTGCGAGGCGATGACGACGCTGTCGCCGAGCAGCGGATCGCGCCGTACCTCGGAGGTGCTCGCGGTGGCCGCCCCGAGCGGGCGGGTGTCGGGGACGGCGCGGGCCGCGCCGTCGTTGGTGTCGTAGTAGAGGATCTCGCGGCCGTCGGCCAGGCGGGTGCTCGTGCGCTTCACGTGAGGATCCTCTCTCACTGGAGGGTGACGACCGTGCGGCGGCCGAGGTCGGGCCGGTCGCGCAGCGGCAGTTCGGTGCCGGGGCGCTCCAGTTCGAGGACGACGATCTCGTTCCCGCCCGTGTTCCACAGGGGGCCGGGGGCGTAGAGGGTGCGCTGGGGGCCGCGCGGGGTGTCGTGGTGGCCGAGGAGGAAGCCGTTCAGCCAGACCAGGCCGGTCCCCCAGCCGGACATGTCCACGAAGGCGTCGGCCGGTGCGCCGGTGAGCTGGTGGGTGAAGCGGTGGAAGACGGGCCGGCCTTCCTCGGAGTCGCCGGGCGCTTCGGCGGCGAAGTCGAGTCCGGTGAGGTCGGTGAGCGGCAGTGGGCGGATCTCCCACTCGAACAGCTGCTGGTGGCCGTGGCGTACGCCGCGCCAGATGCCCTTGCGGTCGTCGAGGAGCGGACCGTAGTTGACCCGGCCCTGCGCCCTGACGAGGACGTCGAGGACCAGGCCGGCCTCGCCGACGGGCAGGTCCAGTCCCTCGTCGGGGGCGTTGCGGTCGAGTACGCCCAGCGGCACTCCGTCGGCGAAGAGGTACGCGCGGTCGCCGAGGCCGTCGATCTTCACGGGCATGGCGGGGCGCGGGCCGGTGATCGTGGTCCGGTAGTGGATCATTCCGTGGCTCTGGCCGAGGCGTTCCATGGGCTCGGGAGCCGGGCGCAGCACCGGCGGCCCGCCGAGCAGGTCGAGGGCCGTCAGCAGCGGCGCGCGGCCCGCCGGGGTGGCGAGGGCGGGGGTGATCCGCGGTGGCGGCTCGGGCAGGGGGGCGTCGGGCAGCGGGACGTACCTGCCTATGACCTCGCGGAACGCATGGAACTTGGCGGTGAGTTCGCCGGCTTCGCCGATGGGCGCGTCGTAGTCGTAGCTGGTGACGGTGGGCTGGTAGCCGGCTTCCCCCGGGCGGGACCCGGTGTGGTTGGCGCCGGCCCAGAAGCCGAAGTTGGTGCCGCCGTGGGCCATGTAGAGGTTGACGGAGGCGCCGGTGGCGAGGAGTTCGTCGAGGGACGCGGCGGCGTCCTCGACGGCGCGGACGTGGTGGTCCTCGCCCCAGTGGTCGAACCAGCCGATCCAGAACTCCATCGCGGCGAGCGGGCCGGTCTGCTGGTAGCGGCGCAGGACGTCGAGCCGCTCGGCGGGCCGGGCGCCGAAGGTGGCGGTGGCGAGGCGGCCGGGGACCGTGCCGCCCTGGAGCATGGCGTCCTCGGGGCCGTCGGCGGTGAACAGCAGGCAGTCCACGCCGCGTTCGACGAGGGCCTGCTCCACGTGGGCGCGGTAGCGGCTGTCGTTGCCGTACGAGCCGTACTCGTTCTCGATCTGTACGGCGACGACCGGGCCGCCGCGGCTCGCGAGGAGGGGCAGCAGTTCGGGGACGACCAGGTCGAACCAGCCGTCCGCCTCGGCCTCGAAGCGGGGGTCGGAGCAGCGCAGGCGGAGGTCGTCGACGGCGAGGAGGCGGGCGGGCAGGCCGCCGAAGTCCCACTCGGCGCAGATGTAGGGGCCGGGGCGGACGATGGCGTCGAGGCCGAGGTCCCGGGCGGTGCGCAGGAAGCGGCCGAGGTCGCGCGGGCCGGTGAAATCGGCCTTGCCGGGGGCGGTCTCGTGGAAGTTCCAGGGGACGTACGTGTCCACGGTGTTCGCGCCCATCGCGCGCAGCCGCTTCAGCCGGTCCTCCCACAGGTCCGGGTGGACCCGGAAGTAGTGCAGGGCCCCCGAGACGATGCGGTGGGGGCGGTCTGCGCGCCGGAATCCGTCCTGGTCGTGCGTGAGCATGCGCTGACTCCCGAGAGAGGGTCGTGATGCCGTGAGGTGCGGGACTCCGCCGAATATATGAACGCTCCGACCGCGCCGTCAATGACAAGTTGATCGGAATCGATCGAATCGATCGGTTCGATTGCCTATGATGGCGCTGACGGAACGGCAGACCGCAGGGGGACCCCTTGAGACCACACGTAGACCAGCGTCAGGCACAGGTGCTCGCCCTCGTCCGGGCGCGGGGCAGTGTGCGCGTCGCGGAGCTGGCCCAGGAGCTGGGCGTCTCCCCCGTCACGCTGCGGCGGGACATCGAGGCGATGGCGGCGCGGGGCGAGATCCAGCGGATGCACGGGGTGATCAGCCGGGTGGAGGCCGGATCGGCGCCGGCGGCCGGGCGGGCGGGTGCGGGCGAGGCCGGGGCCTCGGCCTCGGCCGCCGCCGGTCCCGGGTATGCGGCCGGTGGCGGCGAGGGGCTCGTGATCGGGATGGTGGTCCCCACGACCGAGTACTACTACGCCGATGTCGTACGGGGGGCCCGCGCGGCCGTGGAGGCCCGCGGCGCGCGGCTGACGGTGGGCCTGACCCGCTACCTGCCGGGTGAGGACCGCACCCAGGCGGACCGGCTGCTGTCCACCGGGGCGCACGGACTGCTGCTGACCCCGAACTGGGAGGCCGGGTCGCCCGGGCCCGGGGAGGGGGGCTGGACGGTGGAACTCCCCGTTCCGACCGTCCTGGTGGAGCGGTGGGCGCCGCCGGGGCATCCGGCGGCGGCGCTGGACCGGGTGGCCTCCGACCACGCGCACGGCGCGGCCCGGGCGGTGCAGCACCTCGTGGGGCTGGGGCACCGGAGGATCGCGCTGGCCAGCCGGACCACGCCGACCACGGCGCGGCTGCGGGCCGGGTACGAGGCCGCCGTGGCCGCGCTCGGGCTGGAAAGCGCGCCGCCGTGGCCGCCGGCCGGGCCGGGCCCGCTTTCGGACGCGGACGCGTTCGCCCGGACCCTGGAGTACCTGTGCGACGCGGTGACGGCGGGCGGGGTGACCGCGGCGCTGATCCACAGCGACACCGATGCGATCATGCTGATCCCGCGGCTCCAGGCGCGGGGTGTGCGGGTGCCCGAGGACCTGGCGGTGATCACGTACGACGACGAGGTCGCCGGGATGGCCGACGTACCGCTGTCTGCGGTGGCGCCGGCCAAGCGGGAGGTGGGCACCCGGGCGGCTGAGCTGCTGCTGGACCGGCTGCTGGACCAGCGGTCGGGCAAGAACCCGCAGGACAGCCCCCGGCAGCACCTGGAACTGCTGCCGCGGCTGACCATCCGCACCTAGTGCTGTGGCGCGCTGAGCCGAGGCGCGGCGCGCTGATGCCGAACCGATCACTTCGATCGGGTTGCCCATGCGGGCTCGCATGTGGGCCGGGATGGCGGGCCTCGGACCCGGGGCGCTCCCGCCGCCCCCTGCCTGGCCCCGGCCGAGGTGTTTCCGGCCCTGGCTCAATAGCTCCTGGACTGGGCCCCGCGCACGGCGCAGACTGCGGTGAGCGTTCGCACGGGGGGTGGGGCGCACAGCGAGGGGGGACGGCTCGGTGCTGCGCATTCACTTCACCGCCGAGGACCTGGCCCGGACCCGGGTGGCCGCCACGATCGGCGCGGCCGCGGAGACCATGTACGGCCTGAGGCTGCTGCGTGACTGCGCCACCGCCGCCCTGCCCTTTCACCCTTGGAGGGCGACGGTGCGCGGGCGGCTGGGTGCGAGCGCGCGCCCGTTCACGAGCCTGCTGGCCGTCAACGGCCCGGACATCGACCTGACGACGCTGATGGGTGACACGCCGTCCATCGAGGAAGGGATCGACAACCTGATGCGGGCATCGCCCGCCCGATTGCGGACCGAGCTCGATCACATCGCCTTCCATCCCTCGCAGTTGTCGTGGGCCCGGAGCCTGGCGGAGGGCGGTCTCGAAACCCGCCGGCACTTCGCCGAAGGGCTCGCGGCCTGCAACGAGGCGATCGTCGCTCCCTACTGGAGCAGCGCGAGATCCCATGTGGAGGGAGTACGGGCGGCCTTCGCACGGACCATGCTCGACGGCGGGGTCGAACGCCTTCTGGAGGGGATGTGCGTCCCGCTGGTGCGGTGGCGGGCGCCCGTGCTGGAGGTGCGGTACCACCGGCATGTCGACGTCCGGCTCGCAGGACGCGGTCTCGTCATCGCGCCGACGGTCTTCCTGTGGCGGGACCCGGCGCTGCTGTGGGACCCGCAGGACGAGGCCTCGACGCCCACGCTCGCCCTTCCCACGATCGGTGACGCCAAGGCGGGCGCCGCGCTGTGGGGTGCTGCCGAGGCCGCCGACCGGTCGCTGGGCGCACTGCTGGGGCGCACCCGGGCCGCCGCGCTGAAGGTGGCCACCGAAGGGTGCAGCACCACCGAGCTGGCGCGGCGCCTCAACCTCTCGGTCGCGGCGGCCAGCGAGCATGCGACGGTACTGCGCAACGCCAACCTGATCACCACCAGCCGACGCGGCAAATCCGTGGTGCACACCATCACCCCGTTGGGCACGGAGCTCCTGGGAAGCCCGCCGGCCGAACACGGGTGATCTCGTGAGCAGTCTCGGGGGGCGGGGGAATCACCGCGTCGATCCGGCACGGCCTCCCTGGACCGTCTCTTCCGGACCGCGGCCCGCCACCAGTTGGGCCAGGTACTCGCGGCCTGTCGCGAGCTGACCGGGCAGCTCGGCCGCCTCGGGGTACCAGCGTTTCTCGTACTCCCAGCAGAGCCAGCCGTCGACCGGTGCGGCGGTCACGGCTTCCGCCACCGCCTCGGCCAGCGGCAGCACTCCGGCGCCGAGGCCGAGCGGGGTGAGTTCCTGCGCCGAGGCCACGTCCTTCACCTGTACGTAGCCCAGGTGCGCGGCCAGGGCCTGCCGCGACCGCTGCGGCGTCTCGCCCCCGAGCCAGGTGTGCAGTACGTCCCACAGCGCGCCCGCGCCCGGGTGCGCGACCCGGTCCAGCACCCGGGCGGCGGCGACCCCGGTCCGATGGGAGTCATGGGTCTCCAGCAGGATCCGCACAGCGTGCCGCTCGGCGAAGGGCGCCGCTGCGCGCAGTCTGCGTACGGCGTTGGCATCGGCGGCCGCCGCGGGCAGGTCGCGGCCGCCGGGGAAGACCCGTACGTACGGGGCTTCGAGGTCGGCGGCGAGCCGGACCAGCGCGCGCAGTTCGGCGAGGACCGGCTCGTCGGGACCGGCCGCGGCCACCGCGGCGTAGCCCGCGACTGCGAGGACGGCGACCCCGGCGGCGGTGAGGGTGCGCCGGCCGGCGGCGCGCTCGGCTGCGGGGCTGTCGGGGTGCAGGGGCTCCTCGGGATGGGCGCGCAGTTCCAGGCCGTCGAAGCCGTGGGCGGCGGCGAGGGCGGCGCTGCGTCCGAGGGGGGTTCCGGGCAGGCCGAGCGTCGAGAAGGCGTACTTCACGGGCGGCTCCCCATCGCCGGGGCGGGTCCGGTGGAGGCGCGCACCATCAGCTCGGTGGGAAGGGTGGTGATCCCGCCCGGAGGCAGCGGTCGGCGGCCGGTGACCAGTTGGGCGGCGAGTGCGCCCGCCTCGCGCAGGGGCACCCGGACGGTGGTGAGGGCCGGGGCGGTGTCCACGCAGAACGGCAGGTCGTCGAAACCGGCGACGGACACGTCCTCGGGAATCCGCAGTCCCGCCTCGCGCAGGGCGGCGGCGACGCCGGTGGCGACGGTGTCGTTCGCCGCTGCGACTGCGGTGAAGGGTGCCCCGCGGCGCAGGAGTTCGCGGGTGGCGTCGTAGCCGGCGGAGCGTTCGAAGGCGGCGTGCACGGTCAGTTCGGCGCAGGCCTCCGGGAGGCGGGGGTCGTGCCGCAGCAGGGCGGCGCGATGTCCGGCGAGCCGCTCGCGGGTGGTGCTCAGTCCGGGCGGGCCGGCGACGGAGGCGATGCGCCGGTGCCCGAGTGCCAGCAGGTGCTCGGCGAGGCGGAAGGCACCGCCGTGGTCGTCGAACGTCACGGTGGCGACGGGCAGTTCGGCGGGCATTCCGGTGGCCATTGGGGCGGGCGTTGGCGTGGGCAGGGGCAGCGGGGGCCGCCCGCACAGGACCACGGGCGCGCCGGTCGCGGCTATCCGGGCGACGCGGGCGGCGAGGGCGGCGGTGTGCTCGGGGTCCTCCGGGGCGCCGCCGGTCAGGACGACTCCGCCGGCTCGCTGGCCCTCCAGCAGGGCGAGGTAGGCCAGTTCGGCCGCGGGGTCCCCTTCGGTGTTGCAGACGACCGCGAGGCGGCGGGCGCCTCCCCGCCCGGCGGGCGCCAGGGCGCTCTGCAGGGATCCGGCGAGGATCCCGAAGAAGCTGTCGGCGACGTCGTGGACGAGGACGCCGACGAGGTCGGAGGTGGCGGCCGCGAGCGCGCGGGCGGGCCCGTTGGCGATGTAGCCGAGTTCTTCGACGGCCTGCTCCACGCGGGTACGGGTGCCGCCGGCCACCGGATATCCGCCGTTGAGCACGCGCGAGACCGTGGCGGGCGACACCCCCGCGCGCGCCGCGACCTCGGCCAGGGTCACCGCCATGCCGCACCATCCCTTCTTTCCGTTCCCGGGTCATCGTCTCATTCGGTGTGTGGATCTCCATACTCCCAGATTGGGAAAGCGCTTTCTATCACTCGTAAGAGTGTTGCGCTGGCGGTGATCGCGGTTCTAGCCTGAACGGAGTGAAAGCGCTTTCTATCGTTCCATCGCTCTTCATCGAACGGGGAGGACACCGTGGACCGCAGGACCATCAAGATCGCCATGAACGGCGTGACCGGGCGCATGGGCTACCGCCAGCACCTGGTCAGGTCGCTGCTCGCGCTGCGTGAGCAGGGCGGGCTTCCGCTGGGGGACGGCACGGTGCTGTGGCCCGAGCCGGTGCTCGTGGGGCGCCGGGAGCCGGCCCTGAGGGAGATCGCCGCACGGCACGGCCTGGAACACGTCAGCACCGACCTGGAGGAGGTGCTGGCCGATCCGGAGGTCGAGATCTACTTCGACGCCCAGGTCACCAGCGCCCGTGAGACGGCGGTCCGGCAGGCCATAGCGGCCGGCAAGCACGTGTACTGCGAGAAGCCGACCGCCCTGACCTTCGACTCCTCCCTCGAGCTGGCGCGGCTGGCCGCGGCCGCCGGGATCAAGCACGGCGTGGTGCAGGACAAGCTGTTCCTTCCCGGGCTGCTGAAGCTGAGGCGGCTGATCGCGGGCGGTTTCTTCGGCGAGATCCTCTCCGTGCGCGGTGAGTTCGGGTACTGGGTCTTCGAGGGTGACTGGCAGCCCGCGCAGCGGCCCTCGTGGAACTACCGCGCGCAGGACGGCGGGGGCATCGTCGCCGACATGTTCCCGCACTGGGAGTACCTGCTGCACGAGCTGTTCGGCCGGATCCGCACCGTGCAGGCCCTCACCCGGACCCACATCGGCCGCAGATGGGACGAGGAGGGCAAGCCGTACGAGGCGACGGCCGATGACGCCGCGTACGGAGTCTTCGAGCTGGAGGGCGGCACGGTCGCCCAGATCAACTCCTCGTGGGCGGTAAGGGTGCACCGCGACGAGCTGGTGGAGTTCCAGGTGGACGGTACGCACGGGTCGGCCGTCGCCGGGCTGCGGGGCTGCCGCATCCAGCATCGCGGGGCGACGCCGAAGCCCGTGTGGAATCCGGATCTGCCGCAGACCGAGCCGTTCCGCTCCCAGTGGCAGGAGGTGCCGGACAACGCCCCCGCCGACAACGGCTTCAAGGCCCAGTGGGAGCTCTTCCTGCGCCATGTCGTCCTCGACGAACCCTGGCAGTGGGATCTGCTGGCCGGGGCGCGCGGAGTGCAGCTCGCCGATCTCGGCCTGCGCTCCTCGGCGGAGGGGCGGCGGCTGCCGGTGCCGGAGGTGGTCCTGTGAGCATCCGGCTCCCTTCCACGGACGGCGGATACCGCCTGCACCGGCCGAACACCGAACCCTTCGCACCGCTCACCTGCGGTCCGGCCCGCAGCCGCAGGTTCTACTCGGCCGCGCACGTGGTCGCCGACCCGCAGACCCCGCCGGGCGCGGCAGGGTCCGGGGTGGACTGGGACGCGACGCTGGCCTTCCGCCGCCGGCTGTGGGCACAAGGGCTCGGGGTCGCCGAGGCCATGGACACGGCGCAGCGCGGAATGGGCCTGGACTGGCCGGCCGCCGCGGAGCTGATCCGGCGCTCGGCGGCGGAAGCCAGGGCCGTCGGCGGCCGGATCGTCTGCGGGGCTGGCACCGACCAACTCGCTCCGGGTCAGGCGCACTCACTGGCGGCGATCACCGCCGCGTATGAGGAACAGCTCGCGCACGTCGAGGCCTGCGGGGCCGGCTCCGTCCTGATGGCCTCGCGAGCGCTGGCCGCCACGGCCCGTGGCCCCGAGGACTACCTGGAGGTGTACGGGGGCCTGCTCCGGCAGAGCGCGCGGCCGGTCGTACTGCACTGGCTGGGGCCGATGTTCGATCCGGCGCTGGTCGGCTACTGGGGTCACGACGACCTCGACGCGGCCACGGAGGTCTTTCTGAGGATCATCGCCGACTGTCCGGAGAAGGTGGACGGGATCAAGGTCTCGCTGCTGGACGCGGAGCGGGAGGTGGACATCCGGCGGCGGCTGCCGGCCGGTGTGCGCTGCTACACGGGAGACGACTACCACTACCCGGAACTGATCGCAGGCGACGGCGAGTTGGCCAGTGACGCGCTGCTGGGCATCTTCGACCCGATCGCCCCCATAGCGGCGCGGGCGGCGCTGGCCCTGGACCGGGGGGATGGCGCGGGCTTCCGGGAGCTGCTGGATCCGACGGTCCCGCTGTCGAGACATCTCTTCGCCCCGCCGACCCGCTTCTACAAGACCGGGGTGGTCCTGCTGGCCTGGCTGGCCGGGTACCAGGAGCAGTTCCGGATGGTCGGCGGGCTGGAGACGGCGCGTCCCCTGGCCCATCTGGCCACCGCCTACGAAGTAGCCGACGGGCTGGGGCTGTTCCCCGATCCCGAGCGCGCCGAGGACCGGATGCGCGGACTGCTCGCGCTGCACGGGGTGGCGTCGTGAAGCCGGCACCGGCCCCGGCGCGGCTCAGCGTCAACCAGGAGACGATCCGCCAGTGGTCGCTGCCCGAGCTGGTCGCAGGGTGCACGGCGGCGGGGGTGGGCGCGGTCGGGCTGTGGCGCGATCCGGTCCGGGAGTTCGGGGTGCGGGAGACGGCGAAGCTGGTCGCCGGGGCGGGGCTGCGGGTCAGCTCTCTGTGCCGGGGCGGCTTCTTCACCGCGGCCGATCCGGCCGGACGGGCGGCCGCGCTCGACGACAACCGCCGGGCCGTGGAGGAAGCGGCCGAACTGGGCGCGGACACCCTGGTCCTGGTCTCGGGCGGGCTGCCCTCGGGCGACCGGGACCTGGTGGGCGCGCGCGGGCGGATCGCCGGGATCCTCGGCGAGCTGGCACCGTGGGCCGCCGCGCACGGGATACGGCTGGGGATCGAGCCGCTGCATCCGATGTTCGCCTCGGACCGCTGCGTGGTCTCCACGCTCGGCCAGGCCCTGGACCTGGCCGAGCAGTTCCCCGCTGAGCAGGTGGGGGTGGTGGCCGACTCCTATCACCTGTGGTGGGATGAGCGGCTGCCGGCCGATCTGCTGCGGGCGGGCGAGGGCGGGCGCATCGTGTCCGTCCAGGTGGCCGACTGGGTGACGCCGCTTCCCGAAGGCGTGCTGCTCGGGCGCGGACAGCTGGGCGACGGCTCCATCGATCTGCGGGGCTTTCGCGAGCTGGCCGACGCGGCCGGATATCGGGGGGCGGTGGAGGTCGAGATCTTCAGCCCGGGCCTGTGGGCCCGGGACGGCACGGACGTGCTCCGGGAGGTGATCGACCGCTACCGCGAGCACGTCGACTGAAGGGTGGGCCGCTGGGGCGGGTCGGTTCTCTTGGCCGTACTTCCTCCCGATGTCCAGCGTTCCCCGGGCCGGGAGGAGGCCGGCTCCGACGACGTCGAGGACCGCCTGGAGGCGGTGTACCGGGGGCATGAGCGCGGGCGGCCCCTCGGCGCGCTGGGCCGGAACCCGGTGGACTTCACCCGCCGGGGCTGTTTACGATCGTGGTCGCGGCATCGCGTGTCGGTCACCGGCTGGGTGAGGCATGGAGGTCGCCGCGAAGTGCCTTTCGGAGGCATTCACCCATGTCAGTCGCACTGAACCACACGATCATCCACTCCCGTGACAACCGGGAGTCCGCCGAATTCCTGGCGCACGTCCTCGGTCTGCAGGTCGGGACCGAGTGGGGCCCCTTCATTCCGGTCGAGACCGCCAACGGCGTCACCCTGGACTTCGCGACCATCCCGGCCGGGTCCATCACGCCGCAGCACTACGCGTTCCTCCTCTCCGAGGAGGAGTTCGACGCGGCCTTCGAGAAGATCCGGGCCGCGGGGGTCGCGTACTACGCCGACCCGCACGGGAAGCACCCCGGCGAGATCAACCACAACGACGGGGGCCGGGGCGTGTACTTCACGGACCCGGCCGGGCACGGGATGGAGATCATCACCCGCCCGTACGGGTACCAGGAGGACGGGACCGCGTAACCAGGGACGGTTCGGCGACCATCCGGTCCATGACGGCGGGCGGCAGTGCGGGATTCCGCACGGCCGCCCCTGCCGTCTCCACGCCGCCGAGCAGCCCTACCAGTACCGGGACGGGCAGCCGCGGGCGCTGCGCGGCGTACGCCCGTACGCCGCTGTCCGGATCGCCGAGGAGCCGTACCGCGGAGTCCGCGGACACCCGGGGGCGGGTCGCGGCGCGCCTGCGTGTCGGCCTTCGGGTAACTTCCCGTTCTTGGAGCCACGGAGCCTTCTTACTGCCCCTGGTCCGTGAGCTCTTCACCGGTAGCGATTGAGCGGCTCGGCCGCGTATGTGCCGTCGGACAGCACTGCGTCGGTCAGCTCGAACCGTTCGCGGCTGCGGAGCCACGGACGGTGGTGCTGTCGGGTTGGACGGCTCGGCTCCGGCGGAGCCAGGCCCACGCGGCGGCCGCCGCCAGCACGGTGAGGCCGCCCAGGGTTTCCGCGGTCCAGCCGGTGAGTACGTCGCTGAGCATGTCGGTGTCCTTCTTCTACATCGTGAGGAGAGGCGGAGCATGAGGAGACGTCAGAGCTTGCGTCGCGTCCTGGGCCGGCACAGTGCGGGACCGGGGGGGGTTGGCCCCGCAACCCTTGCGGGTCGGTGCTCCGTACGCCCTCCGGGACTTGCAGTGAGCGCACTCTTGGGTGTGCTTCCTTCAGCCGGTCCGCGAGGGAGAGACTCCGTCGACCGCGCCATGGCCGCCGTCGCCGTCGCGCACCAGGCCGCCGGCCTCGTCGCCCAGCCGAACCGGACCGGAGCCCGTCTCGTGCTGCGCGGCTAGGAGGCTGAGCTGAAGGCGGCCAAGGACCCGCGGGGCAAGAGTCGCGAGGCCGCTGCCGCGACCCCGCGCGTGCTGCGGCAGATGATCGCCGTGCAGGCCGGTGTCCTGCGCGCGCTCGCCGCGGGCGGCTTTCGGGTAGCGACCGGCGGTCCCAGGCAGGACCCGCTGGCGGAGCGGAGGCGCCCGGGTGCGGGTTGAGCTTCGGGAAGGAGAGTGCAGGAGCGAAAGCCTGACGTGCTGGACAGCCGATTCCGGATGCCCGAGAAACCCCCTTGCACAATGGTCAAGAAGTGTTGACCATTGGTGCATGCCCACCGATGATCTTCCTGAGACGTTCCACGTCACCACTGACGAGCAGCTGCGCGCCGTCTCCAATCTCACGCGTCACCGGATCATGGCCGTGCTCCGCTTCGAGCCCGCGACGATCACGCAGATCGCCGAGCGGGTGGGCCTGGCGAAGGGGAGTTCCAGCTATCACGTACGCCTGCTGGAGCGGGCCGGCCTGGTGAAGGTGGTACGGACGCGGAAGGTCCGGGGGGTCACCGAGCGGTACTACGCGATGGCCGCGCGGGCGCTCGTGCTGCCGGATCCGGGCGAGGGGGGGCCGGATGTGCTGATGCGCCATGCGGTGGCGGATCTGGAGGCGTCGCCGGTGGATGGCGAGCGGCACGTACGGATGGCGCATCTGCGGCTCACCGAGGAGCAGTTCGCGGAGCTGGGGGCGCGGTTGCAGGCTCTGGCGGACGAGTACCGGGAGCTGTCCGATCCGTCGCTGCCGGACGCGTCACTCGTCTTCGCACTGTTCCACCCGTCACCGCGCGAGCAGGCCGAGGGGGGCGCCAAGTGACCTCAGGCGTTCGGAAGTTGCCGACCGGGTTCGGACGGCTGTGGACTGCGCAGACGGTGTCCTCGCTCGGTGACGGGGTGACGCATGCCGCGCTGCCGCTGCTCGCGCTGACGTTGACGCGGGATCCGATGGCGCTCGCCGTCGTCACGGCCGCCGGGACGCTGCCGTGGCTGCTGTTCGGGGTCCTCGGCGGTGCGCTGGTGGACCGCTGGGACCGCCGCCGCACGATGTGGGTCGCGGACACGGCTCGTGCGGTGCTGCTCGCGATACCCGCGGCGGCGGCCGTGCTCGACGTGCTGAGCATTCCGCTGCTCGCGGCCGTCGCCTTCCTGCTCGGCCTCGGCGGACTCTTCTTCGATACGGCCGCCACGGCCTATCTCCCTGACCTGCTCGGCCGCGACCCCGCGCTCCTGGAGCGCGCCAACTCCCGCTTGCGCGGCGCCCAGACCGCCATGTCCGGGTTCGCGGGGCCGCCCGCGGGCAGTGCGCTGCTCGCGCTCGGACGGGCGGTTCCGCTGCTCGCCGACGCGGTGTCGTTCATGATCTCCGCGCTACTCGTACGTACGCTGCCCGCCATGCCCCGGCCCGTGCCGGAGGTCCGCGAGTCGCTGCTCCGGCAGGCGCGGGCCGGGGCCTCGTACGTCTTCCGGGACCGGTTGCTGCTCGGGCTCGCGCTGCGTCCGGCGGTCGGGAACGTCGCCTTCCTGGCGGTGGAGACCGTCCTCGCCCTCTTCGCGCACGACCGCCTCGGCATCGACACCTACGGCTTCGGCCTGCTCCTCACGGCGGAGGCCACCGGCGGTCTGCTCGGTGCAGGCATCGCCTCGTACCTTGGCCGACGACTCGGCACGGGCACCGCACTGACCTGCACTGCCGCTGTCGAAGGGCTTGCCATCCTGGGCCTTGCCGCTGCCCCGAACCCGTACGTGGCCGGGCTCGCTCTCGCCGTCTGCGGAGCGGCCATGGGCGCCACGATGGTGCTCGGGCCCTCCCTCCGGCAGGCGATCGTCCCGGCCCACCTCATGGGCCGGGTCGCCTCCACCTCCCGGATGCTGGCCATGTGCGCCGCCCCCATCGGGGCCTTCCTCGGCGGCTGGCTGGCCACCGCGTACGACATCCGCACCCCGCTCTACGCCGCCGCCGTACTCCTCCTGGCGATGACGGCCATCACGGCATCCATGACCAGCAACCGCCGGGTCGAAGCGGCGCTGCGTGCCGCCGCCCCGGCCGGTGATCCACAGCGTGCCCTTTAGGGCACCGAGAGGTCGCTGAGCCAGGCGGGTGTCCCACAGCCGCCTGCTGACGGCCTCCCCGTACCGCGGCCCGGCCCACTCGTCACTGCTTCCCCGCGTGTTCCCCATCCGAGTGGAGGTAGACGACGTTCGGCGCGCCCGTGTCCGGGTGGATTCCGATGCGGGTGCGCACCCCGTACACCTCGGCCAGCAGCTCCTCGGTCAGTACCGCGGCGGGCGGGCCCTCGGCCACCACCCGGCCGCCGTCCAGCACGTACAGCCGGTCGCAGAAGGCGGCGGCGAGGTTGAGGTCGTGCAGGACCAGCAGGCCGGTGGCGGGCAGGGCGCGGACCAGGCCGAGGATCTCCAGCTGGTAGCGGATGTCCAGGTGGTTCGTCGGCTCGTCGAGGGCGAGCAGGCCGGGATCCTGGACGAGGGCGCGGGCCACCAGCGCGCGCTGGCGTTCGCCGCCGGAGAGCTCGTCGAAGCGGCGCGCGGCGAAGGCGCCCGCACCGACGGTCTGAAGGGCCTCGGCCACCCGCCGGACGTCATCCGGGCCGTCCTGCTCCCAGAAGCGCTTGTGCGGGCTGCGCCCCATGGCGACGACCTCGCGGACGGTCAGCCCGAAGGTGCCGCTCGCGTCCTGGGGGACGACCGCCACGCGCCGCGCCCGGTCCTTGACCGTGAGCGCGCCCGCGTCGGCGCCGTCCAGCAGGACCCGGCCGGCGGTGGGCCGCAGGGTGCCGTAGACGCAGCGCAGCAGGGTGGTCTTGCCGCTGCCGTTGGGGCCGACCACGCCGACCGTCTCGCCGGGACGGGCGGTGAGCTCGACACCGTGCAGCAGCGTGTGCCCCTCGGTCTCGTAACGCACGCCCTGGACGGCGAGTTCCAGCGCCGTCGAATGCGTCCGCGTCCGCGTCTGCGCCTGCGCCTGCGCCTGCGCCGCGTTCCCGGTCATCCGGTCATCCCCTCGGTGCGGGTGGAGCGCCGCAGCATCCACAGGAAGAACGGCCCGCCGACGAGGGCGGTGACCACGCCGACCGGGATCTCCTCGGGCGCCGCGGCCGTACGGGCGACCAGGTCGGCCAGTGTCAGGAACACCGCGCCGCCCAGCGCGGCCACCGGCAGCAGCGCCCGGTGCCCGGCGCCGACGACCATCCGGGCGGCGTGCGGAATCATCAGCCCGACGAACCCGATCGCCCCGCTGTAGGCCACGAGTACGCCGATGACGAGGGAGGTGAGGACGAACGCGGCGGCCCGGAAGCGCCCGGTGTCCAGGCCGAGGGTGTGCGCGCCCTCCTCGCCCGCGAGCAGCAGGTCGAGCGGCCGGGCTAGGGCGACGAGCAGGCCGGTGCCCGCGAGCAGGGCGACGGCGGGCAGGGCCAGTTCCTCCCAGCGGGCCCCGCCGAGCCCGCCGAGCGTCCAGAAGAGGACGGAGCGGACCTGGTCGGGGTGCGCGGCGAGCACCAGGACGAGGCTGGTGAGGGCGGACAGGATGTACTGGACGGCGACCCCGGCGAGGATCAGCCGGCCGGTGGTCATGGCTCCCCCGCGCCGGGCCATGGCGTAGACGGCGGCGAGCGCGCCCAGCGACCCGGCGAACGCGGCGGACGGCACGCCGAGCCGGCCCAGGAAACCGGCCGTGCCCGCCGCCCCCGCGACACCGGTGCCCGCGCCGAAGACGATGACGAGGACGGCCCCCGCCGAGGCCCCGGACGAGGCTCCGAGCAGGAAGGGGTCGGCGAGCTGGTTGCGCACGAGGGCCTGGAGCACGGTGCCCGCCACGGCGAGCCCGGCGCCGACGACGGCCCCGAGGAGCACCCTCGGCATCCGGACGTCCCACACGATGGAGGCGAACGCCCCGGTGCGCCTCTCGCCCGTCAGGCCGCCGAGCACGATGTCGATGACCTGGCCGGGCGCGATCCGTACCGGCCCCAGGGCCAGCCCGGCGACGGCGGACGCCGCCAGCAGGGCTGCGAGGAGGACGAGGACGGCCGGGGTCCGGCGCCGGCTCACGCGGCGTCGGGGTGCAGCTGGCGGCCCAGTGACTCGACGGCGTCGGCGACGCGCACGCCGAGGACGGCCGAGGAGAGCGGAAGGACGACGAACCGCTGGTTCTTGATCGCGGGAACCTGGGCGAGGGCCGGGTCGTTCAACAGGCGCTGCTTCTTGGCTTCGACGGTGGTGCTGCCGTAGTCGTAGATGAGGACGACCTCGGGCTTGCGCTCGATGACCTTCTCCCACGACACGTCGCCGAAGGTGTCCTTGAGGTCGGCGAAGACGTTCGTCCCGCCGGAGAGCGAGACGATCTCGTTGCCGATGCCGTCGCCCCCGGCGGTGTAGGCGGAGGCCTCGCCGGAGTCGTAGACGAAGACGGACGGCCGGGGCTTTTCCTTCACCCGGGCGGTCACGGTGTCGATGCGGCGCTGCTCGTCCTCGATGAGCTTCGTGCCGCGCTCGGGCACGCCGAAGGTCCGCGCCACTTCGGTGATCTCGGTCTTGAGCTGGTCGAGGCCGACCGGGCCTCCGGCGCAGTTCTCGACGTTGAGCCGGGAGTTGATGCCGGTCTTGGCCAGCCCCTCACGGTCGCGGCCCTGCCCCTTGTCGAAGGCGCTGGAGTAGCCCCCGTAGACGAAGTCGGGGTTGGCGCCGAGCAGGATCTCCTTGGAGGGGTACCCCTTGGCCAGCACCTTGATCCTGTCGTATGCGGGCCGGTAGGCGGGCAGCACGGCGTCGTCGAGGTAGGCGGAACCGGCGATCCGGTCCTCCAGGCCGAGGGCGAGCAGCACCTCGGTGGCGTGCTGGTTCATGGTCACGGCGCGCTGCGGCGGTGCCTGGTAGGTGCTGCTCACGCCGCAGTTGGTGACGGTGTACGGGAACCCGGGCGCCTCGGCGGACGATCCCGCGGCCTTGGCCTGCCGTTCGGCGGGGGAGCCGGCGCAGGCGGCCAGGGGTATCAGGAACGCGAGGGGGGTGAGCGCGCGCAGGACGGCGCGGGCGCGGTGACGCGACATGGCAGAGCCTCTCCGGGGGATCCGCGTCCCCTGGTCGACGTGAAGGAGCGAGCAGAGGCGGTGCGTCAGTGTCTGACTCCCGGCCTTCCCCGCGGGGAGGGCCGGTCACAGTGGCGGGACCGCACCGGAATCGCACCGGTTTCCTGTCCTGCACCGCCTTGGTAACGCGGCCCAGTCTGCCAGAGTGGATCTTCCTGGGTGGCGGGACCCCCGGGCCGGGGAGGATCGTGGACAGGGTGATCGGTGGATCAGCGGGTGCCCCCGCGCCCCGGCGCTCCCTGCGCGGCGCGCCGGCCGCGCTGGCGCTCGTGCTCGTGCTCGCGCTCCTCGGCCTGGCGCTGCTGGGCGCGGCCCCCGGCGGGTCGGGGGAGACGGTCTCCCTGGCGGGGAACGAGCCCGGCCAGCGGCTCGACGTCACCCTGGTCCAGGTGGTGGACCCGGCGAGCCCGGCCGATCCGGAGGGCCCGGCTGCCGACGCGTCGACCCGGCTGCTGGCCGTCCGGTTCCGCCTGGAGAACACCGGTACCGCCGTGTACAAGGACTCCCCCGCACCGTCCGCGCACGTGCTGGACACGGCCGGGAAGCGGTTCGCCGGGCTCAACAGCCCGACGACGGCCGGGGCCTCCTTCCCGGACACCGTCACCCTCAGCCCCGGCGGATCGGCCGAGGGCTTCGTCACCTTCAGGCTTCCGGAGGACGCCGCCCCGGCGGCCGTCCAGTTCGCCCTGAACGGCGGCCTGGCCGACGACGTCGGCCAGTGGAGCCTTCCGTAACCCCCGTAACACCCGTGCCACCCGTGCCACCTCGTGCACCCCGTAACACCACCCGTGGCAGGCGGGTTTCCGCCGCCCCCTTGACCGCTCTGGTCCAGACCAATAGTTTCCGGCATGCACCGCGCACGCGCTCACGCCCCGCTCCCGCATCCGCAAAGGAAGCCCATGCGCCGCAGCATGCTCGGCAGGCTGGCCGTCGCCGCCTGCTCCCTCTCCCTGCTGACCGCCTTCGCACCCGCCGCCGGCGCGGCGCGGGACGAGGCGGCGGGCGGTCACCACCGCTCGTACAAGAAGGTCGGCTACTTCACCCAATGGGGCGTCTACGGACGGGACTTCCAGGTCCAGGACCTGGAGAAGAACGGCTCCGCCGGCAAGCTCACCCACATCAACTACGCCTTCGGCAACGTCAGCGCCGAGGGCAAGTGCTTCACCGGGAACGTGCCCGGCGAGGCCGACGCCTGGGCCGACTACGTCCGCCCGCTCGACGCCGAGAACTCCGTGGACGGGGTCGCCGACACCTGGGAGCAGCCGCTCGCCGGCAACTTCAACCAGCTCCGCGAGCTCAAGGCCAAGCACCCGGGCCTCAAGGTGCTGATCTCCCTGGGGGGTTGGAGCTGGTCCACGCACTTCTCGGACGCCGCGCTGACCCCGGCCTCCCGCAAGGCGCTCGTCGAGTCGTGCATCGACCTCTACATCAAGGGCAACCTGCCGCAGGACGGCGCCCGCGGGGGCGCGGGCGCGGCCGCCGGGGTGTTCGACGGGATCGACCTCGACTGGGAGTGGCCCGGCTCCGCCGGTGACACGGACACGAAGTTCCGGCCCGAGGACAAGCGCAACTTCGCCGAGCTGGTCAAGGAGTTCCGCACACAGCTCGACGCGTACGAGCGCAGCCGGAACCGGCCGTCGCCGTACGAGCTGACGGCCTTCGTCCCGACCGCGCCCGCCAAGATCGACGCGGGCTTCGACGTCCGCCGGATCATGCGCGACCTCGACTTCGTGACCCTCCAGGGCTACGACTTCCACGTCTCCGGCGAGCCCACGACGGCCCAGCAGTCCGCGCTCTACGCCCGGGGCGACTTCAGCGTGGACGGCACGGTCGACGCCTGGCGGCGGCGCGGCGCGCCCGCGCACAAGCTGGTGATGGGCATGCCGTTCTACGGGCAGGGATGGACGGGCGTCAGCGGCGGCGGGGACGGCATGGGGCAGCCGGCCACCGGACCGGCGCCGGCCACCTGGTCGGCGGGGTACGAGGACTACAAGGCGCTGAAGAAGCTGGCCGGCTCCGGGACCTACCAGATCCACCGGGACCGGCGCGGCGGGCACGCCTGGCTCTTCGACGGCACCACCCTGTGGACGTACGACGACCCGCAGGTGCTGCGGACCAAGACCGGCTACATCCGCGAACACGGCCTCGGCGGCGCGATGTTCTGGTCGCTGGACGCGGACACCGCCGACGGCGAGCTGTTGACGGCCGTGGACCGGGGCCTGCGGGGCCGCTGACCCGGGTCTGCGGGCCCGCACTGACCGGCGCCGCCGGGCCGCGACTTCGGATCCGGCCCGGCGGCGCCCTCCAGGTGCGCCGCCCCGCGTGCGTCCGCCGCGCCGGCTCAGCGGGGAGACGCGCCGATCCGTACGCGGTCGCTGTCGTGGTCGGAGAGGAACGACGCCAGCTCACTCCCTTCCTCGGCGACGGCGGCGCGGTCGCCCCGGGAGAAGCGGCGCAGCGGGGTCACACTCACGGTGCCGTCCGTCACGCTCCAGGTCGCGGCGACCCGGCCGTCGACCAGGACGACGCGGGCGCCGGCGACCGACAGGCCGCGGTGGGCGTCGTCGATGATCCGGGTGCGGTCGTGGTAGCCGAGGAGCGCGTTGTCGAACGCCGGCAGGAAGCGCACCGGGGCGGGGGTGTCGGGGTCGGGGCGCGGCGCGTCCGGGAGGTCCAGCAGTTCCCGTCCCCGCTCGTCGCGGAAGGAGGCGAGCTCCTCGCGGAGCGCGGCGACGGCGGCCGGCAGTCCGGCGAGGCCGCACCAGGCACGCAGGTCGGCCGTGGCGGCCGGGCCGTAGGCGGCCAGGTAGCGCCGTACGAGCGCCCGGCCGACCGGATCGGAGCCGTCCGGGCACGGCGGATCGATCTCGCGGCCCAGCCAGGAGGAGAGCAGTACGTTGCGCACGCCCGCCCGCGTCCGCCACAGCCCGCGCGGCGGCAGCTGCGCCACCGGGAGGAGGGCGGCGATCAGCATCTCCCCCAGGGCCCGCGTCCCCGGCGCCGGCCAGCGCCCGGCGAGGGCCCGCGCGAGCTCGGTCATCGAGCGCGGCTCGCCGTCGGCCATCACCGCCCGGCCCGCCGCGGCGAGTTCCTCGAGGTCCGTCCCGGCGAGCTCGCGGCGGTAGGTTCCGAGCACCCGCTGACGCAGCATGCTGTCGTGGCGGGCCCGCCAGGCCAGGGCGTCCTGCGCGGTGACGAGGTGGACGGTGCGGCGCATCAGATGGGTCCGCACCACCCGCCGCCCGACCAGGTGGTCCGAGAGCTCGGCCGGGTCGAACGCCCGCAGCCGCGACCAGAGCCCGGTGAACGGCTCCTGCGGTTCCTGCGCCTGCAGACCGCCGAGGTGCGCGACGGCGTCGAGGACCGGTACGCCGGCGCGCTCGAGCAGCAGCTGCCGGGCGAGCGTCGCGCGGCCCAGCGCCCGGGAGTCGAGAACGGTCATCGGGTCCTTCCGGTGGTTCGTGTGGTCCGGCACGGGCCCGACCCTCGCAAGAGAAGCGGACAGGATGTGACCGCTTCTCGGGGCAGCATGGAGTCATGCAGAAAACCTCAGCGCGACTGCTGTCGCTGCTCTCGCTCCTCCAGGCGCGCCGTGACTGGCCGGGGGCGCTGCTGGCCGAGCGGCTGGACGTCAGCCCGCGCACCGTCCGCCGTGACGTCGACCGGCTGCGCGAACTCGGCTATCCCGTCGTGGCCTTCAAGGGGCCCGACGGCGGGTACCGGCTCGAGGCGGGCGCCGAGCTGCCGCCGCTGCTGTTCGACGACGAACAGGCCGTGGCCCTCGCCGTGGCCCTCCAGGTCGCGGCCGCCACCGGCGCCGGCATCGAGGAAGCCGCGGCGCGGGCGCTGGCCACGGTCCGCCAGGTCATGCCCGCCCGGCTGCGCCGCCGCATCGACACCCTTCGGTTCACCGCCGTCGAGCGCGCCACGACCCGCCCGGACCCGCAGGCCGACAGCGGCGTGCTCATGGCGCTCAGCGCCGCCGTCCACGCCCGCGAGGAGCTGCGCTTCGACTACGCCTCCGTCCCCGTCTCCCCGCCGGGAGCGGACGATGCCCCCGCCCCGCTGCCGCCGCGCCGGGCACAGCCCCACCACCTCGTCACCTGGGGCGGGCGCTGGTACCTCGTCGCGTGGGACCTCGACCGCGAGGACTGGCGTACGTTCCGCGCCGACCGGATCACCCCGCGCACCCCCACCGGGCCGCGTTTCGCACCGCGCGAACTGCCCGGAGGGGACGTGGCCGCCTTCGTGACCAGCCGGTTCCAGGGCTCCGACGGCTACGGCGGCGACCGGGCCTGCCGCGGCGAGGTGATCCTCGACCTCTCCGCCGCCGACGTGTCCCGCTACGCGCACGACGGGGTGGTCGAGGAGCTCGGCCCGGACCGCTGCCGGCTCGTCCTGGGCTCCTGGTCGTGGCCCGGTCTGGCCGCCACCATCGGCCGGTTCGACGCCGACGTCGAGGTCATCGGCCCGCCCGAGCTCAAGGACGCCTTCGCGCGCCTGGCCCGCCGCTTCGCCGCCGCCGCCGCGACCGGCTGATGCCCGCTGCGGGGCCGCTCACCAGGCCCTATACCCTGCGCGGATGACCTCAGAAACGATCACCGCGGCCGCCGCGGGCACCTGGCGACTGGGTGACCTGGCCATCAATCGGCTCGGCTTCGGCGCGATGCGGCTCACCCACCTCGCCGACGGCTCCCCCAGCGACCGCGAGCGGGTGACCGGCGTGCTGCGCCGGGCCGTCGAGCTCGGCGTGAACCACATCGACACCGCCGCCTTCTACTTCTCCCCGCTGCGCTCCGCCAACGAGCTGATCAACCGGGCGCTGGCCCCGTACGCCGACGACCTCGTCATCACCACCAAGGTCGGGCCGGGCCGCGACGCCGCCGGGCAGTGGTGGTGGGCCGAGCCCGGGCAGTTGCGGGGGCAGGTGGAGGAGAACCTCCGCCAGCTGGGCCGCGACCACCTCGACGTGGTCAACCTCCGCGTCCCGCGCCGGGAGACGACCGGGTCGGTCGCCGAGCACTTCGGGGCGCTCGCCGAGCTCCGCACGGCCGGTCTGATCCGGCACCTGGGCATCTCCAACGCCCGCCCCGACCACCTGGCGCAGGCGCAGGCCATCGCGCCGGTGGTGTGCGTGCAGAACCCGTACGGGATCGGCTCCCCGGCCGAGGACCACGCCTTCCTGGACGCGTGCGGGGAGCAGGGCATCGCCTTCGTGCCGTTCTTCGCGATCGCCGGCGCCGGCAAGGAGGCGGGGGCGAGCGCCGAGGACAGCGCAGAGGTACGCGCCCTGGCCGAGGCCCACGGGGTGTCGGCGGCCCAGCTGCGCCTGGCGTGGACGCTGAGCCGCGGTCCGCACGTCCTGGCGATCCCGGGCACGGGGAACCCGGACCACCTCGTCGAGAACGTCGCCGCCGGCTCCCTGCGCCTCACCGCCGAGGAGGTCGCGCTCCTCACCGCCGGGTGACCCGGCGGTGCCGCGCCGCCAGCGCCGCCGTCTCCGCGAAGGCGGGGACGCGCCCGGTGCCGCCTCGGCCGGACACGGAGAGGGAGGCGGCCGCCGCACCGTAGGCCACGGCGTCTGCGAGTCCGTCGCCGAGGGCGAGCCGGGCGGTGGCGGTGCCCGTGAAGCAGTCGCCCGCGCCGGTCGCGTCGACCGGCGCGGGGTTCTGGGGCACCGGCTGGTACCGGGCGCCCGCGCCGTCGTCCAGCAGCAGTCGGCCGGCGCCCGCGGTGACCGCGACGGTACGGGCGCCCAGCGCGCGGCAGCGGGCGGCGGCGGTGCCCGGGTCGTCGGTGTCCACGAGGGCGAGGGCGTCGGCCGGGCAGGAGGTCTTGAGCAGCCCGGTCAGCGGGGCGATCCGGGCGAGCAGGTCCCGGGCCCGGTCGCGGCCGGTCAGCCGGGGGCGGAAGTTGGGGTCGTACGAGAGGTGCCCGCCGGCCGCGTGCACCAGGTGCGCGGCGGCCAGCACTGCGTCGTGGCTGCTCGGTGACAGGGCGCCCGTGATGCCGCTGGTGATCAGCGCGGTGGAGGCGGTGAGCAGCGCGCGCCAGGACTCGATGTGAGCGGGCGCGAGGGCGGAACCGGCGCTGTGGGCGCGCCAGTAGACGAAGTCCCGGTCGCCGTCGGTGTCGGCGGACAGCAGGTAGGCGCCGTTGGGCCGTGGGGCGCGGCGTACGTGGGAGACGTCCACGCCGAGTGCGGCGGCGCGCCGCAGCAGCGGGGTGCTGAGCGCGTCGTCGCCGACGACGGCGAGCAGGGCGGTCCGGGCACCGGCTGCCGCGGCGGCCGCCGCCGCGTTCAGCGCGTCGCCGGAGTAGGAGATGCGGGCCGGGGTGCCGTCGGCGACCTCGCTCAGCGGGGTTGCGGCGTGGATCTCGACGAGCACCTCGCCGAGCACGAGGACGTCGTAGACGGGGGCCGTCACGGCCGGGGCTCCGGCTCGGCGCAGTCGCCGCGGCCGCAGCACGGACCGGCCAGCGCGGCGAATACGGCGGCCAGTTCGGCCGGGTCGGCGGGCAGCCCGCTGCCGATGCCGACGGCGCCGGCCCCCGCGGCCAACCACTGGGGGACCTCGCCGGGCGGGATGCCACCGGTCGGGATGATCAGCCCCTCGGGAAGTACGGCCTTGAGGGAGCGGATGAACCCCGGGCCCCCGACGTGGGCGGGAAACACCTTGGCGGCGCCCGCGGCCCGGACGGCGGAGGCGATCTCGCCGGGGGTGAACCCGCCCTCGATGAAGACGGCTTCGCGGCGCGCGGCGACCTCGCGGACCTCCGGGGCGGGGTGGGGGGAGAGCAGGAAGCCGGCGCCCGCGTCCAGGGCGGTCTCGGCCTGCTCGGCGGTGGTCACGGTGCCGACTCCGACGAGGGCGGGGCGGCCGCGCGCGTCGGTGAGCGGGGCGGTGCGGGTGACGGCGGCCGCCCAGCCGGGGGTGGAGGTGGTCAGCTCGACCGCACGGCATCCGGCGGCCAGCAGGGCGGCGGTGTGTTCCGCGGCCTCGTCGGCGTCGGCGTTGCGCAGCACCGGCAGCAGGCGCTGGGCGGCTATCACCGCGTACGGGTGGCAGGACAAGGACCCTCCCGTTTGTTCCACGTAGTGGAACGGCATATTGTGTAGCGGAACCATGTGGTCTAGACCCTACACAGTCCGGGAGTTGTCGTGTCAACGGATGGGTCCCCGGAGCCCGGGGAGGGCGGCGCGCCGCGCGGAGGGCGGAGCTCCGCCGCGGGATCGGCACTGGAGAAGTCCCTGCGCATCCTGGAGGCGGTGACGGCGCCCGGCGGGCCGCACCGGCTCGCCGAGGTGACGGCGGCGGCCGCAGTGCCCAAGTCCAGCACCTTCCGGATCCTCGCCTCGCTGGCCGAGCAGGGCTTCGTGCGCCAGGACGGCGACGGCCGGTACGGGGTGGGACCGCGGCTGCGCGGGCTGTCCGCCCTGGTCGGCGGCGGGGAGCCGGCGAGCATCGGGCGGATCCTGGACGAGCTGCGCCAGGCGACCGGCGGCCAGACCGTCCATCTCGCCCTGCACAGCGGGCAGACGATCACATACATCCGGAAGCTGGAGAGCGAGCAGCCCTTCCGGACGGCCTCCCGGGTCGGCATGCACATGCCGCTGCACACCACCGCGATCGGCAAGAGCGTCCTGGCGCACCTGCCCGAGGCGGAGGTGCGGGAGTTGATCGCCGCCACCGGGCTGCCGGTTCGGACTCCGCGGACGGTCACGAGCGCGCAGGCGCTGTACGCGCAGCTGGCGGAGGTCCGCGCCCGCGGCTTCGCCCTCGATGACGAGGAGAACGAGGCGACCATCCGCTGCATCGGCGCGGCGGTCCTCGGCCCGGGCGGCCGGCCGGTCGGCGGGGTGAGCATCACCACCGTCACCTTCCTGGTCGGCCGCGAGGAGGTCGAGTCGTTCGCGCCCGCTCTGCGGGCGGCCACGGAGGCGCTGGCTCCGCTGCTGTGAGCGGAGCCGGCGCCTTCGCGGATCAGCGCCCGGCCGCCTCGACGGCCGACGCCGACGCCGACGCCGACGCGGCCGGCGCGCCCGGCCCGGGTCGCGCCCCGGAGCCGCGCCGCAGGGCGAGGGCCGCTCCCGCCGCGACCGCGACGGCCAGCCCGGCCGCCGCGCCCAGGGTCACCCCGTCCGGCGCGGTGAGCGCCTGCCCCCGCAGGGCCTGCCAGGCGGTCAGGGCCACCAGTCCCGCGTACCCCGCCGCCGCGACCAGGACGAGGCGCGTGCGCACGGCCGGGACGGCCGCCCAGCCGTACCGCCGGGCCGCGAAGGTCAGCGCCAGCGCCAGCAGCGGCAGCGCCTGGAGGGCGTGCATCCCGGCGAAGTGGGCGATCCGCAGATCGCCCCCGGTGGCGGCCCAGCCGGTGACCGGCAGGTGCGGTCCGCCGTCCGGGACGCCGACGCTGTGCGCGCCGACCGTGTCGGTGATCTGCGCGGCGAGCTGCGCCTCGGTGGGCTGGACCATCAGGAAGCCGATCGCGAGTCCGGCGAGCGCGACGACCGAACCCGTCCGAATGGCCCACGCGGTGGCCCGGTCGGCGAGCGGCTGGCGCCACAGCACCACCGCCATCAGCAGGGCGGCCAGCCACAGCACGACGACCGTCGCCCCCATCACGGCGAACAGGCCGCTGTCGAAGGGGGTTTCCTGGTTGAAGTGGCTGCGCTTGCCCCGCACCACCTGGCCCACGATCACGGCCATCTCGATGGCGCTCGCCGCCGCGATCACCGCGCCCGCCCACCAGCCCGCCCGGCGGCCGCGCGTGAGCAGCGAGTACATCCACGCCAGCGTCAGCCCGTAGACGGCGAACGAGACCGAGAACTTGAACGGCTTGTGCCAGATCGGGGATCCGACCAGCACCCGGTCGTCCACGATCAGCCCCACCCCCGAGACCAGCGCGAGCACTCCCATGGCCGCCGCGAAGACGAACAGCGGCCGATGCCATCCTTCGATGTGGTTCCGCATCCTGCACCCCCCATAATGGATACCGGCACTACCCGCTATCCGATAGTGCCACTGTCCATAATCCAGCCCGCCCGCGCAAGCCCCGGGCCCCACCGAAAGAGAGAATTCACTTTGCGCATGGGAGAGTTGAGCCGGACCGCCGGCGTACCGGTGCCCACCATCAAGTTCTATCTCCGCGAAGGCCTGCTGCCCGCCGGTGAGTTGACCAGCCCCAATCAGGCCCGATACGGCGAACAGCACGTCCGCAGACTGCACTTGATCCGCGCCCTCACCGATGTCGGCGGACTGCCGCTCGCCTCCGTCGGCAAGGTGGTGGAGGCTCTGGCGGACCTCGACCGCCCCCTGCACGACCTGCTGGGCGACGCCGCCGGCACCGTCCGCCCCGCCGACCCGCCGGAGGTCGACCCGGCGAACGGCGCGCAGGCGCGCGCCCTGGTCGAGGAGCTGATCACGCGGCGCGGCTGGCAGGTACCGCTCGGCGACCCGTCCGCGCTGGCGCTCACCGCCGCCGCGTCCTCCCTGTTGGCGGTGGGGCAGGGGGACTATCTGGACTACCTTGACGAGTTCGCCGCGGCCGCGGAGCGGATCGCAGCCGCCGACCTGGCCTTCGTCGGGCGCCGGACGCAGCGGGAGGACATGGTGGAGCGGGTGGTGGTGGGCACCGTACTGGGGGATGCGATGCTGGCTGCGCTGCGGCGGCTCGCCCAGACCGACGCCTCGGCGCGGCGCTACCCCCTTCCGCCCGCAGCGGATGCCGGGAAATCATTTTCCGGATAAGTGTTATCGAGGCCCCTTTCGACGGTCTCCCAGACATTGGGCATCATCGACCGCCGGTACGGACAGGGAACATCACATGAGCACTCAGCACACGGCAGCGCTGGTGGCAGCGGCGCGCGCGGGCGATCCCCGCGCGCAGGACGAACTCGTCGGCACCCACCTGCCGCTCGTCTACAACATCGTCGGCCGGGCCCTGAACGGGTCCTGCGACGTGGACGACGTGGTGCAGGACACGATGCTGCGGGCCCTGGACGGGCTCGGCGGGCTGCGCGCGGACGAGAGCTTCCGGTCCTGGCTGGTGGCGATCGCGATGAACCGGATACGGGCGTACTGGCAGGCCCTGCAGAGCGGCTACGGCGAGAGCACGCTGGAGGCGGCCGGCGAGGTCGCCGACCCGGGGGCCGACTTCGTCGACCTGACGGTCGTCCGCCTCAACCTTGCGGGTCAGCGGCGCGAGACGGCCCGCGCCACGCGCTGGCTGGAGCCCGACGACCGGGCGCTGCTGTCGCTGTGGTGGCTGGAGTGCGCCGGGGAGCTCACCCGGGCGGAGGTGGCCTCCGCGCTGGAGCTGTCCCCGCAGCACGCGGCGGTACGGGTGCAGCGGATGAAGGCGCAGCTGGAGGCGGCCCGGGTGGTGGTGCGCGCCCTGGACACCCAGCCGGTGTGCGAGGAGCTGCGGGGGCTGCTGGCGGGCTGGGACGGCCGGCCCTCGGCGCTGTGGCGCAAGCGAATAGCCCGCCATGCGCGGGACTGCGTACGCTGCTCCGGCCTGTGGAGCGGCCTGGTTCCGGCGGAGGGGCTGCTGGCCGGGCTGGCGCTGGTGCCCGTCTCCGCGGCCCTGCTGGCCGGGATACGCGCGACCGGTGCGGCCGACTTCGACCTCGCGGGCGCCGCCTTCGCCGCCGGCGAGGGCGCCGGCACGGGCCCGGGCTTCGCCGACACGGCGGCCCAGGCGCACCTCGCCCCGGACGTGGCGACGGCGGGCGGCGGTCGCGGCGCGCTGCGCAGGCGCAAGCAGAACCGGCGCCGGGTGATCGGCGGAGCGGTCCTCGCGGCCTGTGTCGCGGGCGGCGGCCTGGTGTACCTCGGCACGCTCCCCGGTTCCGGCGACACGAAGACGGGCGACGCCGCCGCCCCGGCCCCGCTGGCCGCACTCTCGGCCTCCGAGTCCGCGCTCCCCTCGGAGCCGCCCTCGCCGTCCGCCTCCGCCTCCGCCTCGCCCTCCGCGTCCCCGTCGCCGACGCCGTCGGCCTCCGCCTCGCCGACCCCGGCCGCGAGCCCGACCCCGGCACCGAGCCGCAGCAGCTCCCCGAGCCCGAAGCCCCCGGCGCCGGCCCCCGCCCCGCCGGGCATGGCGGGTCAGGTCCTGGCCCTGGTCAACTCCGAGCGGGCGGCGGCGGGCTGCGCTCCGCTGAAGGAGGACGCGCAGCTGCGCGCGGCCGCCCAGGGCCACTCCGAGGACATGGCGCGGCGGGACTTCTTCTCGCACACCAGCCCGGAGGGAACGGACCCGGGCCAGCGGACCACGGCCGCCGGATACCGCTGGTCGACGTACGGGGAGAACATCGCGAAGGGCCAGCAGTCGGCCCAGTCGGTCATGGACGCCTGGATGAAGAGCCCGGGCCACCGCGCGAACATCCTCAACTGCTCCTTCAAGGACCTCGGCGTCGGCATCCACCAGGGCTCGGGCGGTCCCTGGTGGACGCAGAACTTCGGCGCGAAGTAGCCGGCCCGCGAGTGCGGTTCAGGACTGGATGCCGCGCAGCTTCTGCGGGTTGATGACGAAGCGCAGCGCGGTGATCCGGCCTTCGGCCGCCTCGAAGGTGGCCGCGCCGAAGTTCACGCCGCCGACGGCCAGCAGCAGTCCGGCCTCGCCGTTGATCTCGGCGATGCGCATCTCCACGCCCTGGGCCTCGGGTTTGGCCAGGACGCCCAGGAGCCAGCGCGCGACGTGGTCGGGTCCGCGCAGGGGGCGGCGGGCGGCCGAGACGACACCGCCGCCGTCCGACCAGGAGACGACGTCGGGGGCGAGGAGCGTGAGCACCTCGCCCAGGTCCCCGCCGGCGCAGGCCGCGAGGAACTTCTCGGCGACCTCGCGCTGTTGGGAGGCGCCCGCGGTGAACCGCGGGCGGCGGGCCTGTACGTGCTCGCGGGCCCGGTGCGCGGACTGGCGGACGGCGGCCTCCGACTTCCCGACGACCTCGGCGATCTCCGCGTAGGAGTACCCGAACACCTCGCGGAGCACGAACACCGCGCGCTCGACCGGGGTGAGGGTTTCCAGCACGACCAGGACCGCCATCGAGACGGTGTCGGCCAATTCGGCCCCCTCGGCGACGTCGGGCGAGGTCAGGAGGGGCTCGGGGAGCCACGGGCCGACGTAGGCCTCGCGGACCGCCTGGGCCGACGTCAGCCGGTTCAGGCTCAGGTTGGTGACGGTGCGCACCAGATAGGCCTTGGGGTGCTGCACGGCCGTCCGGTCCGTCCGGTTCCAGGCGAGCCAGGCGTCCTGCACGATGTCCTCGGCGTCGGCGACGCTGCCGAGCATCCGGTAGGCAGTGCCGAAGAGCAGTCGCCGGTTCTCCTCGAACGTGTCGGTCATGGGTCCCACCGTCGCATTCGAACGCCAGTTGATCAAGAACTGGTTTCCTGCCCGTGAGACAAAGCAGCCCCGCCGGATGTGACACCCGTGTTCCGCGATGCGCACCCCCGATGCATCAAAGTGGAGGCAGGATAGGAGCTGGAGCAGTATCGGCTGATCACGAGGGTGAGCGAGACACATGGCGAGGAAGGACCTTCGTCCGCACCAGCGCGAGGCCGTCGATGCCGTGGTGCGGGCGCTGGAGGTGCCCGCCGGGGGCCGGGTGCCCGAGCGCGGGCTGCGCACCCAGGTGATCATGGCCACCGGTTCGGGGAAGTCCCTGGTCGCCGTCCGCTCGGCGGAGGAACTGCGGGCCGGGAGGGTGCTGGTGCTGGTTCCCTCCCTGGACCTGCTGGTGCAGACCGTCACCGCCTGGCGGGAGGGCGGCCGCGCCGGGCGGTCGCTGGCCGTGTGCTCCCTGCGCGCCGAGGACGCGGGCGTACCGACCACCACCGATCCGGCCGAACTGGCCCGCTGGGGCGGCCCGCCCGCGGACCGGGCGACGGTGTTCGCGACGTACGCCTCGCTGGGCCTGGGCACCATCGAGCGCGCCCATCTCGCAGGGCTGCCGGGCTGGGACCTGGTCGTGGTCGACGAGGCGCACCGGACCTCCGGGCGGATCGGCAAACCCTGGGCGGTGGTGCACGACAACGCGCGGATCCCCGCCGTGCGGCGGCTCTACCTGACGGCCACGCCCCGCGTCTGGCAGGACGGCGAGGAAGAGGAGGCGGAGGCGGAGGCCGGGGGAGGTACCCGGGGGCGCGGCGAGCTGGTGGCGTCCATGGAGGACGATCCGCGGGGGCCGTTCGGCGCGCGCTGCTACACGCTCTCGCTGTCCGAGGCCATCGACCGCGGGATCTGCGCCCCCTACCGGGTGGTGTGCGTGGACGTGACCGACCCGCAGTTCCGGGCGGCCGTGCTGCTGGGCCGCGACGGCCGCTCGGACGCGGTGCGCGGGGCCCGGCTGGCGGCCCTGCAGACCGCGCTGGTGAAGGCGGCCGCCCAGGAGGGGTTCCGGCGGACGCTCGTCTTCCACCACCTCACCAAGGAGGCCGAGGCCTTCGCGGCCGGGCTCCCGGCCGTGGCGGAGCGGCTGCGGCTCAGCGCCGGCAAGGGCAGCGGCGGCCCCCGGCCGGCGTATCCCCGCACCGTGTGGGCGGACTGGCTGTCGGGGCAGCACTCCGCCGCCCGACGGCGGCAGGTGCTGGACGCGTTTTCGGACGGCCGGGTCGCCGAGAAGGCCTTCCTCGGCAGTGTCCGCGTGCTCGGCGAGGGCGTGGACACCAAGGAGTGCGACTCCGTCTACTGGGCCGACGTACGGGGCTCCATGCCCGACCTGGTGCAGGCGGTCGGGCGGGCGCTGCGGATCCGGCCCGGGGAGGGGAAGGTCGCCTCCCTGGTGGTCCCCGTGCTGCTGGAACCGGGTGAGACGCCCGAGGCGATGCTCACCTCGCGGGCGTACGGGGACCTGGCGCGGCTGCTGGAGGCGCTGCGGGCACACGACGCGCGCCTGGTGGAGGCACTGGCCCAGCCGCAGGCGTCGAGCCGGACCGCGGCCCCGGCGGCCGGCTCCGGCGCGCAGGAGCTGCTGAACTTCTCCACGCCCCGGGATCCGGCGCTGCTGGCCGCCTTCGTACGGCTGCGCGTGCTGCATCCGGAGCACGCGCACTGGCGGCGCGGGGTCGAGGCCGCCCGGATCTACGCCGCCACGGCCGGGGACCTCAGGGTGCCGTTCGGCTTCAAGGTGCCGGCGGACGACGGGGCGTGGCCGCCGGGGCTGGCCCGGTTCCCGCTCGGCCAGTGGATCGCGGACGCGCGGCGCACGTACCGCCGGGGCGCGCTCGGCCGGGAGCGGGCGGCCGTGCTCGACGAACTCGGCATGGTGTGGAGCCACTTCGACGTGGCCTTCGAGGAGGGGCTCGCGGCGGCCCGCGGCTGGGCCGCGGAGCACGGCCACCTGCTGCCGCCGGCGGACGCCACGTGGCGGGGCGCTCCGGTCGGGATCTGGGTGAAGAACCAGCGGGCGGCGGCCCGCCGCGCGGGGCCCGGGGGCCTGTCGGAGGAGCGCCGGGAGGCCCTGGAGGCGGTCGACGCCTCCTGGTGCCCCGCCTGGGAGATCTCCTGGCAGCGCGCCTTCCACCTGACCCGCGTCCACCTGGACGCGGGCGGCCGCCTCCCGCTCGCCCCCGGCGAGGTGGTGGTCCAGGGCGAGGACCTGGGCGGCTGGGTGCGCGCGCAGCGACTGAACTGGGAGCGCCTGTCATGGGCGCAGCGCTGGCTGCTGGAGCACACGCTCGGTGTGACGCGGGCGCCGGAGGACGAGCGCCCGAGGCCGCGCCGCAGCCACGCCGAGGCGTGGGCGGACCACCTGGAGGCGGCCGAGCAGTTCCACCTGCGCGAGAAGCACCTGCGGGTGCCCCGTACGCACGTGGAGCTGTACGGCGACCAGGAGTACCGGCTGGGTGCCTGGATCGCCAACCAGCGCTCCCGCGCGGCCTCGCTCACCCCCGAGCGGGTTGCCGCCCTGACCGCCCTCGGCATGCGCTGGTCGGCGAAACCGGCTCAGTGATGGAAGCCGGACCGCGGCTCGGCGGCCGGGGCGGACGGGGGTACGGCCTTCAGGTGCTCCACGGCGCGGCGCAGGTCGGCGACGAGCAGGGCGATCTGATCGCGGGTCACCCCGTGCCGGACGAGGACCCGCTGGATGACGGTGTCGTCCCGGTCGGCCGGCAGCGGGTACGAGGGCACCTGCCAGCCGCGCATCCGCAGCCGGTCGGAGAGGTCGTAGAGGCTGAAGCCCGCTCCGGCCGGGTCGGTGAGCGTGTAGGAGACGGCGGGGAGGGCGCCGCGGCCGTCGTAGAGGAGGGTGAACGGGCCCATCCCGGCGATCTCGGCGGCCAGGTACCGGGCGGTGTCGGCGCAGGCCTGCTGCACACGGCGGTAGCCGCCCCGGCCCAGTCGAAGGAACAGGTAGTACTGGGCGACGACCTCGCCGCCCGGGCGGGAGAAGTTGAGCGCGAAGGTCGGCATGTCACCGCCCAGGTAGTCCACGTCGAAGACGAGGTCCGCGGGGAGCAGGTCGGCGGTGCGCCAGACGATCCAGCCGACGCCGAGGGGCGCGAGGCCGTACTTGTGGCCCGAGGTGTTGACGGAGGCGACGCGCGGCAGCCGGAAGTCCCAGACCACGTCGGGGTGGAGGAAGGGGGCGACGAAGCCGCCGCTCGCGGCGTCCACGTGGATGGGCACGTCCCAGCCGTGCTCGGCCTGGATGCGGTCGAGTTCGGCGGCGATGTCGGCGACGGGTTCGTAGTCGCACGTGTAGGTGACACCGAGGATGGCGACGACGCCGATGGTGTTCTCGTCGACGTACGCGGCGAGCTGGTGGGGCCGCAGACCGGTGGCGCCCTGCTCCAGGGGGACCTGGCGCAGCTCGACGTCGAAGTAGCGGGCGAACTTCTCCCAGCAGATCTGGACCGGGCCGCACACCAGGTTGGGGCGGTCCGCGGGAAGGCCCTGCGCGCGGCGGCGGGCGCGCCAGCGCCATTTGAGGGCGAGTCCGCCGAGCATGGCGGCCTCGCTGGAGCCGGTGGTGGAGCAGCCGGTCGCGGCGGCGCCGACGGGGGCGTTCCACAGGTCGGCCAGGATGTTGACGCAGCGCGCCTCGATCTCGGCGGTCTGCGGGTACTCGTCCTTGTCGATCATGTTCTTGTCGAGGCAGTCGTTCATCAGGCGGTGGACGCCGTCGTCGGACCAGGTGGTGCAGAAGGTGGCCAGGTTCTGCGCGGCGTTCCCGTCCAACAGGAGTTCGTTGCGGATGAGTTCGTAGACGACCTCGGTGGGCGCGTGGTCTTCGGGCATCCGGTACTTGGGGAGGATCTGGCCGCTCAGCGCGGACGCGAACACGTCCGTGTCGGCGTCGGGTGCATGCGCGTCCTTCGTCTCATGAAGAGCCATATCGGCACTATAGGTGAGTAACAGACATATCCACCCGAGGTCACGCCACACCTTCCGGCCGACTCGGCAGTGTGACCCCCTCCACAGCCGGCCCGCGGAACAGAAGAAATTACCGCCGAGTAGCATCGACACGACAGAACTTCCCGTCGAAGTCGCCACACTCGGCCCCGACCGGAAGAACGTGCGATTCGTTCTAAACCAAACTTATCCACTGATGTCCGGATAGTGGTCAACTGCCGCTGCTGCCCTGGTAGTTCTTCGGTCATGAACAAGATCACCCGTCGGCAGGCCTTGGGCACCACTGCCGGCGCACTCACCGTCCTCGGCCTGGCGGGCGCCACCGCGCACGCCGCCGCCACCGACTCCCGGGCCGCCGCCCCCGCCGGCACGGTCGACGAGGTGTACAAGGGCCGACGCATCCGGATAACCCCCGGTACGGGAGGCGGCCATCACGGCGGCCACCACTCCCCCGGTCTGCCCACCGTCCGGATAGACGGCCGCGAACTGCACGTGATGCGGAACGCCGACGGCACCTGGATCAGCGTGGTCAACCACTACGAGACCTTTGCCGACCCGGCCTCGCTGGCCCGCGCCGCCGTGCGCGAGCTCCAGGGCGCCGTGCTCGCCCCGTTCGCCCCGATGGGAGGCACGGCATGACCGTCCGCAAGAACCAGGCCGCGCTCACTGCCGAGGAGAAGCGCGCCTTCACCAACGCGCTTCTGGAGCTGAAGCGCACCGGCCGCTACGACCGCTTCGTCACCACCCACAACGGCTTCATCATGAGCGACACCGACGCGGGCGACCGGGTGGGGCACCGCTCCCCCTCCTTCCTGCCCTGGCACCGCCGGTTTCTTCTCGAGTTCGAGGCTGCTCTGCAGGAGGTTGACGCGAAGGTCACGCTCCCGTACTGGGACTGGACGGCCGACCGCACCGCCCGCTCCTCCCTCTGGGCCGCCGACTTCCTCGGCGGCACCGGCCGGGCCCGCGACGGCCAGGTCCTCGACGGACCCTTCGCCTACGCGACGGGCAAGTGGAACATAACCGTACGGGTGGACGGGCGCGCCTACCTGCGCCGGGCGCTGGGCCAGGGCGTCGCCGAGCTGCCGACCAAGGCGGAGGTGGACGCCGTCCTCGCCATGCCGGTGTACGACGCGGCCCCCTGGAACAGCTCCTCCAGCGGTTTCCGCAACAACCTGGAGGGCTGGCGGGGCGCCAACCTGCACAACCGGGTGCACGTGTGGGTCGGCGGGCAGATGGGCACCGGGGTCTCCCCCAACGACCCGGTGTTCTGGATGCACCACGCCTTCGTGGACAAGCTGTGGGCCGACTGGCAGGCCCGCCACCCGCAGTCCACGTACCTGCCCGCGGCCGGCACCCCGAACGTCGTGGACCTGGGGGACACGATGCGGCCGTGGAACGACGTGACCCCGGCGGACCTTCTGGACCACCGGAAGTTCTACACGTTCGACACCGAGCCGGTCGCCGCCGCCAGCCAGCGGTAGTGCAGTTCGGGGCGGCCGACCTGGCCGTACCGGGGGGTGCGGTCCGCGCGGCCGGTGTCGACCAGGTGCTCCAGGTAGCGGCGGGCGGTGATCCGGGAGATCCCGGCCGCCTCGGCCGTCCCCGCCGCCGTCAGCCCCTCGGGGGCCGACCGCAGCAGCGCGGCGACCCGGTCCAGGGTCGGCGCGCTCAGCCCCTTGGGGAGCTCCGCCGGGCGCGGAGCGCGCAGGGCGGCCATCGCCCGGTCCACGTCGTCCTGGCCGGCCGCCTCGCCCGCCGTCGCGCGGAACTCGGCGTAGCGCAGGAGCCGTTCGCGCAGGGTCGGGAAGGCGAAGGGCTTCAGCACGTACTGGACCACGCCGAGCGAGACGCTCTCGCGGACCACGGCAAGGTCCCGCGCCGAGGTCACCACGATCACGTCGACGGGGTGCCCGGCGGCCCGCAGCCCGCGCGCGAAGCGCAGGCCGTGCCCGTCGGGCAGGGTCAGGTCGAGCAGCAGCAGGTCGACGCGCGTCCGCTCCAGGGCTCGGGTGGCCTCGGCGAGCGAGTGCACGGTACCGACCGCGGTGAAGCCCGGAACCCGGCCCACGTAGAGCGCGTGCGCGTCGGCGGCGACCGGGTCGTCCTCGACGATCAGGACCCGCACCCCGGACCCGCTCACGGTGTCCCGCCCGAGGCGGGGCCGGGACCCGCGGGCTCGCGCGCGCCGCCGGCCGGACGGCCGAGGCCCGGCGGGCGCTCCGGGTACGGTGCGCCGCGGCCTGGCGCCGCGGCCGCCTCCCCCTGCCCCGGCACGGGCGCCGGCAGCCGTACGGTGAACTCGGCCCCGCCGGACGGGCCCGAGGCGGCCTCCGCCGTGCCGCCGTGGCGCTGCGCCACCTGCCGTACGAGGGCCAGGCCCAGGCCGCGGTCCTCGCCCTTGCCGGACCAGCCGCGCCGGAACACGTCCACCCCCTCCGGGAGGCCGGGTCCGGTGTCCGCCACCCGCAGCAGCAGTCCTTCCCCGTCGCGGCGCACGGTGACCGCGATCCGGCCGCCCGGGACGCCGGTGAGCGCGTCCATGGCGTTGTCCACGAGGTTGCCGACCACGGTGACCAGGTCCCGGGCCGACGGGGTCCCGGGCCCGCCGTCGATGGCCGTGCTGTCGGGGGTGACCAGCAGCTCGACGCCCCGCTCGTGCGCCTGGGCGGCCTTGCCGAGCAGCAGCGCGACGAGCACCGGCTCTCCGACGGCGGTGACCACCTCGTCGGTGAGGGCCTGCGCCAGCTCCAGTTCCGCGGTGGCGAACTCGACCGCCTCGTCCGCCCGGCCGAGCTCGATCAGCGAGACCACCGTGTGCAGCCGGTTCGCCGCCTCGTGCGCCTGGGAGCGCAGGGCCTGGGTGAACCCGCGTTCGTGATCCAACTCCCCGGCCAGCAGCTGGAGTTCGGTGTGGTCGCGCAAGGTGACCACGGTGCCCCGGCGACCGCCGCCCGCGACGGGCGAGCTGTTGACGACGAGCAGCCGGTCGGCGGTCAGGTGCACCTCGTCGACCCGCGGCCGGTCGGCGAGCAGCGCCCCGGTGAGCGGCGCGGGCAGCCCCAGGTCGGCGACGCCGGTTCCGGTCACCGCGCCCCGCAGGCCCAGCAGTTCGCGCCCCGCGTCGTTGACGAGGGTGATCCTGCGCTGGCCGTCGAGCATCAGCAGCCCCTCGCGCACACCGTGCAGGGCCGCCTGGTGGTAGTCGTACATCCGGCTGAGCTCGGCCGCGTTCATCCCGTGGGTGTGGCGGCGCAGCCGGGCGTTGACGATGTAGGTGCCCGCTCCGCCGAGGGCGAGGGCCGCGGCCGCGACCCAGACGAGGGCGGTGAGCTGCTCGGCGAGGCGCGCGCTGACCGCCCGGACGGTGATCCCGGCGCTGACCATGCCGACCACGCGCCCGTCGTCCGTCAGCGGGGTGACCACCCGGATCGAGGGCCCGAGGGTGCCGGTGTAGGTCTCGCTGAAGGTCCGGCCGCGCAGGGCGGGGCCGGTATTGCCCATGAAGGGCTCGCCGATCCGGCGCGGGTCGGGGTGGGTCCAGCGCCGCCCCGCCGGGTCCATGATCGTCACGAAGTCCACGCCCGCGTCGACGCGCACCCGCTCCGCGTACGGCTGCAGCCGGGCCGTGGGATCGCTGCCGCGCACGGCCTCCCGTACGGCCTCCAGGACCGACGGGGAGTCGGCGACCGCGCGGGCCACGGCCCCGGCCTGGCGCCGGGCCGCGTCCTCGGCCTGGCCGCGGGCGGTGGCGTAGGCGAAAACGGCGCACCCGGCCACGACCACGGCGACCAGCAGCACCTGCATGGCGAAGAGCTGGCCGGCGAGGCTGCGCGGCGGCCGGGGCAAACGGAACATGTCGCTCAGTGTGCACCGGCTCGTGAACTCAATGAACGCAAGGGTGACCGGGGTCACAACGGCGCGCGATGGTCCTCCCGGAACGTTTTCACCACCAGGAGGCATCGTGGCCGCCACGCGCGACAGAACGCACTATCTCTACATCGCGGTGATCGCCGCGGTGCTCCTCGGCATCGCCGTCGGCTTCGCCGCACCCGGCGTGGCCGTGGAGCTCAAGCCGCTGGGCACCGGCTTCGTGAACCTCATCAAGATGATGATCTCGCCCGTGATCTTCTGCACGATCGTGCTGGGCATCGGCTCGGTCCGCAAGGCCGCCAAGGTGGGGGCGGTGGGCGGGCTCGCGCTGGGCTACTTCATGGTGATGTCCACCGTGGCCCTCGCCATCGGCCTGCTGGTCGGCAACCTGCTGGACCCGGGCAGCGGGCTCCACCTGACCGAGGCGGCCAAGTCCGCCGGAGAGGCCCAGGCCAAGGCCGGCGGGGCGAAGACCACGCCGGAGTTCCTGCTGGGGATCATCCCGACCACGCTGGTGTCCGCCTTCACCGGCGGCGAGGTGCTCCAGACGCTGCTGGTGGCGCTGCTGTGCGGGTTCGCGCTCCAGGCCATGGGCACGGCGGGCGAGCCCGTGCTGCGCGGGATCGGACATGTACAGAAGCTGGTGTTCCGGATCCTGGCGATGATCATGTGGGTGGCCCCGGTGGGCGCCTTCGGGGCGATCGCGGCGGTGGTCGGGGCGACCGGCATCGACGCGCTGAAATCGCTCGCCGTCATCATGATCGGCTTCTACGCGACCTGCCTGATCTTCGTGTTCGTGGTGCTGGGCACGCTGCTGCGGGTGTGCACGGGGGTCAGCGTGTTCTCCCTGCTGCGGTACCTGGGGCGGGAGTTCCTGCTGATCCTCTCCACCTCCTCCTCGGAGTCCGCGCTGCCGCGGCTCATCGCGAAGATGGAGCACCTGGGGGTGTCCCGGCCGGTCACCGGCATCACGGTGCCGACCGGGTACTCCTTCAACCTGGACGGGACCGCGATCTACCTGACGATGGCCTCGCTGTTCGTCGCGGAGGCGATGGGCCAGCCGCTGGCGCTGGGCGAGCAGATCTCCCTGCTGCTGTTCATGGTCATCGCCTCGAAGGGCGCGGCCGGGGTGACCGGCGCGGGCCTGGCCACGCTCGCCGGCGGACTCCAGTCGCACCGGCCGGAACTGGTGGACGGGGTCGGCCTCATCGTCGGCATCGACCGGTTCATGAGCGAGGCGCGGGCGCTGACCAACTTCGCGGGGAACGCGGTCGCGACCGTTCTCATCGGGACGTGGACCAAGGAGTTCGACCGCGGACGGGCCACCGAGGTGCTCGCCGGGCGGCTGCCGTTCGACGAGACCACGCTGGTCGACGACGCGCCCCGCGAGCCGGCGGGCGTCCCGTCCCAGCCGGAAGGCGCCAAGGACGGCGTACCGGTGTAGCCGGTGGGCCCACTCGGGCCGGCCGGGCAGGGCTCGCCCCCACGGTGCCCAGCCCGGTCGGCCCCGACTTCTCCTGTTATAGGCGCTTTTCGGCCACAGGCCGAAGAACGCGCGTGCGGTAAAAGGTACTTCCGTACCAGGGCACGCGTCTGACATCTTGCGTTCGACCACTTGTTTCGTACGACCCGTAGGTGCCACCCGCACCGCCGGGTCTTCGGAGGACGCATTGATACCCCACATATCCAGCCGACCTCGACGTGCCCTCGTGCTGGCCGCAACCCTCGGTGCCGCACTGACCTTCGGGGCCCCCGCCGCACTCGCCGGCACCGACCCCGTCTCTCCCTCCGGCCCCGCCTCCGCCCCGGCGGCCGCGGCGGCTCCGCAGGCCGCGGCCCCGACTTCCCAGAGTGCGACCTGGGTTGCCGGCACCCGCGCCTACTTCGTGATCACCACGCCCGGTGACACCTCGGCGGTCCGCGCCGCAGTCGCCTCCAACGGCGGCTCGGTCTTCGCGTCCTACGACGCGATCGGCGTCATCGTCGCCCACTCGGCCTCCGGCACCTTCGCCGCCACCATGCGCGGCGTGAGCGGGGTCCAGCAGGTCGGCGCCACCCGCACCTCGGACGTGCCGGCGGACGCCTACAACCCGGCGCTGCCCGCCAACCCGGCGCAGTCCACCACCCCGACGGGCGAGCCGGTCCGCGCCGACATGACCCAGATCAAGGCCGACCAGGCCTGGGCCGTCACCACCGGCTCCGCCACCGTCAAGGTCGGCATCCTGGACACCGGTGTGGACGACCAGCACCAGGACCTGGCGCCGAACTTCAACGCGGCTGACTCCGCGTCCTGCGCGTACGGCAAGGCGGACACCCGCGCCGGCGCCTGGCGCGACGTCGGCACCCACGGCACGCACGTGGCCGGTACGGTCGCGGCGGCCAAGAACGGCAAGGGCGTCATCGGCGTGGCCCCGGGCGTGAAGATCTCCTCGGTGCGCATCGCCGAGCCGGGCTCCTCGCTCTTCTTCGCCGAGAACACCGTCTGCGGGTTCATGTGGGCCGGTGACCACGGCTTCAAGGTCACCAACAACAGCTACTACACCGACCCGTGGCAGTTCAACTGCCCGGACAACGCCGACCAGGCCGCGATCATCGAGGGCGTCAAGCGCGCCCAGGAGTACGCGGAGAGCAAGGGCTCGCTCCAGGTCGCGGCGGCCGGCAACTCCAACCTGGACCTGGCCAACAAGACGACCGACACCGAGAGCCCGAACGACTCGACGCCGGTCACCCGCACCATCACCAACGCCTGCCTGGACATCCCGACCGAACTCCCGGGCGTGGTCACGGTGTCGGCGATGGGCACCACCGCGAAGGCCTCGTACTCCAACTACGGTCTGAACGTCATCGACGTGACGGCCCCCGGCGGCGACGCGACCGGCATCTACAGCACCCTGCCCGGTGGCAAGTACGGCAGCATGAGCGGTACCTCGATGGCCTCCCCGCACGTGGCCGGTGTGGCCGCCCTGCTGGCGAGCACCAACCCGGGCATCACCCCGGCGCAGCTGCGCGACAAGCTGGCCGTCCAGGCCAACGACGTCGCCTGCCCGTCGGACACCCGGTGCAAGGGCACCACGACGAAGAACGGCTTCTTCGGCGAGGGCCAGGTCGACGCGCTCAAGGCCGTCGGCAGCACCCCGCCGCCCGGCAAGTACTTCGAGAACCTCGGTGACGTCGCCATCGGCGACAACACCACCGTGGAGAGCCCCGTCACCGTCAGCGGGGTGACGGGCAACGCCCCGGCCACCCTCAAGGTGGGCGTGAACATCGTGCACACCTACATCGGTGACCTGAAGGTCGACCTGATCGCGCCGGACGGCACCGTGTACACGCTCCACAACCGGTCCGGCGGCAGCGCCGACAACATCAACCAGGCCTACACCGTCAACGCCTCCTCCGAGGTCGCGAACGGCACCTGGAAGCTCCGGGTGAACGACAACGCCGGCGGCGACATCGGCAAGATCGACGCCTGGAACCTCACCTTCTAGTTCCTTCCGCCGCGGGGCCCCCGGGAGCACGCGCTCCCGGGGGCCCTTGCCGTTTCACCGGGTCCGCAGCACGCAGTCCCCGCAGAAGCCGCCGCCGGGCACCCGGTAGTAGAGGCAGCAGCTGCGCCGTACGAAGGCCACCCCGAGCCCTTCCTCGTGGACGAAGGTGCCCGTCCCGGCGAGGGCCCCGCCGTCGGCCAGCAGGGCCGCCGCCAGCTCCACGGCCGCGGCGCCGGGCACCCGGTCGACCAGCACCCGCAGGGCCCCGACCAGTCCCGAGGCGGTGTTGCCCCGCAGGACCTTCGGCGACACCCCGAACCCCTCGCGGACGGCGGCGTCGAGCAGTTCCAGGTGGCCGAGCACGTTCTCGCCGAGCGCCTCGGCCGGCAGCTCCTGCGGCTCGGGCAGCCACAGTTCGAGCGATCCCGCACCGGGCAGCCGCCACCACACCCGGTCGGCCGCGAGATCCGGCACCCGCCCGGCCAGCGCCGCGCAGCCCAGCCCGATCGACCAGAGCCGCGCCGCGATGCCGAACTGGGCGGTCGAGGCGGCCACCCGGCCCGGCCCGCTGCGGTTGCGCCGCCCCACCTCGGCGACGTAGGTCGCGAGCTGCTCCCCGTACAGCACGGTCAGCGGCCGGAAGCCGGGGCCGGGCGGCGGCTCCTTGCCGTACGCCACGGTGAAGAAGGGCCCCACGGACCCCAGTTGCCTCAGTACGTCGTCCACGTCGGTCACCGTATCCGCAGCCGGGGCCTCACCCCGGCTGTACGAGGGCCCCCGCGGGCCCGTCCTGCTGCCGGACCGCCCCGGCCCGGCGCACCGCCGGGCCCATCCCGTACGAGGCGGCCAGCAGGATCGCGCCGAGCAGCAGCCACCCCGGGATCTTCCACACCAGGAGCAGCCAGGTCAGCACCAGCGGACCGGCGGTCCTGGCCACCGGGACCCCGGTACCGAAGAACCCCTGGTACTGGCCGATCCGGTCCGCGGGAGCCAGCGAGAAGCCGATCTGCCAGGACCCGGCGGACTGCCGCATCTCGGCGTCCGCCTGGAGCACCGCGCCCACGACCAGCAGCGCGGCGGCCGCCCAGGCCGGGCCGGGCAGCGCGGAGACCGCGAACACCGCACACGAGGCGGCCATGACCAGCCCCGACACCCGCACCGCCCGCCGGGCGCTGTCCAGGTCCGTGACCGGCCGGGCCATGCGCACCTGGAAGAGCATCACGGCGACGGTGTTCAGCACGAACAGCGCCGACACCAGCCAGCCGGGGGCGTGGGTGCGCTCCGCGATCCACAGCGGGATGGCCAGGCTGAGCAGCGGCATCCGCAGCAGCAGGACCGCGTTCAGCAGGGTGACCAGCGCGTACGGCCGGTCGCGGAGCACGGCCAGCCGGGGCTCCCCCGCCGCCCGACCGGTCACGCGCGCCACCGCGGGCAGCCGCAGCAGCACGGCGGCGCAGACCAGGAAGCCCACCCCGTCCAGTACGAACACGGCGAGGTAGGCCCGCTCGGTGTCCGCGCCCAGGGCGAGCCCGCCGAGCGCGGCCCCGAGCGCCAGCCCGCCGTTGAGCATGGACTGGAGGTGGGCGAGGACACCGGTGCGCTGCTCCGGGGGGACCAGGCCCGCGAGCAGCGCCTGCCGGGAGGCAGCGAGTCCGCACTGGGCGGTGGCGTAGACGACGGCGGCGATCAGGAAGGCCCAGAAGGACCGGATGGCGAGGAAGGCGAAGACCGAGGCCGCGGTGGCCACCGCCAGGGCCGCCGAGGTGCCCCGGGGGCCCCGCCGGTCGGCGAGCGCTCCCAGCGGCACCCCGGCGACGGAGCCGAGGGCCCAGGCGATCGTCAGCCCCAGGCCGATCTGCGCGGGCGAGAGACCGACCACTCGGATGAAGTAGAGCGCCGAACACACGTAGTAGGCGCCGTCCCCGACGGAATTGCTCAGCTGGGCGGCGGCCAGTCGGCGCGGTGCGCCGGGCGGAGGCAGGATCCGTATCGTCACGAGCCCATTGGATCAGCCGAACGGCCCCCTCCCGTGGGCCATTGGCGGCTCGGCGGCCCGGTCCAATCGGCCGTGCGTCAGAGGCGGGCGAGGAACGCCAGCAGCGCCCGGTTGAAGGCCTCGGGCTGCTCCACGCCCGGCAGGTGCCCGGCCCGCTCGATGACGGCGAGCGTGGAGTCCGGGAGCAGCGCGTGCAGGGCCTCGGCCGCCGCGACCGGGGTGTAGACGTCGTCGGCGCCGACCACGACCAGGCAGGGCTCGGCCGCCCCGGCGAGCACGGGCCGGTAGTCGGGGCACTCTGCGCGGCCGCGCAGGGCGGCCGCGGCGCCCTCGGGATCGGTCGCGCGCATCATCGCCAACACGTGCGCGGCGGCCTGCGGCATGCCGGTCACGTTGTAGGGCGCCAGCATCTTGTCGATGACGGCTTCGGCGTAGGGCGCCATGCCCTCGGCGAGCAGCCGGTCGGCGGCCTCCAGGCGGGCCTTGCGGGCCTCCGCGGTCTCCGGCACGGCGGTCGTGTCGGAGAGGACCAGGGCCCTCACCAGACCCGGGTGGCGCAGTCGCAGTTCCATGGCGATCTGCCCGCCCATGGACACACCGCCGACGACCACCTGTTCGATGCCCAGGCGGGCGAGGAGGCCGGCGAGGTCATCGGCGAAGTCGGCGAGCAGCGTCTTGCCCGGGAGGACCGGACTCTCTCCGTATCCTCGCAGGTCAGGGGCGATGACACGGTATCCGGCGGCGGTCAGGGCGGCCGTCTGGGGGGCCCACATGGTGCGGTTGAACGGATGTCCGTGGATCAGGATTACGGGCGCTCCGCCCCGGGGACCCAAGTCGTCGAAAAAGACGTTCACGCCATTGCCAAATTGGGGGTTCATGAGAGGACATTAAGGGGCTACATTGAGCCACTCGCGTTCACGTGACAGCCCGTTGCCTTTCACCCGTGTTTTGCACGGGGGGCGACGTCAGGGACGCAGACTGTGCAACCACCCCACCGCCTAGAAGGACCGAAGGCTCCGTGCCCGTACCCGTACTCCTCGCCGGCCGCACCGTGCGGCTCGAGCCCCTCGCACCCCACCACACCGAGGCCCTGGCCGTGGCCGGTGCCGAGGATCGTACGACTTACGCCTTCACCCCCGTACCCCATGGGGTGCAGGCGTCCCACGAGTACATCGACCGTGCCCTCGCCGATCAGGCGGCGGGTCGATCCCTCCCGTTCGCGGTGGTCAGAGCCACCGACGGCCGGGTGGTCGGTTCGACCCGGTTCCTGGAACTCGACTACTGGCAGGGGCCGCTGGTGTGGCCCGCCGTGCCCGGCGTCCCGTTCGGCGATCCGGCGACGGCGATCCCCGATGCCGCCGAGATCGGCAATACCTGGCTGTCCCCGGGCGCCCAGGGCACCGGCATCAACACCGAGGCGAAGCTGCTCATGCTCCGCCATGCCTTCGAGACCTGGGGTGTGCGGCGGATCTCGCTGCGGGCGGATGCCCGCAACGGCCGCTCGCGGGCCGCGATGGAACGTCTCGGCTTCACCTGCGAGGGGGTCCGCCGGGCCCACTCGCGGGGGCTCGACGGGGCGGTCCGCAGTACGGCCTTCTACTCGATCCTCGACGAGGAGTGGCCGGCCGTGCGGTCGATCATCGAGCTGAGGCTGTCGGCCGGCGCGCAGCGCAAGCGGCGCCGCCGCACGCTGATCCCCGCCTAGTCCGCGTGGCGTAACGCTCCTGCTCCTCCCGCGGCGGTCCTCCCCCGGCCCCTCTCCCCGGATTCATCCGAGGAAGGCCGGGGAGAGGGCCGAGGCCATGAGCCGGGCGGGGGCCCCGCTGCCGTCGGCCGGTACGGAGTACAGGTCGGCTCCGAAGTCCCCCGGCAGGGAGTAGACGACCGTGCGGTCGTCCGTCCACACCACCTGGTCGTCCACGCTCCGCTCCTCCGCGAGCGGGGCCTCCGTTCCGGAGGCCAGGTCCAGCACGTGCAGCCGCCACGGCGCCTCGGCCGGCAGGCCCGGCATCCGCTTCTTGAACACCACCCGGGTCCCGTCGGGCGACAGGGACGGGCACTCGGCGTTCTCGCGCAGCGTGGTCACGGTCCGCTCCGCCAGGTCCCCGCGGACCAGGTGGGTGCGGCCCGCGGTGCCCAGCGTGGCGTAGAAGGTCCGCTCGTCGGCGGTGAAGGTGACTCCCCAGAAGTTCACGTCGGCGCTGCGGTACGGCTTGCCGTCCTTGAGGACGGTGAAGTCCTCCAGCGAGGCCTCGAGCCGGCCGGTGCGCAGGTCGAGCACCGAGGTCCGTGTGGAGAAGCCGGTTCCGGCGTACGAGTCCCCGCCGACGAAGACCGTCCAGGCGGCGAGCCGGCCGCCGGGCGAGACCCGGGCGCGGGTGGGGATGCCGGTGAGCGCGTGCGCGGAGACCTCCGCGAGGCGGGCGTCGAGGACGACGGCCCGGTAGCGGTCCGGGACCCCTCCCTTGTCGGCCTGGAGGCAGATCCCGGTCCCCGCCGCCGCGTGGAAGCGCAGGCAGGCGACCCCCGAGGAGGTGCGGTCCTCCTCCGGCGCGGCGGCCGGGACGGTGGCGAGCTCGTCGCGGTGCGGGCCCCAGGCCATGTTCCGGAACACGATCCGCGGGCTTCCGCGGGCCGGGTCCAGGGAGACGGCGCCCCGGGTGACCTGCGGTCCGTCGGTCCGCGTCCGGTTCTTCTCCTCGGCCCGGGAGGAGGCCCGCACGAGGGCCGTCACGGCCACGGCGGCGAGCAGCACGACGGCGGCGGCCAGGATCAGGATCCGGCGCTGGAGGGTCAAGGGGTCCACTCCTCTCGCGGGGCGGGGGCACCTTACCCATTGGCATGCACATGAGCCAGGCCCGTCCGGCGAACAGCGCCTGAACGCGACAGGGCGGTGCCGACGGCGGGCAACGGCCTTCCCCAGAAAATCCCAAGAGAAGGAAAAATGCGGAACCCCGGGATGCTTTCGTTCATCTTTCGAACGGACGGATCAAGCCCGCCAGACCACCGCCAGACCACCGCCCCCGCCAGACCACCGCCAGACCACCGCCAGACCACCGCCCCCGCCGGGCCAGCACCAGCCGGAGAGCCACCGCACATGTCGTACGCACCCGAAGGGCAGCAGTACCAGCCGCCGTACCGGCCGGAGGGGCAGAACCCGCAGCAGCCCTACGGCGACCGGTACGGAGAGCAGCAGTACGGGCAGCAGCCTCCCTACGGACAGGAGCCGTACGCGGCCTACGGGCAGGAGCCGGAGCACGAGCCCCGCCGCACGTCCAAGGTCCGGCGCTGGGTGATCGCGGGTGTCTCCGTCCTCGCGCTGGCGGGCATAGCGGCCGGCGTGATGTACCACTACGAGATACCCCCGTTCACCGACAAGGGATCGGCCGTGTCCTTCGGGACTCCGCCCGCCGGCGGCGACGGCAAGAAGAACCCGGCCCCCCAGCAGCCGGCGAACTCCAAGATGCTGATGCCCACCGGGCCGCAGGCCGAGTTCAAGAACTCGATGACCCTGCCCGACGGGACGCACGTGGCCGTCACCACGCTCGACGGCAAGAAGTCCGGCTTCAAGGGCAAGGTGTGGGTCTGGGCGCCCAAGGAGTACAACGACCCCAAGTTCGCCAAGAGCGGCTTCCCCGTCATGATCGCCCTGCCGGGCGGCGCCGGTTACCCGAGCAACTACTGGATGGGCACCGACCTGGGCCTCCAGACCAGCATCGCCAAGTGGTACGGCGAGGGGAAGAGCAAGCCGTTCATCCTGGCCATGCCGGTGCTCAACCCGGGCCCGGACGACAAGGGCATCTACTGGGACGGCTCCGACATCCCCGACCAGCCCAAGATGGGGACGTGGCTGACCGAGGACGTGCCGGACCTGGTGAAGGCGAACTTCAGGACCGTGAAGTCCCGTGACGGCTGGGCCTTCATGGGCTCCTCCACCGGCGGGTTCGCCGGCCTGAAGGCGGTGCTGAAGCACCCGGACAAGTTCAAGGCCGTGATCGCCTCCGGCCCGGACATCGTCCCGGACTCCTCCCTCTGGAAGGGCCACGACAAGGAGAAGGCCGAGAACAACCCGGAGGTGCTGGCGAAGCAGCTCATCGACCGCAAGGGTCCGGACGTCTACCTCGCCTTCCAGGTCGGTGACAGCGAGAACAACAAGAAGACCCTCCCGGACGTGCAGAAGTTCATCGCCACCTTCGGCAACAAGGGTCCCGTGCACACCGAGCTGAGGATCATCAAGGGCGGCCAGCACAACGCCAAGACCTACGTCCCGAACATGGGCGAGGGGCCGATCCAGTACATCAGCAAGGTCATGGAAGGACCCGTCGAGTAGGTTCCGGCGCCTGCGCCGCGTCCCGCGCCCCGCCCTTCGCCTCCGGCCCGCCGAACACCCTCGGCGGGCCGGAGCCGTTCCAGGGATCCCAGCCCGGATCGCCGGTCACCGCGAAACGCACCCAGGCACGGTGCATCTCGTCGGCCAGCGCCTGCGGAGCGTCCGGCCCGGCCAGCCAGGCCGCCTCCGGCGCGTCCAGCGTGTCGAACACGAAGCCCAGCTCCAGCGCGTGGCAGGCGCCGAGCCCCGGGACACCGGAGCGCCACGCGAACTCGTACAGGAAGCTCGGCGCCGCCCGCCGCGCCCCGGCGAGCCGCCGCAGCGGGTCGCGCAGCAGCCGGTCGGTGAGCAGCTGCCCCGCGAGGTCGGCGGGGCCCGCCCCGGGCAGGGCGGCGCGCAGCGCCCGTACGGCGGCCAGGTCCTTGCCGCTGCGCCACCGGGCCAGCGCCACGGCGAGCGGGCCCAGCCGGTCCAGCAGCCGCATCGTGCCCGTCGGGGCCAGCCAGAGCCGGTACTCCTCGGTGGTCCAGCCCAGCAGCAGCGGTACGCCGGCGGCCCGGGCCGCGTCGAGCGGGTCTTCGGGCAGCGTGTCCGGGTCGGCCACCAGGCCGAAGGCGGGACCGCCGGCGAGGGGGCTCGATCGGCGCAGCACGGCGGCCTGGGCGGCGAGCAGGGTCGGCAGGGCGGTGGCGCCGAAGGCCTTTGCGGTGGACTCCGTCTTCAGCAGCGAGGCCATCCGCCGGACCACGGCACGGACCCGGTCCCGGTGCAGCACCTCGGGGGCGCCGCTCTGCAGGGCCGCCTGCGCGAAGAGCCCGGCGGCCCTGGGGGCTGCGAGCAGGGCGCCGATGCTGATGGCGCCGGCGGACTCGCCGAAGACGGTGACGCGGGCGGGGTCGCCGCCGAAATCCCGGATGTTGTCCCGGACCCACTCGAGGGCGGCGATCTGGTCCAGCAGGCCCCGGTTGGCGGGCGCGTCCGGGAAGAGCCCGTAGCCGAGGACGCCGAGGCGGTAGTTGAGGGAGACGAGCACGACGCCGTCGCGGGCGAAGGCCGAGCCGTCGTAGACGGGGACGGCCGAGGAGCCCCGGGTGAGCGCCCCGCCGTGGATCCACACCATGACGGGCAGCCGGGCGCCGGGCGCCGGATCGGGGGTCCACACGTTGACGCTCAGGCAGTCCTCCCCGGAGACCTCCGGGTCGGCGAGCAGCGCGGCGAACCTCGGCGGGTAGGGCACCTTCGGCGCGGTGGGGCCGTAGGCACCGGCGTCGCGTACGCCGTCCCAGGTATCCGGGGGCGCGGGCGCCGCGAAGCGCAGGGCGCCGACGGGCGGGGCGGCGTAGGGGATGCCGCGGAAGACGGCGATGCCGTCCGGCCCGGTGCGGCCCTCGACCACGCCGTACGCGGTCCTGGCCCGGGGCCGGCCTCCTCTGTCGCCGCCCGCTGTGCTCATCCGGTCCTCCCGCGGTACGCCGCGCGCACGCGCGCGCGGTGCGCGCACGGTCGCACAGCGGCCCCACGGGTGACAAGCCGTGACCCTGACATCACCAAGTAGGACCAGCGGCCGTGACCCCCCGGGCCTCCCCGCGTTGTACGCCATGTCAAACGCCGCACACCTGCGGCGCCCCATTGCTCATGAGGAGATCTTGATGTCGCGTATCGCGAAGGCATTCGCCGTCACCGCTGTCGCCGGTAGCGTCGTGGCCGCCGGAGCGGGTCTGGCCGTCGCCGATGCCGGAGCGCACGGTGCGGCGGTCGGCTCCCCCGGTGTCCTGTCGGGCAACCTGGTCCAGGTTCCGGTGCACGTCCCGATCAACGTCTGCGGCAACACCGTCAACGTGATCGCCCTGCTGAACCCGGCGTTCGGCAACACCTGCGTCAACGCGTCGGGCGGCAACGGCGACGACCACCACACCGAGGGCGGCTACGGCCACTGATCGGCTGATCGGCTGATCTGAAGGTAGGGCCCCCGCCGTCCGGCGGGGGCCCTACCCGTATATCCGCCATCTGCCATCCGCTATTCGTAGCGGTAGAGGCCCCGGTGGCTGAGCATCTGGCGCGGGGTGACGTCCCACGGCGGCATCGGCTCGTCGAGGGCGATCACCCGGCCGCGCTGGAGGTCGCCGACCGGGAGCGGTGCGGCGGGCAGGTAGCCCGAGCCCGGGTGCCTCTGCTGCCAGCGGGTCCAGATCAGGTCCACGAAGGCGTGGTGCAGCCAGAAGGCCGGGTCGTTGGGCGCGGTGCCGCCGGTCATGTGGCCGCCGATCCACTGGTGGACCTTGTTGTGGTTGCGCCAGCGCTCGCTCTTGGGGGCGGTCCAGCCCTCCAGCTTGTTGCGGAAGCCGCCGGCGTTGGCGGTGGAGTCCCAGGGCGAGACGTCGTAGACCGGGTCGTCGAGGGCCCACTGCAGTTCGGCCGGAGTGGGCAGGGCGATCGGGTTCTGCGGCCGGCCGAGGTTGCGGGTGAGGAAGCGGGCTTCCGAAATGCCCACGGTCACCGTCCAGTTGCCCTTGTCGTAGGCGAAGGGCCCGGTCATCACCTGCCGGTCCGCCCCGCGGCCGGTGCCGCCGAGGAAGTCCTCGGCCCACAGGGAGGAGACCGGGCTGGTGTCGGTGGTCCAGTCCCAGTACGGGATGGAGACGCCCGGGTCGACGGTCTGCAGCTGCCTCTCGAACTCCAGCAGGTAGTAGCGGTGCCACGGGAAGAAGGACGGGGACATGTGCCCGACGCGGAGCTTGCGCTCGCGGTCGGGCACGAAGTACTTGCCGTGGGTGCGCACGAAGGCGTCGTAGACGCCGTTGCGCTTGAGCTCCAGTACGGCGGCCGTGAACCGCTTCTTCTGGGCGCTGGTCAGGTTCTTCTGGTTCTGCCGGATGTACAACGCGGGGCTCCTTCCGTCAGCCGTGGTGCGGGGCGGACGCCGACACCAGCTGGGCCGTGCCCAGTTCGTCGACGGCCGCGCGGGCCAGTTCCAGCGGTGTCCCGAAGGACTGGAAGTGGTTGACCCCGCTCAGATAACTGCCGTCGGCGCGGCGCATGACGTGCAGCGGGCGCCCGTCGATGCGGATCCCGGCCCGGTCCACGGCGATGTACCGGCCCCGGTACGTCTCCTCCGCGAGCGGTGCCGGGGTGAGCGTCTGCCGGGGGCGGCGGGCCCGCAGCACGGGAGCCAGCGCCGCCGCCGTCCCGGCGAGCACGGCCGCGGTGAAGGCCGTACGGAGCAGGGCGCGGCGGGTGGGAAGTGCGGCGGGTGCTGCGTACATGGGGTCTCCCTCGCTCGGTGGCCGGCGGCTACGGGTCTAACGCGGCGCGGCGGGCGAGGTCACCCCTGAGGGTGCTTGTAGAAAAGGGTAGTGGGGTGCAGTCGGCCGTCGGGGTCCGTGGCGTAGTCGGGGATGGTGCCGACCTCGGTCCAGCCCGCGGACCGGTAGACGCGCTCGGCACCGCTGCCGGTCTCGGTGTCGAGGAACAGCAGCACCACCCCGGCCCCGGCGGCCGCCGCCTCGGCCTCGGCGAGCAGGGCGCGGGCGGTGCCGCGGCCGCGGGCCGCCGGATGGACCATCAGCTTGCGCAGCTCGGCGCGGTGGCGGCCGTTGGGCTTGGATTCCCGGTACCAGCTGACGGTGCCGTCGACGCGGCCGTCGTCCGTACGGGATATCCAGAGTGCGAGGGAACCGTCCTCGACGGCGGGCAGCAGGGAGTCCCACCAGGCGGCTGCGGTCTGGTGGTCGAGCCCGGCGAGGAAGCCGAGCGAGGAGCCGCCGTCGACCACGTCGAGGAGGAGGGCGGCCAGCTGGTCGCGGTGCGCGCGCAGTCCGGCGGCGGAGAGCCGGGTGATGGTTGCCGTCATCCGGCGAGGATAGGGACACGCCGCGAGGTGCTGGGGGCGGGGCTGGTGCAGGTCCTGGAAAGATCGCGGCCGTCCGGAGTGCGAAGACGAGGCCGTTCGGCCGTGCCGCTTCCGGATCTTGCCTGACCCGCGCCGCCTTGCGGTGCACGGCACCGGACGACGCGGGCTTGACTGGGGGCACCTCCCAGCGGTGGCTGGGGGAGCAAGATCCGAAAGAGACGGCCTAGGGCACGGGCAGTTCCGCGAACTCGGCGACCAGGCCGCGGTGGTGGCCGGCCGTGCCGAGGGCCAGGGAGTCGGCCTTGGCCCGCTTGAGGTAGAGGTGCGCCGGGTGCTCCCAGGTCATGCCGATGCCGCCGTGCAGCTGGACGCACTCCTCTGCGGCCCGGACGGCCACGCCCGAGCAGTAGGCCTGGGCGACGGCGACCGTGAGCGGTGCGTCCGGGGACGCGGTGGCCAGGGCGTCGGCCGCGGCCCTGGCGACCGCCCGGGCCGAGGCCACGTCGAGCCAGAGGCGCGCGAGGCGGTGCTTGAGGGCCTGGAAGGAGCCGACGGGCCGGTTGAACTGGTGGCGGACCCGGAGGTACTCGACGGTCTCCGTCAGGCACCACTCGGCGATGCCGAGCTGTTCCGAGGCGAGCAGCCCCGCCCCCGAGAGCAGGGCCCCGGCGACGGCGGCCCGGGCCGTGGCGGGGTCGGCGAGCCGGGTGCCGGCGGCGGCTTCGAGGGTGACGGTGGCCAGCGGACGGGTCAGGTCGAGCGGGACCTGCGGGGTGAGCTCGGCCGAGGCGGCGGGGACGGCGTACAGCCCGGTGTCGGCGAGCACCAGCAGCACGTCGGCGGCCACCGCGTCCGCGACGGAGGTGACCGTACCGGTCAGCGTCCCGCCCCCGGAGTCGCGGACGGCGGCCGGCAGCGGGGCTCCGGGGGCGAGGGTCAGCGGCACGGCCGGTACGCACACCTGCCGCCCCGAGGCCAGCTCCCGCAGCAGCGGAACGGCCTCCTCGGTGTCGCAGCCGAGCAGGATCTCGGTGGCGAGCACCGCGCTCGTCAGGTACGGGGCGGGCGCCACGGCCCGGCCCAGCTCCTCCAGGACCACGGCCGCCTCGCGGTGGCTCGCGCCCTGGCCGCCGAGCTTCTCCGGTACGAGGAGCCCGGCAGCGCCGATCCCGGTGGCGAGGGGCCGCCACAGGGCCGGATCGTGGGGCCGGTCGGTTTCGATCCGGGCGAGGACGCCCGCCGGTGCGCAGCGGGCCTCGAGGAGCGAGCGTACGGCGGCGCGCAGTTCCTCCTCGGCCTCGGAGTAGAGCAGGTCCGTCGAGTTGGCCGCGGTCGTCGGGGTCGTCATCGAGCGAGGTCCTTCCAGGCGAGGTCCTTGTCGTCGCGCGGCTCGGAGGGCAGGCCCAGCACGCGTTCGGCGACGATGTTGAGGAGGACTTCGCTGGTGCCGCCCTCGATGCTGTTGCCCTTGGCGCGCAGGTAGCGGTAGCCGGCGTCGCGGCCGGTGAAGTCGACCAGTTCGGGACGGCGCATGGTCCAGTCCTCGTACGCCAGGCCGTCCTCCGCGAGGAGTTCGACCTCCAGTCCGCTGATCTCCTGGTTGAGGCGGGCGAAGGTGAGCTTCATCCCGGATCCCTCGGGGCCGGGCTGGCCGACGGCGAGCTGCTGGCGCAGACGTTCGCCGGTGAGGCGGGCGACCTCGGCCTCCACCCACAGTTCCAGGAGGCGCTGGTGGAGGGCGTGGGTGCGCAGTTCGGGGCGTTCGCGCCAGGCGGCGGCGACCGGCGCGATCATGCCGCCTTCGCGCGGGATGCGCATGCCGCCGATGGAGACGCGCTCGTTCATCAGGGTGGTGCGGGCCACCGCCCAGCCGTCGCCGACGGCGCCGAGCCGGTGGGCGTCGGGGATGCGGACGCCGGTGAGGAAGACCTCGTTGAACTCGGCCTCGCCGGTGATCTGGCGCAGCGGCCGGACCTCGACGCCGGGGGCGTGCATGTCGCAGAGGAAGTAGGTGATGCCCCGGTGCTTGGGCTGCGCCGGGTCGGTGCGGGCGATCAGGATGGCCCAGCGGGCGGTGTGGGCGCTGGAGGTCCACACCTTCTGGCCGTCGACCACCCACTCGCCCGCCTCCGCGTCGAGGACGGCGCGGGTGCCGAGGGCGGCGAGGTCGGAGCCGGCGCCGGGCTCGCTGAAGAGCTGGCACCAGACCTCCTCGCCGACCCACAGGGGGCGCAGGAAGCGCCGCTTCTGCTCCTCGGTGCCGTACGCGAGGATCGTGGGCGCGGCCATGCCGAGGCCGATGCCGATCCGGCGCGGGTCGTTGTCGGGGGCTCCGGAGGCCTCCAGTTCGGCGTCGACGACGCCCTGCAGGGAGCGGGGCGCGCCGAGGCCGCCCAAGCCGTCGGGGTAGTGGACCCAGGCGAGTCCGGCGTCGAAGCGGGCGCGCAGGAAGTCCGTACGGGACGTGGTGGCGGGCGGGTGGGCGGCGAGCAGGTCCCTTACGCGGGCGCGCAGTTCCTCGGCGGTGACGGCCGCGGCGGTCATCGGGTGCCTCCGTCCGGGGCCGGTACGACGACCAGCCGGCCCGTGGTGGTCCCGTCGGCCACGCGCTGTACGGCGTCGGCGGCGCCGGCGAGCGGGACGCGTTCGCTGATCAGCGGTTTGACGGCGCCCTCGGCGGCGAGCCGGGTGAGTGCGGTGTGGCAGTCGAGGATGGATCCGGGGTCCTTGGCGGCGTACAGACCCCAGTGCAGGCCGAGGATGCTGTAGTTCTTCACGAGGGCGTGGTTGAGCGCGGGGGTGGGGATGGTCCCGCTGGTGAATCCGACGACGACGATGCGGCCCTCGAAGGCCACGCACTTGGTGGAGGCGGTGTAGGAGTCCCCGCCGACCGGGTCGTAGACGACGTCGGCGCCGCGCCCGCCGGTGAACTCCTTGACCCGGGAGACGAGGTCCTCGGCCGTGCGGTCGATCACCAGGTCGCAGCCGAGCTCCTCGGCGGTGCGGGCCTTGGCCTTGCCGCCGACCACACCGATGACGGTGGCCCCGGCGGCCTTGCCCAGCTGGACGGCGGCGCTGCCGACCCCGCCCGCGGCGGCGTGCACGAGGAGGGTCTCGCCGCTCTGCAGGCGGGCCCGGCGGTGCAGGCCGAACCAGCCGGTCTGGTAGCCGATGTGCAGGGCGGCCGCCTCGGCGTCGTCGAGGGTCTCCGGGGCGGGGAGCAGGGCCCGCGCGGGGGCGGTGACGTACTCGGCGAAGCCGCCGTGCGGCAGGCTCGGGTTGGCGATGACCCGCCGGCCGTCCTCGGTCTCGCCGCAGATCTCCACACCGGGGGTGAAGGGGAGCGGCGGGCGGATCTGGTACTGCCCGCGGACCAGCAGCGCGTCGGGGAAGTTGACGTTGGCGGCGAGCACCCGGAGTTTCACCTCGCCCTCGCCGGGGACCGGTTCGGGGACCTCCTCGAGGCGCAGGGCCTCACGGGGCTCGCCAGGGGTGTGTACTCGCCATGCCTGCATCCGGGGCCTCCAGCCGCCGTCGAGGAACCACGCTCCGCGGGCATACTAAGCGGTCGCTTGCCCTCCTGTGAACCCGTCGGGGACGCGCCCGGACAACCGGGTGATCTTTCCGGGTCTGCAGGGATAGCATCAACAGGCGTATGCCATCCGGCACATGACGCGCAGCATCAGGGGGGAACCGTACGATGAACAGAAGCCGCATGAGACGTACCACGTCCGCAGCCGCAGCCGCGATCGCTCTCGCGGGCGTCGTCACGGCGGCGGGCCCGGCCGCGGCGGCCACCGCTCCGTGCACGCCGGACATCATCAAGCTGCCCGGCATCAACAGCGACTCCTCGGGCGGCGGGCGGCTGAAGGACTTCGGCGCGGGCGGCCTGGCGGTCGGCTCCAGCGCCAACCTGCCGGTGTACTGGACCGCGGACCGGACGGCCCACGCCGTGCCGCTGCCCGAGGGCTTCCAGTCCGGCGAGGTCAAGGCCGTGAACTCCAAGGGCCTGATGGTCGGCACCGTGGAGCGCAGCGCGGACCGCGCCGTCGCCGCGTTCACCTACCAGCAGGGCGCCGACGCCGTCCAGCTGCTCGATGCGGGTGCCACCGGCACCGTCGCGCTGGACGTCAACGATGCGGGCCGCGTCGTCGGCCGCGGCGCGGACGGCGCCAAGGAGTGGCTGAACGGCGCGGTCGTGCGCGAGCTGCCCGTCCCCGCGGACGCCCACCCGAGCACCAAGATCATCTCGGTCGCGGGTATCAACGCGCGCGGTGACATCGCCGGCACGGCGCAGACGGAGTACTACGACGCGGACAACGACCAGACCGTCACCAATACCTTCCCCGTGGTCTGGCCGGCCGGGGGCGGCTACCCGCCCTACAGCCTCCGGGTCTGGAACGAGGGCCACTGGAGCGTCGGCACCTACGCGCGGGACATCGACGACCGCGGCCGGGTCGTCGGGACCGAGGACTTCGGCTACCGGGACGACCAGCGGCGGACCGCCGCCGTCTGGAAGAAGCCGTACGACGCGCTGCCCGCCGACCCGGGCAAGGTCTCGGGGTACGAGCACCTCGAGCTGGCCGCCGGCAGCCCGGCCACGAACGTCGCGGTCGGCACCGCCGTCACCTTCGTCGAGGGCTACCCGAACCACATCCGGGCCGCCTACTGGCCGGGCCAGGGCCCGGCACTGGCCCTCCCCCACCCCGCGGGGGCGAGCAAGGACTCCCGCAGCGAGGCCTCCGCGGCCTCGGACGACGACCGCGTCGGCGGCTATTTCTTCGACTGGGACACCGGCGTGTCCAACGCCGTGATCTGGACCTGCGCGAGCGGGCAGGCGTACGCACCGCAGGGCTGATCCCGTCCGGGGCATGGTGATCTGAGCGCCCGCGCGCTATCGATGGCGCATGGAGAACCCCTTGCGCGGCCTGCCCGCGCCACCCCCGCTCGGCGCCGCCGCCCTGCCCCCGGGTACGTACGCGGGGCAGGTGGTCCTCGTGACCGGCGGCGGCACCGGGCTGGGCAAGGCCGTCGCCGCCGAGTTCGCGCGGCTCGGCGCCGATCTGGTGATCGCGAGCCGCCGGGCCGAGCAGCTCGAGGCGGCGCGGGAGGAGCTGGCGGCCGTCCCCGGCGCGGGCCGGGTGGCGGCGGCCGTGTGCGACATACGGGACCCCGAGCGGGTCGCGGAGGTCTTCGACGCGGCCCAGGCCGCCTTCGGGCTGCCGGACGTGCTGGTCAACAACGCGGCCGCCAACTTCCCCTCCCCTGCCGAGGACCTGTCGCCGAACGCCTGGCGGGCGGTGGTGGACATCACGCTGACCGGCACCTGGTTCATGACCCGGGAGTTCGGACGCCGCCACCTCGCCGCGGGCGCGCCCGGATCGATCGTGAACATCGGCGCCTCGTACGCCTGGACGGGCGGGCCCGGCTTCGCGCACAGCGCGGCCGCCAAGGCGGGGGTGAAGAACCTGGTGGAGACCCTGGCCGTCGAGTGGGGCCCGTACGGCATCCAGATCAACGGGCTCGTGCCGGGACTGTTCCCGCACCCCGACATGACCGGGGACGTCCGGGACGGCCTGGACCGCGCCGCGCCCGACGACCGGGCCGGGCGGCAGCCGGCCCTGCGGGTGGGCGAGCCCCGGGAGCTGGGCTGGGCCGCGACCTTCCTGGCCTCGCCGTTCGCCCGGTTCGTCACGGGCCACACCCTCGTGGTCGACGGCGCGAACTGGCAGCGCCGCGCGCTGGTCAACCCCGAGGTCGTGCCGGTGCGCGAGCAGCTGGGGCGCGGGCCCTTCGGTGGGCCCTGAGCGGCCTCGGGGAGACCGCTCAGCCTCCCGTGAAGTGCGGGGGGCGTCGGGCGGCCTTGGCTCCGTAGCCCTCGCGGCAGTCGTCCGAGGTGAGGGTGAGGGCGGCCGTCATGGCGACGCGGTCGAGGGCCGAGGGCAGGGCCGCGTCCGCGTAGGCGTCGACCGCGCGCTTGATGCCCTGGACCGCGAGGGGGGCGTTGGCGGCGATCTCCGCCGCCAGGCCCCGGGCCGTGGCGTCCAGCTCCGCGCCGGGCACGACCAGCTGGACCAGGTTCAGCCGCTGCGCGGTCGCCGCGTCGATACGGCGGCCGGTCAGGGCCAGGTACTTGGCCCAGCCCGCGCCCGCCTCCCGGGCGACGCGCAGGTCGCCGCCCGCGTCCACGGCCACGCCCAACCGGGCTTCGGGGAGGGCGAAGACGGCGTCCTCGGCGGCCACCCGGATGTCGGCCATCAGGGCCAGCTCGAAGCCGAAGCCGAGGCAGTAGCCCTGGACGGCGGCCACCACCGGCTGCGGGAGACGGGCGAGGACCGCGAACCGCTCGTGGACCCAGCGGATGCCCTCGTAGTAGTTGCGGGTCCGCTCGGCCGCCGATCCGCCGGTGATCGCGCCGCCGGGAGCGGTCACGTCGATGCCCGCGCAGAAGGCCCGGCCCTCGGCGCGCAGCAGTACCGCGCGGACCGAGGGGTCGAAGCGGATCCGGTCCGCGAGCAGCCCCAGCTGGCGGGTGGACTCCCAGCTCCATCCGTTGAGCTTGTCGGGGCGGCACAGGGTGAGGACCGCGAGGCCGCCGGCCGCGGTCTCCAGCCGGATCCGCTCCTCCCCCTCCGCGATCTCCGTGGTGACGGTGTCGATCACGCCGGATGCACCCCCGTAAGACGTCTGACGGAGCGTCAGACTAGAGGGTGCCCGGTCAGCGGGGGAAGACCTCGAACGGGACCGCCGGACGGCCGCCGAACCGGGCGGCCGCCTGCTGGGCGTTGCCGGTGAGGAAGGTGCGGACGTACTCCGCCGGGTCCTGGTCGGTGAGACCTTCGATGTACGACTTGTGCTCCAGCAGGGACTCGATCGACCGCAGCAGGCCCGGACCGGCGTCGGCCGCGTGCGTCGGCGTGCTGGAGCCGGACACCGCGACCCAGCGCACTCCGTTCCACGGCTCCAGGCCCTGCTCGGTGAGGAGTTCGGGGAAGATCCACCGGTTCCCGGCGTCACCGGCCGCGTCCAGGGTGGCCCGGCCGACTGCCTTGTGGTCGGGGGTGTTCCAGTAGCCGCCGCCCTGCGCGCCGCCCCACGTGTCGCGGTGGTTGAGCGTCACCACCAGCTCCGGACGGTGCCGGCGGATGGCCGCCGCGATGTCCCGGCGCAGGTCGAGGCCGTACTCGATGACGCCGTCGCGGTAGTCGAGGAACTCCACCTCGGACACGCCGACGACGGCCGCGCTCGCCCGCTGCTCCGCCTCGCGCAGCGGGGCGCAGTCGGCGGGGGCGAGGGTGTCGATGCCCGCCTCGCCCCGGGTGGCGAGCAGGTAGACGACCTCGCGGCCCCCGTCGGTCCAGTCCGCGATCGCGGCCGCGCAGCCGTACTCCAGGTCGTCCGGGTGGGCGACGACGGCGAGGGCGCGCTGCCAGTCGGTGGGCATGGGCTGCAAGGGCGCCGGCTGATCACGCTGTTCGGTCATGCCTCGCACCCTAAACGAACGGCCCGGCCCGGTGCGGGCCCCGACGCGACCCGGTCAGGCCTCGCCGCGCACCAGGGCCAGCAGCCGGTCCAGGACGCGCGGTCCGCCCGCGCGGACCCCGTCGTGCTCGAACTCGTCGGTCACCCAGGTCCGCAGGCCCCGTACGGCCCGTGCGGTCTCCAGGGAGTGCGCGGTGTCCACGTACATGTCGTCGTGGTAGACGGCGGCGGCCACCGGCACCTCGTTGGCGGCGAGCCCGGCCTGGTCGTAGAGGGGTTCCCAGCCGGTACGGGCGGCCAGCAGGTCGGCGGTCTCGCGCAGCGGGGCGAGGGAGGGGTCCACGGTGAAGTGCCAGGGGTGGATGGTCTCGCCGGTGAAGAGGAGGGGCTCGTCGCCCGCGAGGGTCTTGGCGGCGTCGAAGCGCGGCTGTCCGGCGCGCACCCGCTCGGCGGCCCAGGCGGTGGGCACGGCCGGATCCTGGGCGTAGATCGCCTCGTGGACCAGCGCGTAGAGGGGGTGCCCGGCGAAGGAGAGCAGCGCGCGGGCGCCCTCGAGGAAGGCGTCGGAGAGGGCGGGGCCGGCCGGGGTCCGGACGAACGCGTCCTCCAGCAGGTAGTGCAGCTGGTGGCTGCCGTCTCCGGAGCCGAGGAGCAGGCCGAGGGACTGGAAGGCCTCGACGGTGAGGCGGTAGCCGCCGGGGAGTTCGGCCGGGCGCTCGGCGAGGTGGGCCGCGATCCGGCGGGCGCGCTCCACGTCCATCGGGTACCGGTGGTAGTGGGCCAGGTTCTTGCGCTCGATGCGGGGGTACGCGGCCTCGTACACCTCGTCGGCGGTGGCGGTCAGGGACGGGAGGCCGCCGGTGATCAGGGCGGCGGTGAGGCCTTCGGGGGCGGCGGCGAGGTAGCGGGTGGTGCAGAACCCGCCGAAGCTCTGGCCGAGCACGGTCCACGGGGCACCGCCGGTCAGGGCGGGGCGGATGGCCTCGGCGTCGCGCACGATGGAGTCGGAGCGGAAGTGGGCGAGGTACTCGGCCTGCTGGGCGGGGGCGCCGCGCAGCGGCAGGGTCTGCCGGTTCAGCGGGGTGGAGCGTCCGGTTCCGCGCTGGTCGAGCAGGAGGACGCGGTAGTCGGCCAGGGCACGCTCCAGCCACGCCTGGCGGCCGGTGAACCGCCGGGCCCCGAAGCCGGGTCCGCCCTCCAGGTAGAGCAGCCACGGCAGGGCAGCCGGGTCCTTGCCGGAGGCGACGACCTCGCGGGCGTACAGCTCGATCTGCTCGCCGTCCGGGCGCGCGTGGTCCAGGGGTACGGCGAACCGGTGGTCGGTGAGGACCGTTCCGGGCTGGCGGTAGCTGTGCTCGATGGTCACGGACGGCCCCTGGGGTACGAGGTACGGAGACCCGCGCCCCGGCCGGGTCGCGGCGCGGGGCACGGGTGTGGCGTGTCCGGTGAGTCTAGTACGGGTCCCAGAACGGGCCTGGGGCTTACGGGAACTCGACCACCGAGCGCAGGACCTCGCCCCGCTCCATCCGGGCGAAGGCGTCCTCGACCCCGTCGAGGGGGATGGTCTCGGAGACGAAGGCGTCCAGGTCGAGCCGGCCCTGGAGGTAGAGGTCGACCAGCAGCGGGAAGTCCCGCTCGGGCAGGCAGTCCCCGTACCAGGAGGACTTCAGCGCCCCGCCGCGGCCGAAGACGTCCAGCAGCGGGAGTTCGAGCTGCATCTCCGGGGTCGGGACGCCGACCAGGACCACGGTCCCGGCCAGGTCGCGGGCGTAGAAGGCCTGGCGGTAGGTCTCCGGCCGGCCCACGGCGTCGATGACCACGTCGGCGCCGTTGCCGCCGGTCAGGCCCTGGACGGCCTTGACCACGTCCTCGCTGCGGCCGTTGACGGTGTGCGTGGCGCCCAGTGCGCGCGCCCACTCCAGCTTCCGGTCGTCGAGGTCCACCGCGATGATCTTCGACGCGCCCGCCAGCCGGGCCCCGGCCACGGCCGCGTTGCCGACGCCCCCGCAGCCGATGACGGCGACGGAGTCGCCCCGTCCGACGTTGCCGGTGTTCAGGGCGGCGCCGAGGCCTGCCATCACCCCGCAGCCGAGGAGCCCCGCGGCGGTCGGCGCGGCGGCCGGGTCCACCTTGGTGCACTGGCCGGCCGCGACCAGGGTCTTCTCGGCGAAGGCGCCGATTCCGAGCGCCGGGGAGAGCGGGGTGCCGTCCTCCAGGGTCATGGGCTGGGTCGCGTTGTGCGTGGCGAAGCAGTACCAGGGGCGTCCGCGCTTGCAGGCGCGGCAGGTACCGCACACCGCACGCCAGTTGAGGACGACGAAGTCGCCGGGGGCCACGGAGGTGACGTCGGGGCCCACCGATTCCACGATCCCGGCGGCCTCGTGGCCGAGCAGGAAGGGGAACTCGTCGTTGATGCCGCCCTCGCGGTAGTGCAGGTCGGTGTGGCAGACCCCGCAGGCCTGGACCCGGACGAGCGCCTCGCCCGGACCCGGATCGGGCACGAGGATCGTCGTCGTCTCCACCGGTGCGCCCTTGCTCCGGGCGATGACCCCTCGTACGCGGTGCGTCACGTCGTAACCCCGTTCTACTCTCGTCGGTCCCCGACCAGAACGTACACGGGCGCCGCCCGGTAAGGGAGTTGCCTCACTCCGCAGCGCGGGATCCAGCCAGCTCAGGAGGTACGGACGCGCGCAGGGCGGCGCCGAAGGCGGCCACCGCGGGGTGGGCGCCGGCTCCGCTGCGGAAGGCGAGGTTGGTACGGCGCCGCATGCGCAGGCGGATGAGGCGGACGGCCGGATCCGCGGGGCCGGCGACCCCGAGCTGCGGCACGACGGCCACCCCCTGCCCGGCCGCGACCAGGGCGAGCACGGTGGCGAACTCGTCGACCCGGTGGCGGACCCGCGGGGCGAACCCGGCGGCCTGGCAGGCCCGTTCGGTCATGGCGTGGCAGAGGGTGCCGGGGGTCGCGGTGATCCAGGGGTCCTCCGCGTGCGCGCGCAGGACGGCGCCCTGGTCGTCTCCCGGGGGTGGTTCGGGGGCCTGCGCCGCGGGCGCGGCCAGGTACATCGCCTCCCGGTACAGCGGCTCGGTGGCCAGCCCGGGCTCCGGGGCGGCGGGCACGAAGTCGTAGGCGTGGACGAGGGCCACGTCGAGGTCGCCCGAGCGCAGGGCGTGCGCGACCGCCGCCGGGTCGGTCTCGCGGACCATCGGCTCGAGTCCCGGGTGGCGCCGGGCGAGGACGGTCAGGGCGGCCGGGACGATGGCCCGGGTCGCGGTGGGGAAGGCCCCGATGCGCAGGGCGCCGGCCAGGCCGCCGCGCGCCTCGGCCAGATCGGACTCGGCCTGTTCCAGCCGTTCGAGAACGGCCTCGGCGTGGCCGACCAGGTGGTGCCCGGCCGGGGTGAGGCGGACCCGGCGTCCGGTGCGCTCCAGCAGCGGCAGCCCCGCTTCGCGTTCCAGGACGGCGAGTTGCTGGGATACCGCCGAAGGGCTGAAGGCGAGGGCTTCGGCGACGGCGGCGATGGTCCCGCGGCGGGCCAGTTCGCGCAGCAGTCGCAGGCGTCGTACGTCGAGCATCGGCTCAGCTTACGGGTCGGGTAAGAAACGCGAACTGGATTCGGGGCTCGGGGCGGGCGAGGCTCGACGGCATGGCACAGGACATCACCGACATCACCGAAACCACCGGCGGGGACCTCGACGCGGGTCTCTCCCTGCGCGGGATCCACGTACCGCTCGTCACCCCCTTCACGCGCACCGGGGACATCGCCGCCGAGGCCCTGGAGGCGCTGGCCCACGAGGTGCTCGACGGGGGCGCGGCCGGGATCGTCGCCCTCGGCACCACCGCCGAGACCGCCACCCTCGACGGGGCGGAGCGCGACCTGGTCACCGGCATCTGCGCCCGGGTCTGCGAGGAGCGGGGCGCCCTGCTGACCGTGGGCGCGGGGGCCAGCGGGACCCGGGCCGCCGAGGCCTCGCTGGCCCGGCTGACGCGGTGGCCGCGGGCGCGGGCGGCGCTGGTGACCGTACCGCCGTTCGTACGGCCCTCGGCGGCGGGGGTGCTGGCACATTTCGCGCGGCTCGCCGAGGTGAGCCCGGTACCGCTGATCGTCTATCACATCCCGTACCGCACCGGGCAGCCGCTGGATTCGGCCGCGCTGCGGGCGCTCGGCTCGCTGGACGGGGTCGCCGGTGTGAAGTACGCGGCCGGCTCCCTCGGGCAGGACGCCGTGGCGCTGCTCGGGGACCTGCCGGCCGGGCTCGAGGTGCTGGCCGGGGACGACGCGTACCTCTCGCCGCTGCTGGCACTGGGCGCGGCGGGCGGGATCCTGGCCTCGGCGCATCTGGCGACGGCCCGGTTCGCGGAGCTCGCCGACGCCTGGCGGGCGGGTGACGCGGCGCGGGCGAGGCCGCTCGGGCACGCCCTGGCCCGGATGTCTGCGGCGGTCTTCGCCGAGCCGAATCCGGCGGTCGTCAAGGGCGTGCTGCACGCCCAGGGGCGGATCCCGGCACCGGACGTACGGCTCCCGCTGCTGCCGGCCTCCGGGGCTGCGGTGACGGCCGCCCTGGAGCAGCTCGCGACTCTGTGAGGACCCGGGGCCGGACCGGGCGGGGAGGGGCGGCGCGATGGACGGAAAACGTCCATGATGGGCGATTCGCCTGCAACGCACCTGTCGCCCGAATCCGGCCAGCGGACAGCGGACTTGTCCGTATTCACCAAGGGCTCGAAGCAGGGCCTCCGGCCCGTGATGTGAGTCACTCCGAACGCGTCAACATCATTTCCCTCGCGGGGTCGATTCCCTTTTCCCGGAAAGAAAATTGGGTATGGCGCGAAGCGCCCGCCAAGGTCATTTTCGGGGTGGAAGGCAGGAAGTCGATCTACCGGTGGAAATCGGGCCTTGTTCGGGCCCGGCGGGCTCGCCTACGGTCACCCTCATTCCCGGTGGTCCACAGCCGAAACCGGCCACCCCGGGGCCTCTCCGTCCCCCCACGTGAGGAAATGCGCCATGCCCGCAAAGGGAAAGCACCGTCGGCCGAAGCACCACCCGATCACCCGCAAGCTGGCCCTGGCCGGCACGGGCAGCGCGGCGCTCGCCCTCCCCCTGATCAGCACGACCACCGCCGGGGCGGCGGAGGCGGCCACCGTTCCCGCGGCCCGTTCCGCGGTCACCGCTCCCGTGAACGCCGCTCCCGCGACCTATTCCGTGGTCGCCGGCGACACCCTTTCCGAGATCGCCGCGGAGCATTCCGTGAGCGGCGGCTGGAAGAAGCTCTACGCGGCGAACCGGAGCGTCATCGGCGAAAACCCGGCGATCATCCGCCCCGGTATCAAACTGAACCTCGGCACCCAGGACGAGACCGCCCGCGCGAGCAGGTCCGCCGCCCGGCCCGCCATCAAGCCGGCCGCCAAGCCCGCCTACGCGAACAATCTCGACGGCTGGATCCGCGAGTCCCTCGCCGTGATGGCCAAGCACGGAATTCCCGGAACCTACAACGGAATTCACCGCAACGTGATGCGGGAGTCCTCGGGCAACCCCCTCGCCATCAACAACTGGGACATCAACGCCCAGAACGGGATCCCGTCCAAGGGCCTGCTCCAGGTCATCGACCCGACGTTCAAGGCCTACCACGTGCCGGGTACCTCGCTGGACTCCTACGACCCGGTCGCGAACATCACGGCCGCCTGCAACTACGCGGCCGCCCGCTACGGTTCCATCGACAACGTCAACGGGCCCTACTAGAAATCCTCAGGGCCCGGGCTCGGAGCAGGGTGCGCAGGGGGGCCGCGAGGCCGTACCCGACGTCCCTGCGCAGGGCGGTGACTCCCGCGCGCTGCACGGCGGTGAGCTGGTGGGCCATCAGCTCCGCCATGGTCGCGGTCACCGGGCGCAGCCCGGGGTCGACGAGGTCGAGGATGCCGTCGGTGGCGTCGAGGGCGGCTCGGGCGCGGCCGGTTTCGGCGGCGAGCAGCGCGCGTACGGCAGGGGTGTCGCGGGCCTGTTCGAGATCGGCACGGGTCACGGAATGCTCCTCGAGGCGGGCCCGCGGGATGCAGAGCCGGCCGTCGGCCAGGTCCCCGGCGAGGTCCGCGAGGAAGTCGACCCGCTGGGCGGCGTCGACGAACCGCCGCCAGCCCGCGGCCTGTTCCGCGTCGGGGCCGCCCTGGTACTGGAGGCCGGTGAAGACCAGCACCCCCGGCCAGGCGTAGGCGTCGAGGTAGTCCTGGAAGTCCTCCTCGGCGGCGAAGCCGTCGAAGGCGGCCTCCGCGGTGGCGGCGCCTTCGAGGAACCGGGAGACCCACTGCGCGGGCAGGCCGCGGGTGTCCACGGCGTGCGCGTAGGCGCGCAGCACCGGGTCCGGGCTGTCCCCGGTCTTCAGGGCCGCTTCGACGCGCTCGCTCAGCGCGGCCAGGTTGGCGGCCCGCTCCGCCGGGGTGCCGGTCTCGGCCACGTCGTCGACCAGGTTCATGAAGGCGAGGCCGGCGGCGAGCCAGGGCACCAGGGGCGGCGCGGCGAGCAGGCGCAGCGCGAGGTACGGGGCGGGTTCGCGGCGGAGCACCCGGCGGGCGGCGTGGGTGTAGTCGTCCCGCAGCCGGGTGCCGGAGATCCCGGCGGCCGTGAGTGTGGTGCGCCAGCTCGGCATGGTGGTCCTGCTCCCTGGAAACGGTGCGGAGATCAGGATCGCAGACCCCGGGCGGCGGGCTTCGGCCGCCTCAGGAGCGGTAGACCTTCCTGACCTTGCCGTCGGTGCCGGCCAGGACGTAGCCGCCCTGCCCGTACTCGTCGCTGAGGTAGGGCCGCATGGACGGGCTCTGGTCCATCATCCAGGGCTCGACGATCACGTAGCGGGAGGTCGGGTTCGCCACGCCCAGGTCCTGCTTGGCCTGCTCCAGGAGGGCGGGCAGGGTGTCCCATTCGACCGTGGCCATGTCCATGAGCGGGGCGCGGTCCTTGACGGTGCCGGCGGGGCCGGTGCGGGTGACCCCGCCGTCGCGGTACTGCCAGGAGTCGACGGTCTTGGCTCCGGGGGCGGTGGGGACGTCGGCGATGACGTAGGAGTCGTAGATCCGCAGGTTCACGAAGCTGGTGGTGCCGGTCTGCTGCTTCAGGGCCGCCAGGGCGGTCCGGATGCCCGCGGGGGTGAGCAGGCTGCCCTCGGCGGCGGCGCCCTTGCCCGTGCTCGCCTTGGGGCCGGGGGCCGGGGGAACGACGGGGACCGCGCTGCCGGAGGGGGCGGCGCTGCTGACGGTGCCGCCGGGGCGGCCGCTGCCTCCCTTCGCGCCGCCGCCGGAGCCGGTGCCGTCCGGCAGCAGCTTGACGATCCCGACCGTGCCGGCGACGAGGACCGCCGCGAGGGCTGCGCCGAGCAGGACCGGGCGCTTGCGCGGGGCCGCCGCCGGGAGGGGCGCGGTGGCCGCGTACGGGTGGGGCACCGGGCCGAACGGCGGCGGCGTGGGCGGCCCGTACTGCCCGACGACCGGCGGAGCCGCGGGGGTCGCGGGGGCCGTGGTGAGAGCGGTGCTCGCATCCCGGAGCAGCTGCTCCAGCTGCGCCGCGTCGGGCCGTGCGGCCGGATCCCGTACGAGCAGCCGTTCCAGTACGGCCGCCAGCGGGCCGGAGCGTACGGGCGCCGGGATCGGCTCGTCGAGCACGGCCACCACGGTGGCGAGGCTGGTGGCCCGGCGCAGCGGGTGGACCCCCTCCGCGGCCACGTACAGCAGCATGCCGAGCGACCACAGGTCGGAGGCGGCCAGCCCCTCCTCCCCGCGGACCCGCTCGGGTGCGATGTACTCAGGCGAGCCGATCAGCACGCCGGTGGAGGTGAGCCCGGTCGAACCGTGCAGGGCTGCGATGCCGAAATCGGTGAGCACCGCCGATCCGTCGGGCCGCAGCAGCACGTTGGCCGGTTTCACGTCCCGGTGCAGGACCCCCTCGGCGTGCGCGGCGCGCAGGGCGGACAGGAGGTCGAGGCCGAGCCGGAGCACGTCCGCCACCGGCAGCGGGCCGGACGCCAGCCGGTCGTGCAGGGAACCGCCCTTGACCAGTTCCATCACGATCCACGGATGGCCGTCCGAACCCTCGGGGGGCTCCACGATGTGGTGGATCGTCACCACGTGCGGGTGGGCGAGGCGGGCCAGCGCCCGGGCCTCGCGGACGGCCCGTTCGCGCAGCTGGCCGGCGAGACCGGGCTGGGCGGCGGCGGTCGCCGGGTCCGGCGGGCGCACCTCCTTGAGCGCGACCTCGCGGTGCAGTGCGATGTCGCGGGCACGCCAGACCGTGCCCATGCCGCCGCTGCCCAGGGGCGCCACCAGCTCGAAGCGCCCGTCGATCGGCTGTCTGCCGGCCTCACTCGTGTCCATGGCCGGTCATCGTAGGGGGCTGCGGTGTCAGCAGCGCCGGCGGTCCACCGTGAGGGTGCCCTGCACGGCGGTGACCGTGCGGTCGTAGCACCCGCCGGGCGCCGAGGACCCGTACAGGCGGGAGCGGGCGGAGGTGGTGGCGACCGCGTGCCGCTGGTCCCGCGGGACGTTCGCGGTGTAGGTGGCGTCTCCCGTGTACCGGTCGTCGAGCCGGGAGGAGTCGACCTTCCGCCCGCCGCGCACGGTGGCGGTGTCGGCGCGGTCGCCGAGCGAGAGGACGGTGCGCAGCCGGTCGCCGGCGCCGAGGGTGGTCTCGCCGTCCATCGTGTAGGTGCGGTGGGTGCGGGTCGCGGTGGCCCCCCGGGTCACCGTCTCGTCGTCGGTCCAGGTGGCGGTGAGCGCGTCGCGGTTCTCGCCCTCGGTCCAGCGGTGGGCGGAGGTGTTGTGCACGGCGCGGGTGACGGTGGTGGTGACCCGCCCGTGGGAGGTGTCGAGGTGCCCGGCGACGGTCAGCCGGTGGCCGCCCTCGGTGTCGAGGCGGTGTTCGCCGCCGGGTGCGGCGGGAGTCCAGCGGGAGGAGCTGGCCGGGTCGCCCTGCTCGTGCCGGGTGAGGGCGCCGGTGACGACCTCCCGTGCCTCGTCCTGCCACAGCAGCAGGTTGGCGGGGGTGCTCCAGCCGCTCTGCCCGGCCGGCACCCCGGCCACGGACACCTCGATGCGGTGCGGGCGGCCGTCGTTGAGGAGGGCGGCGTAGGGGGTCAGGTCGTAGCGGATGGGCTGCACGTCGAAGGCGCGGGGGCCGGGCGTGACGTACCAGAGGAAGGGGTTGGACCAGCCGCCGGTCCAGACGGTGGGGAAGGGGGCGGCGATGCCGGCGAGCTGTCCGTCGACGGAGACGCGGACCTCACGGTAGGGGCCCCCTTCCGCTTTGCAGGAGTACGGGGCCGCGTCCGGGGTGGTCATGTACCAGTACTCCTCGCAGCCGCCGCCGGAGCCGGTGGCGTACACCTCGGCGAGGAGGCGCTCGGTGTTGCGCGGGGTGGTGACGGACGGGGCGGTCAACGGCAGGACGCGGTCCGGGGTGTCGGACGCGGCCGGGGTGCGGCCCTCGGCCGCGTAGAAGGTGAGGGTGACCTTGACGTCGATGACCCCGGTGTAGGTGTCGTTGACGACGTTGCCGATGAGCATCTCGACGGACTGCGGGCGGGCGAGGGTGTCGCGGTAGCGGGTGACGTCCTTCTCGACCGACCAGGTGATGCCGTCCGGCGAGGGCTGGGGGGTGGAGGTGCGCAGGATCTCGACGCCGCCGAGGGAGAGGTGGCCGAGGCGGTCGTACTGGCGGCCCTTGACCTTGCCGTCGAGGCGGAGCACCACCGCGGCCCACTGGTCGGCGCCGCAGCCCTCGGGCGGGGCGTAACTGCCCCGGTACGGGGTGAAGTCACGGAACTGCGCCTCCGCGAGGGTGACTTCGCAGGACCGGCTCCCGGGCCGGGCCACGGGCGGGGCGGGGGTGAGGGGGTCGTGCCAGTCGGTGCCGAACTCGGCGGGCGGTGATTCGCCTCCGGGGGCGGAAGCCGGTGCGGGGTCGGCGGCGTTCGCGGGTCCCGCGGTGCCGGCCAGGGTGGCCGCGGCGAGGGTCAGCGCGCCGAGCAGGCCCATGATCCTGTGTCGTCTCATGGGCCAGCAGTGAAACCGGCCCGCCCGGGCGGCGCCAGATCCGATGCCCCGGCCCTGGCTTGAAATCGCCGGTCGGTCGTCGTGGTCGCCGGCGACCGGGAGCGCCGCGCCCCGGCGCCGCTTCCGGTCACGGCGCTAGCGCTTCAGCGCGCGGTACCGCTTGAGCAGCGCGGTGATCTTCTCGGGATCGGCCTTTCCGTTCAGCTCGGCGAGGAGGTCGTCGGGGCAGAGCTCGTAGAGGTCGCCCCACCATCGGCCGCCCTTGGTCTTCCAGATCCGGTAGCCGCCGGGAACCCCGCGTGCGACGTACGCGCGTCGGCTCATGCCCCGTCCCTTCCCCGCCCGCCGCGTCCGGACACTCAGTCGCGGGAGTTGCCGAAGAGGATCCGGTAGCCGATCAGGAGGACCAGCGAGCCGGCGATGGCGGAGCCCCAGGTGGCCAGGTCGAAGAACTGGGTCTGGACCGGGCGGTCCAGGAACTTCGCCGAGAGCCAGCCGCCGGTGAAGGCGCCGGCCACACCGATGAGGGTGGTGCCGATCAGGCCGCCCGGGTCCCGGCCCGGCAGCAGGACCTTGGCGATGCCGCCGGCCAGCAGTCCCAGGATGATCCAGCCGATGATCCCCATGTCCATGCGCTCCGTTTCGGTGTTCGGGTGGTTCGCCAGGGAGGACGCGACCGGGGCCGAAACGGTTCTCCGGCACTCAGCGGTGGCGGGCCGGAGCGAGCACGCCGAGCGGTGCACCGGGCGCCGGGACGGGAGCGGACGCGGGAGCGGGTGCCTGGGCAGGAGTCGGGGCCGAGGTCCGGACGGGAGCCGGACCGGGCGGCGTACGGGTCAGCAGGAGGACACCGCGCGTCGCGGCCAGGGCGCCTGCCGCGGCCAGCAGCACCCCCACCGCGCCGCCCTGGAGGCGTTCGCCGAGCAGGACCATGCCGATGGCGGCCGCGGCCAGCGGGTTGGCCAGGTTCACCACGGCGAGCGGGGCCCCGAGCCCGCCGCGGTAGGCACGCTGCGACAGGAGCATCCCGCCGACGGCGAACACCACGACGAGCAGGCCCACGGCGACGACCCGGGCGCTGAACAGGGATCCGCCGCGGCCGCCCGCCACGGCCACGGTCTGGGTGAGGGCCGAGGCGGCCGCCGAGGCCAGCCCGGAGGCGGTGGCGTGCCGCAGCCCGGAGCGGGGGTCCTTGACGGCGGTCAGCAGCAGGATCACCGCGGCCGTGGTCCCGGAGACGGCGAGCGCCTCGGCCAGGGTGAGCGTGTCGTCGGGGGCCGGCCCGGAGGCCGGGAGCAGCAGGAGCCCCAGGCCCGTGACGGTGGCCAGGGTGCCCCGCCATTCGGTGGCCGCCACCCGCCGGCCGGATCCGCGCGCCCCCAGCGGGACGGCGGCCACCAGGGTCAGCGCGCCTAGCGGCTGCACCAGCGTGAGCGGCCCGTACCGCAGGGCGGCCGCGTGCAGCAGGGCCGCGGCGGCGTTCAGTCCGGCCGACCACCACCAGGCGCCGTTGCCGAGCAGGGCCTTGGCCGTGCGCGCGGCTCCGGCGCGGGCGAGCCGCTCCTGGGCCACGGCGGCGGCCGCGTAGGCCACGGCGGAGGCGAGGCACAGGCCGACGGCGAGGGCGGTGGCGTTCACCGGTCGGCCCCGACGGGCGCGGGCGCGGCGCGCCGCGGACGGGGCAGCCCGCGTACGGGGACAGCGGCGGTTCCCCGGCGCGGGACCAGCAGCAGGGCCGCTCCCAGGAGCAGGGCCGCCACGATGGCGTCGAGCCAGTAGTGGTTGGCGGTGCCGACGACCACGAACAGGGTCAGCGCGGGGTGCAGCAGCCACAGGGCGCGCCACCGGCCGGAGGTGGCGGCGATCATGCCGAGCGCGAGCATCAGGGCCCAGCCGAAGTGCAGGGAGGGCATCGCCGCGAACTGGTTGGCCATGGTGTCGGTGGCCGGCGCGGCCCCGTAGACGCTGGGCCCGTAGACCTGTCCGGTGTCGACCAGGTGCGCGGCCCCCAGCATCCGCGGGGGCGCGAGCGGGAAGGCGAGGTGCAGGGCGAGGGCGGCTGCGGTGAGCACCGCGAGCACGCGGCGCGCCCAGAGGTAGTGGTCGGGCCTGCGCAGGTAGAGCCAGATCAGGAAGAGCGCGGTCGCCGGGAAGTGGACCGCCGCGTAGTAGGTGTTGGCGGTGTGGACGAGGGCGTCGCCGTGCAGCAGCAGGCGCTGTACCCCTCCCTCGCCGGGGAGGCGCAGGGCGCGCTCGGCGTCCCAGATGCGCGCGGCGTTGCGGAAGGCCTCCTCGGTGCGTCCGGTCGAGAGGGTGCGGCCCGCCTTGTAGACGGTGAACAGTCCCGCGACGAGCAGCAGCTCGCGTATGAGGCGGCGGCGTGCGGCCTTGCGGTCCGCCGCCGCCCCTGCGGGTGTGGTCTGGGAGGTCATCCCCCGGTCTCTCTTCCTGTTGCGCACAGATCGACACGCCAGTGTATCGATACATTCGCGTATCGATACGAGGGTGTACCGATACGCTTGCGTTCCCGTACACTCGCACTGGAAGATGCCGCCGAGGCGCCCCAGAGGAGAGCCGCACCCCATGACGTCGACGCCGACCACCGCGCGCCGCTCCAAGATCACTCCGGAGCGGGAGCAGGAGTTCTTCGACGCCGTCCTGGAGCAGCTGCGCGAGCACGGCTACGAGGCCCTGACCATGGAGGGCGTCGCCGCGCGGGCCAGCTGCGGCAAGTCCACGCTCTACCGGCAGTGGAAGACCAAGCCCCGGCTCGTCGCCGCCGCCCTGCGCGCGAACCGGCAGGGCACGCTCGTCGCGGTGGACACCGGGACACTGGCCGGCGACCTGCGCGAGGCGGCCCGAATCGCGGCCTGCACCTCGGGGCGCGACACCCGGCTCATGCAGGCCCTCGGGCACGCGGTGCTCAGCGACGCGGAACTGCAGGCCGCGCTGCGCGAGGCGCTGGTCGAGCCGGAGCTGGCCGCCTTCGCCGCGATGGTGGAACGGGCGGTGGCGCGCGGGGAGATCACCGCGGACCACCCGGCCGTGGAGTTCCTGCCCGCGCAGCTGATGGGTGTGCTGCGCATCCGGCCGGTGCTCGAAGGGCGCGACGCCGACGCCGACTACCTGCTCCGCTTCGTCGAGGCGGTCGTGCTCCCCTCCCTGGGCCTCACACCGCCGGGAACCTCCCGGACTCCCAGGACCCCCGGGGCCCACTGAACCGGCGGGCCGCCGTCCCGATGACCGGACGGTGACCTGCCCGCGCTGCCTCGTGGGGACGGCGGCAGCGCGCCAGTTGGACCGGGCGGCGGTCCCTCACTCGAGGAGTGACCGCCGTCCGGTCCGATCGGCCGCGGAAGAGAGGTGGCCCGCCGTCAGCGGAGCACGCCCATGGTGCGGGTGAACTCCTCCGGGTCGGAATCGAAGCCGTGCAGGCGTGCGTCGAGGGACCAGGCTCCCGAGGCGTCGCGGGTGAACTCGGCGACCGTCGCCGCGGTGGCGGACGGGACGGAGCCGAAGTCGCCCTGGGCGAGATCGGTATATCCCTCGCGGATGCGCAGGCCGGTCCCGGCGACATCGGCGAAGGTGATGGCGCGCTCCGCGCCGGTGTCCTGGATGATGACGCCGACCACCACGCGCTGCAGATCCGGTGCCATCCGGTTGAGTTCGAGGGTCATCACCTCGTCGAAGCCGAAGCCCTGGCCCGTGTGGCTGTCCCGGTTCAGGGTGATGGTGCCGTCGGGTGAGCGGCTGCCGAAGTGGACCAGGTGGACGGGTACCCCGTGCAGGTCCGCGGCGCCGAAGACCGCGGCGACGATGTCGAGGTCGTGCGCGGGCGTTCCGGCGGGGCTGGGGTCCCACCGCAGCCCGATCTCGACCTTGGCCAGGCCCTTGCGTACACCAGTCACGGAACTCCCCCTTCGCTTACGGGTATTGCCCGGCCATGCTCCCACGTGTCCCCCGCCGCGGTCCGAACGACCGTACGTTCCCGGCCAGTACGCCGTTCACGTGGCGAGGCCGACCCGTACGCTCTCCACCCAGGCCGGGGGCGCGGGCGGGTCCTCCCCGAGGAGCGCGGCGATGAGCCGGCAGGACGGTGTCTCGTCCGGCCACGGCGTGTAGCCGTCGGTCAGCACGATCACCACGTTCGGCCGGTCGGGCAGGGCCAGCGCGGCGCTGATGCCGACCCGCATGTCCGTGCCTCCGCCGCCGGCCAGGGTCACCTCGCCGGCGCTGCGCACCCGGGTCACGGCGTGTACGTCGGCGTCGCAGGCGAGGACGGCGACCCGGTTGCCGCCGAGCCCCGCCTCCCGCAGCACGCCGGTGACTTCGGCGAGCGCGGCCGCGAGGTCGTCCGGGCCCATCGATCCCGAGGTGTCGATGACGACGGCCACCCGCGGCAGCGGCCTGCGCAGGCTGGGCAGCACCACCCGGCCACCGAGCGCGGGGGTGCGGCGCGACGGGCGGCGGTACGTGTAGTCCACCGCGCCGGCCGCCCAGGCGGCGGCCTCGCGGACGGCCCCGGACAGGGCTTGGCGCCAGTCGACGGTGGGCTCCAGCAGCTCCTCGGCCCACCGGGCCCAGCCTTCGGGGATCCGGCCCCGGGTGCGCTGGTGGGCCCGTACGGCCTGGGCGGTCTGCCGGCGCAGCGCCTCCGCCTCCACCGGGCCGACCCGGGCGGGGCCGCCGTCCTCGCCCAGCTCCCAGGGCGCGGGGGTGCCGTGTGCGCCGGAACCGCAGTCCGGCCCGCGGGGTGTGCGGGGAATCGCCGGGAGGTAGGTCTCGAACAGGCCGCCCGTGGGCAGGCCGTAGAGCCTGGGCTCCATCCGCCCCTCGGGCAGTGCCAGCCCGTCGGCGAGCAGGTCGTCGTTGATCTCGCAGTCCTGGGCGATGTTGACCCGGACCGGATCGCGCTGGTCGGCGGCCGGCAGGCGCTCGGCCCGGCCGTGGTGGTCGCGCAGCAGGTGCGCCACCTCGTGGATCCACACCCCGGCCAGTTCGACGACCGGGGTCGCCTCGACGAAGGCGGGCGAGACGTAGCAGCGCCAGTGCCGGTCGACGCCCATGGTGCGCACCCCGTCCGAGGGGACCACGGTCAGGGCGTACAGCGCGGAGGCGAGGTAGGGGCGGGCTTCGGCGGCCTTGTAGCGGGCTGCCAGCAGCTTCGCGCGGTCCAGGGCCGGGCGCACCGCGGGCCCGGGCTCAGTCGCCGCCCGGCAGGGAGCCGGACAGCTGGAGGAGTTCCACGAACGCGTCGATGCCGGCGGGCACCGGCCAGTCGAGGTCGCGCATCGCGGCCAGGTCGGCGGCGGCGCGGGCCGCGACGTCGGGCACGCCGGCGTCCACGGCCTTGGCGAGGACCGCCCAGCCGGCCTCCCAGCGGGGGCGGGTGAGCTCGCTCTGCACGGCGGCGACCACGGCGATGAGGAAGGCCAGCTGCCGGTCGCCGCGCTCGGGCAGGGCGAAGGCGTCCGGGTCGGCCAGCACCCGGTCCGGGTCGGGCAGGTCGAGGTGCTCCAGGTACGAGAGCAGCTCGATCCCGGCGGCTTCGCCGACGGCGCCGGTGAGCGCGGCGGCCAGCGCCTCCCGGCCCGTCGAGGCCGCGTACCCCGTGGCCAGCAGCCGCAGGGCCATCTCCCAGGTGCGCGGGGAGGGCCAGCCGCGGCCCCGTCCGGCGGCCTCGGCCGGCATGTGGTGGACCAGGCCCGGCCGGGCGGTGAGGAAGCCGGAGACGGCGCCGCGGGCCCGGGCGACCGAGCCGGAGGCCTTGGCGGGGTCGACGGCCGGGATGGCCACCTCGGGCCAGGTCCCGGCCATGCCGCGGGCCACGGTGCGCGGGTTGTGCGTCCAGTCGAGGTGGACGAAGCGGTTGGCGAGCGGCGGGCTGAGGTGCCAGCCGTCGGCGGCGCTGGCGGGCGGATTGGCCGCGGCGACGATCCGTACCGCCGCCGGGAGTTCGAGGCTGCCGACCCGGCGCTCCAGGACCACGCGCAGCAGGGCCGCCTGCACGGCCGGCGGGGCGGAGGACAGCTCGTCGAAGAACAGCAGGCCGTGGCCGGTGCGGGCGAGGCGCACCGCCCAGTCCGGCGGTGCCATGGGGACGCCGGTGGTGGCGGGGTCCTCGCCGACGATGGGCAGCCCGGCGAAGTCGGAGGGCTCGTGGACGCTGGCGATGACGGTCTCCAGCGGCACGCCGAGCGCGGTGGCGAGCTGCTCCATGCCGGCGGACTTGCCGATGCCCGGCTCACCCCACAGGAGGACGGGCTGATTGGCCGTCACGGCCAGGGCCAGCGCCTCGAGTTGGGGGTTGGTGGCGGGTTCGGTGCGGGTGGCGCCCAGCCGGGCGCCCAGGGCGTCGGCGGCGGCCAGGGCGCGGGCGGGCTGGGGCTGGGTTGCACTCATGCGGCGTCGTCCTCGTCCTCGGCGTCGTCCTCGGCGTCGTCTTCCTCGTCCTCGTCTTCCTCGCGGTACTCCATGTGCTCGTCGAACCAGTCGGCGCCGATGCCCGGGAACTCCTCGTCGGCGCGGTCCCGCAGGAAGGCGAGGTCGGTGCGCTTGTAGCGGCGGATCTCCTGGGACAGCGACAGCTCCATCTCGTCGACGACGTCGATCCGGGAGCCGGCCGCCAGCAGGGCCCTGACCAGGTCCGCCGAACCGCCCCAGTGCACCGCGGACAGCAGCGGGGTGCGCTCCGCCTTGTCCCGCGCCTCCAGGTCGAGTCCGGCGGCCAGCAGCCGGGGCAGCAGCGCCTCGTGGTCGAGCAGGTGGAGGGTGTGCAGCAGCCCGCGTCCGCGTGCGTCCCGGATCCGCGGGTCCACGCCCGCGTCCAGCAGCGCCAGCACACCCGGGGTGTCGCCGTGCTGGGCGCGCAGGAAGAGCTCGTGCCGCTGGGCCTGGAGGGCGCGCGGCAGCCGCCCCTCGCCCGTGGTCCAGATCTGCTGCACGGCGAAGCATCCGGAGACCGCGCCGCCGAACGCCCGCATGGCACGCTCCCGTCGCTGCTCCTCGGGGGTGTGCGGTACGTCGAGTACGCCGCCTCGCGAGCGCACCTCGTGCCAGCCGCCGCGGCAGCGCACCCGTACCGGCCTGCCGGTGTCGGGGCCGGGCGGTCCCGCGGCCGGTCCGGCGCCGGGGAACAGCGCGCCGGCCACCAGCGGGTGCAGCTCGCGCGGTGTGATCCGGCCGGTCCGTACCAGTTCGAGGTCGGGGAGCCGCTGCCAGGCGTAGCGGGGCAGGGGCGGGACGGCGAGTGCCTCGGCCTGCTCGACGACGCGGGCCCGGAGCCGGTCGGGACCGGCGGATTCCAGCAGGAGGTAGCTGCGCCAGGTGGCCGCGATCCGGTAGCGGTCCCCCGCTCCGGCCGCCACGAGGCGCGCCACCTCCGGCGCGAGCCGGGTGAGCTCGAGGGGCATCTGCGCGAGGAGGGCCTCCGGGTCCGCCGGGCGCTGGTACGGCTGCGGGGTGGGGACGGCCAGGTCGCACTCGATGCCCGCCGCCGCATGGGCCTCGACCACGTCTCCTCGGGCCCGCAGCTCGGCGACCCGCTCGGCGAGGCCGTCCGGTCCGGCGAAGCGGGCGCCCAGCTCGGACGCGCAGCGGGCGTCCCAGAACGGCCGGACCGCGGTCCAGTCCTCGGATATGAAGCCGTGCCCGGTGTAGACCTTCCACTTCTTGGTGACGACCGGCGCGCAGTGCAGGCGCAGCCGCTGCGGGCCTTCGGTCATCAGGGGTGTGGTGACCGACAGGGTCGGGCCGCCGGGGCCCCCGTACCGGGCGAGCAGGATCCGCAGCGCGGGGGCGATGGTGGTGCGGCCGCCCAGGAGCCGGGGCAGGTGCCAGCGCAGCAGGTCCGGGGCGAGGTGCCGCAGATCCTGCGCCACGGCCTCGGCGACGTCGGCGCCGTAGCGCGCCTCGAGTTCGGGCAGCTCGAAGCCGATGTCCACGGCGGCGGCGGCGCAGGCCTTGCGCCAGTCCCCGGCGAGCCGGTGCGCGGTGGCCCGCTCGATCATCCAGCCGGGCACGGCGTAGCGGCGGATCCGCTGCCATGCCGGGCCGTCCTCCGGCCGGAAGCCGCCGTGCAGTTCGGCGTTCTCCACGCTCACCGGTACACGCTGCCGATGGCGCGCAGGTCCGGGTGGGCGGCCCGGGCGGGACGGAGCCGTTCGGTGAAGGAGCGCTTCACGCGGCGGGGCAGGCCGGGGCCCAGGCCGACGTACTCCAGGGGGCTGTTGTCGGGCACCGCGGCGAGCAGGCTCTTCGCGCCGCGGCCGGTGAGGCCGGTGTGGCGCAGCTCCAGGCGGCGCAGGGGGCTGCCGGGGAGGGCGGCGGCCAGGGCGTACGCGCCTTCGTCGCCGGGCTCGTTGCCGGGGGCTCCGAGGCTTCGCTCGGACATGGTCCGGCCGAGGTCCAGGGCCTCGATGCCGCCGAGGGACGCGGCCAGGGAGCGCGCTCCGGCGGCGCCGATGCCGTTCCCGCCGAGCCCCAGGCGGACCGGGTGCGCGGAGTCGGCCGCGGCGCGGGCGAGGGTCGCGGCGCCCTCGTCGCCGAGGTGGTTGGCCGGCACGTACAGCTCGCGCACCCCTGCCTCCCGGATCAGGGCGGCGAGCAGCGGGGCGGCGTCGGGGCCGAGGCCGTTGCCGCCGAGGAAGAGCCGTTCCAGGGGCTGTCCGCGGTCCAGCAGGGCGTCGAGCAGGAGGCGTACGCCGTCGGCGCCGGTCCCGGTGTTGACCAGGTCGAGGGTGCGCAGGGCGGTGTTGCGGCGCAGCAGCGCGGCCAGGGTGCGGGCGCCGTCCTCGAGGAGCGGGTTGCGCTTGAGCCACAGGGCGCGGACGGTGGTGTCGTCGGCGAGGGCGCCGGCCAGGGCGCTCAGCCCGTCGGGGCCGATGCGGTTGCAGCCGAGGTAGAGGGTGTGCAGCCGGTGGCCGCCGGTGAGGGCGCCGGCCAGGGTGCGGGCGCCCGCGTCGCCGATGGCGTTGGTGCCGAGCAGCAGGTGGGTGGCGTGGGCGGAGGCGGCCGCGGCCGGCAGCAGCCGGGCGGCGCCTTCCGGGCCGAGTCCCTGCTTGCAGAGGTCGACGCGGCCGTCGGTGCGCAGCGTGCCGAGCGGGAAGGTCTCGTCGGTCTCGACGGGCCGGTCCGCGGCGAGCCGGGCGAGCAGCGGGTCGAGGCCGGCCGGGTCGGCCGGCGGCAGGTCGGGGTGCTCGATCGCGGGGCACCGTACGGGTGTCGGCTGTGTCATCACCACTCCACCGGTTCCTTCGCCGGTGCCCGGCGTCGATCATGACGTGAAGACGAGAACTGCAGAAGTAGACGCAAGACCGGCCGGATTCGAACCGGCGTCCTCCAGCTCGATGCGTGGGCGCGACGACCTCTGCGCTACGGCCTTGCTGCGGGCGATCATACCGGCCCGGCGGCCGGAAATCGATCACCAGTTTGGGTGATCGATTCCCGACTGCCCTGATAGGTCTACCAGTTGCCGTCCTGTACGGGTTTGCCCGGCCTCGGGGCGTTTCCAAGTGGCTTGACCTGCGCGGGACCCGGTTCCGCCCAGGGGGCGTGGTCGTCGCCGAGCCACTCCCCCACCGGCTTGACCCCGGCCAGGGGCGCGGTGGGCGCGAGGTCGGCGCCGGACTCGTCGTAGTAGTCGAACCAGGGCAGCCCGGCCTGGGTGTAGGCGGCCCGGTCCACCGGCGAGGGCGGCGCGTCCTCCCCGGTGATACGGCGCCACGCGGGCGGGGTCACCAGGTGGACGAAGACCCGCGCGGCCGGCTCCCCGGCCCAGGCGGAGAGCGGTCGGTCGTCCCGGTAGACCTCCTGGCGCATGGAGCCGCCGACGCCGAGCCCCATGGCCGGAGCCGCGGGCGGCGCTCCCGCGGCGGGGGCCGAAACCGGCGCGGGCAGGCCGCCCGGCGGCGCAGCCGCCATCGGCATGGGCGGGGGTCCGCCGTAGCCCGCGAAGCCGCCGGGGGCCGCCGGGCCGGCCCCGGGCTGCCGGGGCCCCGCCCTGCGGGCCTCGCGCTGCGCGCGCCGCCATTCGGCGAGCGCCTGCTCCCCCAGCGGGAACGCCTGGAGCTGCACCCCGCCGGTGGTCTCCTCGCCGGTCACCTGGCCCTCGACGGTGGCGCCGAGCCCCAGCGGTACGGCGACGAACTGGCGCACCGTCCCGTCGCCCGAGTTGATCCCGTCCAGCCACGGCTGGCGGGGCAGCACCACGTAGTTCTGCGGGTCGCGGCCCAGCCGCCCCGTCCAGCGCTCGCCCGACACCGCGCACACCTTGCCGACCCCGACCTGGAGCGCGGCCGGTTCGGCGCTCCGGCCGAAGCTCAGCCACATCGCCTCGCGCAGGTACACCGGCAGCATCACGCCGCCCTTGGCCAGCCACTCCGGCGGCGCCGTGTCCGGGTAGTCCTCGACCCGCCGCAGCGGGAACTCCCCCAGCCCCGGCGGCAGTGCGTGCGTACCCGATTCGGGCAGCCGCAGCGTCCGGATGAAGCGGATCTGCACCCCTTCTCCCAAAAGCAGCGCATTGCCCTCGACCCGTACCGAACCTGTCCCCATCCCCGCCCTTTCTCCCGTTCCGGCCCGGACCCGCCACAGGATCTGCGGTCGGGCCGGATCGTTATGCTCAAGTTTTGCTCAGATCTAGTGACGCTGCGCCCGTCGCCTTCCTAGCTTCCTCGTACACGTGTCTTGACGTCCCCCCACGTACCCGCGGTTCCGCGCGCCCCAGCGACCCTGTCGGCCGTCCCGCGTTTTTCGAGGAAAGAGTGCAGCAATGAAGGTTCCCCAGGCCGGTGCGGTTGCCGCAGTGATCGCCCTCGCCCTGACCACCTCCGGGTGCGGCGGTGACGACCAGGCCAAGGGGACCCTCTCCGTCGGCATCAAGTTCGACCAGCCGGGCATCGGACAGCGCGAGCCCGGCGGGATCTTCACCGGTTTCGACGTGGACGTGGCCACGTACGTGGCCAAGGAGCTCGGCTACAGCGCGGACCGGATCGAGTTCAAGCAGGTCTACAGCAACGACCGCGAGCTGCTGCTCCAGTACAACGAGGTGGAGTTCGTCGCCGCGAGCTACTCGATCAACGACAAGCGCAAGGAGAAGGTCGACTTCGCCGGGCCGTACTTCGTGGCCCACCAGGACATCCTGGTCCGCGCCTCCGACACCTCCATCGCCAAGCCGGAGGACCTCAACAACAAGCGGCTCTGCTCGGTCTCCGGCTCCACCTCGGCGGACAACATCAGGAAGGGGCTCGCCCCCAAGGCGAGCGTGCTGGAGCTTCCCGGGTACTCCGAGTGCCTCGTCGCCCTCCAGGACAACATCGTCGACGCCATGACCACGGACAACTCCATCCTGGCCGGGTACGCGGCCAGGAAGGGCAACGAGGGCAAGTTCAGGCTGACGGGCCAGAGCCTGAGCACCGAGAACTACGGCATCGGCGTGAAGAAGGGCGACAAGGAACTCCAGACCAAGATCAACGCCGCGCTGAAGAAGATGGTCGAGGACGGCTCCTGGGAAGCGGCCGTGAAGAAGAACTTCGGCCAGGACTACAAGTACGAGCCGGCCCCGCCGATCACGACGGTCAGCTGACGATCGCCGGGGCGGCGGCGGGCCCGGCCCGCCGTCGCACCCGTCCCCGGAACCGGCCGGGCCGCCCCGGCCGTTGGGCCGGGCACGTCAGGCCACCGGGGCCTTGCCGCGCAGCACCGTCAGGAACTCCCGCATCCAGCGCGAGTGGTCGGGCCAGGCCCGGGCCGACACCAGCGTGCCGTCCACCACGGTCTCGGAGTCCTCGAACGCGGCCCCGGCCGCCTTCATGTCCAGCTCCAGGGCCGGGTACGCGGTCACCCGGCGGCCCGCCAGGCCTCCGGCCGCAGCCGTGATCAGCGGGCCGTGGCAGATCTGGGCGATCGGCTTGTCCGACTCGGCGAAGCCGGCCAGGATCCGCCGCACCTCGGGGTCGTTGCGCAGGTACTCCGGCGCCCGGCCGCCCGGGACGACCAGGGCCGCGTAGTCCTCGGTGACCACGTCGGCGAAGGCCAGATCGGCCGGCCAGGTGTAGCCGGGCTTCTCGGTGTAGGTGTCGAAGCCGTCCTCGAAGTCGTGGACCACGAAGCGCAGCTTCTTCACCGAGGGCGCCGCGATGTGGACCTCGTACCCCTCCTCGCGCAGCCGCTGGTACGGATACAGGACCTCCAGCGACTCCGCCGCGTCACCGGTCACGATCAGGATCTTCACTGCCATGGGCTGCTCCATCAAGGGCTCTTCACGGTCGGACGGGCCCCGAGGGGCCACCGCTACCCTGCCCGCGGCGGACGGACGGCACACACCAAGGTCCGCACTCCCGACACATGGTTTTTACCTGTAGGGCACATGACAATGTGAGCCTCGCTCTGCCACCTGACACCCCGCCAATTCCCCGGGCGGGGACGGTGCGTGTGGAGAGGTCCCCCACGTGATGAGAATCTCGCGCCTGACTCCCTGGGCGGCCGACCTCGCGGCGGCCGCCCTGTTCGCCGTACCGGCCGCCGCCTCCGCCGGTCAGCAGCGGACGGCGGAAACCCAGACCGCCGCCGTCTCGGTCGACAGCTACTACGCCGCCGCCGAGGGCAAGACCGGAGCGGCCCTGAAGTCCGCCCTGCACGGCATCATCAAGAACCAGTCCAAGGTCAGCTACGACGGCGTGTGGAACGCCCTCAAGGTGACCGACCAGGACCCGGCGAACCCGAACAACGTCATCCTCGTCTACTCCGGCCGCTCGCAGTCGAAGTCGACCAACGGCGGCGACCCCGACGACTGGAACCGCGAGCACGTCTGGGCCAAGAGCCACGGCGACTTCGGCACCGCGACCGGTCCCGGCACCGACCTGCACCACCTGCGCCCCGAGGACGTCACCGTCAACAGCACCCGGGGCAACAAGGACTTCGACAACGGCGGCGGCCCGGTCGGCGAGGCACCCGGCAGCCTCACCGACGCCGACTCCTTCGAGCCGCGCGACGCGGTCAAGGGCGACGTGGCGCGGATGCTGCTCTACATGGCCGTGCGCTACGAGGGCGGCGACGGCTTCGCGGACCTGGAGATGAACGACCGGGTCGGCAACGGCTCCGCTCCCGCCCACGGCCGGATCAGCGTGCTCAAGCAGTGGCACCAGATGGACCCGCCGGACGCCTTCGAGCAGCGCCGCAACCAGGTCATATTCGATGTCTACCAGCACAACCGGAACCCGTTCATCGACCACCCGGAGTGGGTCGCCTCCATCTGGTGACCGCACGCCGCGGCCCCGGAGCGGTTCCCTACAGGGCCGGGTAGTCCGTGTACCCGCGGGCATCTCCGCCGAAGAAGGTGGAGGTGTCCGGGGTGTTGTACGGGCCCTCGGTGCGGAGCCGCTCCGGGAGGTCGGGGTTGGCCAGGAACAGGGCCCCGAAGGCAAGCAGGTCGGCGGTGCCGTCCTCGATCAGCGTGAGGGCCCGGTGGTCGGTGGGGCCCTCGGTCGCCGGGTTCAGCACGAGCGGGCCGGAGAACTGCTTGCGCAGCGCGAGGGTGGTCGCCCGGGCCTCGGGGCCGTGCTCCAGGACGTGCAGGTAGGCCAGTCCGAGCCTGTCGATCTCCTTGACCAGCGCCTCGTAGGCGGGCTGCGGGTCGGGCTCGGAGATGTTGTTGTACGGGTTTCCGGGCGAGATGCGCAGCCCGGTGCGCTCGGCGCCGATCGCGGCGGCGACCGCCTTGACCACCTCCACGGCGAAGCGGATGCGGTTCTCGGTGGTGCCGCCCCACTCGTCGGTGCGCCGGTTGGAGCCCGGGGCCAGGAACTGGTGGATCAGGTAGCCGTTGGCCCCGTGCAGCTCGACGCCGTCGAAGCCGGCCTCGACGGCGTTGCGGGCGGCCTCTGCGTAGTCGGCGATGGTCGCCCGCACCTCGGCGCCGGTCAGCTCGCGGGGGGTCACGAAGTCCTTGAGGCCGTCCCCGGTGAAGACCTGCCCCTCGGCGGCGACCGCGGAGGGTGCCACGGGCACCAGACCGTCCGGCAGCAGCGTGGGGTGGCCGATCCGGCCGGAGTGCATGATCTGCGCGAAGATCCGGCCGCCCGCGGCGTGCACCGAGTCGGTGACCTCGCGCCAGGCGGCGACCTGCTCGGCGGTGTGCAGGCCGGGGGTGAAGGGGTAGCCCTGGCCGACGGCGGAGGGCTGGATGCCCTCCGTGATGATCAGGCCGGCGGAGGCGCGCTGGGTGTAGTACTCGGCGACGAGGCCGGTCGCGATCCCTCCCTCCCCGGCCCGGCTCCGGGTCATGGGCGCCAGGGCGATGCGGTTGGCGAGGAGTCCACCGGCGATGCGGACGGGTTCGAATGCGCTGGTCATGTCTGCCCCACAGAGTTAATTGGTCGGCCAATGATTGCTTCGGGGTGCAGCGTACCGCATTACTTGGCCGACCAAGGTAAAATTTGTCCGGCGGGTAGGATTCCCAGTCCGAGACGAGAAGAGGACCGCCGCCATGACCGCGCAAGCAGCCGGGGAACCGCGTACCGAAGCCGCCTGTCCGGCGGTACCCGGCGCCGTGCTGGACGGGCCGGTCAGCCACGCCATCAGCCGCGTGGCCCGGCTCCACCGGATCGCCGCGGGCCGAGCCCTGCGCAAACTGGGACTGCATCCGGGGCAGGAGTTCCTGATGATGCACCTGTGGGACAGCGGGGCGGTGCGCCAGTCCGAGCTGATCAAAGCGGTGGGCCTCGACCCGTCCACGGTGACCAAGATGCTCCAGCGCCTCGAACAGGCCGGACACGTCCGGCGCCGCCCCGACCCGGCCGACCGCCGCGCCTCCCTGGTCGAGGCCACGGACGCCAGCTGCGGGCTGCTCGTCGAGGTGCGCCGGGCCTGGGGCGAACTGGAACGCCAGACCCTGGGCGGCCTGGACGCGTCCGAGCGTGCCGAACTGACCCGTCTGCTGGGCACGGTGGAGAGCACCCTGTGCGCCGAGCTCTCCGGGAGCGGCGACGGGGACTGCGACAGCGCCTGTTAGGACGGGCGGGCCGTCACGGCGGGTCCAGGCGGTCGGCGAGGCTCTGGAAGCCGGTCCACGGCAGGGCCGGGGTGCGGGCGTCCCAGACTTTCTGCGAGAGCGCGGCCAGCGGCAGCCGGATGCCCGCCGCCACCTGGGCCTGGGTCTGGGCTCCGGCCAGATCGGACCACACGGCGAGCCGGGCGCCGAGGATCTGGTCCGCGTACCGGGCGGGCACGGGGGTGGTGCCGCGCAGGACCAGGGGGGTCCACTGCTCGTATATGCGCCGGCCGGTCGGGTAGGTGAACTGGTTCGGCTCGCCCAGCACGTAGTAGAGGTACTCGTCGTTGAGGTTCACGACCTTGCGGCCCTCGCGCAGGTACTCCAGCGGCGGCCGGGCGCCGATCTCCTTGCCGGTCCAGTACTCGACCTGGATGTCATCGGCCGCCTTCGCGATCCCGCCGGCGAAGAACCCGTCGTTCCACGCCTTCAGCGCCTTGCCCGACGGGCGCACGGTGTCCGCGCGGTCTTCGAGCCAGCCCGTGGCCAGGTCCTGCACCCGGGCCGTGGGCCCGTACCGCTGGCGTGCCGCGGCGGCGAGCTGCGGGAAGGAGGCCTCCGGGTCGCGGACCACCAGCGCCTGGTACTCGTCGGCGCCCAGGTGCCAGGCCCCGCCGGGGAACAGCGGCAGGTACTCGCGGAGCAGTTCGTCGACGAGCTTCGCGGCGGCCGGGTCGGATATGTCCACCGCGCCCTGCACCGCCCTGCCCTGTACGTCGCGCAGCTGCAGCCCGGGGTGGGCGCGCAGCACCGCGCCGAGGTGTCCGGGCGAGTCGATCTCCGGGACCACGGTGATGTGCAGGCGGGCGGCGAGGGCGGTGATACCGCGCAGCTGGGCCTTGGTGAGGTGCGTGGCGGAGACGATCTCGGGGTGGCTGTCGGACTCGATGCGGAAGGCCTGGTCGTCGGAGAAGTGCAGGCCGAGCTGGTTGAGTTTCAGATCGGCCATCTCGCGCAGCCGGTCCTCGATCCAGTCGGGGGTGAAGTGCTTGCGCGCGATGTCGAGGTTGAGGCCGCGCTGCGGCTCGGCGGGGCCGTCGCGCACGGTTCCCTCGGGGGCCGAACCGGCGCTGCGCACGGCCTGTTTGAGGGTACGGGTGCCGTAGAAGACCCCGGCCTCGTCGGGTCCGGTGATGCGGACCCGGCCGTTCTTGACGTCGAGGGTGTACGACTCGGGCGTGCCCGAACCCTTGGCTGCGAGGGACAGGTGCACGTCGCCGGGGGCCGGCTCGGCCGATTCGGCGTATCCCATGCGCAGTTCACCGGCCAGCAGCCTGCCCTCGTCGCCCAGGGCGGCCGTGTCGCCCGGCGCGACGACCACGCGGGCCGCGGGGGCGGGCTTCCATCCGGGCCCCCGGGCGGGAACGTGCTCCCGTACGGCCGGGATGGTGCGCGGGGCGGTGGACAGGGCGTAGGAGGGCGTCGGGGAGGGGGCGGCCGCGGTGGGCACCGGGGCGGGCGCCGCCGGGCCGGGCGGGGTGCTCGCGCCGGGGGTCGGTGCGGCCGGTGCGGCCGGTGCGCGGGCCTGGTCGGAGCCGGCCGTGCAGCCCGGGACGGCAAGGGTGACCAGTGCGGCGACCGCCGCCGTCGCTATGACGTGGCCTCTCACGTGAAACCTCGGATCTCGCCTCATGCGCCCGCGTCCGATGCGCCCGTGTCCCCCGTACCAACCTGGCACGGGGGACACGGGAGCGCGACCCGGCGGTCTCAGACCGGGGCGTCGAGCGCGGCGGCGGCGAAGCCGTGGTCCTGGTCGGGGGCGCCGCCGCCGACGCCGATGGCGCCGATGAGGCGGCCTTCGCGGTGGACGGGCAGCCCGCCCGCGATGAAAAGCAGCGGACGGTCGAGGGCGGTGGGCAGGGTGTGGAAGGGGCCGCCGGGCTGGACGGCGGCGACCAGGTCGGCGGTGGGCGCGTTCAGCTGGAGCGCCGTGAAGGCCTTGCGGGTGCTGGTCTCGCCGGAGATCAGCACGGCGCGGTCGTCGCGGCGGAAGGCGAGCAGGTGGCCGCCCGCGTCGAGGACGGTGACGCTGACCGTGACCCCGGCCGCTCCGGCGGCCGCGTCGGCGGCGGCGACGAGCAGCTCGGCGTCCTCGGTGGTCAGCGGGGCGACGGCGGTGCGGGTGGTGCTGGACATGCGGGTCTCCTCGCGGGGCGGGGTCGTACGGCGGGTGTCCGGGCGGGCATGGAGGGCGGGCCGGGGCGGGGGTGTGCGGGAAGCGTCGGCGGATCAGTGGCGGGCGGGTACGGCGGCGGCCGCCCCGGGGGCTGAGGCGGCGGGCACCCTGCCGCCGTGGGCCGCGCGTCCCTCCGTACGGCGCTCCAGGGCGCCGGAGACGAGGGCGAGCGCCAGGGCGGAGGCGGCGAGCGCCGCGCCGACCCAGTTCGGGGCGGTCCAGCCGAGGCCCGCGGCGATCACCAGGCCGCCGAGCCAGGCGGCGAGCGCGTTGCCCAGGTTGAAGGCGCCGATGTTGACGGCGGAGGCCAGGGTCGGCGCGCCCGCGGCCTGGTCGAGGACCCGCTTCTGGAGCGGGGGCACGGTCGCGAAGCCGAGGGCGCCGATGAGCACGACGGTGACGGCGGCGCCCGCCTTGGTGTGGGCGGTGAGCGTGAAGACGGCCAGGGTGACGGCGAGCGCGCCCAGGGAGACGTACAGCATCGGCATCAGCGCACGGTCGGCGTACCGGCCGCCGATGAGGTTGCCCGCGACCATGCCGAGGCCGAAGAGGACGAGGAGCCAGGTCACGGAGGAGTCGGCGAAGCCGGCGACGTCGGTCATCATCGGGGTGATGTAGGTGATCGCGGCGAAGACGCCGCCGAAGCCGAGCACGGTCATCGCCATCGCGAGCAGCACCTGCACGTTGCGGAAGGCGGCCAGCTCGCCGCGGATCCGTACGCCGCCTTCGGGGCGGGGCAGCTCGGGGACCAGGCGGGCGATGCCGAGCAGGCCGATGACGCCGAGCCCGGCGACGACGAGGAAGGTGACGCGCCAGCCGAGGGTCTGGCCGACCAGGGTGCCGAGCGGGACGCCCACCACGTTGGCCACCGTCAGGCCGGTGAACATCATGGCGATGGCTCCGGCCTTCTTCTCGGGGGCGACGAGTTCGGCGGCGACGACCGCGCCGATGCCGAAGAAGGCGCCGTGGGCGAGCGAGGCGACGACGCGGCCGGCGAGCATCATTCCGAAGGCGGGGGCGAGCGCGGACAGCACGTTGCCCGCGATGAACAGGCCCATCAGCAGCATCAGCATCCGCTTGCGGGGGATGCGGGTGCCGAGGACGGTCATCAGCGGCGCGCCGAAGACCACGCCGAGGGCGTAGCCGGTGACCAGGAAGCCCGCGGTGGGGATCGAGACGCCGTAGTCGCCCGCGACCTCGGGCAGCAGGCCCATGATCACGAACTCGGTGGTGCCGATCCCGAAGGCCCCGATGGCGAGGGCGAGGAGGGCGAGAGGCATGAGGGAAGGTGTCCTTCGGCGGGGAGGGCGACACGTTGCTGCCGCTGCTTACAGGCGTCCACATTAATTGCAGACGCGGGATACTTGCAAGCGCGGGCTATTGCGCGGGGGCCCTATCCTGGTGCCCCACCCGCTTCGAAGGAGGAGCCCATGACGGCCACGGACAGCGCACTCACCGCCCTCTCCCAGGGCTGGTGCGCCCTCTCCCTCCTGCACGGGCGCATCGAGTCGCACATCGAACGGGCCCTGCAGGCGGGGCACGGCCTCAGCGTGCGCGAGTTCTCGCTGCTGGACGTCCTGAGCCGCCAGCACAACGGGCCCGGCGGCCACCTGCGCATGCACCAGGTCGCCGACTCGGTGCTGCTCAGCCAGAGCGCGACGACCCGGCTGGTGAGCAGGCTCGAGGACCGCGGTCTGCTGAGCCGCTACCTCTGCGACACCGACCGGCGCGGCATCTACACCGACGTGAGCGAGGCGGGCCTGGCCCTGCTGGCCGCCGCCCGCCCGACGAACGGCGCCGCGCTGCGCGAGGCACTGGACGAAGCCGCCCGCAATCCCCAACTGGCCCCGCTGGTCGCGGTGGTGGAGCACGGCGGCCCGGCGGCCGCCTAGATCCGAATGCCAGAGCCCGAGAACGCCGAAGCGGCGGGCACTCGTGTGAGTGCCCGCCGCCTCGGGGGCCAACGGGATCCGCTCCTGCGGACCGGCCGTGACCACTCGCGGTCAGGTGTGCCCGTCCGCCCCTGCTTCCAGGAACTTGCTGTAGACCAGATGCAGCAGCGCCGCGTAGGCGTGCTGGGAGCGGGCGATCTGCTGCGTTTCGGGATCCGCGGTGTCGCCCAGCCTCTCGGCGCGCTCCAAGATCTCGTCGAGGAGCGCCAGAGCGTCCGGAACCACCGGCTTGAAGACACCGTCCTCAACGAAACGGATCACTGTTGTCACGTATTGATCCGCGAGCACCAGATCACTGCGGATGAGTACGGATTCCTCAAGAGGTCCGCTTCGAGGGAACGGCAGGGACCTCCACAGCGTGTAGGCGTCCACGAAGCTCAGCATTGGTCTTTCCTTGGCGATTAGTGGTCGTTGTCGTACCAGAAGGTGACGACCTTCCCGTTGGAGATGATGCCTCCGGGGCCGCCGTTCGGATCCGTGAACTTGATGCCCTTGGAGCCGTCCTCCATTTCGACGAGTTTCTGATTGACCCTACTGCGGGCCGGGTTCGACTCGAGCCACGCCTTGGCGTCCGCCTGGTACTGCTCGGGAGTCTTGCCGAGCGACAGGCCGTGCTTGTCGAAGTGGTACTTGAACGAGGCCTCGGGAGAGGTGAAGGTCGCGGTGTGCCAGGTGTCCCTGACGCCGACGGGGCACGCGAACGTGTTGTGGACCAGTACCGGCGTCGCGCCGGCCAGCACGTAGTAGGTGTGGATCTCGTCGACCGTCAGGTTGTGCACCCGCATCGGCTCGGTCCACGCCCGGACGCCGACGAGTTCCTTGAGCTCGCCCTCGGGGGTGCGCAGCCGGTCGCCGGCCTTGAGGTCAGCGGCGTCCACCCACTCGTGGCGGTTGTCGACCCAGAACGGGTGCCCGTCCGTGGCCGTGATGGCGCCGGTGGCGCTCCCGGCTGCGCCATCGGTGTCGACCGTGAGTTCCCGCAGCGCCTTCTGGCCCTCCCCGACGATCAGGTCGGTCACGGCGCGGCTCTCGGTCCGCCCGGTCCCGGGGTCGGTCGCGATGACCCGCTCGCCGACTCGGACCTCCTCGATCGGCTTGCGCGTACCGTCGGCCATGAGCACCAAAGTGCCCGGTGCGAAGCTGTTCTTGACCTCGCACGGCGGGTTCTTGCGGATCTTCTCGAGGAGCTCGTTGCTCTTCTCGATCACCTTCTTCGCCTTGGCGGAGTTCTCGAGGAAGTCGTCCAGGCCGCCGACGATGCGGACGAGGGCCTTGGCGATCGCCGGCGTCTCCTTGATGACCTTCAGCGCCTTGCCCCAGGGAAGGGCGCCGACCACGGCCCAGAAGCAGCTCTCGAAGTTGCCCTCGGTGAAGCACTTCTTGATGTCCTCGAAGAGGAGGTCGACGATGATCTCGCCGCCGTTCTCCATGAGGAAGTCGGCGAGGTCCTTGTTCTCGAGTTGGCGGGCCTGCTCGTACTCCTCCGGCGTAATACCGGCGAGCTTGAGTGCCTGGAGCTCCGCTTCGGTCAGCTTCGGGGCTTGGCCCTTCTGCGCGGCGGCCTTCGCCGCCGCCTCCCGGGCCTTGCGCTCCTGCTCGCGCTGGTACTCCTCGGCCTTCTTCGCCGCCTCGTCCGCCTCGCGGGCGTACGTGTTGGCGTTCTTGGCCGCGGCCTCCGCCGACTTGGCGTGGCCCTCCGCCGACTCCGCGAACTTGTTCGCGTCCGCGGCGTCCTTCTCCGCCTGGGCGGCAGCGCCCTGGGCGACGGTCGCCTCGTGCTCCGCCAGGTTGGCGGCGCTGTTCGCGGCCACCGCGTGGCTGTCCGCCTCGGCCGCGGCGCCCCGGGCACGGGCTGCCTCCGCCTCCGCCTGGTTGGCGGCGTTACGGGCCGCGGTCGCGTCCGCGTAGGCCTGTTTGGCGGCCTCGCGGGCGAGCGTGGCGTCGGCCTGGGCCTGCGCGTCGGCCTGGTTGGCGCGGGCCGCGGCCGCGCGGGCCTTGGCACCGTCCTCGGCGGCCTGCGCCGCCGACTTCATCGCAGCCGCGGCGGAACGCGCGGCGTTCGCGGACGAACGCGCCGCCGCCGCGGCGGCCTTGAAGGCCGGAGCGACCTGGGCGTTGGCCCGCTGGGCAGCGGCCTCGGCGGCGTCGGCGGCCTTGACGGCCTCCGCGGCCTTCGCCTCGGCCGAGGCGACCTGCTCCGCGCCCATCTGCTCCGCCGCGGCGGCGACCTCGGCGGCGAAGTCGGCGTCGACGTCCTTGCCGGCGAACGGCGCGGTCAGCTCGATGGCCATGTTGGCCGGCTCGGCGATGCCGGCGGCCGTGCTGCGGGCCCCCGCCGCCGCCTTGACGGCGATGGTGGACTGGACCCGCGCCATCGCGGCCTCGCGAACAGCGCCCTGGGCCTCCTCCTTCGTGCGGTTCGCGGCCTGGAGGGAGTTGTTCGCGTGCATGGCGGCGAGCCCGGCCAGACGGGCGGCCTCGTGCGCGGCGATGCCGGCCCGGGCCTCCTGGGCCGTGGCCTCCGCGGCCTTCTGGTTGGCGCGCTGCGCGGCGGCGTGCGTGAGGGCGGCCTCGGCCTCCGCCTTGTTCGCGGCGGCGTCGGCGGCCGCGGCGGCCGCCTCGGCCTTGTTCGCCGCGGCGCTCGCCCGCGCGGCGTGCGCGGTGGCCTCGGCCGCCGCGGCCCGCGCCCGGGCGGCCGCACCCGCGGCCTCCGTCGCGGCGGAACGCGCCCGTACGGCCGCACCGCTGGCGGTGCCCGCGGCGCTGCGGGCCTGACCGGCCGCCTGGCCCGCGGTGTTGGCGTCGGCGCGCGCCTGGTCGGCGGCTGCCCGGGCCACACCCGCGTCGATCGTGCCGCGGCCGGAGGCGGCGATCGCCTCGGTCGCCTTGGCACGGGCCTCCGCCGCGTCGTGCCGCTGCTCGGCCGCGAACGCGGAGTTGCGGGCGTTGCGGGCGTTGGTCTCCTCGTCCCGCGCCTTGCGGTCCGCCTCGGCGGCGATGCCGTCCTGGTGGGCGGCGGACGCGCGCGCGGACGCCGCCGTCGCGGCGGCCGCCTGCGCCTGCGCGCGGGCGGCGGAAGCCGTACGGGCCTCGGCCTCGGCGCGCGCACGCGCAGCCGCGGCGATGTCCCGCTCGCGCTCGGCCCGGGCCCGGGCCGCCGCGGCGAGGTCGCGCTCACGCTCGGCGATCTTGCGCTGCTCGGCCGCGATCGCGGCCTGGCGCTGCGCCTCGATACGGGCCTCGCGGGTCTTGCGGGCGTGCTCCCACGCCTCGCGCTCCGCCTGCTCGGCCGCCACGCGCGCGTCCTTGGCCCGCGCCGCGGCGGTCGCGGCGATCTTCGCCTGCTTCTCGGCGGCCTCGGCCATCCGGGCCGCGGCCCGGGCCTGCTCCTCGGCGTTCGCCCGCCACTTCTTGGCCTGCTGCTCGTGCAACTCGGCCTGGTTCTGGGCGTTCAGGCCGGCGGCGTCGGCGGCGGTGGCGTCCACCGCGTGCTGGGCCGTCTGGGCGGCCTTCACCGCGGCTTCCGCTGCGGCGGCGATGCCCGAGGCGACCTCGGACCACTGGGTGCCGTGCTCCAGGCCGGTCTGCACCAGCACATCGGCCTGGATCTTGGCCTGCGCGGCCGCGACCTGAGCGGCCTTGGAGGCGTCCTGGCCGTACCCGACCTGACGTGCGACCTCGGCCTTGACCTGGTCGTAGTTGGACAGGCGCTTGCCGGCCCGGTCGGCCGCCAGCATCCGGTCCGCCTCGCGCGAGGCGGACGCCGCCGACGACATGGCGTTGGAGGCCTTCTTGAGCGCCTTCACGGCGTCGCCGTGCGCGGCGATCAGCTTGGTACGGGCCTCGGCGGCGACGGCCGCCTTGCGGGCCAGCTCACGCAGCTTCTCCGCTGCCTCCTGGGCCTCTTTCTGCGCCTTCTCGTGCGCGGCCCGGTCGTCGGCGTCCTGCTGCGCCGCGACCTGGTAGCCCTTCTCCAGGAACTCCGCGATCACCGCGTCGTTCTTGGAGTCCAGCGCGGCCCGCGCGGCCTGCTTCACCGCGGGTCCGCCCACCGACGCCAGCATCTCGACGCGCTTGCGGTTCTCCTCGGCGCGCTTGGCGGCGTTCTGCTTGTCCGCCTCGTCACGCTGCTTGGCGATGTCCGCGCCGAAGGCCAGGAAGTCGGCGCGGTCCTGTGCCGTGCCCTTGAGGACCCGCTCGACCTCGGCGTTGAAGAACGGGCCGCCGGTGCCGCGCAGCTTCTCGATCTGCTGGCGGTTCGCGGTGTCGGCACCGGCGCGCTTGTCCTTGGCACGCTGGCGCGCCTCGGACTCGCCGCGCTCCAGGAACTCCCGGACGGCGTTCGGGTCGGTGCTCTGCAGCGCCTTCCTGGCGGCCTCGCGGACCTCTTCTTCCTCGTCGAACTCGGCGAAGTCCTCGACCAGCTGCCGGTCCCGCTCGTCGCTGATCCGCTGGAGCTCGGACTTCGCGGCGGGCGCCGCGCCGGACGTCTTCGGCTTGAGCGCCCCCGCCAGCTGGTCGAGCGACGCGAGCGTCTTCGTCAGCGACGCCTTCTCGTTGTGTACGGCGGCGGTCGCGGCAGCGGCCTCGCCGGGGGCGGGGGCCGGGGGGGGGGGGGGGCCCACCCCGGCCACGACGACCGCTGCGGCCACGGCCTTCCGTACGTTCGCGGCCGCGCCCACGCGCAGCCTTCCGGCCCTGGGCCGGAACCTTCCCCTCACGGGAACCCCCTAGACGAATGGATCAAGAAACCCCCGCCCAGGTCAGCGGACGGGGTGGTCGAATGCAGTCCGGCCGGCCCGTCACGGGCCGGCCGGATCCTCGGGATCAGCCCCGGGCGCGGTTCTCGCCGTCCTGGGCCCGCTCGAACATGGCCTTCCAGAACGCCGCCGCGTCGACGGCCCCGGCCTGCTCCCCGGCCCAGGCGCCCTGGTTGGTCTCGGCGGTACCCGAGACCGCCTTCCAGAGCTGCTCCGCGGACTCCCGGGACAGCAGGGCAACGGCCCGCCAGTTCTCCGCCTGCGCAGTGGCGGCGGCCTGCTCGGCCAGCCACGCGCGCTGCGCCGCGCCGGCGTGTTCGGACACCGCCTTCCAGGCCCGCTCCGCTTCGGCGCGGGCCCGGGCCGCGTCCGCCGCATCCTTGACGGCCGCCTCGGCCGCCGTGGCCTCCCGGATCAGGAGCGTCAGCGTGTGGTGCCGCATCGTCTCTCCGTCGGCCACACGCGTCCGATACGCCTCGAGGTCCAACGCCGCGCCCGTGGCCCACCCGTAGCCGAAGAACTCCGCCACGTCGGTGTCCGCGGCACCCGGTCGCAGCGCCCACTGCGCCGCGACCCGTACCTGCTCGCCCGGGTCGTTCTCACCAAGGGTGCGCACGAAGTCCCGGTCCTTGGCGGCAACTTCCAGCCGCTGCTGTTCGGCGGCCTCGCGCACGGCGCGGTCGCGCTGCTGCGCGTCGGCGTACCCCGTTTTCACGAACGCCGCCTGCTCGGCGACGCTCCCCTTCAGCGCCCGCGCGGCGGCCGCCCGCACCTCGGGGGAGAATCCCGCCGTGTGCGTGGCCACGACGCGCTCGCAGAACGCCTTGTTCCGGGCGCGCGTGTCCCGCGCCCGCTGCTTGGCGTAGTCGAAACCGCCGGCGGGCGCGAGCCACTCGAGGAGCGCCTCGTCGCCGCGGGAACTCCGCAGCGCGTTCCACGCCGACGTCCGCACCTCGGCGGCCGGGTGCGTCTTCGCCATCGACGTCACCCGTCGGCGCGCCTCCTCGACCGCCGCGGCCAGCTCGGGCGAAAGCGCCTGCTCCGCCTGCACGCCCGCAACGACCGACGGCGCGGCGGCCGCGATACGGGCGTCCGCCCACGCCGGGGCCGTGCCCGCGATCGCGATCCCGCCGGCCAGCACGCCGGCCGCCGCCGTCCGCGCACCCCACCACTGACGACTCAACTGAAGACCCCCTTGGGAAAGAAGAACGTGTTCACAGCCGAAGAGGGGCAGGGCCGTACGCCCGGCCCTGCCCCTCCGCGACTTCAACGGGCGCGCTCGCGCGCCCCCGTTCGGCAGGCCTACTTGACCTGCTGGACCTGCCACAGCTGGGCGTCGGACCGGTTGCAGGTGTACAGCTGCGTGTCGACGCCGTTGTCCTTCTTGGCGCCGGGGACGTCCAGGCACATGCCGGCGGCGTGCATCGGCGTCACCTCGTACAGCTTGCGGACGCTGTCGACCAGCACCAGCTGCCAGCGCTGGTGCGCGCCCTGCCCGCACTTGAACTGCTGGACGGCCGCGCCGTTCTTGGCGCCCTGCTGCTGCACCTCGAGGCACTTGCCGGTGAGGACGGAGCGCAGCTCGAAGCTGCCGCCCGTCGCGGCGACCGCGCTCCACTTCTGGGCGTCGCTGCCGTTGCAGGTGTACTGCTGGGTGTTGATGCCGTCCGTGGTCTTGCCGCCTTCGACGTCCAGGCACTTGCCGCTGTGGGCAGCCGTGAGCGTGATGGCCGCCGGCGCCATCGCGGCGCGGGACTTGCCCTCCTGCGCTGCGGCATGCGCCGAGAGCGCAGCCTCGCGGGCCGCTTCGGCGGCGTCACCGCTGGCGGCCTTCCGTGCCGCCTCGGCCGCGATGCGAGCGGCTTCGGCCGCGGAACGGGCATCGGTGTCCGTGTCGGCCTGTACGGCGGTCGCGGTGCCGGCCAGCACGGCGAAGGTGGCGCCTACGGCCAGGGCGGCCCGGATGATCCGAGACATGATGGGATCGGTTTCCTCTCGCGGGTTGACGGTTGCTCAGGCTGCGGTGACCGGCTGGATGCGCCACTTCTGGGCGCCCGAGCCGCTGCACGACGCCAGCTGCGCGGCGGCGCCGTCGTCCTTGCCGGCGGACGCGATGTTCAGGCAGCGCTGCGCGTTCGCTGCCGTGTGGGCGGGCCGCAGCTCGTAGAGCTCGTTGGCGATGTCGACCATGACCAGGCGCCAGCGCTGGTTCTGCGCGCCCACGCACCACCACTGCTGGACGACCGTGCCGTTCGCGGTGCCGGCGCTCTCCGCGTCGAGGCACTTGCCGCTGTGCTTGAACTTCAGCTCGAAGGTGCCCGCACCGGAGGGCACCATGTCGAACTTCTGGTTCTCGGCGTCGTCGGCACAGGTGGCCTGGCCGGCGTTGATGCCGTTGCGCAGGCCGGCGTTGCCGATCGCGAGGCACTTGCCGCTGTGCTCGGCCTTGAGCTGTACGGCCGAGGGCGCCGCGACGGCGGCGGTGACGGACGACGCGGTGACGGACATGGTGGACGGCTCTGCGGCGGCGACGGCGACGGTCACGCCGGCGGCGAGCACGGCGGCACTGGCCCCGATGGCCAGAACGGATCGGACGATCCGAGACATGGGGTGTTTCCGTTCTTCTCAGGTGGAAGGAAAGGATTCTGCTGCGGCTGCGGCTGCGGCTGCGGTCAGCGCGCGAGCGGGGTGGCGACCTTCCAGGTGGCGTCCAGGGCGAAGTCCTTCTCCGCGTCGCCGCGGTTCTTGCCGCTCTTGTCGGCCGCGTACAAGTCGCCCTGGTACTGCCGCAGGAAGCGGCCCGGCTGGCCCGCCGACTCGAACGACGTACCGGAGCCGACCAGGGGCTTCTTCGCGCACCAGGTGGCGTCCTTGCGGAATTGCGCGCTGTTGTCGCTGGCGGTCAGCCGGACCCGCAGGTCCTTCTGCATCAGGTAGTGGCCGGGCTTGCGGGCCGACTCGAAGGAGTAGCAGTTCGGCTGACCGCCCAGGGCGGGGACCACGACCCAGGTGGCGTCCTCGCGGTCGGCCTGCTTGGAGCCGGCGGACACGGGAGCGATGAACGCCTCGCCGGCGTCGACACCGGACTGCCGGATGGCGAAGCCGGGCAGTTTGGCGTTCACCGGCTGGAGCGTCTGCCGCTTGGCCCGGTAGAGGCTCTCCTCCTTGAGGAACTGCGCGACGGCCTCGTCGCTGCCGGCCAGCGCCGTCTTCGCGGCCGCAACCAGGTTCGGGTTCACGCCGGTCTTCTCCGCGGCGGCCCGGATCTGCGTGACGAGCAGACGGTTGGCATCGGCGATCTTCTTGCGGCGAGCCTCGTCGTCCTTCTTGTACGCCTCTACGGCGCCGGTGTGGATGAACTGCTTCCACACGGCCGGGTCAGGGCTGAGGACCGCGCGCTGCGCCGCCGCGTACAGCTCGCTCTCCTTGGCGTCGGCCGGTGCGACGCGCAGCAGTTCGCGGATGAAGTTGTCGTCGCTGAGGACCAGCATGGCCTCGCTCGCCGTGACGCGGAACAGCGCGGCCGCGTTGGCGCGGGCCGCCTGCTCCTTGCGGCGCTCGGCCTCCTCGCGGTTCCGCTCCTCCAGCTCCTTGAGCTCCTTGGCCACGTCGCGCTGGTGGGCCTCGCGGGCGCCGTTGGTGATGAACTCCCGCCAGGCGGCGGTGTCGCCGGCCAGGGCCGTCGCGGCGGCGGCGCGGACCTCGGGACCGGCCGCCTCGTGCCGCATCACGGCGCGGATGAAGTTGTCGTCGCTGAGGTCGAGGAGGTCGGGGCTGTTCGGGATACCCACCGCGATCAGAGCCTGGGACTTGGCGAGCCGGGCGTCGCGGGCGGCGTCGGCCTTGTCCTTCTCGCGTTGCTTGTCGACGGCATACGCCTCGTGGATGCCGGCGGCGATGAACGCGACGTGCTCGTCGGCCACGTCGCTGATCATGGCGCCCTCGGCGGCCAGCCGCACGGCATCGAAGGCCTCCCCGCCGTCGCGGGCCTTCTGCCAGAGGGCATGGACGAAGTCGATGTCGCTGAGCAGCAGTACGTCCGGGCTCGGGTCGAGGCGCACGACGGCAGCGGCGTCGACGCGCTGCTTGTCGGTGGTCCCGATCCCGGCGGCGGCCGCGGCGGCCGACGGGGCGGCGAGCGCGATGAGCGGCGCGGCCACGCCGCTGACGGCGGCCAGCGCGGTGGCCGTCACGAGCCCGCGCGTCACGGCCTTCGACATGCGACGGGAGATCGAGTAGCTCTTCTTCATTCTGCTTTCGGTTTCCCCCTGCTAGGTCCCGCACGCAGTTCCCCATGCGTGCGGGATGGTCGGTGGGCGCAGTCTTGAAGATCACCAAAGGTCAGTCAAAACGGAATTGACCGCTCCCGCCCGGTTGCCGCCAATCTGGCGATTTATTGAGGGGTTTTCAGTCAACTTTCCGCTGAAATCAGCCTTGAGCGGGGCAGCGAAAGCCGGAAGGTAGTGCGAAATGCCCTGATTTCACGCACGGGGGAAGAGCCAGGGCCCGCCGACCCGTTCCGCCCTTCCCGCGCCCTCCCCACCCAGTCGGCACACCGGCTCCGGGAGCGCCGGCCCGTCGCCGAACGGCCTTGACCGCCCGTCGGCGACAGGACACAAGGGCAAGGTGTGGGCTGGTACACACCAGGATTTGTATGTTACTGACGGGTTATACTCCGTCGCTTTTCAGCCGGTCGTGGGGGACGGACTCGGGGACACCGAGGCCGGTGCGGAGCCGGGGTTCGCGGGCTGGGCCGCCGAGGGGGTCGCGGACTTCGACGGCGGGAGCGGGGCTCCCGTGAGGGTCGGCGCCGCGGAGGGCGAGGCGCTCGGTTCCGGGCCCGGCGCCGAGTTCGGCACGGAATTCGGCCGCGGAGTCGTGGACGGCGTCGGCGTCGGGGTCGGTGTCGGGGTCGGGGAGCCGATCTCGGGCGGGGCGGCGGGCGGCACCGGGCGGACCGGTCCGGGGTCCGGGGCGAGGACGAGGTAGCCCACCGCGGCCGCGGCGGTCGCGGCCAGCCCGGCCAGGGGCAGCCCGAGCCTGCGCAGCCGCAGCACGGGGAACCTCCGTACGTGCGGCCCCGGCGGATCGGCGGGGCGCAGCTCGCGGACGGTGATCCCGGCCGCACGGGCGTCCAGGGCCGCCCGCAGCCTGCGCTCGACGGGGCGTTCGCCGTACGTCATACCCGTCCCTCCAGAATCCGTTCCAGTGCGTCCAGGCCCCTGCTCGCGTTCGACTTCACCGCTCCCCGGCTGATCCCGAGGGTGCTCGCGATCTCCGCCTCGCTGAGGTCCGCCCAGTACCGCAGCACCAGCACCTGGCGGCGGCGCGGGGTCAGCCGGCCGAGCGCGGCGAGCACTTCGCGGTGCGCCTCGTCCAGGACCACGTGCGCCTCCGCCGACGGTACGTCGGCCGGCGCGGGCGGGGTCCAGGCCCGGGCGGTCCGCCGTCGGCGCAGGACCGAGCGCGAGGTGTTGACCACGGCGGTGCGCAGGTAGCCCAGGGCGTTGTCCACCTCGCCGATGTGCTCCCCGTGGCGGCGGTACAGGGCCGTGAAGGCGTCCTGGACCACGTCCTCGGCGGTGGCCGGGTCGTCGACGAGCAGCACCGCGAGCCGGACCATGCGCAGCCGGTGCGCGTGGTAGAGCGCGGTGACCGTGGGCGGCTGGTCTCCCGGGCCGCCAGGGGTGTCATGGCCGAACCGGCCCGCGTACGGGCCTCCGTACGAGCCCCCGTACGGCCGGGGCCCGGCGGCCTGGGCGGAACGGTCGCGGCGCAGCAACGACCACAGGCCCCGCCACGCCCGGGCGAAACCGGGCGTGAGGGGGCCGACGGGTGGTGCGAGGTGGAGCACGGGAATCCTCAGCCGTTGGCGCGGCGCCGCACGGCATACAGGGTCCCGGCGCCGGCGGCGACGAGGCCGGCGGCTCCGGCCCCCAGGGCGGCGGTGGTCGCGGAGGAGCCAGTATGGGCGAGCTCGGGCCCGGCGGGCGAAACCGAGGGCTGCGGGGCGCCGCTGGGGGCCGCGCTCGGCACCGCGCTCGGAGCCTTCGTCGGGGCGGTGCTCGGGGCCGCGCTCGGGGCCGCGCTCGGCTGGGCGCTGCCGGGCACGCTGACGGACGGGGTGGGCGCGGCACTCGGCGACGCGCTCGACGCGGGCGCGGGCCCGGGCGCGGACGCGGCGGAGCCCCCCGCGGCGGACGCCGGTCCGGCGAGGGCGACGACCGCCCCGGCGGCGGCCGCGGTGACGGCCGCCCGCCGGACGGTGCGGGGGACGCGCTTCAGGTTCATCACGGTGGTTCTCCACGGTCGGGTCGAGGGCAGGGCACGGAACCGCACCCTTCACCCCCGCACGACGCGCGACCCCCGGCGAGGTTGCCGCCGATCCGGAAGAATTTTCCGCAGGGCCGTGCCCAGTGTCGCGACGCCCTCCTCGATCTCGCCCGCGGAGCCCGCCGCGTAGCCCAGGATCAGGCCCGGCGGGCCCGGGGCGAGGCGGTGCCACGACAGCGGGTGGGTCTTGACCCCGAGCGCCAGGGCCGCCGAGGCCAGGGCGGTGTCGTCGAAGTCGGCGCCGTCGAAGGTGACCATCAGGTGCAGCCCCGCGGCCGCGCCGTGCACGCGGGCCCCCGGCAGCCGGTCCGAGACGGCCCGGAGCATGGCGTCGCGGCGCCGGCGGTGGCGGCGCCGGACGAAACGCAGGTGCCGCTCCAGCTCCCCCGAGTCCATCAGCCGGGCGAGGACCAGCTGGGCGAGGACCGGATTGCCGAGGTCGGCGTACCGCTTGGCGGTGGTCACGGCCTCGCTCAGGCGCGGCGGGACCAGGAGCCAGCCCAGGCGCAGGGCCGGGGCCAGGAGCTTGGACACGCTCCCGGCGTAGCAGACGCCCTCCGGCAGCAGGGCGCGCAGCGCGGGGACGGGGGCCCGGTCGTAGCGGTGCTCGGCGTCGTAGTCGTCCTCGATGACCAGTCCCCCGTCGGCCGCCCAGCCGAGCAGGTCCCGGCGGCGCTCGCCGTCGAGCACCACCCCGGTCGGGAACTGGTGCGCCGGGGTGAGCAGCACCGCCCCGGCCCGACTCGCCCGGAGCGCTGCCACGTCCAGCCCGAGCCCGTCCACCCGTACGGGAACCGTCTTCAGCCGCCCGTACTCCAGCTGCTGCCGGGCCCCGAGCGAACCGGGGTCCTCCACCGCGACGCGGCGCACCCCGTCCTCCCGCAGGACCTGCGCCAGCAGCCCCAGCGCCTGGGCGACCCCCGCGACGACCACCACCTCGTCGGGGTCGGCGCGGATCCCCCGGTTGCGGGCCAGCCAGCCGACGACGGCCTCGCGCAGCGCGGGCGCGCCCTGCGGGTTGCCGTAGCCGAAGTCGGCGGGGGTGAGCCCGGCGAGCACCCGGCGCTCGGCCTGGAGCCAGGCGGTCCGGGGGAAGGCGGTCAGGTCGGGCACCCCGGGCGAGAGGTCGATCCGGCAGGGCACCGCCCGCAGGGCGTCGACGAGCCCGCCGCGGGCGGGGGCGGCGGCGGGCGCGGCGACCGGCGGCGGGGCGGCGACGACGACCGTGCCGCCCCGGCCGCGCCCGGACACCTGGCCGGTTTCCGCGAGCCGCTGGTACGCCTCGGTGACCAGCCCCCGGGAGACGCGGAGTTCGGCGGCGAGCACCCGGCTGGCCGGGAGCCGGCTGCCGACCGGCAGGGTGCCGTCGGCGATGGCGGCGCGGAGCCGGCCCGCCAGCCAGTCGGTGCGGCCGCCGGGCGGGGCCTGGCCGATGTCGAGCTGGAGGAAGTCGGATCCGCTTTTGGACCCCTGCTTCGCGCCTTCATTGGACCTGCTCACCGGACCATTGTGCCGCGAGGCTGGACGGCATGAAGAGCATGAAAGCCACGAACCCGGTCAAGGCCGCGCATGAGGCGCATGCCGTGAAAGCGGTGAGCGCCGCGAGTTCCCCGTCCGTCGCCTTCCGGGACCTGGCGCCCGGAATCATCGGGATGGCGCTGGTGGGCAGCAGCGTCACCGTCTCCCACTCCCTCGTCGACGTCCCGCTGTTCGCCGTGCAGGCCGTCCGGTACGCGGCCGCGGCCCTGCTGCTGCTCGCCCTGGCCCGGGCCGCCCGGGTGCCGCTGCTGCGGCCGCGCGGCCGTGAGTGGCTGTGGCTGGCCGGGGTCGCGGCGACCGGGCTGGTGCTGTTCAACGTGGCCGTCGTACGCGGGGTCGCGCACGCCGAACCGGCCGTCATCGCCGTCGCGGTGGCCTCCGTACCGATTCTGCTGGGGCTGATCGGCCCGTTCCTGGAGGGCCGGCGGCCCAGTCGCCAGGTGCTGCTGGCGGCGCCCGTCGTCGTGGCCGGGGCCGTCCTGGTGGAGGGGACGGGCCGGACGGACGCCGCCGGGCTGGCCTGGGCGGCGCTCGCGCTGGGCTGCGAGGCCGGGTTCACCCTGCTCGCGGTGCCGGTGCTGCGCAGGCACGGCCCGTGGGGGGTGTCCGTGCACGCGGTGTGGATGGGCGCGGTGATGCTGGCGGGCCTCGCGCTGTGCTTCGAGCATCCCGCCGGCCTGCGGGAACTCGGCGCGGCCCAGTGGGCGGCCGCCGCGTACCTCGCCGTGCTGGTGACGGCCGTGGCGTTCCTGCTCTGGTACCGCACGGTGGCCGCCGTGGGCTCCGGCCGGGCCGGACTCCTGACGGGAATCGCGCCGCTCGCCGCGGCGGGCACCGGGGTCCTCACCGGCGGCGGAGTCCCGGGTCCGGCGGTGTGGCTGGGCCTGGTGGTGGTCATCGCCGGGCTGGCGGCGGGGCTTCGGCCGGCGCGCCGCACCGCCGCGCCGCTCCCCCGGCGGGAGCCCGCCTCCCCTTGAGGGCGCCGGGCCTTGTGGATCACAATCCGCAGATGGCGACGCCCTCGTACAGCAGTCCTCCGTACAGCAGTGCCCCGTACAGCAGCTGGATGCGGTACTTCTCCCCCACCGCCAACCACCGCAGACTCGGCCTGGTCTGCCTGGGGGTGGGGGTGCAGCAGGGCGAACTGCCGGTCGTGGGGCCGCGCTTCCTCGACCACCACGTCGCCGTGGTGGTCACGCGCGGCCGGGGCTGGTTCAGCCACGGCGGCCGGCCGGCCCAGCCGGTGACCGCGCCCGCGCTGCTGTGGCTGGTCCCGGGGGTGGAGCACCACTACGGGCCCGATCCGCGGACCGGCTGGGACGAGTGCTTCGTCGACTTCGCGGGCAGCAGCGTGGAGGCGTACACCGACCTCGGCTACGTGACCCCGGACCGGCCGCTGGTGCCGCTGAGCGGGACGGCCGGGGTGCAGCACGTGGTCGACGGGATCGTACGGGCCGCCCGGCGCGGCGGCCCGCTGCTGGAGGTCGAGGCCGCGGCCGCCGTGCACGGGCTGCTGGTGGCGCTGCGCTACGCCCGGGCCGAGGTGTCCCGGCACGGGGACACCGTGATGGACACCCTGGCCCGGGACGCCCTGCTGCCGATATCGGTGGCCGAGCACGCGGCCCGGCTCGGGATGCCGCTGCCCCAGCTGCGCTGGGCGGTGCGGCGCAGTACCGGGGAGGGGGTCAAGGAGTACCTCCTCGGGATCCGGCTGAGCCGGGCGAAGGAGCTGCTCGCCCGTACCGACCTGCCGGTCGCCGGGATCGCCCGGCGGGTCGGTTACGAGGATGCGTCCTACTTCAGCCGGCTGTTCAGCCGCCGGGTCGGCATGGCGCCCGTGCGGTTCCGGGCGCAGCAGTCGGTGCGCGGTCCGATCCGCTGAGCCCGGTCACGGCCGCCGGGCGTAGCAGAAGAGGTGCTCCTCGGGGACGCCGAGGCCGTCGGCGGGACGGAAGGAGGCGGTGTGGTGGTGCAGCACCTCCAGGCCGCTCTGCGTCAGCCGGGCCAGGTGGTCCTCCGTGGAGAGGCTGCTGACGGTGACCTCGTGGCCCATCCACTCGATGTCGAGGCCCCGGATGTCGCCCGGGACCGTCGCCATCACGAAGTACCCGCCCGGCGCGACCCAGGACGCCATCCGGTCCAGTGCCGCCGCGACCTCCGGCTGGTCCATCACGAGCAGCGGGAAGAAGGAGCACACCGCGTCGAACCCGCCCGGCTCGGGCGTGTAGGTGCGCACGTCGGCCTGTTCGAAGCGTGCCCCCGGGACCCTGGCGCGGGCCAGTTCGACCATGGCCGCCGAGACGTCGATGCCGGTCACGGCGCAGCCGGCCCGGTCCAGTGCCTCGGCGGTGGGCCGTCCGGTGCCGCTGCCCACGTCCAGCACCCGGGCTCCGCCGGGCAGCCGTCCGATGAGCCAGTCGAGGGCTTCGAGCTGACCGGGCAGCTGTCCGAACGCCGCCTCGTAGCGCTCGCCCAGCTCGTCGAACACCTCTGCCGCCGACTTGCGCTGACCCATGGGACCGCCCCTTCGTCTCCGGGGGACCACCGTACAAGGGAGCCTGGTTCAAGGGCGGTAGCCGATGTTCAGTTCCGCGACCGCGGTCCAGGGGTTGCCGTCCACCTCCCGCGTGGCCTTGAGCCGGACGTAGCGCGCGGTGCGGGCCGTGAAGGAGACGTCCTGCTGGGCGGTGGTGTCCGGGAAGGTCCCGGAGGCCGCCGCGGTCCCCCAGGTGACGCCGTCGGTGGAGGTGAACACCTGGTAGTCGGCGATCCGGCCGTTGCTCTGCGTCTGCCGGGGCAGGTAGTGGAGGGCGGAGACGTTGTAGGAGGCGCCGAGGTCGAGGGTGATCTCGTGCGGCATGGGCGCGGTGGCGGCGTACCACTGGGTGTGCCAGATGGTGGAGCCGTCGCCGTCCAGGACGTTGGCGGCGCTGCCGTTCTCGCCGGCGGTCTCCTGGCTGTCGACGGCCTTCACGCTCATCTGTCCCTGTGGTACGAGGAGTTCACCGCCGCCGACCGGGCCGAGGTCGTCGACGGTCAGGTCGTCGAGGATCAGGTCGGCCTCGTTGTGGGAGTTCTCGGGGGTGATCTTGCGTACGCCGATCCACGCGTCGGCCCCGGCGGTGAAGGTCTTGGTGAAGGTGGTGGGGGTGCGGGCCTGGTTCAGCGCGCCGGCGGTCTCGGTGGTGCCGGATCCGGTGATGAACTGGTAGTCGCCGCTGAATCCGGTCTCGTAGCCGAAGGTCACCTTGTAGGAGCGGCCGGCGGTGAAGCGCAGGGTCTGGGGCAGGGTGCGGTAGACCAGTCCGGTCCGCTCCTCGTGCGACTTGAGGGAATTCTGGCCGCCGATCACGTCGTCGACCAGCTTCCCGCTCCACCCGGCCTGCGTGTACGGGGCGTTGCGCTGGGCGATGTGGGTGCGCGGGTCGGTGGCCGAGCCGCCCGCGCCGCCGAAGGCGAAGGGGCCCCAGCCCGCGTCGGTGTTCTCGAAGTCCTCGGCGAACCAGTGCCCGGCGAGGGGGGTGCGGGCGGAGCGGACCACGCGGACGTCGTCCAAGTACACCGTGCCCGATCCGGCGGCGGCGGACAGCTCGAGGGTGGCGGTGGACTGCCCGGCGGGGACGTCGAAGAGCACCTTCATGCGCTGCATCCTTGTGCCGTTCTTCTCGCTGCCGCCGAGGCTGTTCGTCAGCGGTGAGGAGTCGGCGTACACGGAGGCGGCGGCGCCGCCGGCGGGGGCCACGGTGAGGGTGGTGGCCCGGCCGGCGGGGGTGGAGACCCATACGGAGGCGGCGTAGGTGCCCGGGGCCAGGCCGGTGAGCTGCTGGGAGACGGCGGGGGTGGTGCCGGGGGCGAAGGTGAGCTCGCTCTGGCCCTGGGCGTTGCGGGTGACGGCGGCGCCGGTCCCGGTGACGGTCCAGGCGTTCAGGCTGCCCGAGTAGAACGAGGGGTCCTTGACCGGGGTGCCCTCGCCCCAGGCGGGGTCGGCCGGGGCGGGCGCCGTGCCGTTGGTGACCACGTAGGCGGTGCGGGCGGCGGCGTTGATGGTGACCTGGCCGCCCGGGCCCACGGTGAGTCCGCCGGCCGGCCGGCGGCCGGTGTCGGTCAGTTGGTACAGCTTGGGGGCGCTCCAGCCGGCGGGCAGGGTCCAGGTGGTGGAGCCCGCCTTGTCGTTCCAGTGGTAGAGCTTGCCGTCGCGGGGCAGCAGGTAGGCGTCCCCGGACAGGACGGTGCGGCCGGCCGTGGTGATCCGGCGCTTGCCGCCCGCGGTGGTGGCGGTGGTGCCGTTGGCGAGGGTGGCCGTGTCGGCGGTCCACTTCACGATGGGGGATTCCTGGAGGTACTTGGTCGGCAGGTTGACGGCGAAGGTGGTGTTCAGGAAGGCGGTGAAGTCCTTCTTGCCCTGCCACCCCTCATACGCGGTGACCTCGGCGCCGCCGAGCAGCGGGCTGCGGGCGATCCAGTCGTCCTTGGCGTGGTTGGCGATGAACCGGGCGATGGTGGAGTTGATGCCCTTCAGGTCGCTGCCGCCGTAATTGACGTCGGTGGCCCAGTGGTGCCAGAGGGACTGCTCGGTCAGCGTGTTGGGGAACTCGGTGGTCAGCTGGAGCCCCAGGCCGCTGATCTCGCGCTGGAGCCTGCGCGAGACGTAGCCGTCGCCGTACCAGACGTCCACGTAGAGGAAGTCCAGGCCCGGGGCGGCGGCCTTGAGGTCCTGGAGCCGCTTCAGCCGGTGCCCGGACTGGCCGTCCTTCCGGGTGTCCACGTAGTACGACTGGTCGAGCCAGTCCCAGCCGAGTCCGCCGCTGTGGCGGGCCGGGTCGAAGGTGGCCGAGACCGGGTACTCCTCGGTGGCGTTGACGTGCACGCCGAAGTCGGCGTTGTAGGCCTGGCCGGCGGTGGTGAGGGTGTTCAGGTCGACGGCGCCGCCGAGTTTGGAGCCGATGTTCTTGTAGTCCATGTGCGCGGAGTCGTGGCCCTCGGAGCCGTAGCCCTTGAGGAGGACGAACTGGCCGAGGCCGTCGGTGGCGCGGTTGACCCGCTTGGTCTCGTCGAGGGTCTGCGCGAAGGGGTGGGTGGCCTGGGAGGCGAAGTTGAAGGGGATCCGCTGCACGACCCGGTCGGCGGTGTCCTGCCAGCCGGTCGGCGGGGTCCAGATGTCGCGGTACGCGACGGCGGCGTCCTGCCAGTCGACGGCGGAGTCCGCGTTGCGGTCCGCCGTGATCGCGACGCGGACGTACGGCAGGGGCTCGGTATCGGTGTCGGCGGCGCCCGCGGCCCGGTACAGCCAGGCTCCGCTCCACAGGCCCGCGCGGCGGTAGCCGCCCTGGTCCGTGACCCGCTTGGATATCCGGCCGTTCTCCCGCGCGGTGCCGCCCGAGGGCGTGTCGTACAGGGAGTTGGAGTCGATGGCGGCGGCCAGTTTCCCGGTGTTGGCCAGGCCGTACATCACGGTGGTCGCGGCGGGGTCGACGGGGGTGGTGGCGGTGACGGGGGTGAAGGTGTCGCCGGTGCCGGTGGTGGCCGTGTGCATGTTCGCGGTGGCCAGCGCGGCGCCCGGCTGGTCGCTGCGGACGCTGACGAGGTGGTGGTCGGGGATCGCGAGGGTCCGTACGCGCAGGGCGGCGGTGTCCTCGATCGCGGTGACCTTGAACTCCACGACCGAACCCGCCACCGAGAGGCGGGACCTGATGGTCACTCCGGAGAAGGCGAGTGCGTAGTCCACGCCCGAGGCGGAGGCCGTCGAGGTCACGGTGGGAGTGTGGCTGGTCCCGTTGACGAGGACGGTGTTCAGCGGATCCTCGTTGCCGTGCAGGACGTCGCCGGTGGCCCGGCGGGTGTAGCCGATGACGCGGGGGAAGCCGCTGTCCACGCTGACGGACAGTTCGGGCGAGGTGATCGTCACGGGTGCGGCCGCCGCGGCGGGGGCGGCGGGGGCGGCCACGACCAGGGTGGCGACCAGGCCGGCCACCGCGGCTGCGGCCGGCCAGAGGGGGGTTCGCATCGGACCTCCGGGAGTCGGCGCTTCCTTGGCGGAAGACCGCTCGGAAGCGGTCCGCTCACTGATCTGACAGCTTGCGGACCGCGACCGGACAGGCCCATGGACAAAGCGGAGCGCCGTCCTGGACTTACGTGCTCGGGAGGTGTGCGCGGAGCTCAGGCAGAGGCCGGGACCAGGATGACGGCAGTCCCGTAGGCGCACACCTCGGTCCCGGTGGCGGCGGCGTCGGTCACGTCGAAGCGCATCATCAGGATGGCGTTCGCGCCCCGGGCCTTCGCCTGCTCGATGAGCCGGTCCATGGCCTGGTTGCGGGTCTCCACCAGGGTTTTGGTCAGCCCCCTCAGCTCGCCCCCGACCATCGACTTCAGGCCCGCCCCGATCTGGCTGCCCAGGTGGCGGGAGCGCACGGTGAGCCCGAAGACCTCCCCGATGACCTGCTCCACCCGGTAGCCGGGGACGTCGTTGGTCGTCACGACGAGCACACCGGTCTGCTCGGCCCCGGGCCCGCCGCCGTAGTCTTCGATACCCATGGCACCCACTCTCGCCCGGCCCGCCGCCGCCCGCATCCGGAGCGGCCGCGATCAGGGCATTCGGGCAGCGAGACCGAACTCGTGGGCCACGACGACCGCCTGGGCGCGGCTGGACAGTCCCAGCTTGCTCATGCAGCGGTGCACGTGGGTCTTGACGGTGGCGGCGCTCAGGACGAGCCGCTCGGCGATGGCGGCGTTGGGGAGGCCGGCGCCGACGAGGCCGAGCACCTCGCGCTCGCGCGGGGTCAGCGCGTCCAGCCCCGGGTGCGGGCGGCGGACGACCGGGGCGGCGTACGTGTCGATCAGTCCGCGCAGGGCCCGGGCGCTGAACAGCATCTCCCCGGCGTGCACGGTGGCGATGGCGGCGAGCAGCCGGTCGGGCGGGGTGTCCTTGAGGAGGAACCCGCTCGCGCCGACCCGCAGGGCGCGGAAGACGTACTCGTCGGAGTCGAAGGTGGTGAGCACGAGCACCTTGGGTCCGCCGTCGGGGCCGTCCGGGCTGTCCGGGCCGTCCCCGCGTGCGGCCACGATCCGCTCGGTGGCGGCGATCCCGTCCGTGCCGGGCATCCGGATGTCCATGAGGACGACGTCGGGCCGGGTCTCGGCGGCGAGCCGGACCGCCTCCTCGCCGTCGGCCGCCTCGCCCGCGATCTCGAAGCCGGGAGCGGCGGTGAGCAGGGCGGTCAGTCCTGACCGGATCAGGAACTGGTCATCGACGACGAGCACGGACGGCATCCGCGTCTTCCCCTCCCGGTCGGGGCACGGGGATCCGCAGGCTGACTTCGAAGCCGCCCCCGGGGGTCGGCCCCGCGGTCACCGTGCCGTGGTAGATCGTCGCCCGCTCGCGCATACCGATCAACCCCTGACCGGCAGTTCTTCCCGGTCCGGCCGGTACGCGGGCCGGTATGCGACCCCGGCCGTCGTCGTCCACGCGCACCCGGACCTCGTCAGCGCCGTAGTGGACCCCGACGGTGGTCCGCGCCCCGCGGGCGTGTTTGATGACGTTGGTCAGGGCCTCCTGGACCACGCGGTAGGCGCACAGGTCGATCCCGGGCGGCAGGTCGTACGCCGTCCCCGTGACCCGTACGCGCACGGGCACCCCCGCCTCGCCGACCCGTCTGACCAGCTCGTCGAGCCGCCCCAGCCCGGCCACCCGGCCGTGGTGCTCCTCCGGGGCCGGCTCCGGTCCCTCCTCGCGGAGCACCAGCAGCATCCGGCGCATCTCGGCCAGGGCCTCGCGGGCGCTGTCCCCGACGGTGTCCAGGGCCTTGCGGGCGGTCGTCAGGTCGGAGGAGAGCACGTAGGAGGCGAGGCCGTTCTGCACGGAGATCACCGAGACGTGGTGCGCGATCACGTCGTGGAGTTCGCGGGCGATCCTGATGCGTTCCTCGACGACGGCCCGGCGGGCCTTCTCCTCCTGCTCCAGGCGCAGTTGCCGGGTGAGCTCGCGCAGCCGGCGGGAGCCGTCCCCGGCGACCCAGCAGACGACGGTGGCGACGGTGACGAAGGCCATGCTCATCGGTACGACGCCCGGTTCGGCGAGCCGGGTGCCCCACAGGAGCACGGCGAGCGCCCCGGCCGCGGCCTTCGCCGAAACCCGGCGGGGGCACCAGGAGGCCGCGGTGTACAGGGCGGTGAGCACCCCGCACGCGGCGACCACGTGGTAGTAGCCGAGGGTGAAGTAGACGCCGACCCAGAGCCCGGTGTTCAGCAGGACCGCCACGGGGTAGCGGCGGCGGAGCACCAGCGGCAGGTAGATCACGGCGAGCAGGGCGTAGGCGAGCGCGTCGGTGTCGCGCCAGTAGCCGTGCGGATCGGGCCAGTTGTGGAGCAGCGTGGACGACATCCACATCGATCCGGCGGCCCATACGATCTCGCCGACGGCCGGAAGCGCGGCGCGGATCCGGACCATCGCCGGATGTGCGGACAGCTGCACGTCGATCCCCCTTGTGTACACCCCTGGTTGTACAGGGTCGCCACCCCTTGGGGTAGGCCGGATTCAACCCGTGGACGGTCGCGGCCGGTGGTGGCCCGCCCGTAGGTTCACAGGGCCGGTTCACCGGCCGGCACGGCCTCTCCCCCCGGGGCCCCCGCCGCGCGGCCGTGCCCGTTCGGGGGCGGGCACGGCCCCGCTCGCGCGTGGGCAGTCGCCGCGGGGTCAGGCCGGCCAGGCGGTGGAGCGGGTACCGAGGGGGCGGAAGCGCGCCGCGGCGACCTCGTAGAAGAACAGGCCCGCGCCCGTGTGGGTGCCGTTGGCCCGCCCGGGGGGCGGCCCGGGGGGCGGCGGGGTCGGCGGGGTCGCCGCACGCCGCATGACCGCCCCCTGACCGCTCACCGGACCCAACGGCGCGGTGATGAAGGGGGCTTGACTCGACCGCCGGGCACTTCGCGGGTGCCGGGGCAGCCCCGGAAGCGAAAACGCCTGCTCCGCCCGACGGAGGTACAGATTGGGCATATCGGGCTAAAACGCGGTGAGTCGCGCCCGCGAATCGCGCCGCCGTCGCCATAGTCGTCCCTGGCAACCGCCAGGTTGCCGCCCCGTGCCGCGCGCCGCGGCCGGGCGGATGTCTTCGTAGAGGAGCCGGCTCATGCTGAAGCCCACCAGGACCATCCTCGCTCTCGCCGCCGGAAGCCTGGTGCTCGGCCTGGTCGGGGCCGGGGCCGCGGTCGCGGACGAGGAACCGATGGCAGACACCGCGTCGCAGCAGAACGTGGCCGAGGTCCGACGGCACGCGATCGGCAAGGTCGTCTCGCACGGCCCGCTGAAGGTCCGCAGCAAGCCGACCACCGACTCGCGGATCGTCGGGGAGGTCTACCCGAACCGCACGGTCGAGATCAGGTGCAAGAAGTACGGCGAGTCGGTCGACGGCAACCGCCTGTGGTACCGCCTGTACAGCGAGGACCACTCCGACCAGAACGGTTCCGACGAGAACGGCGGCTGGCCGGGCAGCACCACGGCCGACAGCAGCGACAGGGCCGCCGCCGGCCACAAGCGCTGGGTCGCGGCCCGCTACGTCAAGAACCTCACCTCCGTGCGCTACTGCCGCTGACCCCGCACGATCCGGTCAGCGGTCCGGGCGTACGGTGCGCGGCCCCACGCAGCGCACCCCGTACGCCCGGACCCGCTCGCGCAGTGCGCGGTCGGCCGTGACCACCACACAGCCGCGGTCCGCATGGGCCGCGGCCAGTTCCACGATCAGGTCGTCACCGCTGCCGGGCGCCTGGGCCACCCGTACGCCGGGAACGGACGCGACGCCCCGGGCGGCGCCTTCGACGACGAGGATGACCTCCTCGTCGCCGCCCCGCGCCGCCAGCAGGTCGCGCAGCCGCTCGGCCGCGCCCCGCCGGTCCCGCCACCAGCCGTCCGGTACCGAGCCGACGACGTTCGCGCCGTCCACGATCAGCACGTACCCCATCGAAGCGCCCTAGAAGTCGCCGTAGTTGACCTGCCAGGTGGGCAGGCCCATCCGGCGCCAGACCGCCACCACCCGGTCCCGGTCGTCGAGCGAGACCCGTACCGCGTACCGGTGCCGGACGTGCGCGTCGAAGAGCTCCGCCTTCACCACGTCGTCGCGGCGGGTGTCGCCGGCCGCGCGCATCCACAGCTCGTCGTACGGAACCCGGTGCCGCCGCAGCCAGGACTCGGTCTGCGGCCGGTGCTCCTCGCTCCGCCCCGACAGCAGCACGATCACGTCGCCGTCGGCCCGCCGGAAGGCGTCCAGGGCGCGGCGCACCGGCTCGTTGAGCAGGTCGAGCTCGCAGCGCGAGAAGTCGTACGGGCCGCGGTCGCCGGTCAGCGCGAGCGTTCCGTCGATGTCGCACATCACCGCCGCGGGCAGGGCCGGGTCGGGCACGTACTCCGTCACGGACGGGATCCCCGCCCCGGAGGCGGTGCCGTTGAGCCACTCCGCCGTCAGCCGCCAGCCGCCCTTGCGGGCCTGCCGGTGCTTGTCGGCGAGGATCCGGATGATCTCTTCCCCGACCGGGTTCTCCCGGGCGGCGTCCCGGCGCAGGCACTCCTCCAGCGGGACGTCGGTGAAGTCGTGCACGACGAACGTGGCGAGGCCGCCGACCGCCGCCTTGAGCCGCTTGGGGATGTGCCTGGTCAGGTGGGTGTTGTCGACGACCACGTCGAAGCCGCCCTCGACGGCCGCGCGGACCGCCGCGTCCTGGACGGCCAGCACGGTCTGCTCGTGCGCCCACGACCGGCCCCGCTCGGGGTCCGGCAGGTCGAGCATGCTGCGCAGGTCGTCCAGGTTGACCCGGCGCATCCGGCCGCCGGCCTGCGCCTGCAGGGCGCGGGCCGCCGTGGTCTTGCCGGAGGCCGGCAGACCGGTCATGAGGTGGACGACGGGCAGCGGGGGCTCCTGCGCCGCGACGTCCACCGGCCGGTCCGCCGCGGGCGCCGGGACGCGCGGCGCCGCCTTCGGCGCGGGCACGGAAGCGGGCGCGGGCGCGCGCTTCTCCTCGGACACGGTCTGGTTCTCCTCGTCGGTGATGTACGGGTCGGCGGTCTCCGGTCGGACCTGGCGCCACGTGGTGAGTTCGGTGGGCCGGCCGTCGAGCCGCATGAACATCGCGGGGCGGACCGTGCGGTCGCCCAGCTCGTTGACCGCGCGGGCGAAGGCCCCCCGGTCGCCGGCCAGGTGCACGAGGCCCGCGTAGGCCTCGTCGATCGCGCGCTCGTGCCGGGCGGCCTCCTCCTCCAGCCGGTCGATCACCTCGCGCACCCAGGTGTCGAACTCGTCGGGCACCTGCTCCAGCAGCGCGTCGAGCGGCTTGCCGCCGGAGGCCTCGATGTCGGCGACCGTGCAGTTCAGGCTCTGGGCGAGCTGCTTGGCGGGCAGGGCGGAGAAGCGCTGGATGCCGTGGCCGCGCCAGATGTCCCGCTCGGTGACACCGGTGAGCACCTTGTGGAGCCGTACGTACTCGGACAGCTTGGCCTTGGCGCGCACGCCCGAGGCGAAGCGCAGCACGAAGCCCTCCGCGTCCATGCCGTTCGCGGCGGCGCCGCCGGGCAGCGTGCTGGACTCGGTGAGCGCGATCAGCTCGTCGAGGGGCATCGCGGGCCAGAGGGTGACGACGGAGCCGATCCCCTCCCAGTGGGGCGCGGCCTCGGCGAGCGGGACCTCGGTCCCGTCCGCGCCGAAGGCGGCGAGGAGGACGAGGTCGCGGCGGCCGCCGTAGTCGACGACGATGCGGTTCTGGGGGTACAGGATCTCGGCGAGGTAGGTGGTTCCGGGGCGCAGCCCCGTGGTGTCCCGGGTGTCGAGGAGGCGCTGCGCCCAGGTGGCCTGGGCGCTGGTGAAGGAACCCTTGGAGGCGACCCGCCAGCGGTCCGCGTAGTGGAAGACCACGGCGAGGCTGCCGTCGACCTTCTCGTACACCTCGAACGGCTCGTCCGGCAGGGCGGGCGCGTAGGGCTGGCCCGACTCGTGCTCGCCGACGTTGAAGAACTTCGGCAGCGGCAGGGCGACGATCGCGCCGGTGGTGTCGTCGGCGACGAGTCCGCGGCAGCGCGTGGTGACCTGGTTCCAGACGCGCTCGTACTGGGCCGTCCGCGTGTAGGTGTAGATGGACAGCGGCAGTTCGGGGTGCGACTTGCGGGTCACGTACCCGGCGTCGATCGAGTCCGCCAGTGCCTGTGCGGGCAGCAGGTCATGGAGAGTCAGGCGGTCCTGGCTCATGGGTTCCTCCCGGTTTGAGATGGCTGATTCTCTCGTGCGGGAGGGTCTGCCCGGTACTCAATTATGCCTGGTCGCGGGGGCGCCCAGGCGGTTGATGTCCTTCGGGCGCAGGATGCGGCCGGTGACCTCGGTGCCGGGTGAGGCGACGGCGATCATGGCGCGGCCCAGCGCCTCGCTGGTGATGACGAGGTCCGGCGCGATCCGGCGGACGAGCGGGATCAGGGGTGCGGTGACCGCGTAGAGCGTGCGGTAGAGCCGGGTCTTGGATGGCACGCCGCGCACCGGCTGGACGATACCCGGACGGAACATGTAGGCCCGGAAGGGAAGTTGGAGCAGGTCGTTCTCGGTCCTCCCCTTGACGCGGGCCCACATGGACCGGCCCTGCCCGGTGCTGTCGGTGCCCTCGCCGGACACGTAGACGAAGGTCAGGCGGGGGTTGGCGGCGGCGAGGGGGCGGGCCACCGCGAGCGTGAGGTCGTGCGTGACGCGCCGGTACGCCTCCTCCTTCATCCCGACGGAGGAGACGCCCAGGCAGAAGAAGCAGGCGTCGTACGCGGCCAGGTCGAGCTCCGGGGCGGAGAGGTCGGACGGGTCCTCCTGGACGCGTTCGCGCAGTTTGGGGTGGGTGAGGCCGAGCGGGGTGCGGCCGATGGCGAGGACCCTGTCGACGGAGTCGTCGCGCAGGCATTCGCGGAGCACTCCCCGGCCGATCATCCCGGTGGCGCCGAAGAGGATGACGTTCACGCGGAGTCCGTCTGGTGGGTGATGCAGAGCTCGTTGCCCTGCGGGTCGGCGAGGGTGGTCCATGCCGAGGGGCCCACCCGGCCGTCGTGGAGGAAGGTCGCGCCCTTGGCGAGCAGCCGGTCGACGACGCTCTTCGGGTCGTCGGATCCGATGCGGACGTCGAGGTGGACGCGGTTCTTGACGGTCTTGGGCTCGGGGACCAGCTGGAAGAGGATCCGGGGGGCGCGCTCCAGGCCCTCGGGGTGGCGGATCGCGGCGCCCAGCTTCCACACGAGGGTGCCGCGGTGGGTGGTGGTGTCGTCCTCGGTCGCCCGGCCCTCGGCGACCATGCGGCGGATGAACGCCTCGTCGCTCGGCTCCACTTCCCAGCCGAGGGCGTCGGCCCACCAGTCGGCGAGGGTGTGCGGGTCGGCGGAGTCGACGGTCACCTGGAACGTATAGGCCATGCCGGGACCCTACTGAGCGCGGACCACCGCTGCCACAGGAACGGGGCGTGCCCGCAGTGGCGGCGTGTCACGCGTGGCGGCGGTGGGCGGTCCAGCGGGTGGCGAGGAACGCGGCGCAGGTCAGCAGCCAGGCGCCCACGGCGATCCAGAGCAGGACCTCGCCCAGCGGGCGCAGCGGGGGCAGGCCGGTCGGGTCCGCGGCGGAGAGGCAGGCGGTGGCCGTCATGCCGAGCGGGAAGACCGTGGCCCAGCGCCGGATGTCGTAGCGGGGGCGGGGGTGGCGCAGTTCGGCGCCGAGCAGGACGGCGTACCAGAGGAGGGAGAGGGCCAGGGCCGTCAGCGTGGCGGCCCGCAGGGCCGTGTGCACCGCACCGGTCCAAACGGGTGACGCCGTGAGCTTGGAGCCGGCCAGGGCGGAGATGGAGAGCGCGCCGCCCGCCACCCAGTGGTCGCCCGCTCCGCCGATGACCTCGCGGAGGTCGAAGCGGACCAGGGCCACCCCGTAGAGCAGCAGCCCCAGGCAGAAGGCGGCCAGTGCCGCCCGGGCCAGCCAGTCGTGGTGGCCGGCGGCGGCCAGGACCGCCGCGAGCACGGCCAGCCCCTCGGTGGCGACGCAGCCGAGGAACACCGCCCCCGGCATGCGCCGGCGCCAGTGCCGTACGACGGCCGCGAGCAGCCCGGGCCAGAGCGCCGCGGCCAGCGCCAGCAGCGCCGCGGCCGCGCTCTGCCACCCGAGCGCGGAGAGGCGGGTGCCGAGCACGGTGGTGGCGGCGACGGCGGTGAGCGCGGCCGGGGTGTCGGCCTCGGCCCGGAACCTTCCGCGGTCCCCGAGCAGGCGGGCCGTGAAGTCGGCGGCGAGAACCAGCCACAGCGCCCCGGACAGGGCCAGTGCCACCAGCGAGAGGGCCTCGTACCCGGTCAGGTGCAGGCCGACGGAGAGGATGCCGGCGGCCATCACGGCGGCTCCCGCCGCCGGCGGGAGACCGGTCCACCAGCCGCGATCGGGAGGGGGGCTCACTCCTCCAGCGGACCCCACCCTTCCGCGGGCCGCCAGCGGACGGGGCCGCGCCGGTCGCCTCCGCGCGCCGTCGGCGTCGTCCCGCGGCCGCGGGGTAGCCTCGCCACCGCTCGGCCGGTGGCCGGAACCCGATCTTGCCAGAGCAATTAGGCATACCTAACGTTTGGCTCGCCCGGTGTGCATCCCCCCCATCCGCGCACCACACCGGCCACCACTTCGGACCCCGTCCCCACCGAAGGAGCCCCCCACCATGACCCCCCTCCTCGACAGAAACCAGCCGTACGCCATCGGCCTGTTCCGGATCGTCACGGGACTGCTGTTCGCCTCGCACGGCGCCGCCTCCCTCTTCGGCGTCCTCGGCGGCGCCCACGGCGGCGGCACGGTCCCCGCCGGCGCCTGGCCCGGCTGGTACGCCGCCGTCATCCAGCTGGTCGGCGGCGTCCTGGTCCTCGTGGGCCTCGGCACCCGGGCCGCCGCCTTCGTGGCCTCCGGCTCGATGGCGTACGCGTACTTCAGCGTCCACCAGCCGGACGCCCTCTGGCCCTTGCAGAACGGGGGCGAGACCTCCGCCCTGTTCTGCTGGGCCTTCCTGCTCCTGGTCTTCACCGGCCCGGGCGCACTCGCGGTGGACGGGCTGTTCGCCTCCCGGACCGCGGCGGGCCGGAGCCGGGACGAGCGCAGCCCGGAGGCAGTGACCGCCTGAGGAACCGCTTCCCGGCCGGCGGCCTATAGCGTGGGCCCATGGACGAGCTCGACGGAGTGGAGATCATCGCCTTCCCGGACGCCGTGGCGTTCGAGAGCTGGCTGGCCGCCCACCACGCGCGCCACGAGGGCGTGTGGATCAAGGTGGCGAAGAAGCGGTCCGGCATCCCGTCGGTGACCGATGACGAGCTCGTCGACACCGGTCTGTGCTACGGCTGGATCTCCGGGCAGCGGCGGGCCCTCGACGCGACCCACTACCTGCAGAAGTACGTGCCGCGCCGGCCCCGCAGCCTGTGGTCGCAGGTGAACGTGGACAAGGTCGCGGCGCTCACCGCCACCGGGCGGATGCGCGAACCGGGACTGGCCGAGGTGCGCAAGGCGCAGGCGGACGGACGGTGGGGCGGGGCCTACGCGTCGCAGAAGACGGCGGCGGTACCGCCCGACCTCGCGGCGGCGCTCGACTCGAACCCCGCGGCCCGCGCGGCGTTCGAGGCCCTCGACAGGACCGGCCGCTACCTGGTGGCGCTGCCGCTGCTCCAGGCGCTCACCCCGGAGGCCCGGCAGGTCCGGCTCGACCGGGCGGTGCACATGCTGGCGACCGGCGAAAGGGCGTAGACGGCAGAAGGCAGGGCGAAGTCAGGGGGACGGCGGGCAGAAGGCAGCGGGCCCGGCTCCCCGAGGGGTGCCGGGCCCGGTGAGCGGGCGCGGGTCAGGAGCCGGCGTTCTTCGCCGCCTGCTCGGCCTGCTTCTCCTTGATCCGGAGCGCTTCCTTGCGGACCTCGGCCTGGGTGGCGCGCTCGCGCTGGAGCCACTCGGGAGATTCCTGCTTCAGTGCTTCGATCTGCTCGGTGGTGAGGGGCTCGGTGACCCCGCCGCGGGCGAGACCGGCGATGGAGACCCCGAGCTTGGCCGCGACCACGGGGCGGGGGTGCGGGCCGTTGCGCCGCAGCTCCACCAGCCAGGCCGGCGGGTCGGACTGGAGGGCGTTCAGCTCGGTGCGCGAGACGACACCCTCCTGGAACTCTGCGGGGGTGGCCTCGAGGTACACACCCAGTTTCTTCGCCGCAGTCGCGGGCTTCATCGTCTGGGTGCTCTGGTGCGACGTCATGGTGTCAAGAGTATCGAGCGTGTGCGCTACCTCCGACCACGACCGGTAGCCTTGCGGGGTGACAGGCTCGGAAGTACCCCATGCGTTCCGGCTCGCTTACGTCCCCGGGGTGACACCCACCAAGTGGATCCGGATCTGGAACGAGCGACTGCCCGACGTCCCGCTGACCCTGGTCCCGGTGTCCCCCGCCGAGGCGTTCGGCGTGCTGCGCGAAGGCGCCGCCGACGCCGGTTTCGTACGGATGCCGGTGGACCGGGACGACCTCAGCGCGATCCCGCTCTACACCGAGACCACGGTCGTAGTGATCCCCAAGGACCACCTCGTGGCGGCGGTCGAGGAGGTGGCCACGGCGGATCTGGCCGAGGAGATCGTGCTGCACCCTCTCGACGACACCCTCCCCTGGGAGCAGCTGCCGGGACGGCCCGCGATCGAGCGCCCCGCGACCACCGCGGACGCGATCGAGCTGGTGGCGGCCGGGGTGGGCGTCCTCGTCGTCCCGCAGTCGCTCGCGCGCCTGCACCACCGCAAGGACCTCACCTACCGGCCGGTCACGGACGCGCCCGAGTCGCGCGTGGCGCTGTCGTGGCCGCAGGAGGAGACCACCGATCTGGTGGAGCAGTTCATCGGCATCGTCCGCGGCCGGACCGTGAACAGCACACGGGGCCGCCCGGCCGCCGCCCCGCAGCCGAAGGCCACCGCCAAGGCGAAGGCCAAGGCCAAGCGCCCGGAGGCGGGCGGCGGCACGCCGCGCAAGCCCGCGCCGGGCGGCCGGACACCCAAGGGCGGAAAGAGCGGCAAGGGCGGCACGGGCGGAAAGCCCCGCCGCCGCTCGTAGCCGCTCGCAGCCGGAAGGAGCCCGGCGCGAGAAGGGAAGCCCGTGACGGCCGGGTCTGAAGGCCGGCGATCCCCTCGCGGTGTATGCAGGGAGGATGGATCTCCGGCCGCCGCTCGCGTCCCACCCACGGTCCCGGCAGGTGCGCCACGCACAGCTGGCGGTTCCGTTCGCGCTGATCGCCCTGGTCACGGTGGTGGACGTACTCGCCCCGCCGGAGGTCCACCTCGGGCCCTTCCTGGTCGCCGCACCGGCTCTGACCGCCTCGTTCGCCGGGCCGAGGATGACGGGGTTCGTCGGGCTGGTGGCCGTGCTGGCCCAAGCGGTGGTGGCGACGGTGCGCACGACCCTGACCGATCTGAACCACACGTTCCAGATCGGCGCGCTGATCATGATCTCGGTGTTCGTGACCTTCTTCGCCCACCTGCGGGAGGTGCGCGAGCGGGAGCTGGTGCAGCTGCGGTCGGTGGCCGAGACCGCGCAGCAGGTGGTCCTGCGGCCGCTGCGCGACCGGATCGGTCCGCTGGGCGTGGCCTCGCTGTACCTGGCCGCCGCGGCCGAGGCCCGGATCGGCGGGGACCTGTACGCCGCCGCCCGGACGGCCACGGGGACCCGGCTGATCATCGGCGATGTCCGCGGCAAGGGCCTGGAGGCGGTCGGGGACGCCGCGCTCGTCCTCGGCGCCTTCCGGGCCGCCGCCCACCAGGAGGCCGGCCTGCCCGGGCTGGTGGCCTACCTGGAGGCGGCGGTCTCCCCCGACCTGGACGACTCCGGGGACCAGGGCGAGAGCTTCATCACCGCGGCCGTCCTGGAGATCCCCGACGACGAGCCGGTCCTGCACCTCGTCAGCTGCGGCCATCCGCCGCCCCTGCTGCTGCGCGGCGGCCGGGCGGTCCCCCTCGACGTGGACCATCCCTCGCCGCCGCTGGGGCTGGCCGGGCTGGTGGAATCCTCCGTCACCGCGCAGACGTTCGCCTTCGAGGCGGGCGACGTCCTGCTCCTGTACACGGACGGCGTCCTGGAGGCGCGCGACGCGGCGGGCACGTTCTACCCCCTCGCGGAACACGCGGCCGCCTGGTCGGGCGCCCACCCGCGCGCCCTGCTGGACCGGCTGTGCGCGGATCTGCTGTCACACGCGGCCGGCAGCACCCTCGGCGACGACGCCGCGATGGTGGCGATCGAGCGGCTCCCGCGGTGAAGCGCGCCTTTGCCACAATCTGATCATGCTGAGCATCGGAACGATCGTGATGGGCGCCTCGGACGTACGCAGGGCGGCGGAATTCTGGGGCCGGGCGCTGGGGTACGTCCCGCGCGACGGCGAGGTGAAGGACGGCTGGACCGTTCTCGTCCCGGCCGACGGCACCGGGCCGGGCCTGGCCCTCGGGCGCAGCGTCTCACCCGTACAGGAGCGCCCTCGGGTCCACCTCGACCTGTACGCCGCCGACGCGGCGGAGCAACGGGCGGAGGTGGACCGCCTGGTGGCCCTGGGGGCCCGGCACGTCGACTGGGACTCCTACCCCGAGGACCCCGATTTCGTGGTGCTGGCCGACCCGGAGGGAAACCGCTTCTGCGTCATCGACACCAGCCACGGCTGAGACTTAACGCCTGCCGATCGCTTCCTTAAGCGGAACCTAAGGCTCTCAAGCGTCGCCCCGAAACGAACGAATGTCCGTTTCGGGGCGGCTAGCGTGCTGCCGCACCCAACTCCCCAGTAACGCAGAGGCAGGCACGCGATGAGCAGGACAGTCGGTCACCGGCGCAGGACGAGCCGTACGGCGAAGGTCACGGGCGCGGTCGTCGCCGCGGCGGTGATCGGCGGCGCGGCCTTCGCGTTCGCCGGAACCGCGCAGGCCGGCTCCGTCGGAGCCGTGTACACCAAGTCCAGTTCCTGGAGCGGCGGCTACACGGGCCAGTACGTCATCACGAACGACAGCGGGCGGAGCCGGTCCGACTGGACGCTCCAGTTCGAGCTGCCGCCGGGCGTGCGGATCGACTCGCTGTGGAACGGGGTCCACACGGTGGACGGGCAGCGCGTGACGGTGAAGCCCGCGAGCTGGAACGGGCAGTTGGCGGCGGGTGCCTCCGTCACCGTCGGTTTCGTGACGAGCGGCCCGGGCACCCCCGGCGACCCGACCGGCTGCCGTATCGACGGGCTCACGTGCTCGGTGGACCAAGGCGCCACGGCCGGCCCGAGCGGCCGCCCCACCGTCCGTCCCAGCTCCGCGCCGACGGCGGCGCCCACGTCCACGGCCACCGCCGCCCCGACCGCGAGCTCCGCCCAGCCGACCAGGACCACCTCGCCCGCCCCCACCGGGACCGCCCCGGGCGCGCCCGGCGCGCGGTTCGCCCCGTACGTGGACACCTCCCTGTACCCCGCGTACGACCTGCTCGACACCGCGGCGAAGACCGGGGTGAAGGAGTTCCACCTCGCCTTCATCACCTCCGGGGGCGGCTGCGCGCCGCTGTGGGGCGGTGTCACGGACCTCGCGAGCGACAAGGTCGCCGCCCAGATAGGCGCCCTGCGGGCCAAGGGCGGCGACGTACGGGTGTCGTTCGGCGGGGCCGCCGGGCACGAACTGGCGCTCAACTGCGCCACCGTGGACGAACTGGCCGCCGCCTACGGGAAGGTCGTCGACCAGTACCGGCTCACCAAGGTCGACTTCGACATCGAGGGCGCTGCCCTGCCGGACACCGCGGCCAACGCGCGCCGCGCCCAGGCCATCGCCCGGCTGCAGAAGTCGCACCCGGGCCTGGACGTGGCGTTCACCCTGCCCGTGATGCCGGAGGGCCTGACCCAGCCGGGCGTGGCGCTGCTGGCCGACGCGAAGAAGAACGGCGTGCGGATCGACGCCGTCAACATCATGGCGATGGACTACGGGCCCGCCTACAGCGGGGACATGGGCCAGTACGCCATCCAGGCCGCGACGGCCACGCAGGCCCAGCTCAAGGGGGTGCTCGGGCTCTCCGACGCGGCGGCCTGGAAAGCGGTGGCCGTCACCCCGATGATCGGCGTCAACGACGTCGTGAGCGAGGTCTTCACCGTCGCGGACGCCTCCCAGCTGGTGGACTTCGCGGCGTCGAAGGGGATCGGCCGGCTGGCGATGTGGTCCTCGGCGCGCGACCGGCAGTGCGCGGCCGGAGCCGTCAACCACGCCGACGCCACGTGCAGTTCCATCCTCCAGGAGCCGCTGGCCTTCACCAAGGCGTTCGCCGCGTTCAGGTAGCGAGGACGCCCGCGCGCGCGGCGAGGGCGAGTGCCGTCTCCAGCCGCGGCGCGGGCCCGTCCACGCCCCGGGCCGGTGCCAGCAGCGCCGCCACGGCGGCCTCGTCTGCCGTGCGCTCCCGCGCCGTCTCCACGAACCGCTCGACGGCTTCGGCCAGGGTCCGCCGCCGCGCGTACGGGACGTCGCGCGAGTCCACGGCCAGCTCGAGGAACTCCTCGTGCGAGCCGGCCCAGGGCGCGGCGCCCTCCAGTCCGTCCTCGCCCAGCCCGTCCGGGTACGGGATGCGGTGCCACGCGCCGTCCTGCCACCAGTAGACGAAGCCGAAGAGGTTGCCGGCGGCGTCCTCGCGCAGCAGGTCCCACGGCAGCCATGGGGGGCCGCCCGCGAGGAAGTCGATCTGCCGGCCGTCGACATGGGTGTGGCTGCCGTCCGGGTCCTGGCCGCAGAACACCGCGCGTGCCCCGTCGAGCACCGTCAGGCGCCACCAGCCGCCGGCGCCGGTGGCGTGGCACCACACGCCGTCTTCGTCGACGGCGAACTCGGTCCGGTCGCCGCAGGCGGCGTCGAGCACGGCCAAAGTGGCCGCCCTGGCCCAGAGCAGCTCGGGGTGGTCCAGGTCTTCGGGCCGGCTCGGCGTGTGCATGTGCGGGGGTCCCTCCCGTACGGCCGGGCTGGGCGCCGGGCCTGTGCTCCGTCCTTCGTGCCGGACAAGATTCGCACGGCCGCGCCTCGGCCGGGGCACCCCGGCCCTCAGCGGCCCGGCGCTCGGCTGACCTGTGCCAGGACCAGGACCGTGTCGTCGGCCGGGGCGCCGGGGAGCAGGTTCGCGAGGATGCGGTCGGCCGCCGCCTCCATCGTGCCCCGCGCCTGCCGCAGCTGGTCGCGCAGCGCCTCCATGCCCGCTTCGATGTCCCGGCCCCTGGCCTCGATGAGGCCGTCGGTGTACAGCGCCAGGGTGGCCCCCTCCGGAAGGTCCAGTTCCGTCGTGGCGAACGGGAACCCGCCCACGCCCAGCGGCACTCCGGGCGCCTGCTCCACCGTCCGGACCGTGCCGTCCGGCAGGCGGACCAGGAGCGGCGGATGGCCCGCATTGGCCATGCGGGCCCGCCCGGTCGCGGGGTCGTAGAGCAGGTAGAGGCAGGTGGCGAGTTCGATCCCGGCCTCCCGGGCGCAGGCGTCGAGTTCGGCGAGCAGCTCGCCGGGGTCCGCGTGGTGCCGGGCCAGCGCCTTGGCGGTGATGCGCAGCCGGCCCATGGCCGCCGCCGCCCGCACCCCGTGACCCATCACGTCGCCGACCACGAGGGCCACCCGGTCGCCGGGCAGGCTGATCACGTCGTACCAGTCGCCGCCCACCTCGGTGACGGGCCCGGCGGGCAGGTACCGGTGGGCGACGCGCACGTACGGCCCGGCGCCCGTGGCACTGGGGAGCAGGGCCCGCTGGAGGGTGAGCGCGATGTCCCGGACCCGGCCGTAGAGTCGCGCGTTGTCCAGGCAGAGCGCGGCGCGGGAGGCCAGCTCCCCGGCCAGCCCGAGGTCCTCCTCCGTGAAGGCCGGGCGGCCCGCGGCCCTGCCGAACATGGTGATGCCCTGGACGGTCCCCCTGGCGATGAGCGGGGCGATCAGGATGTCCGCCAGCCCGACGGCGAACAGCAGCCTGGCGCGCTCCTGGTGGATGACGGTGCGGGTCGCGAACTCCTCGTCGACGGGGACGGTCAGGGGGCGTCCCGTGCGCAGCATGGCGTGGATGCTGGATCCCGGCGGGTAGGTGACGTGCTCCAGCCCGCCGACGAGTTCGTCCGCGGGCGGCGGCAGGACGGTCCCGGCGGCGATGCGGCGGGTGACCAGCGGGAGTTCCGGGTCGAACACCTCGGGCTCGTCGGGCGCCCGGTCGACGAGTTCCACGACGGCTCCGTCGCAGAATTCCGGGAGCACGGTCTCGACCAGTTCCCGTGCGGTGACGCGCAGGTCGAGGGTGGTTCCGATGCGGGCCGCGGCGCGGTCCAGCAGGGCGAGCCGCCCGCGGGCGGCCGTCGCCTCCAGGATGGCGTGTTCCCGGTCGGTCACGTCCACCAGCAGCCCGCCCACTCCCGGGCGGGTGTCGCCGGCCCCGCTGAGCGCGAAGAGGCTCACGGACCGGACCTGGTCGCGGTCGGGCCGGGCCGGTGTGCGCAGGCCGACGAGGGCGCCGACCACCGGGCGGCCCTCCCCGGCCACGGCCCGCAGCGTGCGCTCGTACGCGCCCCCGTCGGAGGTGAGCATCACGTCGGTCATGCGGCGTCCGAGGTGTTCCCCGATGGACATCCCGTCCATGTCTGCCAGGGCCTGGTTGAGGTGGACGTACCGCAGCTGTTCGTCGAGCATGACCAGGCCGATGGGGCAGGTCTCGAAGAGGGCGTCGAGGAACGCCAGGTTCGTCTTGACCCGGTCGAGGTCCGCGCCCCTGCTGGCCAGGGCCATGATCACGGAGCTGCCGCCGGGGCCCGTGACGGGGAAGACCCGGAAGCCGCAGTCGAAGACCGTCCCGTCGCGGTGCACGGCGGGCATGCGGACCCGCCAGTAGCCCAGGGTGCGGCCGCGCTCGGTCAGCTGCGCGGCCGCACCGGGGCGGCCCGGGGGCGGGGCGGGGAACAGGGCGTCGGCGGATCGGGAGAGCACGGCTTCGGGCGGGTATCCGAAGAGGTTCTCGGCGCCCGGTCCCCAGTAGCGGACGCGGCCCTCGTCGTCGAGGCCGAACACCGCCACGGCCACGTGCTCCAGCAGCGTGCCGGGCTCCGACCTCAGGAGGCCAGGGGACTGCTCGCGCTCGCCCCCCGGCGGATCCGTCGGCACCAGACGCCCCCTTTCGGGCTTCCCGGCTTCCCGGCCTCCCGTCAATTCTGCCCCCACCCCGTCCCTCGGACCCACTTGCGCCCGTTGATCGCTCGGACGCGCGCGCACGTAGACGGCTGCACGTACGCCGACGGCCGCGCGTCCGCCATCCGCTGCCGACCGAGTCGAGGAACGACATGCCCCTGTCCCTGAACCGAAGGCTGGCCCTCGGTGCCGCCCTGCTGGCCGTGCTGGCCGGCGCGGCACCGGCCACCGCCGCCCACGCCGCCGAGCCGCCCGCCGACCTCCAGGCCCTGGTCCGGGCCCTGCGCCAGACGACCGACGCCGGAGCGCCCGGGGCGATGGCCCGGATCACGGGCCCCGGCGGGGTCCAGTCCAGGGCGGTGGGAGTGCGCGACCGGGCCACGGGCGCGGCCATGGACACGCGCTCCCGCTTCCGCATCGGCAGCGTCACCAAGACGTTCTCCGCCGTGGTGCTGCTGCAGCTGGTGGCCGAGGACAAGCTCCGGCTGGACGCCCCGGTCAACCACTACCTGCCCGGGCTGCTGCCCGACGACCGGATCACGGTGCGCCATCTGCTGAGCCACCGCAGCGGGCTGGCCGACTACACGGACGCCATGTTCGCCCGGACCGTGCCCGGTTTCGAGGCCGTGCGCACGAAGGTGTTCGGCTACCGGGAGCTCGTGGACCTCTCCCTGAAGGAGCCGAGGACGACCGCGCCGGGCGCGGCGTACGCGTACTCGAACACCAATTTCGTCGTCGTCGGCATGCTCATCGAGAAGGTCACCGGGCACCGGGTGGGCGAGGAGTACGAACGCCGCGTGATCAGGCCGCTGGGCCTGCGGAACACCTCGTACGTGCACCCCCGGACGCGGATCGAGGGACGGCACGCGCGCGGCTACCTCCATCCGGACGAGGAGGGCGCGCCGCTGGTCGACTCCACCGAGCAGACCGTGTCCTGGGCACAGTCCGCCGGGGCGGTGATCTCCGACCCGGCCGATCTGAACACCTTCACCTCCGCGCTGCTCGGCGGCAGGCTGCTGACGCCGGGGATGCTGGACGCCATGCTGGAGGCGACCCCGACTGACGCCGCCCGCACCCGCTTCTACGGGCTGGGCCTGCGCCGCTACGACCTGTCGTGCGGCACGTCGGTCTACGGCCACACGGGCACCGTGCAGGGCTTCTACACCTACGCGTTCAGCACCCGTGACGGACGGCGCAGCCTGACCGCCATGGCGAACACCTCGAACCGGGGCGCCGCGAACACGGCCCTGGGCGGCACGCTCGAAGCCGCCTTCTGCGGCAAGCGGTCCACGTCGGCCACCGCGCGCGGCTTCGCCGTCGCGCCGGCCGAGGTGGATCTGCCGGAGCACCGCGCGCGCTGAGCCGCGGTGCCGCCCGTGCCCCGTCCGGGGGGTAGCCCGCGGACGGGGCGCCGGGGATCATGACAGGACGCCGGCCCGCCGGCCGCGCGCCCTGCCACCGAGCCCTGGAGATACGTGTGTCCTCCGCGTCGAGTTATGCGTCCGGTGCCTGCGACGTGCCGCTGCTGGGCGACACCATCGGTGAGAACCTGGACCGCACCGTGCGGCGGTTCCCCGGGCACGACGCCCTGATCGACCGGGCTTCCGGGCGCCGTTGGACGTACGCGGAGCTGGCGGCCGATGTCGACGCCCTCGCGCTCGGCCTGCTCGGCCTCGGCATCACCCGGGGGGACCGGGTCGGGATCTGGGCGCCGAACCGCGCCGAGTGGGTGCTGGTGCAGTACGCCACCGCCAGGATCGGGGCGGTCCTCGTCACCGTGAACCCCGCCTACCGCTCGCACGAACTCGAGTACGTCCTGCGGCAGTCCGGGATGCGGCTGCTGGTCGCGGCGGAGCGGTTCAAGTCCTCCGACTACGCGGGCATGATCGCGGAGGTCCGGCCGCACTGTCCGGAGCTGGAGTTCACCGTCCTGCTGGAAGGGCCCGAGTGGACCTCACTGCTGGAGCGCGGGCGGCAGGGCGACCGGGCCGGCCTGGTGCGGGCGCAGGCGGCGCTCAGTGCGGACGACCCCATCAACATCCAGTACACCTCGGGGACCACGGGCTTCCCCAAGGGGGCTACCCTCTCGCACCACAACGTCCTCAACAACGCCTTCTTCGTCGGCGAGTTGTGCCACTACACCGAGCGCGACCGGGTCTGCATCCCGGTGCCCTTCTACCACTGCTTCGGCATGGTGATGGGCAACCTGGCGTGCACCAGCCACGGCGCGGCCATGGTGATCCCCGCGCCGTCGTTCGACGCCGCGGCCACCCTGGCCGCGGTCGAGGCGGAGTCGTGCACCTCGCTGTACGGGGTCCCCACGATGTTCATCGCCGAGCTGGCGGACCCCGGGTTCGACGGGTACGACCTGTCCAGCCTGCGGACGGGGATCATGGCGGGCTCGCCCTGCCCCGTCGAGGTGATGAAGGAGGTCATCGAGCGGATGGGCATGGCCGAGGTGTCCATCTGCTACGGGATGACGGAGACCTCTCCGGTGTCGACGCAGACCCGTGCGGACGACTCGGTCGAGCGCCGGGTGTCGACCGTGGGCCGCGTCGGGCCGCACCTGGAGGTGAAGGTGGTCGATCCGCAGTCCGGCCGGACGGTGCCCCGCGGCGAGCCGGGCGAGCTGTGCACCCGCGGCTACTCGGTGATGCTCGGCTACTGGGGCGAACCGGAGCGGACCGCCGAGGCCGTCGACGCGGCGCGCTGGATGCACACCGGGGACCTGGCGGTCATGGACGACGACGGCTATCTGAGCATCACCGGCCGCATCAAGGACATGGTGATCCGCGGCGGGGAGAACCTCTACCCGCGCGAGATCGAGGAGTTCCTCCACACCCACCCGGACGTCCTGGACGTCCAGGTCATCGGCGTGCCCGACCCGAAGTACGGGGAGGAGCTGATGGCGTGGGTACGGATGCGCGAGGGCGCCGAGCCGCTGACCGCCGCGGACGTGCGCGCGTTCTGCGACGGACGGCTCGCCCGTTTCAAGATCCCGCGTTACGTGCACGTCGTGGAGGAGTTCCCCATGACGGTCACCGGCAAGATCCGCAAGGTCGAGATGCGCGAGGCGGCGGCCCGCCTGCTGGACCTTTCGTCCGACAGGCGCTGAGGGCCGCCGCCCCGCTCCGGTGGATCAGCCCTTGCCGAGGAGCCCGTTCATGGTGGCGATCTCGGCGCTCTGCGAGCTGATGATGGCCTCGGCCATCGTCTTCGCCGCGGGGAAGGCGCCTTCGGCCCGCTCCGTCGCGGCCATCGCGACGGCGCCCTCGTGGTGCTTGATCATGAGCTCCATGAAGGCGGTGTCGAACGCCTTGCCGGAGGCCTTGCCCAGCTTCTGCATCTCTTCGGCGGTCATCATCCCGCTGCCGGCGCCGTGGCCGGAGTGGTCGGCGGCGCCCGGGGCGGGCACGTGCTCGCCCCACGAGGTCAGCCACCCGGACAGGGTCCTGATCTCCGGGTCCTGGGCCTTCTTGATCGCCTCGGCGAGCTTCTTCACCTCCGCGGACTCGGCCCGGGAGGGGGCGAGGTCCGCCATCTCCACGGCCTGGCGGTGATGGGGGATCATCCCCTGGGCGAAGGCGACGTCGGCGGCGTTGTGCTGCCCCTGCGCGGCGGGCGCCGAGGCCGACGGGGACGGGGACGCGGCCACATGGCCGCCGTGCCCGGCGGTGGCGCCGTCGTCGGCCGCACCGCAGGCGGCGAGGAGGAAGGAGGCCGTGGCGGCGGCCGCGACGGCGGCGGTACGGCGGATCGGGGAACGGTTCTTGCTCATGGTGGTACGACTCCTTGACGCGTGAGGACAGGGCGGAGCGCGGCAGCCCCGGGAAGGGGCGCCGTGCGGGCCGCTCTAAATGCGCAGGAGCTGCAGTTCGGCGAGGTCCGGCGGGGCGCGCCCGCTCTCGGCGGGCGCCGACGCGCGGGTGGCGAACACCGCGGCCGCGGGCGCGCCCGGGAGGGCGGCCTCGAGGGCGGGCGGCACGTACGGGGTGGCGGTTCCGGTCGCGGCGCAGGTGGCGTCCGCGTGGTGGACGTGGCCTCGGCCGTCGGCGCCGTGCGAGCAGTCCTCTGCCGTCTCGTGGTGGCCGGACCCGTGCCCGGCGGCGACCGCGTGCGCCCGTTCGGGCATGACGGGCGTTCCCCCGGTCCCCAGCCCGTGCATGGCCAGTACACCGGCCAGTACGGCGAGCACGAGCAGCAGGCGGCCGGGCCCTGTGGGGCGGCGGCGCGACGGCTGCGGGACGGGGATCATGCGGTCATCCTACGGTTCTCCTCCGCCCGCGTCCCGGCGGGAGTACTCCGACGGCGCGACCGCGCCGGAGCGATGGGACCTTCCGACCACGATCGGCGCCGCGCGATCGGGTCTTCCGACAATGTCCGGATCAACGCCGTCCATCACGGCGAGGGGACGCTACGATCACGGCATGATCACAGCCGGCCCCCGACGCACCTCGCGCGTCGGCCTGTTCGCCGGCATCCTGAGCGCGCTGCTCTTCGCGGTGCTGCACTGCTCCTTCCATCTTCCCGGCGACGAGCACGCGGCGTCCGGCACCACCTCGGTGTCCGTCCCGGCCGGCGCGGCTGCCGCCGAGACCGCCCCTCAGCACCCGGCCCATCCGGCCCGCCCCGATCATCCGGACCACCACGCCGACTGCCTCTCCCCCGGCCTGGCCCCGCAGGCGCAGAACGAGACCCGCCACCCGGCGGACGCGGAGCCCCCGCTCCCCCTCACTCCCGTCGCCGACCCCGCGTCGGCGGATCCCGCCGCACCCCGCGGCGCCGGCGCCGCACGGGCGGCGCGGACCGGCCGCTCCACGCTGACCAGCGTGTGCCGATGGCGCATCTAGACCGCTCCCGTACCGCATGAGCGACGTCCTGACGCATCATCGAACGAGAGCGGACCCATGGATTCCTCCACCACCCACGTGACACCCCCCGCCCGAACCGCCCTGTCCGGGCTGGTCGGCAACACCCCCCTGCTGCGCGTGTCGGAGCCGCTGGCCCCGGCGGGAAGCGGCTTCTGGGCGAAGCTGGAAGGCTTCAACCCCGGCGGCATCAAGGACCGCCCCGGCCTGCACATGGTCGAGCGGGCCCGCGCCCGGGGCGATCTGAAGCCGGGCGCCCGGATCATCGAGTCCACCAGCGGCACCCTCGGTCTGGGCCTCGCCCTGGCCGGCATGGTCTACGGACACCCCGTCACCCTGGTCACCGACCCCGGTCTGGAAGGGTCGATGACCCGGCTGCTGACCGCCTACGGAGCGCAGGTCAACGTCGTCGGCGAGCCGCACCCCACCGGCGGCTGGCAGCAGGCCCGCCGGGACCGCGTCACCCAGCTCATGGCGCGGCACCCCGGTTCCTGGTGCCCCGACCAGTACAACAACCCCGACAACACCACCGCGTACACCCCGCTGGCCATGGAACTGGCCACCGAACTGGGCCACATCGACGTCCTGGTGTGCAGCGTCGGCACCGGCGGGCACTCCGCGGGGGTCTCCCGCGTCCTGCGCCGGCTCTACCCCGGCCTCACCCTGGTCGGGGTGGACACCGTGGGCTCCACCATCTTCGGCCAGCCGGCCCGCACCCGGCTGATGCGCGGGCTCGGTTCGAGCATCTACCCCCGCAACGTCGCCTACGACCAGTTCTCCGAGGTGCACTGGGTCGCCCCGGCGGAGGCCGTGTGGGCCTGCCGTCGGCTCGCGACCTCCCACTACGCCACCGGCGGGTGGAGCGTCGGGGCGGTCGCCCTGGTGGCCGGCTGGCTGTCGCGCACGCTGCCCGCGGACGCCCGGATCGCCGCCGTCTTCCCCGACGGCCCGCAGCGCTACCTGGGCACCGTGTACGACGACGACTACTGCGCGGCCCACGGTCTGCTCGACGGCCCTCCGGCCCCCGAACCCGACGTGATCGGCCGGCTGGACGAGAAGGAGGTCACGCGGTGGACCCGCTGCGCCTCCGTCGTCGACCCGCTCACCCTCGGCGAGGCCGGCGCGCGGGAGCGGACCCGGTGAAGGGGACCCTCGCACAGGTACGTTCGTACGAGCGCAGCGTCCGGCTGCTGATGGTCAACCAGTTCACCATCAACCTCGGCTTCTACATGCTCATGCCCTATCTGGCCACGCACCTGGCCGGGCCGCTGGGGCTCGCCGGGTGGACGATCGGGCTGATCCTCGGCGTGCGCAACTTCAGCCAGCAGGGCATGTTCCTCATCGGCGGGACGCTGGCCGACCGCTTCGGGTACAAGCCGATGATCATTGCCGGGCTCGCGCTGCGCGTCGTCGGCTTCGCGACCCTCGGCCTGGTCGACTCCGTGCCCGCGCTCATCGCCGCCTCCGCGGCGACCGGACTGGCCGGGGCCCTGTTCAACCCGGCCACCCGGGCGTACCTGGCCGCGGACGCGGGGGAACGCCGGGTCGAGGCGTTCGCCCTGTTCAACGTCTTCTATCAGGCGGGGATCCTGCTGGGCCCGCTGGTGGGCATGGTGCTGACCGGGGTCGACTTCCGCCTCACCTGCCTGGTCGCGGCGGCGGTCTTCGCGGTGCTCGGCATCGTGCAGATCCGGGCGCTGCCGGCCCGCCGCGGCAATGACGCCCCGGACCGGGAAGGGGGCCCGCGCGAGGGCGTGTTCGCCCAGTGGCGCGGCATCCTGGCCAACCGGCCGTTCCTGCTCTTCTCCGCCGCCATGGTCGGTTCCTACGTCATGACCTTCCAGGTCTACCTGGCGCTCCCGCTGGACGTCAGGCGGCTGATGGGCGACGGCCCCTCGGGTACGGCCGCGGTGGCCCTGCTCTTCGCCGTGTCCGGGCTGAGCACCGTGCTCTTCCAGACCCGGGTCACCGCCTGGTGCAAGGCCCGGATGGAGCCGGGGCGGGCCCTGACCCGGGGGCTGCTGGTCATGGCGGGGGGCTTCCTGCCCCTTGCGGTGGCCGCGGCGCTGCCCGTACCGGAGGGCGGCGCCGGGCGGTGGCTGCTGGCGGCGGTGCCCGCCGCGCTGTCCGCGCTGCTGCTGGCCCTGGGCACGATGATCGCCTACCCGTTCGAGATGGACACCATCGTCCGCCTCTCCGGCGACCGGCTGGTGGCCACGCACTACGGGCTGTACAACACGGTCTGCGGCGTGGGCATCGCCCTCGGGAACCTGCTCACCGGTGCGGTCCTGGACGCGGCCCGGGCGGCCGGGGCCTCCGTGCTCCCCTGGCTGGGACTCGCCGCGCTCGGCCTGGGCTGCGCGGCAGCCCTCCACGCCCTGCACCGCTCCGGCCGCCTCGATCGCGCCCCGCAGGGGGCACGCGCCGAAGCGACGGCTGCCTGACGGTCCGACCGCAGGTACGTGCAGTGCGGGGGCGGCCACGCGTCCGCCCCCGCACTCGCACAGTGCCCCTGCCCGCATGCCGAGACCTTTCCCGCTCTCATCCGGCCTGCTCCCGTGCGGATCACGCCATTGCGCCGGACGAGTCAACTCCTTTACGGAAAAGGCGGGTTACGGTCCCGCCATGAATTCGAACACGCGGAGACCCGCCGCCTACCCGCCCAGCCGCCGCACCCTCCTGCGCTCCGCCGTGGCGGGCACGGCGGCCGCCGGGGCGGGGCTGGCACTCGGACCGGCGTTCCCCGCCTCCGCCGCCACCCCGGAGGCGGAGACCGCGGACCGCCCGGTCACTCCCGCCCAGGCACTGCGCCGGCTGGCGGCCGGAAACGAGCGCTGGCGCCGCCAACTGCAGCAGCACCCGCACGAGTCCGCCGCCCTGCGCCGCCGGCTGGTCCTGGGGCAGCACCCGTTCGCGATCGTGCTGGGCTGCGTGGATTCGCGGGTACCGCCGGAGCTCGTGTTCGACCAGGGCCTGGGCGACCTCCTCACCGTCCGGTCCGCCGGTGAGGTGCTCGACGAGGCCGTGCTGGGCAGCATCGCCTACGGGGTCCTCGAACTGCACATACCGCTGGTGCTCGTACTGGCCCACCAGTCGTGCGGAGCCGTCGCCGCGGCGGTCCACGCCGACGAGACCGGTGAGCCGCTGCCCGCCCACATCCAGTACCTGGCCGACCAGATACGGCCCTCCATCGATCACGGCCGGCACGGCGAGGCCCGCATCGACGCCACCGTCAACGGGCACGTGCGCCGGGTCCGCGACCGCCTGGCGGCCGAGCCGGACCTCGCCGGAAAGGTGGCCTCCGGCGAACTGGCCGTGGCGGCCGCCCGCTACGAGCTCACCGACCAGCGCGTGCGCACCCTCTCCTAAACCGTCTCACGGCCGAGGTCCGGCGTGGTGGTGGCCGCCAGGTCGTCCACCACCGCGCGCAGGCTCCCCGTACGCCGGAACACCGCTCGCTGGCGCTCCGCGCCGGTGCCCCGCCGGCACAGCTCGCCGAAGAGCCGCTCGGCCTCGGCGAGATCGCCCGTCGCGGCCAGCCCGGGCTCGGCGCGGCGCAGGAGCGCGGAGGTCAGGGTGTGGGCGGGCACCGTGTCGCCGGTCAGCGGGTCGATCCCCTCGCCGTGGTGGCCGTAGCGGGCGGCGAAAGCGTGGGCCGCCCTGAGCCGCCGGGCCGGGACGTCGGGCGGGGGGCTGCCGTGCGCCTCGCTCTCGGCCGCCAGTGTCGTGCACAGGCCCCTGATCAGCAGGGCCAGCAGCACGGTGGTGTCGACGTCGGCGCTGACGTCGGCGATCCGGATCTCGAGGGTGGGCACGTGCTCGGACGGGCGGGCGAACCAGTAGATCATCCCGCGGTCGAGGATGACGCCCGAGCTGACCAGGGCGTCGGCGGTGGACTCGTAGCCGGCCGGGGTCAGCAGTGGCGCGGGTCCCGCCGTCGGCCAGCGTCCGAACTCCACCGAGCGCCAGCCGGCGAAGCCGCTCTCCAGCCCGCCGGCGAACGGGGAGTTCGCCGCGAGCGCCTGGAGCGCCGGAAGGTACGGGCGCACGCGGTTGGCCAGGTCCAGGGCCCCGGCGTGGTCGAGGGTGCCGATGTGTACGTGGCAGCCGCACACCGCCCCGAGCCGGCCGTCGACCACCGCACGGTAGGCGCCGGCCATCCGCCGGTAGCGCGGGCAGTCGGTCACCGGCACGGGATCGTCCGGCGGGACCACGGCCGTGCCCGTACCCACCAGCAGGCATCCGGACTCCCGTGCGGCGCGGCCCGCGGCGGTCCGCAGGGCGGCCAGCTGGTCGCGCAGCTCCGTGCCGGTGCGGACGGGCTGGGTACAGACCTCGAGCTGGCAGGTGTAGAACTCGGCCTGGGCCTGTTCACCGAGCTCGGGAATGAGCGCACCGAGCACCTGCGGCGCCCGGGGCGCCGGCGCCCGCGTACGGGCGTCCACGAGGAAGAACTCTTCCTCGACTCCCATGGTGAGCACGACAACCCGCCTCCGTCGTCAGACGTGCGACCGGACGGCACCCCCACCCCGATTCAGGCTCCCGCGCCATCGTCGCCCGGCCGCCGTCGTGGCAGGCGTCTGCCCTCTACAGTCTGCTCCATGCGCGGCCGAAGAGCGCTCCGGGGCAGGTGGACGGATATGGTCACCGTACGGAACGAGTCAGCCGCGGATGGTCACCAACCCCTGCCTGGCCAGGCGGTTCGGGGAGTCGAGTAGCGTTCGGTGGATGACCACACCGCCGCCCCAGCAGCCGCCGCCGGGTCCGTACGGCCCCCCGCAGTACCAGCAGCCATACCAGCCCCCTCACCCCCAGCAGTACCCGTACCCGTACCCGGGGCAGCAGCCCTACCCGCCGCCGCGCAAGAACCGGACCGGCATGGTGGTCGGGATCGTCGCCGCCTCGCTGGCCGGGCTCGGCGTCCTCGCCTTCGCCGTGAGCCGGATCGCCGGGGCCGGGGCCCTGTCGAGCGGGTCCGGCTTCCCCGAGGCCGAGTACCGGCTCACCGTGCCGCAGACCCTGCTGAACGGCGAGTACGAGCTGGCCCAGGACCTGTCGCAGACGGAGGGCGCCGCTGCGCTCAAGGGCGCGTACGACCCGAAGATCCGCAACCCGGAGCCGGTGGTCGGCCAGTACACGGCCGAGTCCCGGAAGGGAATCAGCGCACTCGTCTTCTCCGGGATGTACGGCCAGTTCAAGGACCCCGCGGCGGCCCGGAAGAAGATGCTGTCCGGCGCCGCGGACGCGAAGGGCGCCACCCTGGCGGTCCCCGCCCGGGAGATCACGGCCTCCTCCGGGATCACCGTCTCCTGCCAGGTGCTGACGATGACGCAGGAGGGCGCGAGGACCACCCTGCCGATGTGCGCCTGGGCGGACGAGAACACGGGCGCGTCGGTCGGCGTCGTCACCCCGGAGACCGCGCTCCAGGATCCCGAGTCCGTGGACCTGGTCAAGCTGGCCGAGACCACGCTCCAGGTCCGCACGGAGGCCAGGCAGCCGATCGGCTGAGGAGCAGAGCAGCGCCCCGCAGACCGGCTGGCCTGCGGGGCGGGGGTCACGGCACTAGGTGCGGCGCGGGGCTCCGAAGCTGGTGAACGCGCTTCGCTTGGGCAGGCGGTAGGCCTCGCGGCCGGTGACGGCGTTCAGGATCGTGGCGTTGCGCACCGCGCCGATGTCCAGGTTCGGCGAGGAGACGCCGTGGCTGTGGGTCTCGGCGTTGGCGACGAACACGCGGCCGGTGACGCCTTCCGCGAGTTCGACCGAGTGGTCCAGGCGCACCCGGTGACGGCCGCGGCCGTCCCGCAGCAGCAGGTCCTCGATCGGTTTCAGGAAGGCCGGCGGGCGGTTGCGGTAGCCGGTCGCGGCCACCACCAGGTCGGTGGTGTGCTCGAAGGTCTGGCCGGTGTCGCGGTGCCGGCAGGTCAGCACCGCCCGCCCCGCGGCATCCGTGGCGGCGGACTCCACCGTGACGCCGAACCGCAGTTCCGCCTCGGCCAGTCCGTGTTCCAACTGGCGGCGGTAGAGCAGTTCGTGGATCTGCTCGAGGGTGTCGGTGGAGATCCCCTTGTAGAACTGCCACTGCTCGCGGGTCAGCCGGTCGCGCACCTCCTCGGGCAGGGAGTGGAAGTACTGCATGTACGCCGGAGTGGTCATCTCCAGCACCATCTTGGTGTAGTCCAGCGGGGCGAACGACGCGGTGCGGGTCAGCCAGCTCACGGCGGGCCCGCCCTCGAGGTTGCGGCCGAGCAGGTCGGCCGTGACCTCGGCCCCGGACTGGCCCGAGCCGATCACGGTGACCTTCGCGGCCGCGTCCACGTCGGACGCCCGGTAGAGGTAGTCGGCGGTGTGCAGCAGCCGCGACGGGGGCAGCGCGGCGAGGGCGTCGGGGAGGTACGGGGCCGTGCCGATGCCCAGGACCAGGTTGCGGGCGTGCATCCGCAGCGGCGTGCCGTCGCCGCGTACGGCGTGCACGGTGAAGCGTTCGCGCGCGGCGTCCCAGTGGACCTCCTCGACGCGGTGCGAGAAGTGCACCGAGGGAAGTTTCGCCGCGGCCCAGCGCAGGTAGTCCTCGTACTCGCGGCGGGAGGGGAAGAAGTTCTCGCGCACGGTGAAGGTGTACAGCCGGTCCATGTCGTGGAGGTAGGTGAGGAACGACAGCGGATGGCCGGGTGCGACGAGGGTGACGAGGTCGGCGAGGAAGTTCACCTGCATCGAGGCGTCGCCGAACATCATCCCGCGGTGCCAGGTGAGCTCGGGCTGCTCCTCCAGTACGACGAGGTCGAGGCCGTCCACGGCGGAGGCGAGGGCGGCGAGTCCGAGGTTGAAGGGGCCGCAGCCGACGGCCACCACGTCGTGTTCGCTGACGGGTTCGCTGACGGGCTGGCTCATCGGGGCAGGTCCTCCTCGCGGCGCGGGTGGATGAGCAGGGCGGCGGTCTTGTCCGGGAAGACGACCTTGCCGACCTGCCGGAAGCCGGCGGCGGCGAACGCCGTGAGGGAGGCCGCGTTCTTCACGTCCGGCTCGGCGGCCACCCGGGCACACACGGGGTCGGCGGCCAGCAGGCCCTCGGCGAGGGCGCGCAGCAGGGCCCGGCCCAGGCCCTTGCCGGTGCGGCTCTCCTCGCCGACGGCGATGTGCAGGCCGAGGTCGTGGGGCAGGTGCGGGTAGTGCCCGGCGAGGCGGTCGCGCATCACCCGGTAGACCTCGATGTACGCGAACGGCCGGCCGTCCAGGCCGATCAGGACGGGCAGGACGGCGTCGCCGGCGAGGTGTCCGGAGATCTCCTCGGCCCAGCGTTCGCGGGGCCATGCCTGGTGCCAGAAGGCGTCGATGTGCGGCGACTGCATCCATCCGTGCACGAGGACCAGGTCGGCCCCTTCGGCCTGGGCGACGCGCGCCGACCAGGGGCCGCTCAGCTGCGGGAGCGGGGGGCCGGGGACGGTGGCGGCGCGCTGGGACGCGTCGTGGCGTAACGGCTGCGCCGGGCTCATGCGGCGGCCTCCTGGAGGGGGTTGGGGGCGTCGAGGTAGACGGACTGGGCGTCGAGGGGGGCGAGGACCTCGTCGATTCCGTGCAGCCGGGTGAGCAGGTTGCCCTTGCAGGGCAGGGTGTCGGCCTCGAGCCAGCGGCGGGCGAGCCGGTCGCCGTCGGGGCCGGCCGCGGCGAGTCCGGGCAGGGCGGCGCGCAGCCGGGCCGCGACTACGGCGAGCAGGTCGCGCTCGTCGGCGAGGCCGTCGACGGCGAGCCGGCCGACCACCGACAGGGCCTGGTTGCGCAGCAGGTAGTACGAGAGCCGGTCGTCGACGAGGGCGTCCTCGACCACGGCCAGCGTGGAGGAGTCGGCGCCGAGCCGCCCCAGCAGACCGGGGAGGTACGAGGAGGCCAGGTAGTAGCCCTGGTTGTCGCGGAAGGTGCCGCCGGTGACCCGGCCCCGCTCGTCCAGCCGGACGAGGGTGTTCTGCTGGTGGGCTTCGAGGCCGATGCCGGTGGCGGCGTACAGGTGCAGCATCGGGACCAGCACCTTGTCGGTGTAGTCGGCCGTCCACTGTTCGGCGGCTCCGGCGCCGAGGCCCGCCACGAGGTCTCCGAGCAGACTGCGGCCGAGGCCGGGGCGGGGTGCCACCAGGCCCACCAGGCAGCGCAGGTCGGCGATGCCCGGAGGCACTTCGCGTACGGCGACGTCGAGGCCGGTGACCTCCGGGCCGTCCGGGCGCCCGGGCTCGTCCACCGCGAGCCAGGCGGGGTCGCGGGTGATGGCGAAGCCGGGGTGGGCCCGGAAGGTGCTGTCCACGTACCCGGCGTCGAGGAGGCGGTTGATCTCCAGGCCGCGGCGCAGTTCCGTACGGGTGGACTCGCGGCGGGAGTTGGTCAGCCGCAGGCCGAGCGAGAGCTTCAGCATCACGTCGGCGCCCGGCCGGTACACGGTGCGCACACTGGAGGTCGGCCACCACTCGGGGCCCAGCTCGCCGAGCGGTTCGAGCGCACCGGAGTCGATCAGGGCGGCGATGCGCGGACGGTGCAGCAGGTCGCGGGCCTGCCAGGGGTGTGCGGGGACGAGGACGCGGCCGTCGTGCAGCCGGCGGCCGGCGAGTTCGGCGAGGAGGGCGACGGTGTCCTGTCCGGCGAGGGACGGGGCCTTGTCCACGGCGTCGTGCGAGACCACGGACTCGTCGGCGGCGAACCAGTGAAGCCGGAAGGAGCCGCGCAGTTCGGGTGAGAAGGCGGCCGCGTCGTGGTCCGAGATGCCGTCGCGGCTCTTGGGCGCGGGGTGGTTCAAGTGGCCGAGGATCAGGGCTTGTTCGGCGTCGAGGAAGCCGTCCACCTCCGGCGGTGGCTGCGGGTGGGCCCGGCGGTCGGAGATGAAGGAGGCGACGCGGCGCACGGACTCGGCGGTGCGCTCCACGAGGTCGGCGACCTCGCCCGCCGGAACGCCGCCCGGGCGGCTGCCGCCGCGTACGGCGGCCTCGGTGGAGAGCAGCGCGACGGCGGTCACGGGGTCGGCGCTCGCGCCGAGCGGGCCGCCGGGCCCCTCCAGGCGGGCGGGGGCGAACCGGTGCAGGCCGGTCGGCGAGCGGTGGGTCACCTCGGTGACCAGGGCCAGCCCGGCGGTGGGGAGTTCGATCCGCAGCGGGCCGGGCGGGACGGGTGTGCCGGTCTCGAGCAGCCAGCAGCGCAACAGCGCCTCGATGTGGGCGTGTTCGGCGGCGGCCCGGGCGTCGGGCGCGTGCAGCGGATCGCCGCCGGCCGGATGGCCCTCGGCGGGGACGGTCGCGGGGGTGGGGGTGGAAGCCGCGGCGGTGGTGCTCATGCGGCGCTCTCCTCTACGAGTCGTTCACAGGTGCGGCCGGCGTCGAGGACGACGTCCACGAGGCCGTCGATGTCTTCCGGTGTGGCGGTCGGGTTGAGCAGGGTGAACTTCAGGCACACCCGGGCCGGGGAGCCGGCTCCGGCGGTGCGGACCTCCGTACGTCCGATCAGGGCGGTGCCCGAGTCCAGGAGGCGCCTGCGCAGGGCGCCGTTGAGCTGGTCGGCGGTGCTCGGATCGGCGCCGCGGTAGCGGAAGACCACGGTGGTCAGCGCGGCCGGGGAGACGAGTTCGAGCTCCGGTTCGGCGAGGATGCGGCGCTCGGCGTACCGGGCCAGGCCGTGGCAGGTGTCGACCATCCGGCCCATTCCGGCGTGGCCGTACGTCAGCAGGGTGGCGGCGGCCTTCACGGCGTCGGGCCGCCGGGTGGTCTGCAGGCTGCGGCCGAGCAGGCCGTCGTAGCCGGCTTCGGAGTCGTCGGCCGGGTTGAGGTAGGCGACCTCCCGGTCGAGCGCGGTGAAGGCGGTGGGGTCGGACACCAGCAGCACGCTGGTGGCGGCGGGCTGCCAGCCGATCTTGTGCAGGTCGAGGGTGATGGAGTCGGCCAGTTCCAGCCCGGCGAGCCGGCCGGCCAGCCGCTCGGAGAACAGGGCGCCGAAGCCGTACGCGGCGTCCACGTGCATCCAGATGCCGTGCCCGGCGGCGATCTCGGCGATCTGCGGGAGCGGGTCGATGGAGCCGAAGTCCGTGGTCCCCGCCGTGGCGACGACCGCGAGCGGGGTCCGTCCGGGGCCGAGGCCGTCCAGGGCGGCGGCCAGGGCCTCCGGCCTCATGCGCCACCGGTCGTCGGTGGGCACGAGGCGGACGGCCGACTCCCCGAGTCCGAGGGCGGCGCAGGCCCGCTGCACCGAGAAGTGGGCGAGTTCCGAGCAGAACACGACCGGTCCGGGCAGGGCGGCCACCCCGTCCTGGCGGGCGTCCACCCCGCGTCGCAGGGCCGCGGCGTCCCGGGCCAGCAGCAGGCCGAGCAGGTTGGACAGCGAGCCGCCGGGGGTCAGGACGCCGTCGGCGCGCTCCCCCAGTCCGGCCAGGCGGGTCAGTACGCCGATGAGCCAGCGTTCGACGGCGATGGCCGCGGGGCCGGAGTCGTAGGTGTCCAGCGAGGCGTTGGTCACGCTGGCCAGGGTGTCCGCGGCGACGGCGACCGCCAGCGGCGGGGGCTGGAGGTGGGCGGCGGCCCGGGGGTGGGACAGGTCGATGCCGTGTTCCATCAGCAGGGTGGCGAGCAGCTGGAGCGCGGCCTTGGCGCCGAGCCCCTCGGCGGGGAGCCGGGCCGGTCCCAGGGCCTGGGCGGCCGATGCGAGGACGGCGGAAGGGGCGCCGGCCGGTAACGGCCCCACCGGGCGGTGGGCGCCGAGGGCGGCGTCGATGGCCTCGCCCACGGCGGCGGCGACCTCGGTGAGTCCCTCGCGGGAGCCGGCCAGCAGGTGGGGCGGGAGAAGCGGCAACTCGGTGAGCGGTGCCTCGGTGAGTGGTGTCACGCCCTGCCTCCTCAGGCTTCTGCCAGCGGGTTGGGGTGAGTGCCGTTCGGATACAGCGCGTGCCGCAGGGCGCGGTCGCCGTACCGGGTGACGACGATCCGGTCGCGGTTCAGGCCGTACCGGGGGATCTGGGGGGTGAGCAGGTCGTACTCGGCGAACCGTTCGGACAGTTCGGGGAAGCGGCGCTGGAAGTCGAGGATGGTCTGGCGGACCATGCGCCAGAAGGTCTCCTCCGGTACGCCGAGCTGCTCGGCGCACAGCGGGGCCAGGTAGCGGAAGTGGCCGACGAAGACCTGGTCCATGACGTGCTGCTTGATGATGGAGGGGTCCTTGCGGGGCAGGACGTGGTCGTGGCCGTCCGGCTCGGGTCCGCGTTCGGGCACGTCGGTGAAGGACACGCACACGTCGTCGACGAAGTCCTTGAGGTACAGGCGCGTCGGTACGTCGTTCTCGTCGTAGCCGATCAGGGTGTTCTGGCCGTGCGGGTTGAAGGTGACCCCGTACCGGTAGAGCACGTGCAGGATCGGGACGAGCAGCGTGTCGAAGAGCCGTCGCAGCCATTCCTGCGGGTCGAGGCCGCCGGCGCGGACGAGTTCGGCCACGAAGGCGTCGCCGGTGTGGTCGACGTGGAGCAGCGAGGCGAAGGTGCGGACCCGCTCGCCGGGGTCCTTGCGGGCGGTGACGGAGTCCCGCCAGATGCAGCCCAGGGCTTCCAGGTGCTGGTAGGGCGCGTCTTCCAGCTTGGAGAGGTAGGGGTGGCGGACGGTGACGGACGCGACCTCGCCGAGGAACACGGTGCGGCATTCGTCGGTCAGGAAGGCGTCGCGCTCCACCAGTCCGCGCAGCCACTGGGTGACGACGGGGGCGCCCATGGTGCAGTGCGGCGGTATGCCCCGCCAGACGAGGGTGTTGAGGATCTTCAGGGGGAGTTTGACGTCGTAGCGGTCGGGGACGGTGACATTGGCCATGGTGCGGATGGACTGCCCGGGCAGGTACGCGTCCGGGCTGTCGCCCAGCGGGATGATGCGGCGCTGCGCCACGTCGGCCGCGTGCAGGGTCTGGACGGCGTGGTCCCACTGCCAGGGGTGCACGGGCATCCACACGTAGCCCTGCGGGTCGACTCCGGCCGCCTCCAGCACCTCGGTGAAGCGGTTGCGGGTGGATTCGTCCAACTCTCCGGCCAGGATGCCCTGTTCGGATAGTTCCGAGGTGCCGCGGAATTCGGCGAGGCCGCGGTGCACGGCCACCCACTGGAGCCTGAGCGACTGGGCCGACTCGGGAGCGTAGTGCCGTACGTCGGTGGCCGAGAAGCCGATCCGGCCCTTGTTGGCGACGAGGAGGTTGTGCCCCGTCATCCGGCATTCCAGTTCGGTGTGGCCGAGGGCGCGGAGCTCGGCCACGGTCTCGCCGCCGTGCGTCATGCGTGCCGCGTCGACGGCGAGGGTGGCGGACAGTTCGGTGAAGTAGGTGGCGATCGTCGATGCGTCGCTGCCTAACGTGGAGGCGGCTTCGAGGAGGAACTGCTGGGCGTCCCATGCCGGTTCCGCCACGGAGTTGCCGAGCATGCTGGTGGCGGTGCGGGTGATGGACTGCGGGTCGACCCGCAGCCATCCGAAGGCGCCGGGTTCGGCATGGAAGGCGTAGGTCGTACCGCTGTCGAGGTCGACGCGGTAGCCGCCTTGGCCGGTTTCCGCCGCTTTGAGCATGTCCTCGAAGCACCACTCGCCCAACGCCTTGGCGAGAAGCCGGCGGTTGGCCTCCCGCCAGGCCGCGGGGCCTACTTCGGGAAGGGTGGGGACGGGATGGTCGGGGGGGATGGACATCAATCGCTCCGTGGTCGCTGGATCGGCTCACCTGGGCAAGAGCGGCCCAGGCATGGGTCAGATTAGGTAAGGCTCACCTAACCGACAAGGCCAGCTTCCAGCCATAGCGTCGACATGACACACCATCAAGATTTGCCTTAGGTTAGGCTAACCAAACCGTTATTCTTCCGGGATTCTTCTTCGAGGTGATCAGCGGTGCCCTCCTGCCGTCGCACTCCCCGATGGACGTTCGCCCTGGTCAGCGCCGGCGGCGTGGTGATGACCCTGGACGTGACCGTGGTCAATGTCGCCCTCTCGGACATCGCCCGGGACCTGGACGCCGGGCTCGGCCGGGTGCAGTGGACGGTGTCCGCGTACTCGCTGGCCTTCGGCGCCCTGCTGCTCACCGCGGGGGCCCTCTCCGACCGAATCGGGCGGCGAGCGGTGTTCACCGCCGGGATGGCGCTGTTCACCCTCGCTTCCGCCGGCTGCGGACTGGCCCCCGACGCCGGCGTCCTGATCGCCGCCCGGGCGGCCCAGGGCCTCGGCGGCGCCATGGTGTTCGCACCGACGCTCGCCCTGCTGGCCGCCGCGTACGAGGGCGCCCGCCGCCAGGCGGCGATCGCGGCCTTCGCAGCCATCGCCTCCGCCGCGGGGGCGCTGGGGCCCGTGGTCGGCGGCGTCTTCGTCCAGGGACTCGGCTGGCGGTGGATCTTCCTCGTCAATGTGCCGATCGGCGTACTGGTCGTGGCCGGCGCCCTGGTCCGTATGCCGGAATCCGCCGCGCCGGCCGAAACGCGCCGACGCATCGATCCACTGGGCGCGGCACTCGGTATCGGCGCCCTGCTGGCCCTGCACTATCCGCTGGTCACGGGCCCGGAGGCGGGCTGGACGGCGCCGGAGGTACTGGGCTCCGCCGTCCTCGGCATCCTGCTCGCGGTGGCCCTGGTGGTCAGCCAGCGGCGCGGGGGCGGGCTGATCGACATGGCGCTACTGCGGATCCGCGCCTTCTCCGGAGCCGCAGTCATGGGGTTCCTCGCCCGGATGTCGAGCCTGGGCGTCCTCGCCTTCACCACGCTGTGGCTGCAGAGCGCCCACGGGTTCTCGGCGCTCGAAGTCGGCCTGTACCTGCTGCCGCTGACGGGCAGTCTGCTCGTGGTCGGCCTGTTCGTCGCACGGCTGCAGCGGATCTTCACCCCCGACGTCCTGGTCTCCGCGGGCTTCGCCCTCCAGGGGCTCGGCCTCCTCGCACTCGCCGCCGCCTCGGGAGCGGACGCCGGGCAGGCCGCCACGGTCGCCGGGCTCGTGCTCCTCGGAGCGGGCGGCGCCGTCATCTTCCCGCCGCTGATGGGCGTGGCGGTGGGGGCGGTGCCCGCCGAGCGGGCCGGGATGGCCTCGGGGCTGACCAACTCCTGCTACCCGCTCGGCACCGCGGCGGGTGTCGCCGTCTTCGGGGCGCTGTTCTCCGCCCGGGTGGAGACGGCGCTGGCGAAGGGGCTGGAGACAGGGCTGGAGTCCGGTCCGGACGGCCTCGCAGCGGCACGGACGGCCGTGGAGACCGGGCGGTTCGAGCTCCTCGAACCGGCGCTGCGGCCCCTCGCCCGGTCGGCCTTCTCCGGTGCCTTCAGCGCCGTCTGCCTGGCCTCGGCCCTCGTCTGCCTGCTGGGCGTGTTCACCGCCCGCACGCTCAGGGCCGAGGCGCGAACCCTCGGCGGCGGCGCCGCGAAGCGCCGCCGCCGGTCCTCGCTCGCTCAGAGCCCGCTGAATCAGACCTCCTGAGTCCGGCGCAGCAGCCACACCAGGTACGGGGCACCGACCAGGGCCGTCACGATGCCCACCGGGATCTCGGTCGGGGCGAGCAGCCATCGGCCGAGCGCGTCCGAGGCGACCACCAGGACCGCACCCAGCACCGCGGCCATGGGTACCATCCGCGCCGTGCTGTTGCCGACGATGCGCCGGGCCAGGTGCGGGGCGACCAGTCCGACGAAGCCCACCGCGCCCACCGCCGCGGCCGTACCGGACGCCAGCACGGCGCCCGCGCCCAGGACGAGCAGCCGGGCCCGGCCCAGGTCCAGGCCGAGCGCACGCGGCAGTTCGTCGCCGAGGGCGAGCAGGTTCACCGGCCGGGCCGCGATCACCAGCCCCGTCGCGACCAGCGCGGGCAGCACGAGCCAGCCGAGTGCGGTGAGGTCCCGGGCGTACGTACTGCCGGACAGCCAGCCCAGTGCGGCCGAGATGTTCATCTGCGCGCCGACCACCATGATGTTGACCAGTGCCATCGAGGTGGCGGCTGCGCCGAGGCCGACCAGCACCACGCGGGTCGGATCCAGTCCGGTACGACCTCCTTCCCTGCTCCCCCGGGCCACGAAGACCACGAGGGCGAGCATCAGCACGCCTCCGATGCCCGCGGCGGCCGGGAGCGCGGCGAGCGGCGCCGAGGGCACGAGGAGGATGACGAAGACGGCGCCGAGGGAGGCCCCGCCGGTCACGCCGACCAGCCCCGGTTCCGCGAGGGGGTTGCGGACGACGGCCTGCACGGCGGCGCCGGCCACGGCCAGGCAGGCCCCGGCCAGGGCGGCCACCAGGATCCGCGGCAGCCGGTACGACACCACCGCCTCGGTGATCTGCTCGGCGGAGCCGAAGAGCGCCGCGCCGAGCTGGCTCCAGCCGATGTGCACGTCGCCGACCCGCAGGGACAGCACCATCGCGACGGCCAACGCGATGAGCCCGCCCCCGATGGCGAGGGTGTACGCGGGGGTCCGGCGGCCGTCCGAGACCGCGACCGCCGCACCCGTGTCGGCGTCGCCCGTGCTCACCCGGCGGGCGAGCAGCATGAAGACCGGGCCGCCGATCAGCGCGGTCACCACGCCGACCGGGATCTCGGAGGTGTAGACGGCGGAGGGCGGCACGGCCAGCTGCGCGGCGGCGTCGGCCGCCAGCAGTACGGTGGCGGCCAGCACGGCCGCCATCGGGATGAGCAGCGCGTGCTTGCGGATGCCCAACTGCCGCACCATGACCGGTGCGATGAGTCCGACGAAGCCGATCGGGCCGGCCAGCGACACCGCCGAAGCGGACAGCAGGACGGCGATCAGGAAGGCGGCGGGACGGATCCGCTCCACGCGGACGCCCATCGCCTCGGCCGTCTCGTCGCCCAGGGCCAGCAGGTCGAGCGGGCGCGCCAGCAGCGGCGCGGCCAGCGCGCCCAGGGCGACGACCGCGCCGAGCGTGAGCGGGCGTTCCAGCCCGGACTGCATCAGGGTGCCGTTGCCCCAGAAGAACAGTCCGCGGGTGGCCTGGAGGTCGAGCATCTGCAGGAACTCGGCGGCCGCCGTGCCGGCGAGGGCGACGGTCGCCCCGGCGAGCAGGACCCGTCCGGGGGTGAGGACGCCCCTGCTGCTGAGCAGGTAGACGAGGGCGATGGCGAGGACGCCGCCGAGGAAGGCGGCGCCCCCGGCGGGCAGAGGGCCCAGGCTCACGCCGGTGAACGCCACCAGCACCACGGCGAAGTAGGCGCCGGCGTTGACGCCCAGGGTGTCGGGGGCGGCCAGCGGATTGCGGGTCGCCCCCTGGACGAGGACGCCGGAGACGCCGAGCGCGACGCCGACGACCAGACCGGTCAGTGTGCGCGGCAGCCGGCTGCCGACCAGGATGTCGCGGGTGTGCGGATCGCCGTGGCCGGCGAGCATGGCCGCGAAGTCGCCGATGTCCACGCCGGAGGCGCCGAGACCGAGGTGGACCACGGTGACCAGGCACAGGGTGATCGTGAGGGCGCCGCCCACGAGCACGGCTCGTGGGCGGTCGCCGGACAGCCGGCCGGGTAAGCGGCCGGATAGACGGCCGGACGGCCGGGCGGGCAGACGGGCGGAGAGCGTCATCAGACCTTCAGGGCCTTGCCGGTCTCGTCGAGGATGTGCAGCGCCGAGAGCGGGCCGCCGAAGAGCCAGGTGCCGGGGTCGAGCGGGAGGACCCGGTCGTTCTTCACGAACTCCAGCCCCTTCCACACCGCGTTGGAGGCGAGGTCGCCGGTGAACGGGTTGTCCTTCGCGCTGGCGACGTAGAGGAAGGTCGCGTCCGGCTCGGTCTTGGTCAGGCCCTCGACGCCGACCGTGGTCATGCCCCAGGCGTCGGGTTCGCCCTTCCAGCCGTTCTTCAGCCCCGCGAGGTTCAGTACCTGGGGGGCGATGGCGTCATCGGTGAGCATCCGGATCGACGCGGTGCCGTTGGCGGTGAAGCCCTGTGCGACGGCGTACTTCAGGCCGCCCTTGCCCGCCTTGTCGAGGCGGGCCTTGAGGTCGGCGGCCTTGGCGTCGATCTGCCGGTTGACCTCGGCCGCCTTGTCCTGCTTGCCCACCGCCTTCGCGAGCTCGGTGAAGTTCTTCTTCATCGTCTCGAGCTGCGGCTTGGTGGTGTACTTGAACGACACGACCGGGGCGATGCCCTGGAGCGCCTTGAGGTTGGCCTTCGACCGGTCGTCGTCGATCACGATGAGGTCGGGCTGCAGGGCCCGGATCTTCTCCAGGCTCGGCTCGTTGCGGCTGCCGACGTCCGTGGTGCCTTCCGCGAGAGCGGCGCCCTTCGCGGTGATCCAGGTGCCGTACCCCTTGCTGTCGGCGTTGCCCACCGGGGTGACGCCGAGCGCGACCAGTTCCTCGGTGTACGTCCACTCCAGCGTCACCACCTTCACCGCGGGCTTGTCCAGGGTGATCTGCCCCTGTGCCGTGTCCACGGTGATCTTGCCGGTCGCTCCCTTGTCCGCGGCCGGCTTGTCGGCGGCGGGCTTGCCGCCCGCCGCGTCCCCGGCGGTTCCGGAACCGCAGGCTGCGACGGACAGTGCGAGTGCGGCGGCGGTACCGGTCGTCGCGAGGGCGCGCAGAATCCTCTGCATGGCGAACTCTCCTTGTGTGCGGGGTGGTTCTGCTTCAGGAAGTGGCGCTGGACCCGGCGGCCGCGGCGGCCTCGTCGGAGCGCCGGGGGAAACAGGCGAGGTATCCGCTGCGCGGATCGCGTACGACGGTGACGCGCAGGCCGAAGGCGTCGTGGATGACGTCCGGGGTCAGCACCGCGTCCGGTACGCCGGAGGCCGCGACGGCGCCGTCGGCGACGACGACGACCTCGTCGGCGTACGCCGCCGCCTGCATCAGGTCGTGCAGCACCACGCCGCAGGCGATGCCGTGCTCGCGGGCCAGCCGGCGCACGACGTCGAGGACCTCGAACTGGTGGCGCATGTCGAGGTAGGTGGTGGGCTCGTCGAGCAGCAGGACGCCTGCCCGCTGCGCCAGCACCATGGCCAGCCAGGCCCGTTGGCGCTCGCCGCCGGAGAGCTCGTCGAGGCGGCGGTCCACCAGCGGGGCCGCGTCGGTGACCTCGAGGGCCCACTCGATGGATTCGGCGTCCTCGCCGGTGTGCCGGGCGAGCGCGCCCCGATGGGCGTACCGGCCGTGGCGCACGAGCTCTCGTACCGTCACCCCGGCGGGGGCGTGCGAGGTCTGGGGAAGGAACGCCAGACGCTGGGACAGCGCACGACGGGCCAGCGAACGGAGCGGCACGCCGTCGATGCGCACCTCACCGCCGATGGGCGGGAGGAGGCCTGCCACGGTCCGCAACAGGGTGGACTTGCCACAGCCGTTGGGACCGACCAATACGGTGATCGCGCCGGCCCGCAGCGACAGATCCACCTGTTTCAGCACCGGGCGACCCGCATGCCCGACGTCGAGAGCGTCCGCCACCAGACGGACGTCACCTAAGGACACCACATGCCTCCCCATCGCCGGCTTGTCGGCGCCACCTTATAACTTAGGTAAGGCACACCTAAAGCAACGGACAGGGTTTGCGCGGCTTGTGATCAGGTCGAGATCGTTCGCACCACCACGCGCCCCCCTTCTCGCGCGCACTCCCCCTTGCACAGACTCGGCCTGATCATCCGTCAATTTCCGCGCCCTTCCAACCGGTTGGCCGCGCACCGCACGACACCCGGGGTCGGGGCGTCTTGTGCCCGGTGATCCGCGATCGCTAGCCTCGCGCCCCGGGCATCCCCGCGCAGGGGTGCCCACACACCCCTACTCAGGGAAAGCGGGACGGATGCCCTCCGGAGTCACTCTTGCCGTCGTCGGTGCCGGGGACCGCGGAACCGCTCACGCGGCCTGGGCCCTCGCCCATCCCGAGCGCGCCCGGGTCGTCGCGGTGGCCGAGCCGCGCGAGCTCCGGCGCAGCCGGCTCGCAGCCGCTCACGGCCTGGACTCCGGTGCGGCGGTGGACGACTGGCGGGCTCTGGCCGCCCGCGGCCGCGTCGCGGACGCGGTGCTGATCTGCACGCTGGACCGCGACCACCTGGAGCCGGTCCTGGCGTTCGCCGCACTCGGCTGCCACATCCTGCTCGAGAAGCCGATGGCGCTGACCGAGGAGGAGTGCCGGCGCATCGTGGCAGCCGTCGAGGAGGCCGGGGTGATCCTCTCCGTCGGCCACGTCCTGCGGTACACCCCCTACACGCAGGCGCTGAAACGCGTCCTCGACTCCGGACGGATCGGAGACGTCGTCAGCGTCCAGCACCTCGAGCCGGTCGGCTTCTGGCACCAGGCCCACTCCTTCGTGCGCGGCAACTGGCGCCGCGAGGACCAGGCCACCACCATGCTGATGGCGAAGTCCTGCCACGACCTGGACTGGCTGCAGTACGTGCTCGGCCGGCCGCCCGTGCGCGTCTCCAGCTTCGGACGCCTCTCCCACTTCCGGCCCGAGGCCAGGCCGGCGGGCGCCGCCGACCGGTGTCTGGACTGCTCCGTGGAGAACACCTGCCCCTACTCCGCCCCCCGCGACTACGGCGACCGGCTCGCCGGAGGCCGGCACGGCTGGCCGCTGAGCGTCGTGATCGACGAGTTCACCCCGCACGCCCTGGAGACCGCGCTGCGCGAAGGACCGTACGGGCGCTGCGTGTACGCCTGCGACAACGACGTGGTCGACCACCAGGTGGTCGCCATGGAGTTCGACTCCGGGGCCACGGCCACGTTCACCATGACCGCCTTCACCGAGCACGCGGACCGCCAGACCCGAATCTTCGGAACGCGCGGCGAGCTGAGGGGGGACGGCAGGCGGCTACGGCTCTACGACTTCCTGACCCGCAGGGAGGAGGCCATCGGCTTCGGACCGGAAGGAGCGACGGACGCCGCCGGCGGTCACGGGGGCGGCGACGCGGGCCTGATGGACGCCTTCGTCTCCGCCGTCGCCACCGGTGACCCCCGCCTGGTGAAGTCCGGCCCGTACGAGTCCCTCACCAGCCATCTGACCGTGCTGGCCGCCGAACGCGCCCGGCGGGACCACACCGTCGTGGACATCCGGATGTGAGCGTTGGGATCGATCGATCCATACGATCACGCAGTTGTGTGAACGGCCCATCCTTACGCGCCTCTTGAACGATATTTCGCGCGCATGCTAGAAACCGGTCAGCGGGCGCCCCCTCCCACCCCGCTCCCCCGCGTGTCACCGCCTCACCGCCGAGCGGTCGCCTCCTGCTGCGCGCAGACCTGCGCACGGCACGGCCCGCCCTCCGGCGATCCGGCCGCGCCCCAGTTCTGGAGGCTCCATGTCCAGTCCATGGTCCCGCCGTTCCTTCCTCATCGCCGGCATCTCCTCGGTCGGCGCCCTATCGCCGACCGGTACCGCAGCCGCATCCGCCGCGGCCGATGAATACGACACGCTCCGTCTCACATGGCGCGGGATGCTCCTGGGCAGCGGATTCGACCCGGCCGCCGACCCCTTCGCCGGGAAGCTGGCCCTGCTGGGCACGCAGGCTTCCGAACACCGCTCGACCATGGCCGCCGTCAGCGGCTCGCTCTGGCCGGACCTGCCCCTGACCATCTCGGCCTCGATGACCGGCAGTTACGCCCGACTGGCCACCATGGCCCAGGCGTACGCCCAGCCGGGCACCGGGCTGACCGGCAGCGCCCCGCTGCTCGCCCAGATCACGACCGGTCTCGACCACCTGTACCAGCAGGTCTACCACCCGGCGAAGAGCCAGTTCGGCAACTGGTGGGACTTCCAGATCGGTTCCCCGCAACTCCTGCTGGACATCAGCGTGCTCCTCCACGACCAGCTCGGCGCCGGCCGGCTCGCCAACCACCTCGCGGCCGTCGACCGCTTCGTCCCCGACTCCTCGGTCGGCAGCTACACCGGCACCAGCACCGGCGCCAACCGGGTGGACCTGTGCCGCTCACTGGCCCTTCGCGGCGTCCTCGGCAGGAACGCGGCCAAGGTCGCGCTGGCCCGCGACGCCCTCTCCCCCGTGTTCCCCCTCGTCACGACCGGAGACGGCTTCTACGCGGACGGCTCCTTCGTCCAGCACACCCACCTCTCCTACACCGGCTCCTACGGTGCGGTGCTGCTCGGCGGCCTGGCGGGGCTCTTCTCCCTGCTCAGCGGCTCGACGTGGGCGGTCACCGACCCGAAGCGGCAGCTGGTCCTCGACTCGGTGGAGAAGTCCTACGCGCCCTTCCTCTACAACGGCCTGATGATGGACGCGGTGTCCGGGCGCGCCACCAGCCGGGGCAACCCGAGGAGCACCCCGTACGGGTTCCAGGGCGGCGACCACGGCCGCGGCCACGGCGTGCTCGCCTCGATCGCCCTGCTGGGCAGCGCCGCGAGCAGCGCGGAGAACCAGCGCTGGCGCGGACTGGTGAAGGGCTGGATGCAGCGGGACTACTACAGCCCCGTGCTCGGCGACACCGACCTGAGCGTCGCGGCACTGGCCAGGCTCAAGGCCGTGCAGGACGACAGCGCTGTCACCGCCCTGGCCGAGCCGACGGCCCACCGGCTGTTCCCGAGCATGGACCGGGCCGTCCACCGCCGGCCCGGCTGGGCGGCTTCGATCAGCATGGCCTCGAAGAGGATGGGCCTCTACGAGACGGGCAACGGGGAGAACCTCCGCGGCTGGCACGCCGGGGCCGGGATGCTCCAGTGGTGGGGGAACACGTACGGCAACGGCCAGTACACCGACGCCTTCTGGCCGACCGTGGACCCGTACCGGCTGCCGGGGACCACCGTCTCCCGCAAGGTGCTCGCCGACGCCGAGGGCGGCGCCTGGGGGCTGCCGAGGCCGGACGTCAACTGGGTCGGCGGCGCCACGGACGGGGAGTTCGCCTCCCTGGGCCAGTTCGTCCGCGGGCTGTCCAGCACGCTGTACGCCAAGAAGTCCTGGTTCTGCCTGGCCGATTCGATCGTCTGCCTGGCGGGCGCCGTGCGGAGCACCGACGGCGCCGCGGTCGAGACCGTGGTCGAGAACCGCAACCTCGGGGCCACCGGCACGCAGGCCCTCACGGTGGACGGCGCCGCCCAGTCCACCGCCCTCGGCTGGTCGGCGACCTTCACCGGCGCCGGCTGGGCGCAGATAGCGGGACACGGGGGGTACGTGTTCCCCGGCGGTGCCACGGTGACGGCGCGGCGCGAGGCGCGCACCGGTTCCTGGCGCGACATCAACACCGGCGGCACCACGGACCCGATCACCCGCCGGTACGTGACGCTCTGGTTCGACCACGGCGTCGACCCGGTGGACGCCGCCTGCTCCTACATCCTGATGCCCGGCGCGGGGACGGCCGCCACCGCCGCCCGGGCCGCCGATTCCGGCTGGCTGACCGTCCTGGCCAACGACAACGGCCGCCAGGGCGTCGAGGTCGCCTCGCTCGGCGTCACGGCCGTCAACTTCTGGTTCGCCGGGACGGTCGGCGCGCTCAGCGCGGACAAGCCCGCCTGCGTCCTGGTACGGGAGCACGGCGACGGCACGGCCACCGTCTGCGTCTCGGACCCGATGCGGATGCAGACGGACCTCACGGTCACGTGGAACCGTCCGGTGGCGTCCGTGCTCTCCAAGCCGGCCACGGTCGTCTCGGCCACCACCGGCTCCGCGCTCACCCTCACGTTCGCGGACCTCACCGGCCGGGCGGGAGCCACCCAGAAGACCACCGTCCGGCTCGGCTGAGCAGGGGCCCCGCAAAGGGGTGGGTTGATAATGGGATCCATTTTCATATACCGTCCGGCGGAGTCGCTCCCACTCACCCCAGGAGGTACCCATGGCCGTTCCCAAGCGGAAGATGTCCCGCAGCAACACCCGCCACCGCCGCGCCCAGTGGAAGGCCGCCACCCCGCAGCTGGCCCCGGTCACCGTTGACGGCTCCGTGTACCTCGTGCCGCAGCGCCTGGCCAAGGCCTACCAGCGCGGCCTGCTGCGTCCCGAGGGCTGACCGCCGTGGCGCACGACGGGCTGCCCGTCACCGTCCTGTCCGGCTTCCTCGGTGCGGGAAAGACCACCCTGCTCAATCACGTCCTGAGCAACCGCGAGGGCCTGCGCGTCGCGGTGATCGTCAACGACATGAGCGAGATCAACATCGACGCCGCCCTCGTGCGGGGCGGCGGGGCGGCCCTGTCCCGTACCGAGGAACGCCTGGTCGAGATGACCAACGGGTGCATCTGCTGCACCCTGCGCGACGACCTGCTGGAGGAGGTCGACCGGCTCGCCCGCGAGGGCCGCTTCGACTACCTGCTCATCGAGTCCAGCGGCATCTCCGAACCGATGCCCGTCGCGGCCACGTTCGCCTTCCCCCGGGACGACGGCGCCACCCTCGGCGACCTCGCCCGGCTCGACACCATGGTGACCGTCGTCGACGCCGCGAACTTCCTGCCGGAACTCGCCGGCGGGGACGGCCTGGCCGAGCGCGGGCTCGCCCCGTTCGAGGACGACGAGCGCACCGTCAGCGACCTGCTGATGGACCAGATCGAGTTCGCCGACGTCATCGTGCTCAACAAGCTCGACCTCGTCGACGAACGGAGCGCGGGCCGGCTCCGGGCCGCGCTCACCCGTCTCAACCCCGTCGCCACGATCGTGCCCGCCACCCGCGGACGCGTGGAGCTTCGCGAGGTGCTCGGGACGGGCCTCTTCGACCTGGAGCGCGCCCAGCAGGCCCCGGGCTGGGCGAGGGAGCTCAACGGCGACCACGTGCCGGAGACCGAGGAGTACGGCATCTCCTCGACCGTCTTCCGCTCCGCGCTGTCCTTCCACCCGGGGCGGCTGTGGAACTTCGTCACCAAGGGGCTCGACAGCGGAACGTACGGGCGGATCCTGCGCTCCAAGGGGTTCTTCTGGATGGCCAGCCGTCCGCACGTGACCGGCCTGTGGTCGCAGGCGGGCTCCGTGGCCCGTTTCGAACCCTCCGGTGCCCGCGACGCGGACACCGCCCAGGGCCAGGAACTGGTCTTCATCGGGACCGGATTGCGCTCCGAGGCCCTGCAGGCGGCCCTGGCCGGCTGCCTGATGGCCGACGGGGAGACCCTGCCGCCGGGCGACCCGTTCCCGGCCTGGGACACCTACGGGATCGACGACGCCTGCGAGCACGAGCACCTGGAACCGGTGCCGCAGGCCTGAACACTCCGGGCCGGGCGGTGGTCGCAGCCACGGCACCGCCCGGCCCGGTACCGGCCGTCAGACCGTCAGGCCGCCGCGGCGGCCCGGGTCCACGCGGCGTCGCGCAGCAGGCGCAGGCCGTTGAGGCCGACGATGACGGTCGACCCCTCGTGGCCCAGCACGCCCAGTGGCAGCGGCAGGTGTCCGACCAGGTCCCAGACGACCAGGACGGAGATGAACACCCCGGCGACGACCAGGTTCTGCACCACCAGGCGGCGCGCGGCGCGGGAGAGCGCGATCACGGCCGGTACGGCGGCCAGCTCGTCGCGGACGACGACGGCGTCGGCGGTTTCCAGGGCGAGGTCGGATCCGGCGCGGCCCATGGCGATGCCCGTGTGGGCGGCGGCCAGCGCCGGGGCGTCGTTGACGCCGTCGCCGACGACGAGCACCCGGCGTCCGGCCGCCTGCTGTTCCCGGACCGCGCTGACCTTGTCCTGCGGCAGCAGCCCGGCGCGGACGTCGGTGATGCCGAGCTCCGCGGCGAGGCGGCCCGCGGCGCGCGGGTTGTCTCCGGTCAGCAGCACCGGCGCCGCGCCGGTCAGGGTGCGCAGGGCCGTGACGGCGGCTGCCGCGTCGGGGCGCGGCCGGTCGGCGAGCCCCAGCACGCCGACGGGGACCCCGTCGCGCTGGACGAGGACGGCGGTACGGCCGCTGCCCTCCAGTTCGCCCGCCACCTCGGCGGCGTCCGCCGTGGCGGCGCAGTGCGGGGAGCGCTCCAGCAGCCGGGCCGGTGCTCCGGCGGTGATGACGTGTCCGTTCACGGTGGCCGTCACGCCCGATCCGGGGACGGAGCCGAAGTCGGTGGCGGCGGCCAGGTGCAGGCGGCGTTCGCGGGCCGCGCCGGTGACGGCGCGGGCGAGGGGGTGTTCGCTGGGGCGTTCGGCGGCGGCCGCCAGGGCGAGCAGGGCGTCCTCGGTCAGTCCGGCGCCCGGCAGCGGCCGGACGTCGGTGACGCGGGGGGTGCCTTCCGTGAGGGTGCCGGTCTTGTCGAGTGCGACGGCGTCGACCTGGCCGAGGCGTTCCATCACGACGGCGGACTTCACCAGGATGCCGTGGCGCCCGGCGTTGGCGATGGCCGACAGCAGCGGCGGCATGGTGGCCAGCACCACGGCGCACGGCGAGGCGACGATCATGAAGGTCATGGCCCGCAGCAGGGAGCCGGTGAGGTCCGCGCCGAACGCGAGCGGGACGAGGAAGACGGCCGGCGTGACGACGACCATGCCGACGGAGTAGCGCTGTTCGACCTTCTCGATGAACAACTGGGTCGGCGCCTTGGTCCCGGAGGCTTCCTCGACCATCGCGACGATCCGGGCGATCACGGAATCGGAGGCGTCGCGCTCGACGGCCACCCGCAGGGCCCCGGTGCCGTTGAGGGTGCCGGCGAACACCTCGTCCCCGGCCTCCTTCGCCACCGGCAGCGGCTCGCCGGTGATGGTGGCCTGGTCCACCTCGCCGGACCCTTCCAGGACCCGCCCGTCGGCACCGATCCGCTCTCCGGGGCGGACCAGGAGGATGTCGCCGACCACGAGGTCCTCGATGGCGACCGTCTCCTCACGGCCGTCGCCGGTCAGCCGGGTGGCGGTGGCCGGGGCGAGGTCGAGCAGAGCGCGCACCGCGTCCTGGGTGCGGGCGGTGGCCAGTGCCTCCAGGGCGCCGGAGGTGGCGAAGATGACGATCAGCAGCGCGCCGTCCCTCACCTGCCCGATCGATGCCGCCCCGATCGCGGCGACGATCATCAGCAGGTCCACGTCCAGGGTCTTGTCCCGCAGCGCCCGCAGCCCGGCCCAGGCCGGCTCCCAGCCGCCGGTGGCGTACGCGGCGGCGTACAGCGGACCCCACGCCCACGCCGGGGCTCCGGTCAGCTGGAGCGGCAGGGCGGTCAGGAAGAGCAGCAGGGCGGCCGCGGCCCAGCGGGCCTCCGCCAGTGCGAACACGCGCGTACGGCGCCGCGGAACCGCCGGGGAGGCGGCCGACGGCGCGCGTTCGGGACGCTGGAGCAGGACTGGTGGCATGACGGGACAACCCTTCGCGGGCCAGGGGACGGCTTCTTCTCCACCGTACAGGAACATCTGAAGAGGTCTTCATATGTCATCGGTAGGATGGTCTCCATGGGCCACGGAACGGACGCCAAGAACACCGCCACGACGCGCGAACGCCTGGACGCCGTGGGGACCGCGGACGTGGCGGCGACCCTCCAGGCCCTGGCGACCCCCTCGCGGCTGTACATCCTCGCCCGCCTCCAGGAAGGTCCGTGCGCGGTCGGCGACCTCGCCGAAGCGGTCGGCATGGAGCCGTCGGCCTGTTCCCATCAGCTGCGCCTGCTGCGCAACCTCGGCCTGGTAGCCGGTGAGCGGCGGGGCCGCTCCATCGTCTACTCCCTCTACGACCACCACGTCGCGGAACTCCTCGACCAGGCCCTCTTCCACGTGGAACACCTGCGCCTGGGCCTGCACGACAGGGTCGCCACGGAAGCACACTGAGGCCCGCGGGTGGCGGCGCCGCCGCGCCACCACCCCCGGAACGCGGTTCTACCAGGACGACTTGGTGACTCCGGGCAGGAATCCGGCGTGCGCCTGCTCACGCATCCGGACCCGGGAGAGCCCGAACTTGCGCAGGTGGCCGCGGGGCCGGCCGTCCACGCTGTCGCGGTTGCGCACCCGCGTCGCACTCGCGTTGCGCGGCTGCCTCCGGAGCTCCGCCAGCGCGGCGCGGCGCTCGGCCTCCGTCGAGGAGGGCCGGCGCAGGACCTCCTTCAGCTCGGCGCGCCGGGCGGCGTAGCGCTCGACGATCGCCTTGCGCTTCTCGTTCTGCGCGATCTTGCTCTTCTTCGCCATCAGACCTTCACTCCTCGGGCCCGGATCCGGGCCACGGCCGCCTCGACGCCGATCACGTCGACGGTCTTGATCGCCTTCGCGCTGAGGGTGAGGCGCACGTGCCGGCCTTCGCTCGGCAGCCAGTAGCGCTTGCGCTGGATGTTGGGGTCGAAGCGGCGCGAGGTGCGCCGGTGCGAGTGGGAGATGTTGTTGCCGAAGCCCGGCTGGGCGCCGGTCAGCTGACAGTGGGCGGACACGGTGTTACCTGCCCCTCTCTGAAACGGAAGAGTTATTGGAAACGATTTCCATTCCCGTATAGTAGCGGCATGGCACGCAACGAAGTACGCCCGATCGTCAAGCTCCGCTCCACCGCGGGCACCGGCTACACCTACGTCACCCGCAAGAACCGGCGGAACGACCCGGACCGCATGGTGCTGCGCAAGTTCGACCCGGTGGTCCGCCGGCACGTCGACTTCCGCGAAGAGCGCTGAGCCAGCCCGCCCACACCACCCCGAAGGACACCGCCATGAAGCCCGGCATCCACCCCGCCTACGGCCCCGTCGTCTTCCGCGACAAGGCCGCCGACTTCGCCTTCCTCACCCGCTCCACCGCCACCAGCGAGAAGACGGTGGAGTGGGAGGACGGCAACACCTACCCCGTCATCGACGTCGAGATCTCCTCGCAGAGCCACCCCTTCTACACCGGCACGGCCCGGGTGCTGGACACCGCCGGCCGCGTCGAGCGCTTCCAGCGGCGGTACGGGAGCACGGCGTGAGCCTGGCCGTCGTCATCGTCGGCGGGCTGCACTCCGACGCCCGCCACACCACCGTGGAACGGCTGCTCGCCACCGTCCCCGGCAGCGTGGCCCTGCACCACGACCTCTCCACGGCCGCCGAGGGCACCGTCCGGCGCACCGTGCGCGACGCCTCCGGGATACTCGGCTCCGGTGCGGCGCCGCTCGTCAACGACTGCGCCTGCTGCGCCCTGCGCGAGGACCTGGTCCCCGAGCTGTGGCGGCTCGCCGACGGCGGGCTGACCCGGCTGGCCGTCGTCGAGCTGTGGGACTCCGTCGAGCCCCGGGCGATGGCCGAGGTCGTCGCGGCGCACGGCGGCGAGCGGCTGGACCTCACCAACGTGATCACCGCCGTCGACCCCGCCCTCGTCCTGCCGTACCTGTCCAACGGGGACGACCTCGCGGAGGCGGGGCTCGCGGCGGCGGCCTCCGACGGGCGGACGGTCGGCGACACCTGGGCCCGGCAGCTCGAGTACGCACCCGTCCTGGCCCTCGTCGACAGCCCCGACGCGGACGACGAGGACCGGGCCCTGCTGGAGCAGCTCCACCCGACCGCCCGCCGGGTGGAGACCGGATCCCCCGAGCTGGCGCGGCTCGCCTTCGCCGGATTCGACACCGAGGCCGCTGCCGCCGCGCAGCACCCGGCGTGTGCGCTCCTGCCGCAGGAGGCCGACGAAGCCGGGGTGGCCACCCTGGTCTGGCACCGCCACCGGCCGTTCCATCCGGAGCGGTTGTACGAGGCGCTGGAGGACCTGGCCTGCGCGGCCGCCCGCAGCCGTGGCCGGTTCTGGCTCGCCGACCGCCCCGACACCCTGCTCGCCTGGGACGCCGCGGGCGGCGCGCTCTGCGTGGAGGACAGCGGCCCCTGGCTGGCCTCGCTCCCGGACGCCGCCTGGGAGACGGTGCCGCCGGTGCGCCGGGCGGCCGCCGCACTGGGCTGGCACCCGGACCACGGCGACTGCTGCCAGTACCTGGTGTTCACCTCGCCCGGGCTCGACCGCGACGGGCTGGAGCGGCTCCTCGACTCCTGCCTCCTGACCGACGCCGAGTTCACCGCCGGCCGCGAGGGGTGGAAGCGCCTGCCCGCCGCCTTCGACGCCCTCCTCGCCCCCGTCCCGTAAGACCCGTACGACTCCTCAGCTTCAGATCCCAAGGACTCCCCATGACCCGACGCGTCATCCCCCGCAAGCCCGTGAAGTCCCGCCCCAACCCGCTGGACGCCGCGAAGATCACCTACATCGACTACAAGGACACCGACCTGCTGCGGAAGTTCATCTCCGACCGCGGGAAGATCCGCAGCCGCCGCGTCACCCGCGTCACGGCCCAGCAGCAGCGACGGCTGGCCGCGGCGATCAAGAACGCCCGTGAGATGGCCCTGCTCCCTTACGCCGGCAAGTAGGCGGGCACCTGCCGGGCCCGTGGCAGACCCGAAGCGTCCACGGGCCCGAAGTCCGCCCCGACCGTCCCGATTCGGCCGTCGGGCGTCGTGAAGCAGTCCCTCCCCCGCCGGGCCGGGCCCAAAGGGGCCCGCGCGGGTTACGGTCGTATGACCGTTTGCCGAAACCGGTACGTATTCCTCGTCGGGGAGGAACAGCTGGGATGAGCAACGCACCTCTGTACCTGGAACCGCGACTGGCACCGCGGCTGGCGTCCTTGCTGGATGCGGCCTCCTTCCTGCACGCGCTCGTGGACGGGCTCGGATCGCCCCTGAACCTCGTACTTCCCCAGCAGTTCGCCGAGAACGTGGCGAGATTCGGCTCCGTCCTGCGCCGCCACCACCTCGGCGGCCGGGTCTGCTTCGCGCACAAGGCCAGCCGCTCCCAGGCCCTGGTCCGGCACCTCGCCACGACCGGCGCCGCCCTCGACGCCGCCTCGCTCGGCGAGTTGAGGCAGGCGCTGGGCGCGGGATTCACCGGGGACCGGATCGTGGTGACCGGCCCCAAGGACCCGGAGACGCTCTGGCTCGCCGCGCGCTGCGGGGCGGTCGTCAACGCCGACGGGGCCGGGGAACTGGAGGACGCGGCCCGGATCGTCGGCGCGTTCGGCCTGCCCCGGCTCCGCGTCGTCCTGCGGCTGTCCGAGTTCGAGACCTCCGGCACCAGGGTCCTTTCCCGCCGCAGCCGGTTCGGTACGGCCGTGAAGTCGCTCAGCGACCTGCTCGACGTACTCGAACGGCACCAGGACGCGCTGGAGCCGATCGGGGTGGGCTACCACCTCGACACCACGAGCCTGGACGAGAAGGCCACGGCCCTCGAAGGGTGCCTGCGGGCGATGGAGGAGCTGCAGATCCGGGGGTTCCAGCCGCGCGTCGTCGACGTGGGCGGCGGCTTCGGCGTCAACTACCTCGCGCACGCGGGACAGTGGGACCACTACACCACCGAGCTCGCGCACGCCGTCATGGGCCGGCGCCCGCCGCTGACCTGGGGCGGCCACGGGTACGGCCTGCGCGTCGAGAACGGCACCCTGCGCGGTTCCCTCGGCCTCTATCCGGCCCACCGCCCCGTCGCCGGCTCCGCCTACCTCGACGAGCTGCTGTCCCGTCCCGCGCCCGGTCTCGGCCGCCCGTTCGGCACCCTGCTCCTGGAGAGCATGTACGACCTGTACACCGAGCCCGGCCGGGCCTTGGCGGACCAGTGCGGGCTCACGCTCGGGAGGGTGCAGGAGGTCCGGGCCGGCGGGGCCGGGGAGCACCTCGTACGGCTCGCCCTGAACGCGGGGGACGTGGGCCTGGAGGACCACGGCGTCCTCATGGATCCCGTGCTGCTCCCCCGCGGTGACGCCCCCGGTCAGGAGACCGGACCGGTGGGCGTGTACCTGATGGGCAACCTGTGCCTCGAGGGGGACCTGATCACCCGCCGGATGGTGTTCCTGCCCCGGCTGCCGCGGCCCGGCGATCTCCTCGCCTTCGCCAACACCGCCGGCTACTGCATGGACTTCACGGCCACACGGGCCCAACAGCAGCCCGTGGCCCGCAAGGTCGCCGTCCGCGAGGAGGACGCCCAGGAGGACGCCCGAGGAGGGAGAGGGACCTGGAGTTGGTGCCTCGACGAGCAGTACTGGCCGGTCACAGCCACGGGGGGACGGCGGACATGAGGTACGACAGCATCACCGAGGCCATCGGCGACACCCCGCTGGTCCGCATCGACCCGGCCGTGCACGGCCTGCGGCACATCGACCTCTACGCGAAGCTGGAGATGCTCAACCCCTTCGGCTCGCTGAAGGACCGGGCTGCCTGGCACATGGTCCGCTCCGCTCTGGAGGACGCCCGGTCCGACGGCGCCACGGTCGTCGAGCTGTCCAGCGGCAACACCGCCAAGGCCCTGGCCCTGATCGCGGGCCTGCACGGACTGCCGTTCAAGAGCGTCACCAACCGCATGCGCATCCCGGAGATCAAGGATCTGCTCCTGCTGCTGGGCGCCGAGATCGAGGAGCTGCCCGGGCAGAGCGAATGCCTCGACCCGGCCGACACCGAGGACCCGCTGACGCGTTTCCACCAGCGGCTCAGCCGCCCGGACAGCGCCCTTCTGCACACCGACCAGTACTTCAACCCCCTGAACGCCGAGGCGCACGCGCAGGGCACCGGGCCGGAGATCGTCGCCGATCTGGACGGCCGGGCCCCGGACTGGTTCGTCGCGTGCGTGGGCACGGCCGGCTCCTCCAGCGGGGTCGCGCGCGCCCTGCGCGCCCACGACCCGGCCGTGCGGGTCATCGGGCTGGTCGGGGAGAAGTCCGACTTCATCCCCGGCATCCGCACCCTCGACGAGGTGCAGGAGGTCGGCCTCTTCGACCCCGCGACCTACGACACGATCGAGGCGGTGAGCTCGGCGGACGCCATCGACGGGATGGTGACGCTGATGCGCCGGTGCGGCCTGCTGGCCGGTCCGACCGGCGGGGCCGCGTACCTCGGGGCCGTGCGCCATCTCCGGCCGCTGGACGCCCCGTCGGCCGACGGGCGCAGGACGGCCGTGTTCATCGTCTGCGACCGGGCGGAGAGCTACCTCGGCTACGTGCGGCAGCGCCGTCCGGAACTGCTCGGCAGGCCCCCGGCGAAGAACTCGGTGGCCACGCTGACCGGGGCCGAGGTGCGCTCGGCCGCGGTCATCGAGGTCGCCGAGGCACAGAAGTGGATCGAGGACCGGCGTCCGCTGGTGATCGACCTCCGCGGCCCGTTCGCGTACGCCGCGCTGCACATCGACGGCGCGGTCAACATCGTCGACGAGCTCTTCGACGAACTCCTGCGCGGCGGCCTGCCCTTCGGCACCCGGCAGCCGGTGCTGCTCACCTGCCCGGTCGGCGAGAAGTCCGCCCGGTACGCGGCCCTGCTGACGCGCATGGGCCACCCGGACGTCCGCAGTCTCGCCGGCGGCATCGTGGCCTGGCGGGACGCCGGAGCCCCTCTGGTGCGTGACTGACGTGGCGGCCGACCCCGCCGGGGAGATCGGGGAACTGGCCGCGTGGCAGCGCGGGCTGCGCGCCCAGTTCCCGATCATCGTGGGACACCCCCACCTGGCCTACCTCGACAGCGCGGCCACCGCACAGAAGCCGCAGGCCGTCCTGGACGCCGTCCACACCTACCTCACCACTTCGAACGCCAACGCGGGCCGGGGCTCCTACCCTTGGGCCAACACGACCACCGCCCTGGTGGAGGGCGCCCGCGACCGGGTCCGGGAGTTCCTCGGCGACCCGCGGCCGGACCGGTCCTCGGTGCACTTCACCACCGGTGCCACGGACGGGCTGCGCACGGTCGCACGGGAGTGGCTGCCCGAACTGCTGGCGGACGGCGACGAGATCGTAGTGCCGTTCGCCGACCACGAGGCGAACCTGTCGCCGTGGCTGGAGGCGCGGGAGCTGCTGGCCCGCCAGGGGGTCCGGATCCGGGTGCGGGAGCTGCCCTGCCAGGCGGGCTCCGGGGACTACGATCCGGCGGCCCTGGCGGGGATCGTCGGACCGCGTACCCGGTTCGTGGCCGCCACGCACGTGCACCACGTGTACGGGGCCGACATGAACGTGCACCGCATCCGGCAGGTGGTCGGGCCCGATGTCCCCATCTGTCTGGACGCCGCACAGAGCATCGGCCACCTCCCGGTCTCCGTGGCCGAGCTCGACGTGGACTTCGTGGTCTTCTCCGGGCACAAGGCCCTCGCCCTGCCCGGAACCGGCGCGGTCTGGGCGCGGGACCGGCGGGGCCCCGCCTTCCGGCCCGGCGGGTGGAGCGGCACCCCGAACACGGCCGGCATCGCCTCTCTGGCGGCGGCCCTGGACTGGCTGGATTCCGCCGGAACCGACCGCATCGAGCGCTGGACCGTGGCACTGACCGCCCTCCTGACCGAGGGGCTCGGACGACTGCCGGCGTACGAGGTCCTCGGCTGCCGCTCGAGCCTGGCGACCGCCTCCGAGGTGCAGCGGCGCCGGAGCATCGTCACCTTCCGGCACCGCGAGATCACTGCCCAGGACCTCGGGTTCATCCTGTTCAGCCACGGCTTCATGGTGCGCTCCGACGGCCACTGCCAGGCGGGCGGCGGCGCCAGGGAGTCCTCGGTACGGGTGAGCCTGCATATACACAACACTCCTGAAGAGGTCAAGCAGTTGCTCACCGCGCTCGCTAGTCTGCAATGATTTCCATTATGGAGATGAGCACGATGACGGCCCTGACGGCAGCGCGCTGGGTGGAGCGCTGGGAGAGTCAGCAGCAGCGGTACGCCGTCGACCGCGAGGAGAGGTTCACGGTCATCACCGACGTGGTCGAGCAGGTGACGTGCGGCCGCCCCGCCCCCCTGGTCCTCGACCTGGGCAGCGGCCCGGGAGCCCTCGCCTCGCGACTGGCCGCCCGCCTGCCGGACGCCGAGGTGCTGGCCGTCGACGCCGACCCCCTGCTCCTCGAACTGGGCAGCTCCCACTACGGACCGGCGCTGCGCTACGTCGAGGCCGTGATCGGGAAGCCCGGCTGGCTGGACGCGCTCGCCCTGGACCGCCCGGTGGACGCGGTGGTCTCGGCGACGGCCCTGCACTACCTCGGGGAGTCCACCCTGCGGCGGGTGTACGGGGAACTCGCCGAACGGCTGCGCCCCGGCGGCGTCCTCGTCAACGGCGACCACATCGGCCCGGACGCCCCGCGGATCGCCGAACTGGCCCTCCACGTCGGGGAACGCCACTCCGAGCGGTACCTGGACACCACCGAGGACTGGGAGTCCTGGTGGTCGGAGGCGGCCGCCGACCCCGAGCTGGCACCTCGGCTCGCCGGCTGCGGGCCCGACCGGCATCCGCACTGCGAGGGAAACGACCTGACGCTTTCCGGCCATGTCACCCTGCTGCGCGAGGCCGGATTCACTCAGATCGGCACGGTGTGGCAGTTCGGCCACAGCCACGTGCTGGTCGCGGTCCGCTGAAGTGCCCCGCGCGGACGCGCCGCGCCCCCGGCCGGTGTCTCGGTCGGGGGCGCGGCGCGTGCGACGGGGTGCTGCCGGGCCTCAGAAGAGGTCGGTGAAGAACCGGTAGCCGGTGGGGTCGCCGGGCATCTGCCAGTGGAGTCCCTGGAGGAAGAAGCAGGCGACGAGGTTGCTGACGGCGAAGAAGGCCAGGACGCCCAGGGTGACGCCGGCGGTGCGGCGCAGGGCGGGCGAGGTGGCGGCGGCGTCCAGGGGCTGGGCCCCGCCGGCCAGGACGAGGTTGACGCCTGCGGCGAGGGCGGCCAGGAAGAAGGTGATGGCGGCCCAGGTGTACAGGTGCAGTCCGAAGAGGGCGCCGGCGTAGCCGGGGTCCGGGGGCACGATGTGCATCAGGACCTGTGCGCCGGAGACGGTGCCGCCGATCAGCGCGGAGACCAGGGCGACGCCCCAGCCGGAGGCGAACTCGGCGGTGGTCACCGCCCCCTTGCGGGAGCGGGCGATGATCATGGCGGGGCCGATGGCGCTGAGCAGCATGAACATGCGCTGCAGGAGGCACATGGGGCAGGGGTACTCCCACAGGCCGAACTGGAAGACGTAGGCGCCGCCGATGGTGGCGCACATGCCCAGGACGTAGGCGTGGGCGAACCAGAGGCCGAGGCGGTTCGAGAGCCGGGCGGCGGGAGCTGCAGGGGCGGCGGGGCCGCCGGTGACGGGGGTGGTGACGGTGGACATTCCTGCTCCTCCTCAGAAGCTCAGGTTGAAGGCGCGGTCGAGGTGGGGGAGGAACGCGAGGATCGTGACGCTCAGGGTTCCCGCCCACAGCAGCAGCCGCTGCCGGCGTGGCCAGTCCCGCAGAACGGCCAGGACGCATATGGCGATCAGGAGGAAGAGGATGGTGTACATGGTGTCCCTGCTTCATCGGGGGGTTACGACTTCATCCTCCGACGGGGAGTTCCGGCCCGGTAGCGGCAACGGATCGATGCATCCATAGAGCGGCTCTATGAGCTCGCAGCCCGTCGCGGGCTGTTTCCGGCGCCGCCGAGCGGCCTGCGGGCGAGGGCGTACAGGTCCCTGGCCGGCCCCGTCGGGCGCTGGCCGGTGGGCCATACGGCGCGCAGCGACCGGGACAGGTCGAGACCGGTCACCGCCGGGGACCGCAGGGTACCGGCGGCCAGTTCGTCGGCGACGGCGAGCGAGCTGAGGACGGCGGGGCCGCCGCCCCCGGCCACGGCGGTCTTGATGGCGGTGGTGGAGGCGAGTTCCAGCAGGGCGGAGGGCTGCCAGTCGGGGAGGTGGGCCGTGATCGCCCGCTCGAAGGCGGTGCGCGTGCCGGATCCCGCCTCGCGCTGGATCAGCGAGGCCGCGGCGAGTTCCTCGAGGGTGATGGCGGTGCGCCGGGCCCAGGGGTGCGCCGGGGCCACCACGACGACGAGATGGTCCCGGGCCACGGCATGGCTCTCCAGGCCCTTCGGCGCGCGGGGACTTTCGATGAAGCCGATCTCGGCGCGGCCGTCCAGGACGGCGCGGGCCACGTCGGCCGAGTTGCCGGATTCCAGCGCGACGCTGGTGGCGGGATGCTGCGCCCGCAGGCCGATGAGCCACTTGGGGACCAGGTACTCGGCGACCGTCTGGCTGGCGGCCACCTTCAGGTGGGAGCTGCGCTGTTCGCGCAGGGCGCCGATGCCGGCGTCCAGTTCGTGCGCGGCGTCGATCACGGTGCGGGCCCACTCGGCGATCAGTGCGCCGGCCGGCGTGGGCTTGGAACCGAGGGCGGAGCGCTCCAGTACGGGCAGGCCGACGAGCTTCTCCAGGTAGCGGATACGGGAGCTGGCCGAGGGCTGGCTGATGCCGTGCTCCGCGGCGGCGCGCCCCAGGCTGCCGAGCTCGATGACGCTGAGCAGCAGGTCGAGGGCGGGCAGGTCGGGAACGCGCGGAGAGATGGGCATAGAGCCATTCTATGGACGCATCGATCGGAAGCCGCTACCGCGAACCGCCGCGGCGGCCGAGGGGCGGGGCATGAGCACCAAGACCGCACCCCCTGGCACTCGCGTCGGAGACGATGGCCCGCCGGCAGTTCGGCATCACCACCGGGATCGTGCAGGAGTTCCAGTTCGGCATGAACCGGTCCGACCACTCGCGGTTCGTCGGTGACGTCTTCTGCGTCGCGACCGTGGCGGCGACCGCCACCCCCTGTTCCCCGATGTGATGCCGTCGTCGACCGATCCCGACTGGAGCCTGACGGTGGCCGGTTCGGCCGCGAGCCCGTACACGCTGACGATCCTGACCTGGGTCGCGTCCTTCACGGCCCCCGTCGTCCTCGCCTACAGGCGTGGACCTACTGGGTCTTCCGCAAGCGTGTCGGCACGCCGTGACGCGACCGCGACCCGATGGCGATGACGAGCGCGATGACGATGAGGACCGCCGCGACGGCGAAGGTGATCCGCATACCGGTGGCTACGGCCTCGGGGCGCGCGGTGGTCACGTCGGTCGTGGTCGACGCGAGGGCGAACACGGCGCCCATGGCGGACGCCCCGGTGACGAGGCCGAGGTTGCGCGACAGGTTGAGCATGCCGGAGACGACCCCGCGCCGGTCCGGGGCGGCGTCGGCCATGACGGCGGTGTTGTTGGCCGTCTGGAACACCGCGTAGCCGGCCGTGACGACGACCATGGGGGCCGCGTAACCGGCGACGCCGGACCCCGCCGGCAGCGTGGCCAGGACGGCGGCTCCGGCCGCCATGGCGCCGAGCCCGGCGACGGTCATGCGGGGCGCGCCGAAGCGGTCCGCGATGCGGCCTGCCGGTACGCCGGTCAGGGCGGCGACGAGCGGACCGGCCGACAGGACGAGTCCGACGAGTGCCTCGTGGAGCCCGAGGGTGCGGGAGAGGTAGAACGGCCCGACCACGAGCGTCGTCATCATCACCGTCGAGACGAGGGCGCTCATGGCGAGGCCCCCGCTCAGCCTCGGATCGCGGAGCGTCCCCAGCCGGATCAGCGGGGCCGCCGCTCTCGCCTCGACGCGCGCGAAGAGGCCGACTCCGCAGGCGGCGGCCACCAGCAGGATCCCGTTGAGGGCACCGAAACCGCCGCGCCCCAAGGTCACGGCGAGCGCGTACGCCGCGAGGGCCGACGCGAGCAGCAGCGTGCCGGCATGGTCGAAGCGGGCCCGGCCGTCCGTGGGACCGCGCTGGTCGGCGGGCAGGTGGCGGTGGGCGAGCAGCAGGGCCAGGATTCCGAGCGGGGCGTTGACGAGGAAGAGCGCCCGCCAGCCGAACCCGGAGATCAGGACTCCGCCCAGCGAGGGGCCGAGCGCGGTGCCGATCGCGGACATCGTGCCGAGCAGCCCCATGGCGCTGCCGGTTCTCGCCTTGGGAACGGTCTCTGCGACGAACGCCATGGTGAGGGCCATCATGACGGCCGCGCCGAGGCCTTGCGCCGCGCGGGCGGCGATCAGCAGCCAGAGCGCGGGCGCCGCGCCGCACAGGACGGAGGCCACCGTGAACAGGAGGATTCCCGCCAGGAGCAGCCGCCGGCGGCCGACGATGTCACCGAGGCGTCCGGCGCTGACGATCAGTGTGGTGAGGGCGAGGAGGTAGGCGAGGACGATCCACTGGACCTCCTGGAAGGAGGCGCCGAAGGCCTGTGCCAGCGTCGGCAGGCCGACATTGGCGATGCTGGTGCCGAGCGAGGACAGCAGCATGGAGAGCGAGAGGGCCGCGAGCACCCGGCGCACCGCGGGTCTCCGCGGGGCCACTCGGGCTGACGGCTCGGAATCACTGTGCGGGTTCATGCGCAGGAGCGTGCGCGTGCCGCGCGGTATCGGCAAAGATCTTTGCCGATACCGCGAAAAACAGCCGTACGGGCGGTCCCCCCGCGGCCGCCACACGGCGGCCCCAACCGCCCGGCCCGACGAGGCCGTTCAGCGGCCGTCGGCGGTGAGGGTCGCGGCGGCCGCGAAGAGGCGGGCGCAGCGCTGCGTCATGGCCGCCGGGGTCTGCTCCGGGTGCTTCACCCACCAGCGGACGAGGGTGGCGACCAGGTCCCGCCAGACGTACGTGAGCGCGTCGGCGTCCAGCGGGTCGGCGGACCCGGCCGCGCGCAGCAGTTCGGCGGTGCCGCCGGCGGCGAGCCGGTCGATGGCCGACCAGTACTCCGCGGCCCGGCGCGCGGCCTCGCCGCCGGGCGGCAGCGAGGTGTCGTACAGCACGAACCACGCCTCCCGCTGCCCCTCCAGCGCCGTGAAGATGCTGTCGAGTACGCGCAGCGGCGTGTGCGGCGTGGTCCCGTCCGGGCCCATCGCCGTACGGATGGCGTCCAGGAGCCGGTCCCCGACGGGGACCAGGCAGGCGAGGTAGATGTCCTCCTTGGTCCCGACGTACTGGTGCAGCAGCGTTTTGGTGACGCCGACGCGCGCGGCGATCGCGGGGAGCGACGCGGCCGCGTAGCCGCGGGTGCCGAACTCCACCGTGGCGGCGTCCAGCATCTGCTGCCGGCGGTGGTGCCGGGGCACTCCCTTGGTGCCGGCCTTCGAAGGAGGGGTCGGGGGGGTTGCCATGAACAGATATTATCAGTAGGTAATTTACCTCAAGGTAAGTTACTTCGACCCCTGGAGCGCCTCCATGGCCGCCACCACCCCGCAGCCGACGTCCCGCACCCGCTCCTGGTGGGGCTGGGGCTGGACGGACGCGCATCCGGACGACGCGGAGTGCGCCGCGATGGGCGCGCTGCTCCCCGGCACCCTCAGCCGCCCGCTCCCCGTGCCCCGCGTCCGCGACCTGCGCATCGGGAGCCCCGCCGCCGAACCCCCGCGGAGCCTCGCCCACCTGGTCACCGCCGACCCGGGGGACCGCGCCGCCCATGCCATGGGAAAGGCGTACCGCGACGTCGTACGGGCGCTGCGCGGGCGCCCCGGCCGCATTCCCGACCTCGTCGCCCGGCCGACGGACGAGCAGGGTGTGGCCGACCTGCTGGACTGGGCCGGTGACCGGCAGGTCGCCGTCGTCCCGTACGGCGGGGGTTCCTCGGTCACCGGAGGCGTGGAGTACCGCGGCGACGCCCACCGGGCGGTGTTGTCCCTCGATCTGACCGCCATGGGCCGGGTCCTGGAGGTCGATACCGAGGGCCGGGCCGCGCGCATCCAGGCCGGCACCCTCGGGCCGAGCCTGGAGGGCCAGTTGCGGCCCCACGGCCTCACCCTGCGGCACTTCCCGCAGAGCTTCGAGTTCTCGACCCTGGGGGGCTGGCTCGCCACCCGGGCCGGCGGCCACTACGCCACCGGCCGCACGCACGTCGACGACTTCGTGCAGGCGCTGCGCGTGGTCACCCCGGCCGGTACGAGCAGCTCCTGGCGGTTGCCCGCCTCCGGGGCGGGCCCCTCCCCCGACCGCCTGTTCCTGGGCTCCGAAGGGGCCCTCGGCGTCATCACCGAGGCCTGGGTCCGGCTGCAGGAACGCCCCCTCCACAAGGCGTCCGCCGCGGTCGCCTTCGCCGACTTCCACGACGCGCTCCGGGCGGTGCGCGCACTGGCCCAGTCCGACCTGTCCCCCGCCAACTGCCGCCTGCTGGACGCCGGCGAGGCCGCGCTGTCGGGCGCGGCCCGGGACGGCTGCGCCGTGCTGGTGCTGGGGTTCGAGTCGGCGGACGAGCCGGTGACCGCCCGGCTCGAACGGGCCGTCGCGCTGGCCCGCTCGCACGGCGGCCGGTACGGCGGGGCCGCCCCCGGCCCGGAGGCGGCCTCGGCCGGCGCCCCGGCCGGTGACGTGGCCGTGAGCGCCTGGCGTTCGGCCTTCCTGCGGATGCCCTACCTCCGCGACGGCCTGGCCAGGATGGGCGCCGTCGCTGAGACCTTCGAGACGGCCGCCACCTGGGACCGGATCCCCGGCCTGATCGAGGCGGTGCGCACCGAGGTCGGCGAGGCGGCGCTCAAGGCCACCGGACATCCGGCGACCGTCAACTGCCGTCTGACACATGTGTATCCGGACGGCGCGGCACCCTACTTCACCGTTCTCGCCGCCGGACGCCCCGGGGACGAGGTCGCCCTCTGGGACGACCTCAAGGCCGTCGCGGGCGAGGTCCTGTACCGCCACCGGGCCACCATCACCCACCACCATGCCGTCGGCCGCGACCACCGTCCGGGCTACGACCGCCAGCGCCCCGAGCCCTTCGCCCTCGCGCTGCGGGCCGCGAAGGGGGCCCTCGATCCGCGGGGCATCCTCAACCCCGGCGTGCTGGTGGACTGACCGGGGCCGCAGGCGACGTGCGCGCCGGATGGGACCGTGCCACGCTGGTCAGAGGCCGGTGGCCTGGTGGCGCGGCCCATGTCCGGCGAGCCGAACGGGGCATGCCATGGTCCGAGGAACGCACACCCGAGCGTGGCGGCGCCGCGCGGGCGCCGGATGCGCGGCCCTGCTTCTCGTGGCCCTGATGTCGGGGACGGCGGACGGAGCGGCACCGACGCCCACGCCTTCACCCACGTCTGCGCCTGCACCTACGCCCACACCGTCCGGCGACGAAGGTTCCGCCCCGCTCGACCCGCGGATCACGGAGATCATGCGGAAGCCGGAGTACCGCCACGCCCAGTGGGGCCTGCTCCAGAAGGACCCGGACTCCGGGCGGGTGATCCACAGCATGTTCCCCGGACAGTTCTTCATCCCCGGTTCCACGGCCAAGCTGTTCAGCGTGTCCGGGCCGTGGAAGACCCTCGGCGCAGGCCACCGCTTCGAGACACCGGTCTACGCGGTCGGCGAGCGGCGCGGCCCGACCCTCACCGGCGATCTCGCGCTGGTCGCCCAGGGCGACCTCACCATGGGCGGCAGAACCGCCCGCGACGGCTCGGTCTCGTTCACGGACCTCGACCACACCTACGCCAACGACGTCCCCGGCGCCACCCTCACCCCCGAGAACCCGCTCGCCGGGATCGACCTCCTCGCCCGGCAGGTACGCCGCTCCGGCATCACCCGCGTGGACGGGAACGTGATCGTGGACGACCGGCTGTTCGCCCAGGATCCGGTCCTCGATCCGACCCCCACCCCGCTGATCGTCAACGACAACCTCATCGACCTGACGACCACGCCCGGGGACCGCCCCGACGCGCCCGCGCGCCTGGACTGGCGGCCCAAGGTCGCCCCGTACGAGGTCACTTCGACCGTGAAGACGGTGGCGGCGGGCAAGCCGACCGACCTCACGGTGACGACCTCCCGGAACGGCACCCGGATCCAGGTGTCCGGCACGATCGCGGCGGGCGCCGGGCCGGTGCTGCGGGTGGCCCCCGTCACCGACCCGTCAGCCTTCGGACGCACCGCGCTGATCGAGGCGCTCGGACGGGCCGGGGTGGAGGTCACCGCCGCCCCGACGGGTCCCAACCCGGTGGGCGAGCTGCCCCGCACGTACGAGGGCCGGCCGCGCGTGGCCGTGTACACCTCGCCCCCGTACGCGCAGTACGCCAAGCTCATCCTCAAGGTCAGCCACAACCTGGGTGCCAACCTGGGCATCTGCCTGATGGCCGTCACGACAGGCAGCCGCGACTGCATGGACGGCTTCCCCGTACTGGCCGCCTTCCTGGACCGGGCGGGCGTCGACCGCAAGCAGGTGCAGCTCCTCGACGGACGCGGCGGCAACCCCGTCGACCGGTCCACGCCGGAGGCGGAGGCGCAGATGCTGACGTACTGGCTGCACGACCCGGAGGCGAAGCTCTTCCGGGAGGCGCTGCCCGTCCTGGGCGTCGACGGCCTGCTGGCGGACAACTGCCGCGACTGCCCCGCGCGCGGAAAGGTGTTCGCCAAGACCGGCGCCGCCGTCGGGGAGGACGCCCTGAACGACCGCCTGGGCGTCGGAGCCGTCACGATCGCCGGCTACCTGGACAAGGGCGGCGGCCGCTACGACATCTTCTACGCGGGCGTCACCGGCGCCTCCACGCCGACGACCGACCCGAGCGGCATCGTGAGCATCGCCAACGACCTCGCCATGGTCGCCGCCTACCTCCAGGAGAAGTGAACGGGCGGGCGGAGCACCGCGATGTCCGGGCCGGAGGTGGATCAGTACGCCACGGGGTCGAGCTCCCGCCGGACGGCCTGGCCCGCCGCACGCTGCTCGGCGGCCGCGGTCGGATCCGTCTCGTCCAGCACGGTGGCGATCCCCTCGTGGGCCAGCGCCTCCTCGTACCGGTATCCCAGCCTCGGGGCCAGCTCCAGCGCCTGCCGGTGCAGGCGCAGGGCCTCCTCGGGCAGGCCCGCGAGCCGGCAGGTCTCGGCGTAGCCGTTGAGGAAACGGACCTTCCAATGGTCCTCGAACAGCTCGTCCAGCAGCGCGAACGCTTCGCGGTGACTGGCCAGTGCCTCCTCGTACCGGCCCATCCGCCGCAGCGCGACGCCCAGGCAGTTGAGGGACCACGCCTCGTTGTTCATGTGCCCGTCCTCGCGGGCCAGCGCCAGCGCCCGGTGCAGGTGCTCGACCGCCTCCTCGGGCGCCTCGTCCGCGAGGGCCACGCCGAGGGTGATCCGGGCCGTAAGCGTCGGCGGCCATGCGGGGTCCGCGTGGGGAACGTCCAGCACCTCGCGGGCCCGCCGCGCCGCCTGATCGCGCTGCCCGAGCTGCAGCATCGCCCAGGCCTCCGCCGCGGCCGCATGGGCCGCGCCCGTCGGACAGTCGGCCTGCTCGTACAACGTCCCTGCCAGCCCGAAGAGTTCGAGCGGCTCCTCGGCATTGCCCTCGTCCCACCGCAGATAGCCGCGACGCAAGGCCAGTTCGGCTTCCGCGCGCACGTCCCCGGCCTGCGACACCCGCAGTCCGGCGGCCTCGTACGCGGCCGCCGCGTCCGCCGTCCGGCCCGCGTTGTAGCGGGCGAAGCCCAAGTCGCTGTACGCCTCGGCCAGTTGCAGTGGATCGCCGAGGCGCTCCGCGGCGGCGAGCGAGCGCTCGAAGAGGTGGTTGAGGTGCGTCGTGCCGCAGCGCCGCGCGAAGTACGCCCGCAGGAAGCGCGGCAGCTCGCACACGTGCGCATCGGCCCCGACGGCGACCGCCGTCTCGAAGGCGGCGATCATCGCCTCGTACTCGGCGACGAGCCAGGCGAAGGCCGTGTGCTTGTCCGCGAACCGCGGCAGTTCGGCCGGAGGCCGACCCGCGGAGGGCGAGCGGCCGGGCGACAGGACCGGCATCGCGGCGTCCGCCGCGGCCGCCGCGTGCACGTAGTAGTCGAGGAAGCGGCCCAGCGCCCGTTCCCGCTCGGCGGGCGGGTCCTGCTCGGCGCAGGCCCGGCGTGCGTGCTGGTGCACCAGGTCGTGCAGCCGGTAGCGGCCGGCCGTCGGCTGCTGGACCAGGTGCGCGTCGACCAGGTCCTCGAGCATCTCCCGGGCGCTGTACAGCGGCACGTCGGCCATGGCGGCCGCCAGGTACTCGTCGAAGGAGCCGCCGGGCAGCAGGCCCAGCATGCGGAACAGGCGGGCGTGGGCCCGGTCCAGCTGCTTGACGGACATGGCGAACGCGGTGTCGAACTCGCTCGCGCCCTGTCCCATCCGCTCGACGAGGATGCCCACCGTCCAGCCCGGCCGGTGCCGCAGCCGGGCCGCGGCCAGCCGCAGGGCCAGCGGCAGATGGCCGCACAGCCGCAGCACCTCGGCGGCGGATTCCGGCTCGCGGGCCAGCCGGCCTTCGGGGCCGCCGGGGTCGCCGCTGGCACGGGCCAGCAGCTCCGCGCTCTCCTGCGGGCTCAGCACGTCCAGCGACACCGGGGGCACCTCGTCCAGGCCGAGCAGCCGGTTGCGGCTCGTGATCAGGACGACGGAGGGGCCCGCGCCGGGCAGCAGCGGGCGGACCTGATCGGCGTCGGCGGCGTTGTCGAGGACCACGACCGCCCGCCGGCCGGCCAGTTCCGCCCGCCAGCAGGCGGCCAGTTGTTCGACGCCCTCCTGGGGGACCTTCTCGGACGGGACGTCGAGCGCGCCGAGCAGCATCCGCAGCGCGGAGTCGGGATCGAGCGGTTCCCGGCCCTCGGTGAAGCCGTGCAGGTCCACGTAGAGCTGGGCGTCCGGGTAGTCGGCGGCGAGCCCGTGCGCGGCGTGCACCGCCAGGCAGGTCTTGCCGACGCCTGCCATGCCGTCGACGGCCACCGCCCGGTGGCTGTCCACCGCGGCGAGCACGGCGGCGAGTCCGGCCTCGCGCCCGGTGAAGTCGGGTACGTCGCGCGGTAGATCGTTGCGGGGCCTCGGCTGCATCTGGCGGCTGGCCTTCGGCGGCGCCGGCAGCGGGTTCGAGGACCGTTCCCACAAGGGGCGCAGGGGGCGGGGGTCTCGCTTGACCAGGCGGCACAGGGCGATCACCGCGGGCCAGGGAGGCACGGTCTGGCCGCTGAGGTAGCGCGACAGCGACGAGGAGCTGAGTCCGGTGTCCCTCGCGAGGGCCCGTACGCCGAGCCCGGACAGCTCCTGGATCAGGCGCAGCCGGGCTGACAGCTCCTCCTGCGGGTCACCGCCGTTGGCCGTCCGCTGTTCCGCGTCCACTGTTCCCCCGTCTCCCCTGTCCCGCCCCGGCAGGAGTATTCCGGGCCAAGTCACCGCTGGTCAAGGCTGGTTCGGCTGTCCCAGGGCGTCCCATCGGCGTCGTCACGGCACGCCGGAACGGCTGTCATGGAGTCACACCCCGGGAGACGGGGCACCGACCGGAAGAAGGAGCAGACTCCGTGCAGTCTCGTATGCAGAACCCCGCCGTCGTCCTGTCCGACGCGATGCAGCCCATCCAGGAGCTCTTCAAGGCCGTGCACTCCGGCGGGGTGGACGGGCAGACCCTGGAGCTGGTGCACCTGCGGGTCAGCCAGATCAACGGCTGCAGCGCCTGCGTCGACGGCGGCGCCAAGACGGCCCGCAGGGCCGGAGTGAGCGACGAGCGGCTGGCGACGGTGGCCGCCTGGCGCGAGGCCCCGTACTTCACCGACGAGGAGCGGGCGGCGCTCACGCTGGCCGAGGCCGCGACGCGGCTGGCCGACCGCCCCGACGCGGTGAGCGACGAGGTCTGGGACACGGCCGCCACCTACTTCGACGAGAAGCAGCTGGCCGCGATCGTCCTGATGATCGGCGTCACCAACCTGTTCAACCGGCTCAACGCCACGACCCGCCAGATCGCCGGTGCATGGGGCTGACCGTCCCCTTGGCATGACAATCTCCCACATACCGCCATGCACCGTAAGGAATCCCACCATGGATAACACCCAGAAGCCCGCCAAGCGCACCGCCGCGACCTCGACCGACAGGACCTCGGAGGGATTCACCGACGAGGAACGCGGTGCGATGAAGGAGCGTGCCAAGGAGCTGAAGGCGTCGGCGCGCCGGATCTCGCGCGCCGAGAAGGCGGCCGAGGAGGAAGCCGCCGTGCTCGCGAAGATCGCCGAGATGCAGGACCCGGACCGGGTCATGGCCGAACGGCTCCACGCGATCGTGAAGGCCGGCGCACCGGAGCTCGCGCCGAAGCTCTGGTACGGGATGCCCTCGTACGCCAAGGACGGCAAGGTCGTCTGCTTCTTCCAGAGCGCGCAGAAGTTCAACACCCGGTACGCGACGCTCGGCTTCAGCGACAAGGCGAACCTCGACGAGGGCACCATGTGGGCGACCTCCTACGCCCTGACGGGCCTGACCGCGGCCGACGAGGCGAGGATCGGCGCGCTCGTGAAGCAGGCGGCGAGCTGAGCCCGGACCCACGGGGTCGCGCAGGGGCGGCTCAGGCGCCGGGCAGGCCGAGGGCTGCGGACGGTGACGGCGCGCGGCGGCAGGCCTGGGTGTTTCGGCCGACGGCCACCTGGGCCCCCCGACAGCCATCGCGCCGCCGAACTCGCCGGCGCCCTCGAGGTCCTCGGCGCCGGGGAGCCGCGCATGCTCGGCTACGCCGACCTCCGGGTCCCCGGCTCGGCCGCCGGGCAACCCCGGTTCTGCGACGCACCGCTGGACGAGCACGCGTACGGGTACTCGCAGATCACCGACCGGTGTGGTCACCGGTGCCCGCCTGCCGTCCGTGGTCGCGGGCGAAGGCGTCCAGGGCCTGCCTGGGCGGGCCCTGGGTGTGCAGGAAGCGATCGTCCAGGATGGTGGCGAGATCGTCCAGCGCGGTGCGCAGCACCGCGGAGGCGAGCCGGACATCCGGATGCCTGGCGTCCGCGGCCTGCTCGGCGATGTCGAGGGCGTAGCCGATCTGGCGGGCGAGGGAGGTGCGGTCGTCGCCGTCGTGGAAGTAGTAGGACTCCGCGTACTGGAGGAAGTCGACCGCCGCCACGGATAGAGCTGTGGCCAGGCTGTGCAGCATGGCCGCCCCGGCCGGGGAGTCGACCTGCTCCCTCGAGGGATGGGTGCGCGAGAGGTGGGAGAGCCGCAGCGCCAGCGCCCTGCGGCGGGCCAGGGCCGGATAGATGCCGAGGATCCAGGAGACCGTCGCGGTCAGGAGGGCGAATCCGACCAGCGCCTCCAGGGGTGCGAGGAGGCGCAACCCCCCGGCGGCGGGTGCGATGTCGCCGAGGCCGAGCGTGGAGAGCGTGACCAGCGAGACGTACATCGCGTCCAGCAGGCCCGCGTGCTCGGCGGGTTCCAACCCGCCCGCGAACACGAAGGCGCCGGGCATGTGGGGCCAGTAGATCAACGCCCACCCCAACGCCACCGTCAGCGCCCACAGCGCGACGACGGACACCATGGCGAGGGGGCCGGCCAAACCGGACGCCGCCCGCCGCGAGTTGAGGACGGAGGACAGCCTCCACAGCGCGGTCATCACCAGCCGGCTCAACCCGCCGTGGCGCGTCGGGTGCCACAGGGTGTGGAACACGTCCCGCAAGATCAGCAGCACCAGGGCCCCGCCCGCGCCCGTCACCAGCCATTCCATCCGGTATCCCCTCTTCCGTCACGCTCCGCCCAGGCTCCCGCACCACCCCCTCCCCTGAGCGCAGCACGCGCCGGTTCCGGGGCCGGCTCACACGGCAGGTCCGCATGGCCGCCGCCGCCCCAGCAGCGACGACCGCCGCGTGAACGCAGGGGCGGCATGCGCACACGCGCATGCCGCCCCCTCGCGTCGGCCACCGGAGCGTCGAGCGGGACGGTCCGGCGCAGGCGGCTACTTGTTGAGGAAGCCGTCGCGCAGGCGCATCTCGTTGAAGCCGTTCTGGTCGTAGTCGTCCGAGTACGTCAGGGAGAGGCGGCCGGTCGGGGCCAGCGCCACCGCGACACCGGACTGGTGCCCTCCGGTCACCACGTTCATCCGGGTGACGGGCAGCCGCCCGGCGGTGGTGCCGTCGGCGTTGAAGCCGGTGGCCCACACGTCGTGGAACCCGTCGACATACGACTCCTTCCACGCCACGACGAACGTGCCGTCGCCGGAGACCGCCACGTCCGGCTCGGACTGCGCACCCACCGGACGGCTGGGGTCGACCGGCTCGGCTGCGCTCCCGGTCTCGGAGATGGTCCGCGCCTCGGCGGCCGCCGGCACGCCGTCGGCCGCGAAGACGCGGTGGTAGATCCGCTCCGGGCGCACGAGCGTCCCGCTCCCGGTGGTGTACTCGTCGCTCCAGGCGACGACGATCCGGCCGTCGGCGGTCTGCGCCACCGCGGGCTTGGACTGCTGCCCATCGGTGAGGGAGTTGGCGACCGTGCGGGCCACCGCGGACCCGCCCGCCGTGTTCAGCTTGGCCAGGCCGATGTTGATGCCGCCGTTGCCGTCGGCGTCCTCTTCCCAGACGATCGCCGTGTTGCCGGAGGAGTCCATCGCGGCGTCGGGGCGGCGGTTCGAGCCGGCCGCACCCGCGACGATGGTGCTGACCTTGACGTCCTGGTAGCGGACGGCGCCCGCCGCGTCCCAACTGCTCGCGAAGACCTGATTGAGGGTGGAACCGTCGGCGGTGTTTTCCCAGGCGACGGTGTACGCACCGCCGGCGTTGACGGCCACGGTCGGGCGGAGCTGGTCACCGTCGCCGGAGGCGTGCGGACGGGGCAGGCTGGTGACGGTACCGCTCGGGCTCACCTTCCGTACGGCGATGTCGCCGTACTTGTTCCCGTCGGGGTCCGCCGCCCACACCACGACCGCGTTTCCGTCGTCGTCGATGCCCACGTCGGGCTTCTGGTTGGACCAGGTGGCATTGGTGCCGCTGGTGCTCAGCTTCTTCTCGTCCCACAGCGGGACGCCGTCCTTGTACATGCGGATGTACACGTCGGTGCCGAGCTCGGTGTCCGCCGGGTCGTGCCGGTCGCCGCTCTCGTACACCACGGCCGTGTACGCGGTCGTTCCCGAACCGCTCGACGCCATCGCGCTGTAGTGCTGGTCGCCCGCCGCGGCCACGTTCACCCGCGAGTAGTGCTCGGGAGAACTGCCGTACTTGGCGGCGTCGATGTCGACGGCGGCGGTGCGGACCTTGTCGAAGTTGTCGACGAAGGACTGGTAGACACCGGGATCGTCGATCCGCAGGAGGGTCTCGTCGTTGCGCTTGAGCGCGCCCGCGGTCCAGTTGTGCGAACCGGTGTAGACGTGGCGGACCTGCTGGCCGGCCGCGTCCTTCCATTCGGTCAGCAGGTACTTCGAGTGAACGGTGGCGCGATTGCAGGAGTATCCGCGGATCTTGTAGCGGCAGCCGCCGGCCCGGAGTCCGTAGGCGTTGATGTCCAGCGCGGTGAGTTCGTTGATGCCGTTGTTGCCGCCGCCGCTGCTGAAGTCGCGCGCGATGGCGTCGACGGCGCAGCCGGCCTTCCGCTTGCGCTCCAGCGCCTCGTACACGGCCGGGCGGGTCGACCTCTGGTCGAGCTCGGCCGCCGCGATGCGGATGCGGCCTGCGCTGCCCGCCGTGCAGACGACCTTGTCGATGAAGGAGGCGAGGATGTCGGCGTTGCCGTAGTGGGCCGCGTCCGAGGCGGTGTCGCGCGGGAAGAAGATCGCCTCGACCGGGGCCGCGGGGTCGTCGCTGGTGTGGTCGTACGTCGTGTGCAGCGAGTCCCCGGCGTGCTGTACCTGCCGGTTGAAGGCGGAACGGAAGCGCGTGGCCAGCGCCGAGTTCCCCACGATGGTCACGGCGTTGTTGATCTCGCCGTCCTGGCCGCCCGCCATGTTCTGCGAGGACTGCCAGACGACGTTCTTGCGTCCGTCGCTCAGCGAGTCGAACACGGCGAACTTGTTGTGGGATATCGCCGCTTCGTCGCCGGCACCGTTGCCGAGGCAGCTGTTCTGGCACAGGGTGAGGGAGCTGCTGCCCGTGAGCTTCGACGCGAAGGTGTCGAGGGAACCGCTGACGGACTTCTCGACGGAGATCTTCAACGTCACGCCGCGCGCCTGGGCGGCGAGCAGCTTGTCCTGGATCCCCGTGCCGTTGTTGAGCCAGAACATGCTCATGTGGACCGTGCCGGAGTCGGCGAGGTCGATCAGGCCGTTCAGGTGGTTGGAGATCGAGAAGTCGTAGGTGCCGTTCACGGTCGGGTAGTTGAAGACCGCCGTGTACGGCCCGGACGGAACGGTCTCGGCCTGTGCGGCTGAGGGCGTCAACAGTGAGAGAGCCACTGCGGCAGGGGCAACAACCGCCAGTGCGCGGCGAATTGCTAGGTGCATGGTGTTCCTCAGACGGTCCTGTGAAAACGGAATGGCGCACTCTAACCCACGCGCAGGACCAGAGGAACGAGGGGGGCGGGCACCCTTACGTGACGGGCTCCGGAGCCGGGACGGGACCTGGCAGCGGACCCGGCTGGGGGCCGGGCTCCGGCGGCGGGACGGGTGCCGGCCGGGGATCGGGTTCGGGCTGGGGCGGGGCCGGCGGCACGGGGTCGGGCCCGCCCGGAGCCGGGACGGGACCCGGCACCGGCCCGGGCTGCGGACCGGGGCCGGGGCCCGGCGCCGGCGTGGGACTGGGAGGAACGGGATCGTTGGGAGGGGTACCCATGGCTGCTGCTCCCTGGAATCGGGAAGGAGGGCGACTACCGGGGCGGAGGTGTCGGCGGGGGTTCAGGTACCGGCTCCGGTCCGGGGACGGGCCTCGGGATCGGCCTCGGTGTGTGGGGATCGCCGGGGAAGGGGCGTGCCGGCGTGTCTGCGTTCGTCATGATGAATCCCGTTCGTCACAGATTGCCTTTCTCACGTCCGCGCCTGCCCGGTCTCATCCGGCCGAACCTTCGCTGCCGTCCGTCCAGCCGGATCCCGTTCGCGCTCCGCCGCCCGGGGGCCCTCCGCCGTGTCGCCGTGGGGCCCGGCCGGTCTTGGCACGAGGATGTGGCCGACGATTCCCGACTCGGCAGGAGCCTTCCCGTGCTCGAACGCAAGCGCCGCAAAGGCGGCAACGCCAACGGCCACACGGAGATCACCTTCGTCCTGCCGGCGGACGCCCCGCCCGGGCCGGTCAGTGTCGTGGGCGACTTCAACGACTGGCGGCCGGGCGTGCACGAACTGCGGCCGCGCAAGGACGGCACGCGCGCGGTCACCGTCGCCCTGCCCGGCAAGACCACGCACGCGTTCCGCTACCTGGCGGCGGGCGACCACTGGTTCAACGACGAGGGCGCCGACGCGCTCGACGGCTCCAACAGCCTCCTGCACACCTGACGGACCGTGCCCGTACCCGCACGTACCGTCTCCGATGGCGATACGAGTACCGTGGGAGGGGCTCCCGGGGGCGCAGCTGCGGATGGGGTTGACCGTCGTGTCGACATCGAGTCATGAAACATTCGGCGTTCCCTGCTGGGTCAGTCTCATGGCCCGCGACCTCGGCGCGGCGAAGGAGTTCTACCGCGCGGTGCTGGGCTGGGAATTCGGGCCCGCCCGTCTCGGAGAAGGGTTCACCGTCGGCTTCAGCGACGGGGTTCCGGTGGCCGGCCTGGGCGCCCTGCCCGCGACGCTCACCGTCCCCGTCGCCTGGACCCCGTACTTCGCCGTGGACGACGCCGATGTCACGGCGGCACGCATCCTCGAACGCAGTGGAACCGTCGCCGTCGGCCCCCTGGCCTTCGGCACCGGACGGGCGGCCCTCGCCGCCGACCGCGACGGGGCGGTCTTCGGGATCTGGCAGGGCGACGCCATCCCCGACTGGGGTATGGGCGGCGATGCCGCTCCGGCGTGGCTCGAACTGCGCACCAGGAACGCCTTCGACGCCGCCATCTTCTACGGCGAGGTCCTGGAATGGGCCTGCGACCACGCCGGCTGCTGCGAGGTCGCCTACGTGGAGGAGGACAACCGCATCCTGCTCCGCCACACGGGCCGGACGGTGGCCCGCCTGCACGGCGGGCCGCTCGCGGAGGAGCCCGACCCACACCTGCGGCCGCGCTGGCACGTCCACTTCCGGGTGCCCGACGTCGAAACCGCGGTGAAGGCGGCCGTCGCACTGGGCGGCAGCACCGGCACCGTGCCGGACTCCGGCCCCTTCCCCGACGAGATCACCGTGCGGGACCCCGAAGGCGCCGCGTTCACGGTCGCCGGCCCGGCCGGGTACAGCCGCTTCCGGCCGTCCGCCGACGCGCGTGCGCGGCCCCGGCGCGGGTAGGCGCACCGCAGAAGCGAAGGCACCTCAGCAGGAGAGGGGGGCCTCGCCATGGACGGCCCTGAACTCTCGCAGCAGGAGCAGAGAATCCTCAACGACATCGAGCAGGAGCTGCGCGCGGACCAGCTCCTGGACCGCACGCTGCGCACCCTGCACCGCGGTATCCGCCCCTGGGCACCGAGGGACTGGCACCGCCCCCACGGGCTCGGGCTGTGCACGGCGTTCCTGGGTCTCGCCTGCGCGGCGCTCTTCGTGCGGGCCGTGTCCACCTCGTCCACGGGCCTGATCTGGGCCTTCGCCGCGGTGTGGGTCCTCACCCTGGTGTGCCTGCTCGTGCTCGTGATCCGCTGGTGCCGCAAGGCCGCTGCCGGGGGCGGCGCCGCCTCGGCCGACCGCGAGCGGGGCTGACGGGCAATACCCGTCGCCGCCTGTCATCGCGCTGCCACGCCGGAACCGGTCTGGGCGCGCAGTGCGCCGAGGAGGTCCTGGGCCCTTTTCAGGGAGCGGGGCCGCGGGGGGTCCTGCCAGGGGTTCTCCTCGAGGAGCCGGTCGACGGTGGTGAGGGTCCAGCGGCGGGCGGTGAGCTCGGGATCGTCGAGATCGGTCCAGGACAGCGGGGCCGCGACCGGGGCGCCCCGGCGGGCGCGGACGGCGTAGGGCGTGACGGAGGTCTGGGCGTAAGCGTTGCGCTGTACGTCGAGGTAGAGGCGGCCTCGGCGGGCCTTCTTCCGGGGTTCGGTGGTGAACCGGTCGGGGTGGCGGGCGGCGAGGACGTCCGCGGCGCCGCGGGCGAAGGCCCGTACGTCGTCGAAGGGCGCTCGGCGGTCGAGGGCCACCACGACGTGCAGGCCGCGCGAGCCCGTGCTCATGAGCAGGGAGGGCAGCTCCAGCTCGTCCAGCAGCGCGTGGAGCCCGGTCGCCGCCTCGCGCACCAGGGCGAAGTCCTCGCCGGGAGGGTCGAGGTCGAAGACCAGCCGGTCGGGGTGATCGGGCCGGTCGGCCTTGGACAGGAAGCGGTGCGGGGTGATGCACGCCTGGTCGGCGAGGTAGAGCAGGGTGGCCGTGTCGTCGCAGACCGCGTAGGTGACGGTGCCGCCCTCCTTGGGCAGCTCGGCCCGGTGGATCCAGTCCGGGACGTGGTCCGGGAGGTCCTTCTGCATGAAGCCCGGCCCGTCGATCCCGTCCGGGTGCCGTTCGAGCATGAGAGGTCGTCCGCGCAGGTGGGGCAGCATCCGGCGGGCCACCGTCCGGTAGTGGCCGGCGAGGTCGGCCTTGGTGATCCCGTCCTCGGGGAACAGGACCTTCTCCGGGCGGCTGATGTCGACGGTGCGCCGGCCGGCCCGTACGCGCTTCGGCTGTTGCTCCGCTGTCATCGGGTTCTCCCGGCCGGTTGTTCACGGACCACCTCGCGTGCGGGTTTGTCCTCGCGCAGCCCCAGGTAGCGGGGGTGGCGCAGCAGACCGGCGGTGGTCCATTCGGTGAAGGCGACCTGCGCGACCAGCTCGGGGCGCACCCAGTGCGCGCCCCGCTCCCGCACCTCGGCGCCGGCGAACGGCCGCTGCTCCTGTTCGAGGCCGTCGAGGCGCCGGCGCAGGCCGCGCAGGGTCGCGGTGTCGTATCCGGTTCCGACCTTGCCGGCGTAGCGCAGCAGGCCGTCCTGGTAGTAGCCCAGGAGCAGCGCGCCGAAGCCGACCCGCTCGCCGGCCGGTTCGGTGAAACCGCAGATGACGAACTCCTGGCCGCCCGAGCACTTGAGTTTGAGCCAGTCGGTGGACCGGCGGTGGAGGTAGGGGGCGTCGGCGCGTTTGGCGATCAGGCCCTCCCAGCCGCCGGCGCACGCCTGGTCGAGGAGGGCGGGCTCGTAGCGGTTGCGGTGCGGGGTGAAGCGCAGCGGCGGGCGGAAGGCGAAGGCCTCGCGCAGCAGCGCCTTGCGGGTGCGCAGCGGGAGCCGGGTGGTGTCGTGGCCCTCCAGGCGCAGCAGGTCGAAGAGGTAGTACGTGACACCCACCCGACTGGCCCGGACGGCTTCGGGGTCGGTGAGCTGCATGCGCTGCTGGAGCAGCGCGAAGTCGGTGCGGCCGCGGCGCAGGGCGACCAGCTCCCCGTCCACCGTGAAGTCACGGCAGTCCTGGGCCGCCAGCGCCTCGGCGATCTCCGGATAGGTGGCGTTCAGCGGCTTCCCCGTGCGGGAGAGCAGCCGCGGCTCGTCCTCACGGCGGGTGGCGAGCACACGGACGCCGTCCAGCTTGCGTTCGAAGACCCAGCCCTCGTCGAAGTCGCGGCGCGCGCTGAGCGTTGCGAGCATCGGGGTGCCCGGCGCCGTGCCTGCCGGACGCAGCAGACTCCGCTGGTCATCGGGCAGCTGCTCCAGGGCCCCCTTCACCGGCGGTCACCCGCCGCCCGCACGGCTGCGGCGACCTGCCCGAGCGTGCGGCCGGTACGGGCCGACCGCGCCCGCCGGGGGTCGGGCGTACCGGTGGAGGCGGCCCGCTCGTCGGCGTGCTTGACCAGGAGCCACGCCTCTCGGCCCCCGCCCTCCCCGGTACGGATGCGGGTGAGCGAGTAGCCGCCGTGCAGTTTGCGGCCGTCGAGCCAGAACGAGGCGTGTCCCCGCTCCAGCGCCTCGGCGAGCGGGATCTCGTGGCCGGCCCGGTCGGACGAGACGTTGCGGTACGTTCCCTCGTCCCACACGATCACCGCGCCGCCGCCGTACTCGCCCGGCGGAATCACGCCCTCGAAGTCGCGGTACTCCAGCGGATGGTCCTCGGTCGGCGTCGCGAACCGCTTGTCGTGCGGATCCCTGGACGGCCCTTTGGGCACGGCGAAGGACTTGAGCACGCCGTCGGCTTCCAAGCGGAAGTCGAAGTGCATGCTCCGCGCGTCGTGGATCTGCACGACGTACGAAGGCGACCCGTTGGACGACGGCTCCGCGAGCCGCCCCTCCGGCTCGGCCGTCTTGGAGAAGTCACGCCGCCGGTGGTACCGCGCCAGCGCTCCCTTGGCCGCCATCGCATCCTCCTCCCGCCGTTCGTGGAGGCGCCTACTGGGGCAGCTACCCAGCTCTGCCCTCGCCACCCGGGTCTTCCGCCCTCCATTCGGCCCACGGTGGCGGCGCTGCGCCTTACAGGGGAGTCGTCGGAGCGCCACCCGCGCAGCCCCCCGGGTGCGGGTCAAGGTGAACAGCCAGCACAGCGGTGACGAGCGAGGAGAGCGGCCATGGCGAACGAGGACATCTGGGGTTACCGCACCGATTCCGGCTACGAGAGGGGAACCGATCTGATCGGGTTCAAGGTCGAGGCGACCGACGGAAGCATCGGCAAGGTCGACGAGCACACGGACGAGGCCGGAGCCGGCTACCTCGTCGTCGACACCGGCATGTGGATCTTCGGCAAGCACGTCCTGCTCCCCGCCAGCACCATCCGGCGCATCGACCGCGACGACGAAACGGTCTACGTCAACCGCACGAAGGACCAGATCAAGGACGCACCCGAGTTCGAGCGGGAGAAGCAGCCCCGCGACCCCAGCTACCTCGAGCAGTTCGCCAAGTACTACGGCATGCCCCACATGTGACTTCCCCGAAGCGAGCTGGGGCTTCGGCCACCGGCCGGTCGTGACCACACATCAGTGACCGCCGTGGGCGCCTTCGCATCCTCCCCACGCCCAGCGGACCGGATGGCGCAACGCCTCTGGCTCTCGTTCCGGACATCGGCCAGCATGAGGACAGCGGGACCGGAGGACGGGATGGGCACGCATGCGCGCCACTGAGAGCAACCAGGGCTATCCCTTCGCCGTCACGAACACGGCCGCGGCGCTGCTGGACGATGCCGGGACGGTCATCGCCTGGACACCGGCGGCCGAAGCCCTCCTGGAGCGCCGGTCCGCGGACGTGTGCGGCCGGCCGGCACGGGACCTCCTGGCGGACGCGGGCAGCTGGGAGGCCGTTCTGGCTCAGGGCGGGCAGCGGGAGCGGGAGGGGTGGGAGGGCCGGGCCACGCTGAGGCACGGCTCGGGGCGCGAGCTGAAGATCGGCTTCCGCGTCATCCCGCTGACCGACGGCGCGCCTGGGGACGCGGCCCGCTGCCTCGTACTCGGCGCACCGCTGGAGCTGGTCGCCCAGTGGCGGCAGGACCACGCCTTCACCCACGAACTGTTCCTGCAGGGCCGAGTGGGCCTGGCCGTCTTCGACGCGGACCTGCGCCTGCTGCGGACGAACACGCACCTGTTGCCGTACACCGGGGTGCCCGTCGAACTGAAGGGCCGGCGCCTGGCGGACTTCCTGTGGGCGCAGGACGCGCGGATCATCGACGACCGGCTGCGGGAGGTCATGCACAGCGGGAACCCCCTGATCGGCTTCAACACGATCGCGCGCACCTTGGACGACCCGAAAGGCGGCCGGGTGATGACCATCCAGGCGTTCCGGCTGCAGGAACCCGACGGACATCCGATGGGGGTGGCGGCGGTGTTTACCGACGTCACCGACCACGAGCGGTCGCGTGGGCGCCTGGACCTGCTGTACCGCGCGACCGGAGCGCTGGGCGGTTCGCTGTCCGTCCTGCGCACCGTCGAGGACCTGGTCAACGTGCTGGCGCCCACGTTCGGCGACTGCGCCGCGGTGGATCTCGCGGAGACCGTGCTGACCGGCGGCGAACCACTCGCTGACGGGCATCTCACGCCTTTGATCCGGATGGCCGTCGCCGGAGCGGACGCCGCGGAATCAGATGCGCTGCGCACTGGTACGGCCCGGTTCACGGCTCCTCTCGCCACGGCCGTTCCGCACCCGACCGTGACGGAGGCGGGCGGGCCCGGACCGGCCGCGCCCGCGGCCCGGGAGTGCCGGGGAGAGCTGATCACCGGTCTCGGAACCCGGGCCAGGGGAGCCGGGGGCGACGCGGCCCCGGAGTGGGCCACCACCGTCCCGGGGGCGCATTCGGCGATGACGGCGCCGCTGTGCGCACGGGGCATCGGGTTCGGGAGGCTCACGCTCTGGCGCACGGGGGACACTCCCCCGCTGGAGGAGGACGACCTCGCACTTCTGGAGGAGATCGCGGCCCGTGCGGCCGTCGCCGTGGACAACGCGCGGCGGTACACCAAGGAACGCCGCACCGCTGTGGGCCTGCAGCGCAGCCTTCTGCCGCCGGCCACCTCGGAAACTCCTGCGCTGGAAGCCGCCTGCCTCTACCTGCCCGCCGATGCCGACAGCGGAGTCGGCGGCGACTGGTTCGACGTCATCCCCCTGTCATCGGCCCGTGTCGCCCTGGTGGTGGGGGATGTCGCCGGTCACGGGCTGCACGCCACGGCCATGATGGGCCGCCTGCGCAGCGCCGTGCGCGCGATGGCGGACTTGGAACTCGAACCCGAGGAACTGCTGGCGCACGTGGACGACATGGTCCTGCAGGTCGCGGCCGAGGCCGAGAGCGACTACGCGGACGACGGCGAGGCGGGCACGCCGGTGCCCGGCGGACCGGCCGGGGCCACCTGCCTGTACGCCGTCTACGACCCGGTCAGCCGAAGTTGCGTCATGGCAAGCGCCGGACACCCGCCTCCGGCCGTGGTCAGCCCGGACGGAACCGTGGAGTACGTCGAGCTGAGCCCCGGCCCGCCCCTGGGGGTCGGTGGCTGGCCCTTCGAGCCGGTCGAACGCGATCTGCCGCCGGGGAGCGTCCTCGCCCTGTACACCGACGGGCTGATCGAACGCGGCGAGGGGGACATCGACCAGGGCATGCGCGACCTGGCGGACCGGCTGCTGCGCGCGGACGTACTCGGCCGGCCGCTGCGCCGGGCTCGGCACGACGTCGTGGAAGGGTTGCCGCCGGGCAGGCTGAGGGACGACGTCACCCTTCTGCTGGCCCGTACCCGGGTGGTGGATGCCGGCTCCGTCGCGACATGGCGGCTCGACGCCGATCCGGCGGTCGTCGGCGAGGCGCGGCATCTCGTCCTGGCCCAGCTGACCGCCTGGGGCCTCGACGAGCTCGCCTTCAGTACCGAGCTCATCGTCAGCGAGCTGGTCACCAACGCCATTCGCCACGCCGGCGGCCCGGTCCGGCTCCGGCTGATCCGGGCGGACACCCTGACGTGCGAAGTCTCGGACTCCAGCAACACACAACCGCGGATGCGGCGTGCGAGGAGCTCCGAGGAAGGCGGTCGCGGCCTGTACATCGTCGCCCAGCTCTCGCACCGCTGGGGCAGCCGCTACGCCATCGAAGGCAAGACCGTCTGGTCCGAACAGAACCTGCCCCTCGCTTGAAGCCGCGGCCCGGACCGGTCCGGACCGTGGCTTGCGGGGCGGTGACCCCTGCCCCATAGTCCGAGGTATGGACGCGCGCGAGGCAGCGCTCCGACAGGCACACAGCCATGCCGTCCGCTGGCTGGCGAGCCTGAACGACCGCCGGGTCCCCGCCCGCGCTTCGGTCGACGAGATCGTGCGCGTGCTCGGCCGCGAGCTGCCCGACGCTCCCAGCACTCCCGCCGATGTCGTCGACCTGCTCGCCGCGGCCTGCGAGCCGGGGCTCACCGCGTTCCCCAGCGGCCGCTTCTACGGGTTCGTGGTCGGTGGCACGGAACCGGCCGCGCTCGCCACGGACTGGCTGGTCAGCGCCTGGGACCAGAACTGCGTGATGCGCGCCGCCTCGCCCGCGTACGCGGCGGTGGAGGAGGTCGCCGGCGCCTGGTTGCTGGATCTGCTCGGCCTGCCGGGCAACAGCGCCGTCGGCTTCACCACGGGTGCCACGATGGCCAACTTCACCTGCCTCGCCGCCGGGCGTGACGCGGTGCTGCGGCGCGCCGGCTGGAACGTCGCCCGCGACGGACTCACGGGTGGGCCGGCCGTACGCGTCATCGCCGGCGAGGACCGCCACATGGCCATCGACCTGTCGCTTCGCTACCTGGGACTCGGGCAGCCCGAACTGGTGACGGCGGACGGGCAGGGACGCATCGAGCCCGCGGCCCTGCGACACGCCCTGGCGGCCGGCGGGCAGCGCCCCACGATCGTGGTCCTGCAGGCCGGAGACATCCACTCCGGGGCCTTCGATCCGTTCGTCGAGACGATCAGTGCCGCTCGCGGGGCGGACGCGTGGGTGCACGTCGACGGCGCCTTCGGACTGTGGGCGGCCGCGTCCCCCCGGTACGCGCACCTGACGGCGGGCTGCACGGACGCCGACTCCTGGGCGACGGACGCCCACAAGACCCTGAACGTCCCGTACGACTGCGGCCTCGCCATCGTGCGCGACCCGTCCGCGGTCCGGGCGGCGATGGGTCTGCGCGGCGACTACCTCATCCAGGACGAGCAGGGCGACCCCGTCGACAAGGTCCCCGAGCTCTCCCGGCGCGGCAGGGCCTTCACCGTGTGGGCGGCGCTCCGGTCCCTCGGCCGGTCAGGCGTGGCCGACCTCGTCGACCGGCTGTGCCGGCACGCCGGCGCGTTCGCCGCCGGCATCGCCGATACGCACGGTGCGACCGTCCTCAACGACGTGGTGTTCACCCAGGTCTGCGCCGAGTTCGGCGACGACGCGCGCACGGAACGGGTACTCACCCGACTGCTCGACGACGGCACGGCATGGATCAGCGGCTCCACGTGGCGCGGGCGGCGCGTGATGCGCATCTCGGTGAGCAACTGGTCCACGACCGACGACGACGTGGCGCGCGCACTCGACGCGATCCGGCGCGCCTCCGTCGGCCCCTGACGGCATCAGACAGTCCAGCGCAGCACGGCCCCCAGTCCGCCCGCCGGGCCGCCCATCCCCGCGGGAACCAGGAGGACGTCGCAGTCGGCCGCCGCCGCGGCCCGCAGCACGGCGTCGTCCGCTCGCGCCTGCTCGGGGCTGGGCACACCCATCGCCCGTGCCTCCCCGCGCTGCACGGCGACCTCGTCTACGCCCGGTCCGATCCAGACCTGGCGACCTCCGTCGGACGCGTCCGGCGTCATCAGCACGGTGGCCACCTGGTGCTGGCGCGCCGCGTCCACAACGGCCGGAATCCCTTCCGCCGCCTCCCCCGGTCCCGTGTCGACGGAGGACTCGCGGTGCTGGCCCGGCTTGCCCCGGCCACTGCGGAATCGCTCCAGCGTCGTGCGGAGCCTGTTCTGCATGAGCCTCTGACCCGCCTGGGCGATCTCCCGGTCGAGCCCGGCGGTCGAAGCACCCGTCGAACGGCTGCCGCCGTCCGCCTCGACGGTGCCGGGCAGCATGCCTTCCGGCAACCGGTTGTACACGGCCCGCCGCTCGCGGGGATCACCGGTGAGGACCAGCAGCTCGGCGCCGCTGTCGGACCATCGCCGGACGATCTCCTCCACGATGACGTCGGCGGTCTCGTTCCAGGTGTTCTCGACCTTGTTCCGGTAGCGCCACTCGTGCCGGTCCGCGGGGATGCTGCGGTGTCCGCGGCCCTGCCACTCCTTGCCGTCCGCGCGGCCGACGGCCTCTCGGCGGTACCCGTCCCGGAGCTCCAGATCGGCGCCGGTGCGGTCGATGTACGCCACCAGGCAGGCCGGCGCGTCGCCCCGCAGGCCGACCAGCGGCGCCACATGCGGAAGGACGGACCACGTCGCCTCGCCGACGGGCGGCGGGACGCTGAGCGGGATGTCCAGGACGACCTCGGCCCCTGTGGCGAACAGGGCCCGGCCCGGCGGCGTGCCCGATACGGGCTCGTTCGCCAGTCGCTCCATCACCGCCCGGGTGGTGTAGGCGTCGGCACCGGCGTCGATCAGCTGACCCGCTATGGCGCGCTCACGGAGTTCTTGCACTTTGGCCCCGCCCTCGGTCCTGCGCGTGGTCTCGATGTAGACCGAAGCCCAGGGGCCCGGCCGAGCGAAGAGTGGCTTGAGAAAACCGAGTTCCATGATGTCCCCCAGACCTGTCGACGCCGTGTACAGCGGTCGTGACGACCCGCCGCAGTCGGTGCCTGCTCATACGCATTCGGAGCGTGGTGGTCGGGGACGGTGTCCCTGCCGCCCGCGCTCTTCCTCGTGTCTGGCGCGTGCCCGCAAGCCCCCGCGGCAAACCGCCGCGCCGGACGGGGCCGGAGGCCCACCGTCCGCGCCATCCGTGTCGCCCGACGCCACATGGGTAGCCGCGTACGGGGAGCCCCTCTCCGAGCCCGCACGATGGACACCTCCCCCCGGACAGTGGGAAGGAGCGTTCCCATGGAAGCCGCCGACGTGATCACACGGCTGCTGCGCGAGCACGGACGGACGTATGCCGACGAAGCCGGCATCACCCTGCGCGACAAGCCGGCCCCGCTGTACCAGCTGCTGGTGCTCACGGTCCTGTGCTCGATCCGCATCAAGGCGGAGACGGCCACCGCCGCCGCCCGGGAGCTGTTCGCGGCTGGATTGCGGACGCCCCGCGCGATGGCGGACTCCGAGTGGCAGGAGCGCGTGGACGCGCTCGGGCGGGCGCACTACGTCCGGTACGACGAGAGCACCGCGACCGCACTGGGAGACGGTGCGGAGCTGCTGCTCGACCGCTTCGGCGGGGACCTGCGAAGACTCCGCGAGCAGGCCCGCGGTGACGTGGGAGAACTGCGCGAACTGGTGCAGGAGGTGCCGAGGATCGGACCGGTCGGTGCGGACATCTTCTGCCGGGAGGTCCAAGCCGTGTGGCCGGAACTGCGCCCGTTCTTCGACGAGCGCTCCTGCCAGGCCGCTGACGGGCTCGGGCTCCCGCACACCCCGGGCGGCCTGGCGGAGCTGGTGCCGCCGAAGGATCTCGCACGGCTCGCCGCCGCCCTGGTACGCGTCAGCCTGTCCAAGAGCGCGGCAGAGGAGCTGCGGGCCGCGTAAGCGTTGCGCATCCGCGGTCAGCGGTCGGCCTGCCGGCGTTCCAGGATGTCGACCACCTCCCGGTCGGGGACCTGGGCGAAGTCCTCGTACCAGACGCCGACGGCGTGCAGGTACTGGTGGGGCTGCAGGCAGACGACCTGATCGGCTTCCCGGCGGAGCTCCTCGGCGGACCGTGTGCTGCAGACCGGAATCGCGAGGATGGTCCGGGCCGGGTGCTCGGCGCGGACGCGGCGCAGCGCGGCGTGGGCGGTGACGCCGGTGGCGAGCCCGTCATCGACGAGGATGACCGTGCGGTCCCGCAGCACCGGTTCGGGCCGGTTCTTGCGGTAGAGGCGCTCGCGGCGGTGCAGCTCGGCCCGCTCGCGGGCGACGTCCTCCGCGAGTTCGTCCGGGGTGATGTCGAGCAGTTGCAGGGCACGGCGGTCGAAGAAGGGCGGGTCGTCACCCGCGATGGCGCCGATTCCGGCTTCCGGCTGGCCGGGCGCGCCGATCTTGCGGGCGACCAGTACGTCCAGGGGCGCGCCGAGGGCGGAGGCGACTTCGGCGCCGATCGGGACGCCGCCGCGGGGAAGGGCCAGTACGACCAGGTCGGCCCAGCCCTGGGCGTCTCTCAGCTCCGTCAGCCGCGCGGCCAGTTGCCTGCCCGCGTCCTTTCGGTCGAGGAACCGCATCGCGATCTCTCCTTCCCGTTCACCCGGCGCGGTCACATGCCGGTGGGCCAGGTCTCCCGCGATGACGACCGGCTGGAGGCGTGGGTCGGGCGCTTCCCGCCGACCGGGCCCAGCAGGAAGCAGCGATCAACGTCATGGGCCCGGGCCGCGACTGCCGCGGCCGCCGCGGCCGGGAAACCGGCCCCCGCTTCGTGCAGCGCCTGCCCCTGCCACTTGCTCCCAAACAGCCCGGCCGGCGGGTGGCGTCGACGCGATGCCGAAGGGTTACCCGGCTGCCGGCTCCTTTCCCGCCTCGGCCGCGGGGAGCGCGCGGTTCTCCATGGAGGTGCGGCAGGCGGTCATGCAGCGGACGCAGTAGCGTTCCGCCGCCCCCTCGGACATCAGTGCGGTGACCGTCCGCTCCGGGGGCAGCCGGTAGCCGCACAGGGTGGCGGCAGTCTGCCCTCTGGCGAGGACGTGCCAGAGCGTTTCGAACTGGCCGGGGACGGAGTCGGCGCGCATCTCGTACATGGGCCGTGCCTTTCTGCTCCGGCGGCCGGATCGGAGACGACCGCCCACGTCCATCAGAGGGCCGCTGCTCCAAAGCGGCCAATGGGCGTCGGCCAACAGGAGGAAATCCCGGCCCGGAGGTTTGACGGATATGCCGTCCGGTCCGGCTGCCTGCATGGTCAGCCGGGCTGCTGTCACGTGGGCGACGCGCGGAGCCGTTCCGCTGGCGTGCCTGCCCTTCCGGCCGTCTTTTGCGCGTGCAGGATGACCCTGTCGGGCGGGCTGCGCCCGGGGTCTGGCATCTGGGAGCAGGGAGGACACCCACCATGACGGTCGCTTTCGAGACGGCGGTCCAGCACGGGGGAAACACGATCATGGTCAGCGTCGTGGGTGAGCTGGACGCTGCCGCGGAACCTGCCCTTCGCGAGGCGCCGGGTGCGCTGCCGCCGGCGGCGACGGTCGCCTTGATCGACGTGCACCGGGTGACGTTCATGGACTCGGCCGGCCTGCTGCTCTTCCTCGACCTCCACCGACGCCTGGAGCGCAGCGGCCTTCGAGTCCTGGTCGTGGGCTGGCAGACCCAGCCACAGCGCCTCATGAGCCGTGTCGCCGGTCTCCCGGCAGACGACGGCGATCCGTATGCCGCCCGGCACAGTGCCCTGGTCGGCTTCCGGCGCATGATCCAGCAGCGGGCCGAAGATCAGCGGCGGGCAGCCACCGCCCAGGCGGGCGGGCAGAGGGCCCTGCCCCTCCGGTAGGCGGATCCCCGGATGCCGGCCCGTCATCCGGCGTCCGCGGGCCGGGCGGGTGAAGCCGGGGCCGGCGCGGGCGCGTGCGGCTGCCTGCGCTTGGTACGGCCCGCAGGATGGGCTGAAACAGTCGGCCTTTCCCCAGGAGTCCCCTGCAATGATCGAACGCAAGCAGCTCAAGGACCGCGCTCAGGTCACCTTCGTCCTGCCCGCCGATGTCCCGCCCGGTCCGGTCAGCGTTGTCGGTGACTTCAACGAATGGAAGCCCGGCGCACATACCCTCGAGCCCCGCAGCGACGGCACGCGCGCGGTCACCGTCGGCCTGCCGGCGAAGAGCGTGCACTCCTTCCGCTACCTGGCGGCGGGCGACTACTGGTTCGACGAGGACCACGCCGACGGCCACGACGGCGCCAACAGCATCCTGCACACCTGATCCGAGAACGATGCGGGGCGGACCACTCCGAGCGGTCCGCTCCGCCCCGACCCCGGCAGCCGGGGCGCGAAGCCGGAAGCCGAGAACCAGGGCGACCGTCTCGTACGCGCCGCTGATCCGCTGACGGGGTGCCATCGTGGACGTATGACGACAGGACTGGATGTGGCCGTGCTCGTCGGGCTCCAGGCAGCCGGGAAGTCGACCTTCTACGAGCAGGGTCTGTCCAGCCGGTACGAGCTGGTGAGCAAGGATCGGTTCCCGCGGGGCGCCCGCAACAAGCAGCAGCGGCAGATGCGGCTGGTGGAGGAGCACCTGGCCGCCGGTCGGCGGGTGGCGGTGGACAACACCAACCCGTCACCGCGGGAATGGGGCCCGCTGGTGGACCTGGCCCACGCCCGCGGTGCCACCGTGACGGCGTACTGGTTCCCGCCGGACCCGGCCGGCTCGCTGCGGCGCAACGCCGCCCGCGCAGGCCGCGAGCGGGTTCCGGACGTCGGCGTCCTGGCCACGCTGAAACAGCTGCGCAAGCCCTCGCCGGCGGACGGTTTCGACATGGTGCGCGAGGTGCGGTTCGACGGCCGCGGCGGCTTCGAGGTACGGCCGGAGCCACCGCATACCGCTGGGCCGCCGGGGTACGCGCCAGGCCACAGCGACGCCGACGAGGGCGGGCACTGAGCGCGATCCGCCAGGGCCGTACGGGTGTCGGTCATGGCACGGCTCCCTGGGTGTCGAGGCGGCGGGCCGCGCTCTCCACGGCTTCCGGGAGGGATTTGCGGTCTCGTAGTGCCCTCGGCAGGCGGCTCAGCAGCTCGCGCAGTGCGCGGCGTGCGTCGGGGTCGTGCCGGGCGTCGGCTGCGAGCGAACGGGTGTCACGCCAGGCGACGGCCAGCGGGCGGCGCAGCCACGCGGTCAGCGCGGCATTGCGGCGCTGGACGGCGCGTCGGCCAGGCCTCTCCCCGCCGGTGGGGCTGTGTACCGCGATCACGTCGGCGCAGTAGCAGACGCCCCATCCGCCTGCCGCGATGTCGTAGGCGAGGAGCGTCTCCTCGCCGCCCAGGAACAGGATGGGGTGGTAGCCGCCGGCGTCCAAGTAGGCCTCTCGCCGGGCGACCGCCCCGCACGCCAGAAAGCCCAGCGCCTGGGGACCCGGCAGGTCGTGCGCGTGCGCGAGCGGCGAGTTGGCGAGGGTGTGGCTGAGCGGGTCCCATCCGCCGTCGGCTCCGACCCGTACGCGTGCCGCCAGCAATCCGAGCCTGGGGTGTGCGTCCATCAGGTCGGCGGCGCGGGACAGTGACCGCTCCTCCCACCAGGAGTCGTCGTCACTGAAGGCGACGTAGGGCGTGGTGGCATGGCGCACGCCCAGGTTGCGACCCGGCGCGCCGAGGTTGCGTCCGGGGGTGAGCACCGTGACCTCGGAGTGGTGCGCGGCGACGGCTTCGCAGGTGCCGTCGGTGGACGCGTTGTCCACGACGATCACCGGGGGCCGCTCGGGCAGCGCGGCGAGCCGGTCCAGGGTGTGCAGCAACTGCTTGCGCCGGTTGTGGGTGATCACCACAACGGTGGTGCGCGGATCGTTCACGGTGCCAGGTCCCTCCCGGTCCTCGGGTCTCGGTGCCCGCCCTGCCGGCCATGGCGGCCGTTCACCGGCCGTCGTCGAAGACCGCCTTTCGACTCCTGCCTATCCCGGCTGCCCGGCCGGCGCGAGACGGGCCGGCCCGACGGAGTGAGCACATCAACGCCTGGAGCAAGGCCCTGAAGGCCCCCGGCACCTGACTCATCCCCCGACCGACCGGGGCAGCGGCACAGCGGCAGGCAATCCTCCGAACAGGTGAAGCGCCCTGTTCGAGCGAGTTTCAACACCGCAGCCCCAGAGCCGCCAAGCCCACCGACACGGACCGGAACATGCGTTCCCACATTGCCCCTGAAACGACCGTGACGACCTCGATCCGGCGCCGTTCTTGGAGCACCAGTACCAGCCCTGCACCCATCTGGAGCACGCCCTGCATCCCACACCCCTCTCCCGCGCAGCTCTTCCGGCATTCGAACATCACCGGCCTTCGCCCTGTCCCCATCCCTTCAGGCGGCGCCATATTGACGGGGTCTCCGGCAGCGGCCGCTCGCCCGTCCCCACCCGAAGGAGCCTGTGATGATCTCGTCTGACGAACCGAGTGGGACCGCCGCGCTGCTGGTCGACTCCCGCGGCCGGTACCTGCTGCACCTGCGCGACGCCAACAAGAACATCTGCGACCCGGGAACGTGGAGCATCCCGGGCGGCGGCCGGGAGGGTACGGAGTCCTCGCGGGAGGCGGTCGAGCGGGAACTCCGGGAGGAGACCGGCCTGGCCGTGCCGCTGGAGGAGTTCGCGGTCGTCGACTGCCTCGGCCCGGACGGGCGAACCGAGGGCCGGATCCGGGTCTACCTCGGCGCCTGGGACGGTGACGCCAACGAACTGCCCTGCCCTGAGGGCATCATGTTCCGCCACTTCGACACCGCCACCATCCCGTACTTGACGATGTGCCCGTGGACGAAGGAGGTCATCGACCTCCACCAGGCCCAGGCCCAGCCCCCCGTCCGGCCCCTCGCACCGGGGCCCGCTCGGCCGGGCGGTCGGGGACGGATGAACCTCGTCGGCGTACACCTCTACCTGGAGCAGGACGGCAAGGTACTGCTCGGTCTGCGGCACCCCGACTCCGCCTTCGCAGCCTCCACCCACCACTTTCTGGCAGGGCACTGCGAGCAGGAATCCGCCGTCGCCTGCCTCGTCCGCGAGGCAGCGGAGGAGGCAGGGCTCGCCATCGACCCTGCCGACGTGGAACTGGCCCACGTCGTACACGTGGTGGACCGCCCCGGCGGGCAGCCGCGCATGCAGCTGGTCTTCCGCGCCCGGCGGTGGACGGGCACACCGGAGGTGCGCGAGCCCGACCGGTGCGTGTCCTGGGGCTGGTGGCCGGCCGAGGGCCTCCCGGGGGCGATCGTCCCGTACACGCGGGCCGCCATCGAGGGCATCCGGGCCGGCCGCCTCTACACCGAACTCGGCTGGACCTGACCTGCCGGCGCCGACAGAGGACACCGGCCCTGACGCAGGTGTCCCTGCCGTCCGCAGGGCGATGCCCCGCCTGCGGGGACCGGCCCGTCGCCGTATACGTCCGGCACCCGGGACCTGATCCAGTACGCCGCGGGCGCCTCCGACCGTACGCGCCTCCTGCCCGGCCCCGCCCACGGGCGCGGTGGGTCTGCCGTACCGGCTGCGGGCGTTCGCCGAGCAGGCCGAAGGCCGTGTCACGGGGGCGGTGGAGGTCTCCTGGGGGCGGACCGTCACGGAAGATCGCGGTTAATCCGTCTCCCTCCTATAGCAGTCTGGAGATTTGCTAGAGGAGTGGAACTTGGGCAGGTCGTCGCGGAAAAAGAAGATCTGCCTTTGCTCTGCACCGCGGATTTCATCGGTGGCTTTCCTTGAAACAATCAGGCAGAATTTCTTGGTAAAAGAACTGCGATCCTCTGACCGGCTCAACTGAAGCGATCCCTCGTACTGGCCGGGTTGGAATGTCCAGTTGTCGGTCCAAAACACGAGTGTGGGCTGCTGAGGTTTGTCCTGGCTGACGATGAATGGGGCAGGATCGCTGGTCCAGTGATAGTTGACCTGATCCGAAGTGAAGTCGTATACATATGTTCCGGTTTCATGCCAGTAGAAGATTGGCTTCTTTGAAGACGAGATCGAGCCGACAGGAGTCAGTTGCAGGTGTGCATCACGAATCACCTCGACGTCCTGGGTCTTGAACCTGGTGGACACGGTCGGCTGGATCTGGAACGCTGTTCCGTTGCCGACCGGCCCAGTGCGCAACAGGTGAGGAAGTGTCACATCAATTCTGGGCTTTTGTTGGAGTTCAGTGAAATTGAAGATCGAGAAGGCAAGCGCAACAACAGCGGCTAGCGTGGCCGCCCACGTGTGCACACTGTCGAATCGCGATCTTCGAGGCTCCGCCGCCCTCTCATCCGTGCCGTTCACACGTCCACTCTCTGCAGAGATCGGAGTCGCCGGTCTGCTGGGTTGCTCCATTTGGCCAGCAGTCGACACCTGGACCGCCAGCGAGCCGCTCGCTCTCGCACTCGCTGCTGCCTGCAAGGATCCGACGTCCGCTCTCTGAAGGGACCCGCCCTGCGCGCCGCCAACCCTGCCTGGACGGCGGAGGAACTCACCGCGCGGGCGAGCCGGTACGTTCGCCGCCGGATCGCTCCGCGCAGTGCCGGCGCGGCCGTCGATCTCACCCTCGTCGACGCGGACGGCGCAGAGCTGGACATGGGCACGCGGATCAACGCCGGCCCGGAGGAGAGCGCGGGCGCGTGCCACACGCTCGCCGACGACACCCCACGCCGGGCCCGCCTGCACCGCGCCACCCTGAGCGCCGCCCTCACGTGCGCCAGCCTCGTGAACTACCGCTTGTGCAGCAACCTTCAGGCGGGATGGGTGTCGTCGTGGCGGAGGGCCGTGCGGACTCCGGTGATGACCACGGCGATCAGGCAGAGCGCGATGACGGTTTCGGCCCACAGGAAGGCGAACCAGTCCATCACGCAGCCGATCGGGGGTGTGCCGGGGGCGTTGTTGCGGAAGGCCGAGAGGGCGAACAGGGTGGCGGCCATCCAGCCCAGGGCGGCCCAGACCAGGCCCTCTCCGCGGGTCGTCAGGTACCAGGAACCGATGAGCACGGACGCCGCCAGCGCCCACATCACGGCCATCATGAAGACCACGAAGACGAGCAGGCTGCTTGATCGGGCCAACCCCAGCCCCAGCCCCGCGCCGACAGTCTCCTGCTCGGACGGAGCGGGTGTCGCGGAAATCGAGAAGAGTGTGTCGTTGTTGGAGAACAGCATCCGCACCGGCACCTGCTTGCCGTCCAGCTGTGCCCAGAACTCGATGTCGGTCTCGTAGGTGTCGAACGGGTAGTCGCTGATCGATCCATCCGTGATCGCGACCTGCACGTCCCTGGTCGTGAGCCGCTCGTGCGCCTTGAACTCCAGGTCGCCGAGGGTCTGCGCGGAGGTCTGGAGGCTGAGATCAGCCACCGGGGCGGTCCCCTCCTCCTCGCCGAGGGTCCCGCGCGCGATGACCCGGACCCGCAGTGCCAGCTCTCTGGCCGCCGCGTCGACGCGTTGGACGTTGGCCTCCACGTCCACCCGGTCGGCGGCTTGGGATCCGATCGTGTGGACCGTATCGAGCGCCTGTCGCTCGGTGAACTGCAGCCACGACCCCACGGCCACCGCCACGACGATCAGCACAGCGAGGGGAAGCAGGACCGGCAGGATCGAGGGCCCGGAGCGGCGTGGGTGACGTGGGTCCCAGGTTGGGGCCATGGTGACTCCGACGGGGTGGGAAGCGGCACGGACTCGCCCGGCCCGACCCGGGAGCGTCCTGGTCGCCGGTCGTGGCGACCAGGACGGTGGTCTCGAAGCGGACCACGAGCGGTTGTCAGGGAGCGATCTCGAACTCAGGCGGCTCGAGGCCCTTCAGGCATTCGGTCTTCGGCGCGGACGGCGTCTCGAAGAACGAGACGGCGATCTCCTGCGCGCACTCCGACGTGGCGAACACCACGTGCGGCTCGTAGGGGATCGTGACGACCTGGGCCTTGCTCAGCGTGCGGGCGACGTACGGCCCGTTGTCCGCGCCGGTCTGGGCGTCGAAGCTGCCCGACAGGGCAAGGGTGGGGATGTCACCGCGCGTGGCGTCCCGGATCGAGGGCGCGGCAGGGGGGACGTTCCAGACGTCGCAGTCCGGACGGAGGAAGGGGAGCAGGGGAGCCTGCGCCTGCACCGAGCGGGGGAAGTTCGGGAACTCCTTCCGTCCGCCCTGGAGCGCCGCGTCCTTGCTCTCGTACGGCGTCCACTCGCTGCAGAAGACGCCGTACACCAGGCCGTGCGACAGCCTTCCGATGGCTTGGGGGCTGTGCTTGCCGCCCGCCCACTGTTCGGCGATGCGCTGCGGCTTGCCGTGCGCCAGCTCGTCGAGGGCCGCGGGGACTTGCGTCGCCACGTGGGTGGCGGAGACCAGCCAGTTCACCAAGGTCCCGCCGTCCAGTACGACCTTCACCGGCTCGTCCTTGCCGTCGAGCTTGACGGTGGTCGTGACCGGCTTGGCTTCCAGGTCACGGACGAGTCTTCCGAAGCTGGCCGACAGGTTCGGGTAGCGCTTGTTGCACGCCGGCTGGTCCGCGCAGGCCTTGAAGAGGCCGTCGAAGCCCTGCCGGGCGCTGCTCCAGGTCGACGTCTCCCCGGACCTGGACGGCGGCAGTATGCCGTCGATGCCCACCGAGCGGAGTCCCTCGGGATGCAGGCGCATGTAAACCAGTGCCAGGTGGGTGCCGTAGGAGATGCCGTACAGGTTCCACAGCTTGATGCCCAGGGCGGTGCGCAGGTCGTCGTAGTCGGCCGCGCTCTCGGTGTCGTTGTAGGCGCTGAGGTCCGTCCCGCCGGCCGCCAGCTTGTCGCGGCATGCCTTGGTGGCCTCGACGTGCAGGCGCCCGGTGGACGGGGCGTCGTAGACGAGGCCGACCGCGCGTGCGTTGAACTCGTCGATGTTGGGGCAGAGGAGCGCCGGGTCGGCCGAGTACGTACCGCGCTGGGACATGAAGATCACGTCACGGTCGCGGTTCAGGCCGCCGTCGATCGCCATCTTCGCCTCCCCCACCGCGTCGTCTCCGGGTCCGCCCGCGAGCCACACGATGGGGTCGGGTTTCGGTGTGTCGGCCGCGGCGGGCACGATCGCGACACCGAGTTCGATCGTTTTGCTGCCGGCCTTGGCGCGGTTCTCGGGCACGGTGAGCGTTCCGCAGCGGGCCCCTTCGAGCGCCTCTACCGGGTCCGCTGTCCTCGGGCAGGGGCCCGGCTCGTAGCGGGCGTCGCCCACCGTCCGGGCGGTCGTGCCGATCGGCGCTCCGGTGCCGTCGTCGGCCTGGGGCTGGGCCTGAGCCGGCGCTGCGAGCAGGCCGGTGACGAGGAGACCGGCCGTCATGCCGGCCGACGCGGCCAGGAGCCGTCGTGCGGTGCGGCGGCGACGGGGCGCTTGATGGCGTGTCATCTGCCCTCCCGGTTACTTCGGGATGATCGTGAACGGTTGGGGCTCGAGATCGTCCACGCAGCTGGTGTCGGGCGCGGTCGGGCGAGCGAAGAAGGAGGCCAGCACGCGTTGCGCGCACGGCGACTGCGGGACCACCCAGTGGCCGATTCCGGGGACCTGTACAGCAGTCGATCCGGACAGGTTGCGGGCGACGTCCTTCGCCCAGCTCGCCCCGGTCTTCACGTCGAACGTGCCGGAGATGACGAGCGCCGGTACGGAGCTGACCGTGGGCACCCGCTGGACGGACGCGCGGTCCGGAACGTTCCAGATACCGCATGCCGGGTACTGGAAGGGAAGTTGCGGCACCTGGGCCAGGACCGTGTCCGGCCACCCGGGGTAGGTCTTGCGCCCCGCCTTCAGCACGTCGGCTTCCGAGTATCCCGGCGCCCACTCGCTGCACACGACCGAGTTCGTCAGGCCGTGGGCGAACTCGCCGACCTTTTGGACCGAGCCGGCCGCCCGTGCCTTCGCGTAGCGCTCCGGGTTCCCGTTGGCGAGTTCCTCGAGCGCCGCCGGGATGTCCTTGGGCCGGGGGTTGAAGGCGACGATCAGGTTCAGCAGCGCGCCCCCGTCGAGGACGACCTTGACCGGCTTTCCTCCGCTCGGCGGCGGGACGTTCAGCGTCAGGGGCTGTGCCTCGAGCTTGCGCACCTGCTCCGTCAGCGTGCGGGGGAGGTCCGGGTACCGGTCCTTGCAGGCGGGCTGCGCCGCGCACGCCTCGAAGATGTTGCGGATCCCCTCGGCGGTGCTGCCCCATGTCCACGGCAGAGTCACGACCTGGGGCGGGGTGATCGAGTCGATCGCGAACGCGCGGATTCCCTCGGGGTGCAGGCGCAGGTACGTGAGGGCCAGGTTGCTGCCGTAGGAGTAGCCGTAGACGTTCCACTGGGGGATGCCCAGCGCCGTGCGCAGGTCGGCGAAGTCGGCCGCGTTCTCCGTGGTGTTGTAGGCACTGAGGTCTGTGCCGCCGGCCGTCAGGCGGTCCCGGCAGTCCTTCACCGCTTTCAGGAAGAGCTGTTGTGCCTCCGGTGCGTCGTAGCCCAGGCCGACGGCCTGCCCGTTGAACCGGTCGACCTCCGGGCAGGCGAGGTTCGGCTGGTCGTAGAGGTTGCCGCGCTGGGCCATGATGATCAGCTCGCGGTCCTTGTTCAGACCGGAGTCGACGAGGAACGGAATGTCGTCGAACGTGTCGGCACCGGGGCCGCCCGCCATGAACACCACGGGGGCCTGCGCGGGCTCCGCCGGGGTGACGGCCGGAATGACGGCCACGGCCAGCTTGATGGTCCGGCCTCCGGGACGGGAACGGTTCTCGGGGACCTCGAGGAACCCGCACCGCGCCTCGCTCAGCGCTTCGATGGGCTCGGGCGGCTTCGGACAGGAGCCGGGCACGAACCGGGACGAGCCTGCCGGGGTGGGCTGTGCGGGTGCTGACGCGGCGCCGCTGGGTGTGGGGCCGAATGCCGCCAGGCAGACCAGAGCTGCCCCGGCAGTCACCGCGGGGATGCTGTGCTTTGGCATGTGTTCTCGTTCCTCTGCCGACATCGGCGGCGGCCCCTGGGCCAGGCCGCAACGGTTTGGGCGGAACGCGCCTCTTCGACGCTACCGGGTGGCGCGTACGCCCGCCACGCGGAGCAGTCGCAGCCTTCGCGGTCCGTGTTGCACCCGGCGCCGGCGCATCCCGATCGCGGACAGCAACACCCGGCCAAGCGGCCGCGAGTACCGGTGGCCGCCTCCCGTCCCTTGTGCGCGTCTTCGGGCCACCCGGTAGCGTTGAACTGCATGCGTTCCGTCCGCACCCGCCGCGGCATCGCCCGGCGGGGCAGCCGTCGATCGGCAGAGGAACGGGATCACATGGCAGAGCACAGCTCCCGTACTGGGGCGCCGGCTGCTCGCCTACCCTCCAAGGCCTGCCCGGCGGAGCCCCGCTGCACGAGCCGCTACCAGGACCTCGAGCGCACCCTGCTGTAGGCCCGGCCGCCGACGCTGAGCATTCGGCCGCCGCAGGGCCGAGACCCGGTGAAGGTCGCCCTCGACGGCGAGTAGAGAAAGAAGGTGGTGTCCGTGAATCGGATGGCGTCGTTGTGCGCCGCCGGGGGCGCCATGGTCGTGGTTGTACTGACCGGAGCCGCAGGGCCGCAGGCATACGCGGCCGGCGATGACCGCGAGAAGCGCAGCGCGGATGTTCTCCAGCAGCTGGTGCCTTCTCCCGACGGACCGGGCTGTGCGGCAGCTGTCGGCATGCGGGGAAACGTTGTCTGGGAAGCGGGGCGGGGGAAAGCCGATCTGACCACCGGGCGCGCCATCACCTCGAAGACGGTCTTCGACATGGCATCCAACTCCAAGCAATTCACCGCAGACGCCGTGCTTTTGCTGGCCGGACGGCAGCAACTCGCGCTGGACGACCCCTTGTCCGAGCACCTCGACAACCCGCCCGCCTGGACGCGGGACGTCACCCTGGGCGACCTGATGCGTCACACCAGCGGCATCACCGACTACCAGGACCTGCTGGAGGCCAAGGGCATCGAGCTGACCGATCCGGCCGGCCAGAAGGAAGCGATCGCGGCCATCCTCGCCTCACAGCCGGAAGGTCCTCCAGGCAAGCGTTTCTCCTATTCCAACTCCAACTACGTCCTCCTGGCACATGTCGTCGAGAGGGTCACCGGAAAGCCGTTCCCGACCTTCGTCCAACAGGAGTTCTTCACCCCGCTGGACCTGCGCATGACTCTGTCCCCGGCGGTGGACGTTCCCGGCAAGGCAAAGTCGTACGACGAGAAGGACGGCTCCTTCACTCCCAATTCCTCCCCCTGGAAACAGTACGGAGACGGGTCCGTCCAAACCACCCCCGGGGAATTCGTCCGCTGGGCCGACAACTACCGCACCGGACGCATCGGTGGAACGGAACTGCTCACCGGGGTGACGGAGGGAGCGGTGAGTGTGGGCGACGTCCTGCGCGCGCGTGGCATCGAAGAAGGGCGGTACGGAGCCGGAATCCTCCTTCTCCCCGACAAGAGCCTGGTCCATCGCGGCGACTGGGAGGGGTTTCACAGCACCTTCAAGGTGAGCCCGGACCGTAACGCTGCCGTCACCGTCGTGTGCAACGTGGATTCACCCGATAACTTCCGTGCGGCGAACCACCTGCTGGACATCTGGACGAAGTGACGCGTGCCAGATCATCTTCATGGACCTCGATGGCCTTTCCCACTGCACCACGGTCGTAGCGCTCATCTCGGCGGTGTGGCCTGCGCGTTGGGGCTGCGCCGAAACCGTGGCTCCCCCGCAGCGGGGGTCCGCCCGTCGCCCGCCGTCAGGGGCGTCGCGGCACCGGCGCCAGGCGGTCGAAGGCCAGCCCGGCTGGACACCTCCCCGCGCCCGGCGCCGCGGCGGGCGCTGAGCCAGACGACCACGCGCCCGTCGCGGCACCGGACGGCAGGTCCAGTCCGGCCCGCAGCAGCTCCGTCCGCGGCGTGCGGCATCGCGGCCTCTGCACCCCCACCGACCTGTTGCCCGTATCCGTGTGCACGGCAATGAAAGGGATCCAGTGCTCGGGTACGGGGTTCATCGCCTGGTACGCCACAGGCGCCCGGCCGTTCCCCGAAGTCACTGATTCCGGGAAGGAAACGGCTGGACCCCGAGCGCTCGCCGAAGGCCGGGCCGACGCCGGGGCGGCGAAAAGGTTGGTGTGCGGGGCCGACGGAACCGGGTAACGTCTTTGTCATGTTCTTCCAGAGGCCGATTTACGAGTGAGGGCGTGATGGGCCCCTGCTGACGTCCTTCGACGTCGCCGCCCGTCCCCCACCGACGAATCCGTAGATCACTTCACATCATTACCGGGAGAACCCGTGACCGTGAGCAAGAACATCAACAACCCCGTGGGCATGGGCGGCGGCCAGCGCAAGAGGCTGTCCCGCGCCGAACGGCAGAACAACGGTCCGCACCGCAACCTCGACCGCCGGGGCGCAGCCGACCAGAAGGCGGAGCTGGTGCGCAAGATGCGCGAGAAGGCCGGCGCAGCTGAGGACGCCGTGCAGGCGGGCGAGGACACCGCACAGAGCTGACGCACCGCCGCCGCAGGGCGGCACCGGACGGGCTCTAGCCGATCCCTCGGCCCCGGGCCCCGCAGCATTAGGTCTGGCCAGGCGGCGGCAGCCCGATCAGGGCGTCCAAGTGCCTCTGCACCGGCTCGAAGATCCCGTACGGGATGTACCCGGGAAGCTCTGCAAGGGCCACCCAGGCCACCTCGGCGATCTCAGTCGGGGCGGCGGCACGAGCGGAACCACCCACAACATCGCAGGCGGCGTACGACATCAGCCTTCCGGTAGCCGGATGTACCCGCTCGCCCAGCGGCCCGGCCACGGATACGTCCAGGCCCGTTTCCTCCTTCGTCTCCCGTACGGCCGCGCCCTCCCATGCTTCCCCGGGCTCGACCTTGCCCGCCGGAAACTGCCATGAGAGGTTCCCCTCCGCTGCCCGGCGTCGCACCAACAAGACCCGGCCCTCATGGACCACGACGGCGGCGGCAACCCTCAAGCGGTTCCCGTCCGACCCGCTGCGGGCCGGGGCGTCCTCAGCCACCTTGGTTCCGCATGCGCGGTGCCAACAGTCGGGTCGCTTCCTCCCAGTGGAAGCGATCAGAGCCGCCACCCGCCTTCGGACGGTGAGGCTCGTAGCTGCCGATCGATACCCCCATCTCACGAAGTTCAGCGATGCTGCGCCGGTACGCGGGGTGCCCCGCCAGGGCGGAGTTGACGTACGGCAGGACAGCGGTCGGGACGCCCAATCCGTACGCCTCGCAGAGGATGGCCAGCGCGAGGTTGTCGGCGAAGCCCGCCGCCCACTTGTTGACCGTGTTGAAGGTCGCTGGAGCAACCGCGATGGCGTCTGCCGGCGGCAGGGGGCGATCGTCACCCGGCGACCTCCAGGCGTAACGGATCTGAAAGCCGGTCTGCGTCTCGATCGCAGGGACATTGAGGAAGGGCAGGGCATGTGAAGTGGCGATGACGCCGACGTCCCAGTTCCGCTCCTGTGCCGCCGTGATCAGCTTGCCGACGTCGTCGGCGATCCCGGCGGCACAGACGACGACGTACAGGAACGGCTTGCGCTGCGGATCCGTCACGCGAGTCCCCTTGAGCGCCAGTAGTCCGCGAGCATCTCCGCTGGCCAGCTCGGTTCGCGTACTTCGCCCCGCGGTCCCATCTCCTGGAAGTACGGTGCGACGTCGTAGATCGGGGTGCCGTCGATTGCGTCGAGGTCGGCGACATAGAGGTCCAGGCCGTCGACTCTCACCAGGCGGGGAAACGACTGTTCGAGCTGGTTCGGTCGGCGGTGATTGCGGTGCACGAACGTGCCGGTCGACGGCCAGGCCGGATTGTTGCGGGGGCTCCGTGCGTGCAGGGCGACATCGTTGGGCGATGCCTTGTGGAAGTGCCAGACGACGAGGAGGTGCGAGAACTCCTCCAGGCCTTGCACGACCTCGACGGGGAAGTCCGAGTTCAGACGGATGATCGCCTGCCCTCCCCAGTGGTCGTCCGTGGACTCGACCCGTCCCCCGACCACGGTCCCGATCGGCGTGATCTCCAACGATTGCGTCATGCGCTCCCCTTCATGCCTCGCCCTAAGCGGCCCAATCTATGCATGGGCCAGAGGGCAGCGCACCAGTCGAGCACCGCAACTCCGAGATCCGGCCACGACGGCGCAGGCCACTCGACGACTCACCCGATCAGCGCGTCCAGGTGCCCTTGTATCGGCTGGACGAGCCCGAACGGAACGTACGGCGGGCAGGCTCTGCAAACGCCTCGGACCGGACCGGTACTCGCCGAACTCGGCACCACCCCGGGCCGACTCTTGAGAGCAGAGTGCGGCCCCGGGCACATCCGGAGCGTGCTGTCATACCCGCGTGCGAGGGTTACCAACGGCCTTGCCCACGAAGTCACCTGGGAGAGCAGGTTGTGGATATGCGTCAACGGGGTGGCGATCGGACGCAAGGGGCAGACATGTTGATCACGCGCATGTAGGCAACTACCACGAGCCAGGCACCCTGGGGGGAATGTGGCAGACGTGAACGTCGACAGCCTTCGCGGGAAGGATCTCGCGGAGTACATCATGACGACCTACGGCTTCTCGGTCTACCCCGTGCAACCAGACGGGACGCCGCTGCAGAACTGCGAGACGTGTCGTTCCAAAAGCGTGCGGTATAGCTCCGGTTCGTTGTCATGCACGGCCTGTGTCCAGGGGTTTGGGAAAGCTCCTGAAACGGTCAAGCACTTTGTGTCAGCCGAGACGATGTGGTGTCACGGCTCTCACTCGGCCACGGCCAGGCCGGACAGGGTCAAGGACTTCTGGCCCACCGACGCGCCCCCGGCTGTTGCTCTTGCTCCCTCCGCGCTGCGAGTTGTCAGGGTGTCGCCGCAGATGGAGGAGCGGGATCTGTCCGAGATCATCGACTACGCAGGCATGGAAAGGACTCTGGTCCTGGGACACCCTGACGGGACAAGATCCATGATCTACATGGGGTACGGTCCAGCGACGACCTCGGGACCGACCGCGTCCTACTTACAGCTGATGCACACCTGTTCGGCATTCTTATGGGATGGAAGGATCGTCGCCGACTATCCCGTCTCGCACATGCAAAAGAGCATCTACGGGTCCCTGCAAGAGTGCGACAGTCTCCTCGGTCCGTGTAGCTGTTCTGTCGACTACGACGACAGCAACCCGTACCGGTACAACTGGCAGCACTGCCCCCAGTCGCCGGACACCCATCCAGGGATCACAAACTGCCGAGGCGGCGCCCAGGTGACGGACGACGTTCCCCGATTCGAGCTAGAGGCCGACCTGGTCAACTGGCTTGTCCGACAGCTCTCCCCCTTCTTCGAGATTCAGCGTCAGGTCTCAGGTAAGTCCGTTCACGGGAAATCCGTCCGCCTGGACCTTCTCTTGACTCCGCGTGACACGACAGGCTGGAAAAAGACCGATGTGGTCTTCGGACTGGAGGTGAAGCAGCCAAGCAGTGATCCGGCGAAGCTGATAGCCCAGGCCATCGACTACTCAAACTCTACCTGGACTGGTCATGGGCGAATCCCGATCCTGATGTACCCACTCGCATCCAAGTTCCGGAACGAACCGAGCTTCATGCACTTTCTGCGGACCCTGGCCGCGGAGTTCATGGTTGGGGAGCTGTCGCGCGACAACGCGTTGGGCTGGACCATCACCATGGGAGGCGCTCCGGTCTGGCACGCCTCAAGGGGGCCGGCGGGCGTGGGCAGGACCAGCCTGTTCAGGGTGAGGGATGGGCACCGATGAGGTCACGGCCACGCCAGCCTGACCGCCGACGCGGTAGCGCTGGGCAGGCGGAACACCGGTGGCCCCTCGACCGGGCCACACCGGGCCTGAGCCGCCCCTGCTCCCCACCGCCTGGGCAGCGATGGGGAGCAGTACGTGATACCCCGGGTCAGGGGGTGAGGCGGTTCGGTCCCCGGAACAGGAACGCGGCTTCGCGGATCGAGTCGAGGCCGAGCATGACCATCAGGATCCGGCCGAGGCCGGCGCCGAGGCCGCCGTGGGGCGGGCAGCCGAAGCGGAAGATGTTCATGTAGTCCTGCATCGGCTCGGTGTCCATGCTCTTCTCCTCCGCCTGCTTGAGCAGCACCTCGGAGCGGTGCTCTCGCTGGGCCCCGGTGGTGATCTCCAGGCCCTTCCAGAGCAGGTCGAAGCTGAGCGTGAGGTCCGGCCGGTCCGCGGGACGCATGTGGTAGAAGGGGCGGATGCTGGACGGGTAGTGCGTGATGAACACGAACTCGTGGCCCGTGAGCTCCTTCATGTGGACGGCGATGGTGCGCTCCCCTTCTGGGTCCAGGTCCTCCTTGACGCCTTCGGGGTCCCAGCCGCCGGCCCGCAGGATCTCCTGTGCCTCGGCCATCGTGATCCTGGGGAACGGAGCCTCCGGCACCACGACCTCGATGCCGAAGACCTCCCGGATCGCCTCACCGTGGACCTCGGCGACCTTCGCGATGGCGTGAGCGAGCATCCGCTCCTCGAACGCCATCACGTCCTCGACGTCGTCGATCCACGACAGCTCGACGTCCACGCCGGTGAACTCGGTCGCGTGCCGGGAGGTGTACGACGGCTCGGCCCGGAAGACAGGCCCGATCTCGAAGACCCGGTCGATACCCGCGGCCACGGCCATCTGCTTGTAGAACTGCGGCGACTGCGCGAGGTAGGCCGAGCGGTCGAAGTACCCGAGCTTGAACACCTCCGCGCCGGATTCCGAGGCGGTGCCCATCAGCTTCGGCGTGTGCATCTCCGTGCAGCCATTCTGCATGGCGTACTCGCGCAGCCCCTGCTCCAGGGTCGTCTGCGCGGCAAACACCATCTGCGCGGTGGCCCGCTTGCGTACGTCGAGGAAGCGCCAGTCAAGCCGGTGCTCGGGGCCGGTGTGCTCGTCGATAGGCAGAGGCGTCTCCGCCCGGTTCAGCACCTCGATCGTCTCGGGGACGATCTCCAGGCCACCCAGGTTGACCTGGGCCGCCTCTACGACGCGTCCGGTGATCCGGACAGCGGACTCGGGAGTGAGTGATTCGATGACGGCTTCGAGCGGGCCGCCGTCGCGCTTGTGGGTCACCTGGGCCATGCCGGAGTGGTCTCGCAGGATGACGAACTGCATCTTGCGCTGCAGCCGGAGCGCGTTCACCCAGCCGGAGACGGTGACGGTCTGGTCGACGTGTGCGCGTAGGTCAGAAACCAGTACGCGGCTAGTGGTGTGGATCATCGCAGCCCTCCAGGGGCGTCGTCATGATCCCTTGGAAGCGTGGGCGAGAAGGGTACTCGCGGTGCCACCACGCCTTGCCACCGCCAGACAGCGGCGGCCTCATTCAGCCCGATGACGGGGGCAAACCGGCAGGGCATTGGGCCCGAGGGCTTTTCCTCCCCGCGCTCGGGAGGGTCTTCACCACGGGTGCGAGTCCGCCTTCACAGCTACCGGCGGCTCTCTCTGCTCGCGTGATCCGTGGCTACTCGTCTCCGTCAACGCATTGAGATGAGGATACGGACACGGTCAGATTCGACACAACGGAATGATCGAGACACGCTTCGGGAATCAGCCCACAGGGTCGAAGCCAGCATGCATGCTCTCCCTCCCCCGACCACTGTTCCGATCGGCGCAATCTCCGGCAACTGCGTCATGCGCTTCAGGCGTCGTCGTGATCAGGTCAGATCGAAGGCGGATCGGGGCCAGCGATCAAGGCCGGCGACTGCCAGCCGATCCTGCCAGCAGGATGGCCGATCGGGCTGCGACAAGGGTTCACGCACCGGCGGCAGGTTCGGCATCGCACACTCGAACGAGGGTCAGGCGTCGGTCGGCCGCCCCGGCAGCAGTCGGGGCCTTCCCGGGCCAGCCGATCGACAGAATTGCGCTGATTCGACGGCAAGTTGGGCGCCTAGACTCTGGGTTTCCCCCGGACACCGACCGATCGCGGTCGACCACAGGACAAGCACGCCCCGGTCCTCTACCGGGCCGGGCTCATGGACCAGTTCCTGCACCAAGTGGAGGTTGCTGCTATGCCCGAGAAGGTCACGAAGGAAAAGGTCCTCGTCTACGTCGTCCGTGACGGACGCCTGCTGGTGTTCCGCCACACCGACTACTCCTATGAGGAGGTTGGCATCCAGGTGCCCGCAGGCAGCATCCGCCCCAGTGAGACCCCGGAAGGCGCCGCCCTGCGCGAGGCCCGCGAGGAGACCGGCCTTTCGGACTTCAAGATCGTCCGCAAGCTCGGCGAGACCGAGTACGACATCAGCCCGTACCGGTTCGAGATCCAGCACCGGCACGTCTTCCACCTGGAGCTGACCGAGCCGACGCCGGAGCTCTGGATGAGCCAGGAGGACCACGACGGCGAGCAGGAGCCGACCTACTTCGAGTGTTTCTGGATCCCACTGGAGGCCGCGCACATTCTCCAGTCCGGCCAAGGCGCCCTACTGGGGCGTCTGTCCGACTAGCCACTGCAAGCGGGGGCGGAGGTACTGACTGAGAGTGGCTGCGCTCACTACGGCGCCCAAGGCCCTCGACCAGCATAGATTCCCGCACGGACAGCAACTCTGGACGAGCCACCGACTCATCGCAGGCGGCTTCTGCATGTTGAGATCCCTTGCCCAACGTCCGCCGTCCGGCCCGTGCCAACATCCCAACCTGAGCAGCTCACAGCAACCACCAGCGGCAGGCGCCGTCGGGGCCGATGCACTTCGGCGTTGGCCCCGACGGCAAGTCCACAAAGCCGGACAGCTACTTCGCAGCCTCTGCCCGAAGGGCGCCGGCCCCGATGGCGCCCCGGAGGACGTGAGCGATCTCCTCGGGCTTGAGGTCGATGCCGTCGAGGCCCTCGACGGTCAGCGGGATCTCCTCCAGCGCGTACTCGCCGCGGCCCTCGGCGCTGAACTCGGGACCGGTGCGGTCATCGAAGGACCAGGTGGCGATGCGGGCGAGGTAGAAGAGCTGACGCTCGTCGTCGGACTCCATCGTGTGGAGGAGTCGGACGACATCGGCCTTCCCCGCGATCTCCTCGTGGATCTCCCGGTGAAGGGCGGCCTCCCGGGACTCGTCGCTGGGTTCGACGCCGCCGCCGGGCAGAACCCAGTACACGGGGATGCCGGGCTTGGTGCGACGGATGACCAGCATCGTGTCGTCAGCGGTGACGAGGACGGCGCGGACTCGTTCGATCATTTCGGTCTGTCTCCTTGCTTGTTGACGGTCTCAGTACAGCGGCCAGCCGCCATCGACGTGGACGGATTGCCCAGCAACGGCCGACGACCGGCGAAGTTGATGTGCTCCGTGTTGACGGACGCATCGTGTCAGCGGGGCTCTTCCTGCTACGGTCATCCGTTCGCCGAGGAGGTCGTGATGAATGGATCCTTGACCGCTGCTGCCCAGGTAGATCTACGCCGTCAGCCGGTGGAAGACGTGCTGAAGCGCGTAGAAGCGGCCCTGCATGTGCAACTGGATCGGCAGGCCCTGGTACGCAAGCGCCGTTCCCTGGGCTGCCGTACCGAACGGGATACATGGGTGCGCATTGAGCGGCGGGGATTCGAGCGGATCGGCACGCAGGGCTGGAACGGGACCGAGGCCGCTGCGGTTCTTCAGGGGGTCGCGATGCCCGAGTGGTACCAGGGCCTGGCGTGGCGTGAGCCGGGCGAGCCTGTGATGTGGCGCGCGGATGAGCTGGAGCTGATTCCATCGCCGTCTATCGGCAAAGGCGCCCTGGTGCTCGAAGACCCGGGCCTGCCGGACGAGTGGTGGGCGGCGCTGAACGCTTCGCTGAACGCGCTTGCCTCACAGCAGACACCGCGGATTGCGACACCGGACACAGTGACGATCACGCAGGAGCACGTGACCCAGACCCTCGGAGCGGCCTTCCCCAGGGTGGCCGATACACGGATCGAGCGGTGGTCGCCGGCTCATGCGGATCTGACCTGGGCCAACGTGATGGGGCCGGGGTTCTCCCTCATTGATTGGGAGGACTGGGGCATGGCGCCCCGGGGCCTGGACGCCGCAACGCTGTGGGGCAACGCGCTTGCCGTCCCAGGGCTCGCGAACCGCGTCCAGCAGGAGCGGCGTGCGGATTTGGAGAGCCGGGACGGCAAGCTGATGTCGCTGTTCTTCCTGTCGAAGATCGTCGGACCCTACGCGTACGAGGAGGATCCGCTGCTGGCGCCAGCCCGGAAGGAGGCCGAGCGCCTGGTAGCCGAGCTTCAGCTCTGACGGTGTCCATGGAGGGCCCGCAGGTACTGACTGACGGCGGCAGTGTCCACCTCCGCGCCCAGGGTCTGGACCAACTGGGCCAGGTGCCCGGGGTCGTCGGTACCGACCGCCATCGCGGAGGCGCTCGGCAGGTGGAACGAGGCCCGGAACGCCGCCTGTATGCGGGACAGATCCCCGTGCCGCGGTCGCAGGAACGGCCGGATGTCGAATTCCTCCCAAACCTTCCTGTGGCCGCCACCGAAGGGACTCATGCCCCAGGTCTCGCCCGGCTGCCAGGCCGTGCGCAGGACGTTTATGGCGTCGAGGAGGTCGATGCCCACGAGGAACCCGGCCCGGACCATCAAGAGGTCCGGGGACGGCAGGTCGTCCACCTGGACCATCTCGAGCGACCGGGTATCCCAGGAGGCCACACCCCAGGCGCCGCACAGGCCGTCTCGGGCGGCGTCTGCCAGGACAGTACAGGCGTTGCCGAGAAGGGTGTGGCCATCGGGAGTGGACAGGCCCGCGAGGCTCCGCTCGGGGTTGTGGAGGAGCACGGTGTCAGGTTCCCTGCCGAGTTCCCGGGCCGTTCGCTCGACGGCCAGCCGCAGCCGGACCGGATCAAGGGAGTGCTCTGCACCTCCAGCGCTCGGGAAGAAGCCCACCTTCGTGGAGAGGGCGAACTTTGGCAGCAGATCGGCTGCCGTCTCAGCAAGCACCGCGTGCGAGCGGAAGCCGAGGTAGGGAGCCGCCGTATCCAGGGCGGTGACGCCCAGGTCGAGGGCGGCCGTCAGGATGTCGCGGTGGTGACGAGACCGGTGTAGGCCGAGGACAAGGCGGGGGTCAGCTCCGTGCACAGTTCCTCCTTCAACAGGATCTCGGCGAGCTGTTCCACGTCTACGCCGGTCTTCTCGGCGGCGTCGGCGATGACGACGGGGTGGCCGCTCAGCAGCAGGGCGAGGGCGGGGTACGCCTCGCCGGCGAACGTGAGCTTCTTGCCCGCGGCGAGCACGTCCACGGTGTCGTGCTGCTGCTCGATCACGGGCTCGAAGTCGGTGACGCACACGACGGCCGCGGGCTTGCCGAACAGGCAGGTGGCCGGGACGTGCCGGGCGGCCAGGCGTTCCCGCTCGCGGGCATCGAAGAAGTCCTGCGGGGTCAGCTTCGTAGCCATCTCGGCGACGGCGTCGGCCAGGAGCTGCTGCTGTCCCTGCCACTGGCCGGGGGAGTTCCAGCGGTCCAGGTCGTACCGGAACAGGTCCTGCGTGCGGGCCTGGTCGGCGAGCCAGGCCAGCCAGTTCACGCCGACGCGCTTCACGATGCCGAAGGTGGCGTGGAGGCTGTAGCCGTCGCCCTGGTCGTCCCGGGTTGCCTGGTGCCAGAAGCCGCGCGGGATGTGCATCACGTCGCCGGGCTCCATGACGCCCTGCCACACGATTTCCTCGCTGGGCTCGGCGTTGGGGGCGGAGTCGCGGTACATCGGAACCTTGCGCGAGGTGCCACGGACTTCCCAGCTTTTGCGGCCGGCGAGCTGGACGATCACGGTGTCGTGGTCGTCCCAGTGGAGCTTGAAGCCGCTCGCGTCCTGGGTGGTCAGGTAGGCGTTCACCTGAACCAGCTCGCGTGCCCACCACTGGAGCGCACGGCAGGTTGCCTCCATGGCCGGGTCGAAGAAGTCGACCTCGTCCAGAACCATGGTGCAGCCCTCGCGCATCAGCCCACCGACGCGGCGCATGTCGGCCATGGGGATGGCCTGTCCCCGCCGAGTGACGGAGGGGTGGATGTAGCGGCCAGGGTGCAGTTCTGCCCCTTCCTGGAAAATGCGGAACTGGGGCGTGGTGACGCTGCGACGCATCACCAGGTCAAGCAACTTACTGGGGTTAAGCAGGCGATCGAGCAGATCAAGGTCCTCGATCGTGCCTCGGGTGAAAGCAGATCCGAGTGCGCCAGGTCCGTCCCAGCCGAGAGCCTTCTCCATTGCAGTGACGAAGTGGTGATCCACGTCTTCCTCCAGTCGAGTCATGGGGTGAGGGCCGGGGGCCCGCCGTGGATGACAGGCCCCCGGGTTGGAGCTGTGGTGCGCTGGTGGCGCTACTCCTGCGGGAGGTTCAGGCCGTCGCGGTTCTCGCCGTCGTCGCCCGCGGAGGTGCCGGTGGAGTCGGACTCCGCCGCCGCGGCGGTGAAGCGGTCCTGGACCTTGATCAGGCTCTCGACTCCGATCAGCAGGTCTTCCTTCTGTGCTGCCATGCGTGTCTCCAATTCGTCGAATTCCAGAGCCGACGGGTGTCGGCCCAACCCCGATGGGGCATGCCTCACCAGCCCTGCTGCTTCGGGGCCCGTGAGGAGATGGGGGTGGCGCGAGGCCACGGCGTGTGAACGGGGATTCCTGAGGCCGGTTGACGGTCAGCGTCTGGGATCACCGGCGATGGCCAGGACGACCACCAAGACGGTGACGGCAGCGGCGTAGAGGAGTACGGCGAGCTGTTGGCGCCAGCCCCACCGTGCTCGACCGCGTACTCGGGGATCCCCATCTAACGGGGCTTTCAACGGCGGAAGGCGGCCACTACGCCGCCCCCGGCTCGATGGATGCGGGCTGAAGGGCTCGGGCCGAGGAAGCGGCGCCACCACAGCGGCGGCACTCGCACGGGGGGTACCGGGCGGGGTTGGAAAGGATGTCGAACGGGTCGCCTTCCAGGACCCGTGTGCTCGGCGACCACGTCCGGCCCAAGTCCCGCGACACCCGGATGCTCATCAGGACGCGGGGTTCTATGCCCAGGTCAGGAGTTCTACTGAAGGCCATTCGCTCTGTGTCAGGAGTACCCGCCGAATCGTTCAAGGCGGTCGTCCTCGGTCGCTTCGCCATGTGCAGAAGGATCGCGATCAGGCCGATGCAGCAGAAAGGCCCAGCGGGTTACCCAACTTGGGTAACATCACGGTCCGCTGAGACCCCGAAGCGATCCGTAGCCTTCCTCCGGAGCGTGCCCGATGCCCGAGTCACGTCACACGAGGGAACTGCCGGCAAGTCTGCTCACCGATTCCGAGATGATCGACGCGTGCCGCGTACGCGACTTCGCCAGGGTCTTTCGCCTGGTGAAGGCTCGGGCAGGTATCTACCCGTCGATGATCGCGCGCCAGTGCGAGCTGACGCCGAGTCGGGTGGGTGAGGTGATCGCGGGCCAGCGGCAGCTCCTCCACATGGACGTGATCGAGCGAATTGCCGACGGCTTGCGCATCCCAGGGCACATGCTCGGGCTTTCCCGACGCGAGTGGGAAACGCCGGCCGCGCTCGCGGTGTCCGAGCGCGAGCCATCAGAGCCTGCCCACGCTCCCGTTGGGCCCGGGCCACTTGCTGCCTTACCCGGGGTTGAGGTGGACAGCATCCTCGCCATGGCCGCCGGAACCAATCCGAGCCCCTCCACTCTCCACGCGCTCCGGTCCTCGATCGAGGACTACTGGCGACGCGACGACGAGCATGGTGGGGAGACCCTTCGACCGGCCGTCGTCGGCCAGCTCCGATACGTGGAGGGGTTACTGAAGGACCGGCGGCCGACACCGATACAGCACGGCCTGTACGGCATCGCAGCGGAGTTGGCGCGGCTGACTGGGTGGACCTACTTCGATGCTCGGCAGTACCACCAGGCACGCGCGTACTTCTCGGAAGCTCTACAACTGGCCAGGGAGATTGACGACCATCCCTTCATGGCCAACGTGCTGGCCTGCATGAGCCTGCAAGCGACCTACCAGGACAAGCCGGCGGACGCGCTTGCACTGGTGTCTGCTGCCCAAGATCAAGCCCGTGCCGCCAGCGGGACGACGCCGAGGGTGCGGTCGATGCTAGCCATGCGCGAAGCCTTCGCCCACGCGACCTTGGGGGACCGGAAGGCTACGCATACCGCGATTTCGGAGGCCCACAGCCAATTCGAGCGCATCTACGAGGGTGATCCGGACCCGGCCTGGGTGACCTACTTCGACGAGCCGAAGCTGATCGTGGATACGGGCATTGCGCACGGGCGACTCGGCGAGGCGGCGATCGCCGAACCGTTGATCGCGGATGCCCTCGCGCGGGAGGATCCTGCGAACCAGCGCGGCCGGGCGTTCCACGCCTTCTGGTTGGCCCGTACTCAGCTCCAACGGGGCAAGCTCGACCAGGCTTGCCACACGGCGATAGACGCGCTGGTGCCCGCCGCAGCGGTCTCGTCGGAGCGGGTGACCGGGCACCTTCGCGAGTTCTACGAGCAGCTTGCGCCCTATCGCGAGGTGCCGGCCGCGGTTGCCTTCGAGGCACGCCTACGAGCAATGCTTCCCCCGCCGGGTCAGCGAACCCCTTCGTCCATCAGGACGTAGAGGAGGCCGACGAGAGAGCCGCTGCTGACGATCTCGCGGCGGTCGATCATGCCTCGAATACTCGCCAGCGGAATCCACTCGACCCGGTCCGACTCGTTCTTCTCGGTCGGCGGACCGTCGTACGTCGCACCGTCCGCACGGAACAAGTGGTGCTGAGAGTCCGTGATTCCGTTCGCCGGTTCGGCGTAGATCAGCGGCTTCATCGGGCCCGTACGCCAGCCGGTCTCTTCGAGGACTTCACGGGCGGCAGCCTCGCCGGGGGTCTCGTCCGCCTCCACCAAACCCATGGGCAGCTCCCAGGCCCAGGCGTCCGTGATGAACCGGTGGCGCCACATCATCAGGACCTCTTGACGGTCGTTGATGACAGCAGCCACGGCCAGGTGCCGAAGCTTGACGACGTGGTGTTCCCAACGGTGCCCGTCCGGCGTCTCGATGTCGGTGAGCCACAAGTTCACCCACTTGTTTTCGTAGATCGGACGTTCACCGTGGATCTTCCACTGCATCGCTGCGGCCCCTCTCGATCGACCTCCAGCATCGCAGAGCCATATCGAAAAGAAGCCTGGTTCAGGCAAATTCACGTCATACTGACGAATATGGGCAGGGTCCTGTCGGCGCTCAGGTACTCCTGCTGGAGCCCGGCCATGGAGACTCCACCATCTTCGCCCCGTTGACCGCCGTCCGGGCCGAGCACATCGGCTGGCGGCAGACGTGCGCAGTCATCTCCGTGATCCTGGCGCCCTGCCCTGCACGCCCCGTGGCCTGCCGCCCCGCCCCAGCCACCCGCAGCGGACCGCATCCTCGGCGGATACCCGCCTCTCCTTGCCGTCCTGGCAGCCTCTCAGGCTCCTACGTCCTAATCGCCCAAGTCCACCGTGGAGCACCCCGGGGTCACGCCATGGGCACGTCGTCAGCGGGGCCGGCGCTTGGGAGGAACGGGGCCCGGGATGACATCGAGGTCGAGATGTTCCTTGAAGAGGTGGACCAGGTTGGCGCCGTCGAGGAGTTCGAGGCGTCCGTGGTCGTTCGCGAACGCCTCGCTCGCCCGGCCGAACCACGAGGTCGTCACCAGGATGCCTTTGGCCGCCCGCTTGTGCTCCACGACGCCGGCCAGCGCGGACACTGACTCGAAGGGCACTACCTTGGCGGTGCGTTTGGCCTGGATGATGCACAGCCCGCGCATGACCGGGTCGGTGTTCATCGCCACCGCGTCCACGCCCTCGTCCTGCGACGGCCGTGTGTTGACGCTGTCCAGGCCGATGGCTTCGAACAACTGCCGCACCAGGTGCTCGAATTCCGTGGGCGAGAGGTCCATCAGCACGGGGCGGCTGTCCAGGCCCGCCACGACGTCCATGCTGTCCATCAGCCGGTACTTGCTCAGGTCGAAGGTGACCAGCGGGCGCACCGGCTCCAGCTCGTACGGATTCGGTGAGATCAGCGACCGCAGCCGCTTCAGGCAGGCTTGCGGATCGACTTGGGTGAGCACCAGTTCACTGAACTCTTCCCTCCCCGCCTGGAGAGTGATCAGGCAGGGGTGCACCTCGCGGCCCGTGGCACGGTCGATGGTCGCCACGTGCCCGTTCAGCGCCACAGACCTCACCACCCCGTCCGTGTCCGCCGCGAACAGCTCGTGGACGGTCCGAAGCGCCATCTGCGCCAGTACGGACGCGTATAACTCGTGGCGGTCCTTCTCGGGCCTCGGGACCGGCGTGATCTCGTCGCGCGTCTTCACGTACCGATAGGCACGGGCCACCGGGACCACATCTTCCAGCGGCAGGTCGATCTCGACCAGCAGGTCTCCCGTATCCGCCTGGAAGGAGACCTGGTGAGCCTTCGGGAAGCCGTGGGGATACGTGGAGGCGGCCAAGACCTGGTCGATGAACCACTCCACCGCCTCGACGTCGCGCTCCTGGTAGGCGGCGCGGCGTGCCTTGATCCCGGCATTCCACTCCTCGACGCGGGCCGCCTCCTCCTGGTTCCGCTCGTCATGGCGGGCCTGCGCCACATCCAGCTTCCCGACGCGCTTTTGCTCCTCACGAGCATGGTCCCGCAGCGCCTCGTCGAACCGTTTGCGCGCGGCCTCCACCTCCGCGTCGTACGACCGGCGCCCGAAGCCGAGCGCTCCCAGCCATCCGCGCGGCGGCTCGGGCTCGTACTCTCCCCAGCGCGGAAGGGGAACGGGCTTCGTGCGGCTCTTGGACGGCGCGAAGGCCGCAGGGACGAATTGCTGCCTGAGACTGTCGAAGCTCAAGGGCCGGCCATCCAGCACCGCCCCACGCAACAGTCCCGCCAACTGCTCGACGTCGTGTTCGGCCACGCTCGTCTTATCGACGGCCTCCTGCGCACGCGCGGCCTCGTAGGCGACCTTCTCCTCACGCGCCTTACGCTTGGCCTCCGTCTCACCAGCCTTCCGACGCCGCTCACGCTCCTTGGCCTGCCGCGCCCGCTCGCGCGCGTACTCGTCAGCCCCACCAGCCACCGCCACCCCCAGGTCCCTACACGCCGGTCCGATCAGAACTTCCCCCACCCAGGGTCGTGCAATCCGCCCGCTAACGCGTTACATGCCAGCGATCCTGTTCCTGCGGGCAACAGGGCAGCCGCGAAGGTGCGCAATATGGATGGGAACCATGTCGGAGGCGACCTCGTGCTGCCATGCACCGGCACGAAGCTCCCAGCACGTCCGCTGAGTGCTTCGGCTGCGAAAGAAGTCCGCATGGACGGCTCCGGCCCGGCGGACAGGCCCTCGAGGATCCTCCGAAAGGTAAGCACGAGAACTCTGCACACTGAGCCCTACATACGGCAGGATCACTCGTGAACGCAGAGCGGTGGAGCGGCGAACGTAGGAGGCTTCCTGTGCCACTTGGTGTCGAGGAAGAGGCAGCAGATGCGGGGCTCATCAAGCTGACGCTGGCAGCGCTCGGCAGTCGCCGACAGCAGTTGCCACTTGCCGTGCCACTGCAGAACCCAGCGCAACTTCCGCTCCACCATCTACAGCCTGAGGTCTTTGAGCGGCTGGTCGCAGAAATGGTGAGCCGACAAGACAACCGTGGTGTCCAGTTCTACGGGCGCAGCGGACAGAAGCAATACGGGCTGGACGTCGTTGAGCGAGAACCAGGAGGGCTTCGTTCGCTGTACCAGGTGAAGCGCTACGCCTCTCTCACACGCCCTCTTATCCGCTCCGCGGTAGAGGACTACGCCGGGCCTCCCCGCTCATCTGGCCAGAGTGAGCAGCCGCGGCTCTTCAATCCGCATCGGTTCGTCGTCGTAACGTCGGCATCCCTAGATTCTGATACCGCCTGGGTTGACGAGGTCGCCGATCTCCAGGATGAGTACCTGGGTGACCTTGAGATCGAGTTCTGGGGAGCGGAGGCCGTCAGTCGGAAGTTGCGGGATGCTCCCAATCTGGTGGCGTCCGTGTTCGGTGCTGCATGGAGTGAAGCCTGGTGTGGAGTTGCACTTCCCCCACTTGATCCAGCGGCCCCGGCATCCTTGGGTCTAGTGAGCGGGCCTGTCGCCGTTCTGAATCTGGAGTCCATCGAGACGGATGCCAAAGAGGCTGAGGTGTCGGATCCTGCTCAGGCGGAGCGTTTGTACGGGCTTCTGGCCCAGGCCCTCTTGGACGGCAATTTTCCAGGCCATGCAGCCCAGTTCCGTGCGCGTCAGGCTGCGATGGCACGGCGTGCGGGTGATCCAGCTAGTGCCTTTGACATCCTCTTCCGCCTAGAGTTGGAGAGAATTAGCAGCGGCGGAACGGACGGCCACGTCGGCGTATTGGAGGCGGTCGCATCCGAAGCCGGCGAGCTAGCGACAGCGAAGTGGTCCGTTCTCAGTGCAGTGGCCAACTGGTACGAACAGGGCAGTCAGCTTCTCGTGGCAGTTCCCGCGCTGCGCGTGATCGCGGCCGCAGGCGACCCGCATACAGGGTTGTTGTGCTGCCTTGTACTGGAACAAGCACTGGTTGACGGGCTCTACGACGCCGAGCCACACCGCTCGCTTGTTGTTGAGCCGGAGCACGCGCCATCCACCTATCTGGCGGAGATGCGCGAACTGGCCCTTGACGCAGACAGCCGGGATCCAGTGATTCGTGCCCGCTTGAAGGCTGCGCTTGCTGATACGGCGTTGCGCCTCACCTCCTCGCCTCAGGAAGTGGAGGCCGTCTACGGGCGGCTTCTGTCCGAGGCGGGTGCGGGACGGTACCGACATGCGAGGGGTCTGATTACATCGCGTGCGGCGCATGCGTTCGCCACACACGGTGACGCAACCCGCGCGGACGCGCTCTGGAAGCAATCAGTCCTGGCAACCAGTGAAGACGGACTGTTCGGCGATGCCCGTCTGGCACTGCGATCGGTACGTCTACTCGCGAGTGACCGTGGCGTTTTTACATTCGGGCTGGAATCAATCACCCGCGCGCTTCCGAATCGTAGACAGCTATTGGCGAGTGTCTTCGATCCCTCACTCTCTGCCTACGCTGCGGCACACCGGGGTAAGTTGCCCGATGCATTTGCCGATACCCGGCGTTACCTCTGGGAGTCACGCCTACAAGGTGCCTTCCAGGAAGAGATCCTTGCAATGGAGCTCTTCGGTGATGTTCTCGCAGCGGGAAACTATCCCACTGAGGCTGTCCACGCATACGTCCACGCGGGCGCCGCCAAAAAGGCCTCGCTTCTTGCTGCAAGCATGAGTGAAACCGTAGACATCAGACCTTGGCTCAGGTCACCGGTCAGGCGCCGTGTAGCAACGGCCGTTCAGGTTATTGGTGCCCAGGAGGCCATGTTCACCGACACCGATGCCGCAGAGATCATCACCCTCCTGCTCCAAGTAGCTGAAGGGCTGTGGGAAGCTCCGGCCGCTTTTCCGAACCCGGCATCCGACGCACTCAAGGCGCTCAAGGGCTTTACGACCCGACTCGATTCTGAGGACATCACACTATTCCTTGGCCTGGTCTCGCGGGCACTGAGAGAACCGACCCGTTACAACGGAGAGATCGCCGAGATCCTCATCAACACGATGAGATTCTCCGCGCGCGGAGAACTCGCTGATGCAATTGCGGACATGATGATGCTGCCGAACCAGGACATTCTCTGGGATCTAGTGGCGCAGCTGCCTGACGGCGAGAACACCGCCTTGTTGCCGGCTGTCGAAGCGCTCGCCGTAGAAGGAATGGCCGAGGCTGTCAGCGTTCTCGATTCCTGGCGGCCTGAGACCGAGCAGGCTCAGCTCCGGGCACGCGCAACGTCTGCGGCACTCTTGCGCCAGCCGGTGGGAGTACCTAGGCATCAGTTCTCCGTTGGGACACTTCAATCCACCACCGTCAGCCAGATCTTGGGCCTGCTGTCGTGCACAGACCTTGCGCCCGTTGCAGTGGAAAATCTGGCAGCCGAGGCGGAAGGCTTCGTGGAGTCGCTTCTGATAGTTCAAGCTACAGTCGCTTCCCCCGCTATCGTGAGCGGCGCCGAAGGCAGCGATGAGGTGAGTCCATCGGCTTCAGATCCCTGTAAGGCCGACGCGCCTGACCTTGACAGAGCGGCCATCATCGCCGCCGGTCCACCCTCAGAGTTGGCTACCGCTGTGGCCCAGCAACTCGCGGCCATGGCTGAGGATCCCCACGACTGGGCAGCAGCTCGAAACAGCTCAGTTCTGGCGCTCTCACGCCTGGTGCCCGCGCTGACGCCCCAGGCATCGGAAGGAGTCGCACATCGGCTCCTTGCAATCCACTCTGCGCCACAGCTATCCGAGTCCGATGAATGGGAGATCGACTCGAACGTTCCACTGAGTCGCATGCGCCTGAACAACGGGGCGGCCCATCTAACGGACAATGCTCTTCGGGTCGCCACTATGGCCTGGGCCACCTCCCGGGAATCCGGCGCGCCACTGACTCCCGCCGATGACGCATTCACCGCTCGGGCCATTTCAAGCGCTGCCGCATTGCTCCGCAGTGACGACCCAGGCAAGCGTGCACGCGGCGCCCGCTGTGTCGCTGCCCTTGCCGATGGTTCAATGCACTTCAAGCTCCAGGCCGGCGGACTTGCACTGCACAGCTGCCAACATGTGCGAGCTATCGGCGTCGCACATCTCTTGTCCAGCGATCCACTGCTGATCGCGCTGTCCGAAGATCCTGCACCTCGCGTACGGGCCGCAGTCGCCCGACGCGCCGATGAGCTTCCCCAACAGGTACTCAACTCCCTCATGCTCGACCCCCACCTGGGGGTACGCCGGACTCTCGCCATGGCCCGTTCTCAGACAGGCAAGTAGACGCGGGAAGCGACACACCAGCTCAGGGTCGAAGCGGGCACTCAGGGAGACTCGAAGGCGCTCTGCGCGGTCGCGTGCCGTAGCCTCGACGGTCTCCGAAACCTCTGCCGGGCTCGTCGCCTCCGCGCGCTCCAAGGCCCGCATCCACATGAGCGACCCATGGCAGCAGCCCCCGACCGAACACAATGAACCTCGGCGTCGACTACCCCCGTAGCCGCTCGAACGTCGCACGCGCGCTCTGCGTCCAGACCATCCGGCGAAACCTGTGACAACTACGCTCCGTACAACTTGCTGTGCCGCGTCCGAGGACCCCGTCCACGGTTCCTTCGAGACCATGGGAAGGCATCCGGCAGCCTGACGAACCGTCACCAAAGTCAGCATTGGGTCAGCATTGGTCCTGGCAAAGCTGACCCCAGCTGGTCACACATGGGAAACGTCGACCGCTCGAAGCGAGCCTTCGGGAGCTCCCACCCCTCCCTCCGCGGGAGCGATCTCCGCGGGAGTGGCGGCCTCTCCCCGGTTGGGCTCGGCTGATCCACCCCCTTCAGAAAAGCGCAGGTCAGCGCACCCGTCCGCGTGCCTTCAGCGGCCCCGGCGGGAGCTGCGGCGCAGGGATCGGGGGGCCGTCGTAGCCCTTCACTTCGCCGTAGCGGGTGCCTTCCATCCAGTCCTTGCGGGCTTGTACGATCTCCTCGTTGCTCCGTCCGATCCAGTTCCAGAACATGACGATCTCCTCCTCGAACGGCTCGCCGCCCAGAAGCATCAGGCCTGCGTCCGAGGTTGCCCGCAGGGGGAGTTCGGTGCGGCCGCAGCCCAGGTAGAGCATCGAGCCCGGGAGGACCGGGACGTCGTCCACATGGGCCTCGCCCGACATCGACAGGACCGCGTACTCGAAGTCCGGGTCGAGCGGGAGCCGGGTCTCGGTGCCCGCCGCGAGGGAGAGGTCCGCGCCGACGATCGGGCTGTACGCCGTGCCCGGCGAGGTCGCGGTGTCCAGGGTGCCCAGGATGACCGTCGCGGTCAGGCCCGGGGCGGTCACCCTCGGGAGCTCCGCGTGGTGCTGGAAGTGCGGCTCCACATCGCGGTGGGCGTCCGGCAGGGCCACCCACAGCTGGGCGCCGTGCAGGAAGCGGGCGTGAGGGCGCGGGCTCTCCTCCGAGTGGCTGATGCCCCGGCCGGAGGTCATCAGGCCCAGCTCGCGCGGGCGTACGGTCGCCAGGCTGCCCACGCTGTCGCGGTGCAGCACCTCGCCCTCGTGGAGCCAGCTCACCGTCTGGAGCCCGGAGTGCGGATGCGGCGCGACCTGCATGCCGGGCTCGTCCGCGATGTCGTCCGGGCCGTAGTGGTCCACGAAGCACCAGGCGCCGACCATGCGGCGGCCCAGGTTCGGCAGGAGCCGTCGGACGTCGGTGGACTCCCCGAGCTTGACCGTGCGCGGGCTGAGGAGCTCGCGTACCGGTTCGGCCACGACGAAGCCGCGGCCGCCGCAGACGGAGAGTGCGGGCTGGCGATCGAGATTGCTCATGCGGACAACCTAACGGCGGGAAGGCGGCCGCGGTCAGTGGAATGTTCCCCCGGCCCTGCGTGTTGGAGGCACCGGACACGAACCGGGAAGCGGGAAGGCGGAAGGGACGCGATGAGCGCGATGAACACGTCGTACTTCGAGCACGGGACGGCAGCCGAGCGCTGGGAGCGGGCCCGGCTCTTCTTCGACGCGAAGGAGTACGCGACGGCCGCCCGCATCCTGGACACACTGGCGGCCGAGGCTCCGGAGCAGCTGGCGCCCCGCCTCCTGCTGGCCCGCGCCTACTACCACTCCGCCCAGCTCTCCCGGGCCGAGCGCGAGCTCCGCGCCATCCTGGAGCGCTGGCCCGTGGAGGACTACGCACAGCTGATGCTCGGTCGCACGCTGCAGCGGACAGGCCGGGCCGCCGAGGCCCGCCCGCACCTGCGGATGGCCGCCGCGATGGCGGGCGAGTTCCCGGAGTAGCGGGCCTCTCGGCCCGGCGCATGCGGGGCCCGGGCTCCGCCTCGGTTAGCCTGGGTCCCATATGAACCGTCTGACCACGCCTTTCGGCTCCTACGAGCTCACCCGCTTCCCCGAGGACCCGCGCGACCGGCTCCGCGCCTGGGACGCCGCCGACGAGTACCTGCTGCGCCACCTCGACGCCGGTACCGGCGAGCGCGGCCCGGTGGATCTGGCCGGCGCCGGGCAGATCACCGTCCTCGGGGACCGCTGGGGGGCGCTGACGACGGCGCTCGCCGCGTACCGGCCGACGCAGATCACCGACTCCTCCCTCACCCGCTCCGCCACCGCGGCGAACCTGGACCGGAACGGGATCGGGACCTCCAAGGCGACGGTCACGCTGCTGACCACGCAGGACCCGCCGCCAGAGAAGATCGACGTCCTGCTGGTGCGCGTACCCAAGAGCCTGGCGCTGCTGGAGGACCAGCTGCACCGGCTGGCCCCGCACGTGCACGCGGGCACCGTGGTCGTGGGCGCGGGCATGGTGAAGGAGATCCACACCTCCACGCTGCGGCTCTTCGAGCGGATCCTGGGCCCGACGAAGACCTCGCTCGCCGAGAAGAAGGCGCGGCTGATCTTCTGTACGCCGAGCACCCCCGGCGCCGCGCGGCCCACGACGCCCGGGCCGTGGCCGGTGACGTACACGGTGGACCAGGACGCCGGGTCCGCTTCCGGGCTGACCGTCGTCAACCACGCCGGGATCTTCTGCGCCGACCGGCTCGACGTCGGCACCCGCTTCTTCCTGCAGAACCTGCCGACCAACACCGACGGGGCCCGGGTCGTGGACCTGGGCTGCGGCAACGGCGTCGTCGGCACGGCCGTGCAAGTGCACGACCCGGACGCCGAGGTCGTCTTCACGGACGAGTCCTACCAGGCGGTCGCCTCGGCGCGGGCCACGTACCTGGCGAACGTCCGCGAGGGCCGGCGGACGGCCGAGTTCCACGTCGGCGACGGGGTCGCGATGCTGGCTCCCGGCTCCGTGGACCTGGTGCTGAGCAACCCTCCGTTCCACTCCCACCAGGCCACCACCGACGCGACGGCGCTGCGGATGTTCGCGCAGTCGCGCAAGGTGCTGCGGCCCGGCGGCGAGCTGTGGATCGTCGCCAACCGGCACATGGGCTACCACACCCACCTGCGGCGGCTCTTCGGCAACAGTGAAGTCGTCGCGAGCGAACCGAAGTTCGTGATTCTGCGGGCGGTCAAGGAAGACCGGCCGCGCCCTATGTGACCTGCCAGTACGGCCTACACTCTGCCGCGTGAGCAGCCAGGTGGAGGACGGTACGGGCGGCGGGCGCTACCGCCGGGAGGACGTGGCCCGCGCGGCCGGTGTCAAGGTGCGCAACCTGCGCTACTACCAGGAGCGCGGGCTGCTGCCGCCGCCGCGCCGCGAGGGCCGGATCGCCTGGTACTCGGAGGAGCACCTGACCCGGCTGCGGCTGATCAGCGACCTGCTGGGGCGCGGGTACACGGTCAACGGCATCGCCGAACTCCTGCAGGCGTGGGAGGGCGGCGGCGGCCTGTCCGGACTGCTGGGCCTGGAACGGGAGATGACCCGGGACTGGGTGCGGGAGGAGCCGGTGACGATGACCCGGGCCGAGCTGCGGAAGCTGTTCGGCCCCACGTCCACCGCCGAGGACACCCGGCGGGCGGCCGAGCTGGGGTACGTCACGGTCGACGGGGACCTGGTCACCCACCCGAGCCCGCGCCTGCTGGACGCGACGCTCGCGCTGGTGCGCCAGGGTGTGCCGCTCGCGGAGATCCTGGACGCCGGGGAGTTCGTACAGGCGCAGGCGGCGGCCCTCGCGGACCGGTTCGTCGGACTGTTCCGGCAGCATGTGATCGGCCCGGAGGGGCTGGAGCGTCTTTCGGCCACCCAACTCCAGCACATCACGGAGGCGGTGACGGCCTTGCGTCCGGTGGCCGGCGAGGTGGTGGCCACGGAGTTCGCGCGGGCGATGGCGCGCCGGGTGGACGCGGAGGTCGCCGAACTGCTGCGTACGGAGCAGTAGGAGTCGGCCGAAAGGGTGCGCTCGCACAACCTTGCCAACCCCCATTGGCACTCTTACATTCAACTCGTCGGTAACAACGGTGCACAGCCGAAAACAGGGACGATCTCATGACGGATTCCCCGCACTTATCCGGCTCATCCGGCTCACCCGGCTCATCCGAAGAAGACTTCCACGAGGACAGCGGCTCCGGCCGTGTCCGCTGGCGGCGGTTCGCCGTCCTGACCGTACCCGCGGTGGCCGTGACCGCCGGCCTCGGCATCGCCCTCGCGCAGGGCGCGATCGCCGCCTCCTTCGCGGTGTCGGGGCAGCAGTTCAAGGTGTCGGCGAAGAGCCTCGAGGGCGAGGGCTTCGTCCAGTACGGCAGCGTCGACGTCAACGCCCGCGAAGAACTGATCCCGGTGGCCGTCACCGCCATCCGGGAGGCGAAGCTGAACAGCCTGTGCCAGTCGGTGGTCACCACGCTCCCGGTGATCGGCGACATCTCGCTCAACCTGACGGCCGGCCAGAAGAAGCCCGTCGAGGCGACCAACCTGTTCGTGGACGCGACCCAGCTCTCCGGTGACGCGGTCTTCAGCAACATCGAGATCGGGCGCGACGCCTCCACCCTCGACAAGGGCCCGGCCGACGCCCAGGGGATGCAGGACCTGTTCGCGCAGCAGGCCGACACGGTCAGCATCACCGATCTGCAGCAGACGGCGTGGGCGACCAACGCCGGCACGTTCAAGCTCTCCGGGCTGAAGATGGACGTCAGCAAGGGCAAGAAGGAATGCTTCTGAGCCGTCGGCGGTGGCGGCTGTGGCGGCGCGGCAGACCGTTCTGGGGCGGACTGTTCACGATCCTGGCCGGAGCATGGATCTGCGTCCTGCCCCTCGCACCACTGAAGATCATGCTCCAGCAGGGCGTGGCGGGGATCCCGTCCGTCCTGATGGGCGCCGTGATGGTCGTTCTCGGCCTCACCGCCTGGTTCTCCCCCGCTCAGCGCGTCCTCGCGGGCGTCCTCACCACCCTGATCGCCACCGCCGCCCTGGTCCTGTCGAACCTCGGCGGGTTTCTGATCGGCACCTTGCTCGGCATTCTCGGCGGCGGCCTCATGTTCGCCTGGCAGCCGTACGCCGCCACCCGCTCCACCGCTCCTCCGCCTGCACCCGCGGCTTCCCCCACCGCGTCCCCCGCTCCGTCCCCCACCGCGTCCCCCGCTCGGTCCCCCACGACACCTCCGCACCACGATCCCCAAGGAGCACAGCCATGAGCCGTACGCGCACCGCGCTCGCCCTCGGGATGGCCGCCGCCGGAGCCCTCTCGCTGGCCTCGGTCACCGCCTCCGCCGCGCCGTTACCCGCCGCCGGGTCGACCACCGTCACCCCGGCCGGGCACGGATTCCAGGCCACCCTCAGCGGTAAGGCCACCCTCAAGGCCGGTTCGGTGACGGTGACCTGCAACGTCTCCGTGGCCACCGGTACGGTGCCGGCCGCCCCCGGCAATCAGAACCCCGCCGGGCCGGTCTCGTCCCCGATCTCGGCGCCGACGTACAGCTCCTGCACCTCCAGCGCCTGGGGCGTGACCCCTACGGTCACCACCAGCGGTGCCTGGACGGTGTCGATGCAGCACGGCTCCCCGATCACCGCGACCATGACCGTGCCGGCCGGCGGCCTCGTGGTCAAGACGACCGGCCTCGCCTCCTGCACCGTCACCACGGCTCCCACCGCCGCGGCCGACGTCGCCGGCGCCTGGGCCAACGGCGCCCCGCCGAGCCTGACCTTCACCAACGCGACCGTACCGGTCAAGGTCACCGGCGGGTTCGGCTGCCCGACGAGCGCGACCACGTCCACCTTCAACGCGGTCTACCTCGTCACCGACACGACCGACCCGGCGCAGCAGATCACCGTCGGCCCCTGAACCGCGCGCGCGAGGCCCGCCGCCCCGGAGATCGTCCGGAACGGCGGGCCTCCGTCGTGCCCCGTGCCCCCACTGCCTCAGCGGTGCGCCGGGAACTCCACCACCTGCTGGTACGTGGGCCGGTTCTGCCAGTTCACCTGCGGGTGGGACAGTCCGCCGACCGGGCGCTGGACGATCGAGTCCGCACACCACTGGCTGCCCGCCGCGCAGGTCCCGTCGGCCGGGTACACCGCCGCCGGGGTGGCCGCGGCCGCCTGCTTGAGGGTGGCGGTCATGGCCTCGCGGCACGCGGCGAGGGAGCCGCCGCCGCAGTGGACCCGGGACGGCGGATCGGCCGTCGGCCGCCCGAGGACCATCCGCAGGTCCTCGTCCGCGTAGCTCCACCAGCCGTACTGGAAGGCCGATCCGGCATGCGAACCGGTGGGCCCGTGCCCTGCATTGGGTGCCTCGTCGACGGTCAGCGAGGCGCGCAGGGCGTCGTACAGCGGCGCGCCGAGGCTCGGCTTGAACTCGGCCTCGATCAGCAGCGGCCACCAGGCGTCCAGGATCCGGATCGCGTCCGCGTGCGCGTACGCCCGCGAACCCTGCGCGGTCTCCTTGCGCTTGCTGCCGCTCGCCTGCCAGGCGGCCAGCTTGTCGACGGCCGCGGCGACCGCCGGGTCGGTGACCGGTCCGCTGCGCAGCACGGCGAGGAGTTCGGGCAGCAGGTTCTCGGCGCGCAGGTCGGTGACGGCGGCCTCCGCCATCGCCTGCGTGAGCGTGGCACGGGTGACTCCGCCGGCCGTGACGAGCTGCTTGACCCGGCGGTCGAGGAGGTCTCCGCGGTGGACGGCGCCCATGCCGAAGCCGGCCGCGCTGTAGTCCTTCGCCTGCTTGTTGTTCCAACTGATGTAGTAGTCCTGGCCGATGGACTGCGGGTGCTCGGCGGGCGGGGTGTAGGCGGCGGTGTTCGCGGCCGGGTCGAAGCCCTGCCACTCGTACTGCTGACGGGCGTGCACGGGCAGGGCCGCGTCCACGCCCGCCGGGCGCACCGGGTTCAACCCGCTGTTGTAGTAGGCGGCTTCGCGCGAGTCGGCGTAGAACCAGTTGAACGCGTAGCCGATGTGCTGGGCCGCCTGCTGGAAGGTACGGGCGTCCTTGACGTACGAGGGGTCGTTGAGCATCTGGAAGCCGATGATCGAGTCTGCCTCGTGCCGGTAGGTGGAGCGCAGCGCGGTGTAGGCGACGGGCTTGGCGGCCACCGTGGCGCGGTGGGTGACGATGCCGTAGTGGGTGCGCCACACCTGCATCCGGTAGGAGCCGTCGGGGGTCGGATCGGCGACGGATTTCTTCCACGCGTTGGTGTGTTCCAGCTTCTCCATCGGGGTGCAGGTCCCCCGGTAGAGGTACGAGGCGCTCGCCTTGGTCGGTGCCGCGCCGCCGGGCTCGCACAGCTCGACGGCGAAGGTGTCGGTGATGTCCTGGCCGGCGGAGGTGGCGCTCCAGGCGTAGTCCTGGCCGCGGCCCAGCTGCACGTACATGCTGACGCCCGCGAAGGAGGCGCCGCGGGCGCTGATGCCGGGCCCCTGGAGCTCCTGGAGCATGAGGAGCTGGGGCGCGAGGTAGCCGGTCTGCGGACCGAAGACGGCGACGGGGTGGCCGCTCGCGGTGTGGGCGCCGGAGACGAGCAGGGCGTTGGACATGCTCTGCCTGAGGGGCTTCGGCGGGCTCGCGGCCTCCTTGGCGGCCGCCGCGCCCGTACGGTCGTACACGAGCTGTTCGGCGACCACGGATCCGGCGTCGGGGAGGGCCGCGCCCTGCGGGTTCGCGGGCTTCTGGGCGTACGGGAAGCTCGTGCCGTCGTGGACGGTGAGCACGGCCTCGGGGTCGTTGCGCTGGCGGAAGGACTCCCAGACCCTGGTCCCCTCCTCCAGGCCGTACTTCTGCTGCGCGGCGAGCAGGGACAGCGCGGCCTGCACCTCGCCGCCGCCTCCGCCGCCGAACAGGCCGCCGACGACGGAGGCGAGGGCGATCAGGTCGGTGATCTTGAAGGGCTGGATCTCGCCGGCGTTGGTGATCGAGTCGATGTGGCCGGTGAGGACGTACTCGCCGGGGAAGTAGCGGCCGTTCTTGGACTGGGTGCGGTAGAGGTTGATGCCGTCGACGTAGGCCTGCGCGTCCTCCATCGCGAGCCGGCCGCGCTCGCCCTCGGTGGTGCGGATGCGGTCCACCTGGGCCTGGAGGTCCGCTTCGGTGTAGGGGGCCTGCGGCCAGAACTGCTGCTCCAGGCCCTGGTTGGCGAGGGCGCCGCCCGCGAAGGGGGTCAGGTCGCCGCGTCCCACGTGCCGGAAGAGGTCCATCTGCCAGAGCCGGTCCTGGGCGGCGGCGTAGCCCGCGCCGAAGGAAGTCCCGGAGCGGGTGGTGCCCTTGATGTGGGGGACGCCGGTCTGCTTGTCGCGGGTGATGGTGACGTCGGGGCGCGGGCTGGTGGTGGACTCGACCTGGTCGGCGGGCACGCCGAAGGAGGCGGTGTTGAAGAAGTCGTTGACCTTGGCGTCCGTGAGACCCGGATAGCCGGCCACCAGCGAGTCGTAGCGGGCCAGTTGGTCGGAGGTGTGGGCGGGCAACGTGCCGAACGCCTTGTGCAGGAGGATCTGCGCGAGCGTGGCGTTGCCGTTCTGGCCGGGCGGCAGGATGTCCGAGCACCGGCCGCCGCAGTAGTCGGCGATCGGGAGCGGCGCCGGGTCGGCTGCGCCGGCGGCGCCCGCGGCCGTGGCGGCCGGTGCCAGCAGGGTCGCGCCGAGGGCGATCAGGGCGGTGGCGACGGCAGTTCTCAGGCGGGCGGTAGGACGCCGCATGCGTGCTCCTCCGTGGGGGGCAGGAACCGGTCACGGGGGAGGGTACCGGCGGATCTACCGCTCAGTAAGATGAATGACAGTCACTTTTCGCGCAGGCCGGGGCACTTGGAAATTGCGTTGCCCGACGGCGGGTGCCTTGGGAGGCTCCTGGGCATGTCACAGAGCACTGAGCATCAAGAGCCCACCGCCCGCACGCCCCGGGACGTCTCCGACCTCTTCTCCGGCGGCCGCCTCCTGACGATCCCGCGCAAGGCGGCCCGGCGCGAGCAGCTGCTCGTACACCTCGCGCAGACCCTCTTCGCGGCGGACCGGGAGTACACGGAGCCCGAGGTGAACGACGCCCTGCGCACGGTGCACGAGGACTGCTCGGCGCTGCGGCGCTACCTGATCACCTCGGGCCACCTCACCCGGACCCGGGACGGCAGAAGCTACCGGCGGTCGACGACGACCCGGTAGTGGGTCGTCAGCCGGCCGTCGTCGCCCAGTACGTGGAAGGCGACGGCGGGCGGCTCGTCGAGGTGGACGTGCTCGGAAGACCCCGTCCGCGCCTCCCACGGCAGCCGGATCGTGGAGACCACGCCCGGCGCCACCAGCAGCGGTCGGCCCGCGAAGGTGGTGGCCGCCGCGGTGTGGGCGTGCCCGCACAGGAAGGCCGTCAGGTGCGGGTGCCGCTCGACGAGTTCGGCGAGCCGCTCCTCGCCGAACTGGCGGATCCCGTCCACGTACGGGACGTGCAGCGGGACCGGCGGGTGGTGGAAGGCGACCAGCACCGGGGTCTCGCGCGGGGTGTCGGCGAGGACCCCGTCCAGCCAGGCCAGTGTGGCCTCCTCCAGGAGGCCGTGGTCCTCACCGGGAACGGACGAGTCGCACGCCGCGAGCACGAACCCGTCTCCCCGCAGCACTTGGTCGACCGGTTCCGCCGGTGCTCCGGCGCCCTCCCCCAACAGCCCCTGGCGGAAGGCGGCCCGCTCGTCGTGGTTGCCGGGGCAGACGATGACGGGGTGGCGCGAGCGCAGCAGCTTGGCGGCCTGCTCGTACTCGTCGGCGGTGGCGTGGTCGGCTATGTCCCCGCTGACCAGCACGGCGTCCAGGTCGTACGGCAGCGCGTCGAGGTACTCCATGACGGCGCGGGTCCGGTCGGCCGCCCGCGGGCCGCAGTCGAGATGGACGTCGCTGAGATGGGCGATCACGATCACGTGTGATGCCTCCTTGGTCTCCGGGTCGTGTGGTCGGACCGCCATTCAACAGGCCCGCACCACCTCGAACGCCTCGAACGCCACGTCCGCTTCGGGCACACCGGGACCGCGGGCCGGACACGGGTCAGGGAAGAGACGGCCTAGCCCCGGTACGTCTCCAGCAGTCTGAGCCAGATCTCGCTGATCGTCGGGAAGGCCGGGACCGCGTGCCACAGGCGTTCGACGGGGACCTCGCCCGCCACGGCGACGGTGGCCGCGTGCAGCAGCTCGGCGGCGCCCGGGCCGACGAAGGTCGCACCGAGGAGGATCCCGCGGTCCAGGTCGACGACCATCCGGGCCCGGCCGCGGTAGCCGTCGGCGTAGAGTCCGGCGCCCGAGACCTTGGACAGGTCGTAGTCCACGGCGCGCACCCGGTGGCCGGCCCGTTCGGCCTCGGCCAGGCTGAGGCCCACCGCGGCCGCCTCCGGGTCGGTGAAGACCACCTGCGGGACGGCCCGCGTGTCGGCGGTCGCCGCGTGCGCGCCCCAGGGGCGGGTATCGAGCGGGGCGCCGCCTTCCGCGCGGGCGGCGATGGCGGCTCCCGCGATACGGGCCTGGTACTTGCCCTGGTGGGTCAGGAGCGCGCGGTGGTTGACGTCGCCGACGGCGTACAGCCAGTCGTGGCCGGGCACCCGGCAGCTGTCGTCGACCTCGATCCACTGCCCCGCGGGCAGGCCGACGGTGTCCAGCCCGATGTCCTCGGTCCGCGGTGCGCGCCCGGTCGCCACCAGCAGCTCGTCGCCCTCGACGAGCTCGCCGCCCTCCAGCACCACCGTGACGGGGCCGGTGGAGCCGTCCCGTACGACGGCCTCGACGGTCACGCCCGTACGGACCACCGCGCCCGCCTCGCGCAGCGCCTCGGCGACCAGCTCGCCCGCGAAGGGTTCCATCCGCGGCAACAGTCCCGAGCCGCGTACGAGTACGGTGACCTGCGATCCGAGGCCCTGCCATGCCGTGGCCATCTCCGCGGCCACCACCGAGCCGCCCACGATCAGCAGCCGGCCCGGCGCCGCCTGGGCCGAGGTCGCCTCGCGGCTGGTCCAGGGACCGGCCCCGGCCATCCCGGGCACGTCGGGGACCACGGCCCGGGTCCCGGTGGCGACCACCACCGCGTGTCGGGCGGACAGCACGTGGTGCTCGCCCTCGGGGCTGGTGACGGCGACCTTGCGGATTCCGTACAGCCGGCCGTGGCCCCGGTAGACATGGGCTCCGACCGAGTCGAGCCAGTCGATCTGGCCCCCGTCCTTCCAGTTCCCGGTCCAGTAGTCGCGGTGCGCGAACACCGCCGCCGTGTCGAGCGGTCCCCCGGCGGCGCCCGCCAGGCCCGGCACCCGGCGGGCATCGGCCCGGGCCAGCACCGGGCGCAGCAGCGCCTTGCTCGGGATGCACGCCCAGTACGAGCACTCCCCGCCCACGAGCTCGCTCTCGACCAGGGCGGTACTCAGCCCGGCGGCGCGGGTCCGGTCGGCGACGTTCTCGCCTGCCGGTCCCCCGCCGAGCACCACTACGTCGTACTCCACGGCATCGGTCATACGGGTCAGTGTCACCGCCCGCCGGGGGCGGCGTCACGCAATCAGGCCTCCGGCGTGCCGTTCTCCTGCCCGCCCTGCTGCTCCGCGGCGATCTTCGCGCGGACCTCGTCCATGTCGAGGGCGCGCGCCTGCGCGATGAGGTCCGTCAGGGCCGCCTCCGGCAGGGCGCCGGGCTGGGCGAAGATCGCCACCTGATCCCGGACGATCATCAGGGTCGGGATCGAGGTGATCTGGAAGGCTCCGGCCAGCTCCTGCTGCGCCTCGGTGTCCACCTTGGCGAAGACCAGGTCGGGGTGGGCCTGGGAGGCCTTCTCGAAGACCGGGGCGAACTGCAGGCACGGCCGGCACCAGCCCGCCCAGAAGTCGATCAGCACGAACGGGTTCTCGCTGACCGTCTGGTCGAAGTTTTCCTTGGTGAGCTCGACTGTAGCCACGGTGTCCTGCCTCCTGATTGAGCGTTCTGCTCCTTGAACCAACGACGTGTCCCCATCATTCCGCCCGCGACCGGACGGCCCCTAGAACGGATGCCCTGCGGGGGTGGAGCGGGTGGTGGTCCAGCGCAGATCGGTGAAGGCGTCCAGGTTCGCCTCGCCGCCGAACCGGGCACCGGTGCCGGACACCCCGACTCCGCCGAACGGCGCGACGGCCTCGTCGTTGACGGTCTGGTCGTTGACGTGCGCGATCCCGGTCGGGATCCGCTCGGCCAGGTCCAGCCCGCGCGCCGCGTCGCGGGTGACGATCCCGAGGGAGAGCCCGTACGGGCCGGCCGAGGCCAGCTCCACCGCCTCCTCCTCCGTCGCGAAGGACCGTACGGGCGCGACGGGCCCGAATACCTCCTCGGCGTAGGCGGGGGTGTCGTCGCCGACCCCGGCGAGCACGGTCGGCCGGTAGAAGAGGTCCCGGTGGGTGCCGCCCGCGACGAGCTTGGCGCCCTGTTGGGTGCTGGCCTCCACCAGGGCGTGTACGCGCTCCACCTGGGCGCGGTCGATCAGCGGGCCCAGGTGGACCTGCTCGCGGTACGGGTCCCCCACCGCCAGGGCCTCGGCGCGTACGGCGAGCCTCTCCACGTACTCGTCGTAGAGCGAGGCGTGCACGAGGTGGCGGCCGGCGGTCATGCAGATCTGGCCCTGGTGGAAGAAGGAACCCCAGGAGGCCTGGGCCACGGCTGCCTCGACGTCCGCGTCGCGGAGCACGACGAGGGCCGAGTTGCCGCCCAACTCCAGGTGCACCCTGGTGAGGTGACGGCCCGCCAGCTCGCCGACGGACCGGCCCGCGGCGGTGGATCCGGTGAACGACACCACCCGGACGCGCGGGTCGGCGACGACCGCGGCGCCCGTCTCGGCTCCGCCCGGCAGGACGTGCAGCAGGCCATCCGGCAGACCCGCTGCGGCGAAGACGGCGGCGAGCGCGAGGCCGCCGCAGACGGCGGTGCGCCGGTCCGGCTTGAGCAGCACCGCGTTGCCGAGGGCCAGCGCGGGCGCCACCGAGCGGACCGACAGGATCAGCGGGGCGTTGAACGGGGCCACGACCCCGACCACCCCGGCCGGCACCCGCCGGGTGAACGAGAGCCGGGGCGCCTCGCTCGGCAGCACCTGCCCGGTCGGGCGGGAGGCCAGCGCGGCGGCCTCGTAGCACTCCTGCGCGGCGACGTGCAGCTCGAAGTCGGCCTTGCCGGGTATCGAGCCGGACTCCCGCACCAGCCATTCGCGCAGCTCCTCGGCGTGCGCGGCGAACAGGTCCCCGGCGCGGCGCAGCACGGCCGCCCGCTCCGGGTGGGTGGCGCGCGCCCAGTCGCGCTGCGCGGCCTGCGCCCGTACGGCCGCCTCCGCGACATCGGCGGGCGCGGCCAGGCCGATGGTGGCGAGGGTGCGGCCTGTGGCGGGTTCGACGACCGGGGCGGCGCCGCCGGTGAGGGTGGGTCCGTCCTGCCAGAGCGTCGGATCGAGGAGCGGCATGGCGCGGGGCCTCCGGTGGGGATGGGCGAGTGCCGGGGGGCGGCAGCACGCGCCATCGTGCCAGACCGAAGGCTCCACTTCTGTTCAGTTATTGGGCAGTTGAGAAGTCACGGTGACCGGAAACGATCGACGCCCCTCAGCGTGGAAGGCCCTCGGGGGTTCAGCGCTCCAGGACGAGCGCGATGCCCTGGCCGACGCCGATGCACAGCGCCGCCATGCCGGTACCGGAGCCCGCCGCCGCCAGCTGGTGCGCGACCGAGCCCGCCAGCCGGGCCCCCGACGCACCGAGGGGGTGGCCGATCGCGATGGCGCCGCCGCGCGGGTTGACCACGGCCGGGTCGAGCTCCGGCCAGGCCGCCAGGCAGCCCAACGCCTGCGCCGCGAAAGCCTCGTTGAGTTCGAAGGCGGTGAGGTCGCCGAACCCGCGGCCGGCCTTGCCGAGGGCCTGCTGCACGGCGTCCACCGGGCCCAGCCCGAAGAGCTGGGGCTCGATGCCGGTGACGGCGGAGGCGCTGATCCGGGCGAGCGGCTCCCGGCCGGTGGCGGCCAGACCCGCCTCGTCGGTCAACAGCAGTGCCGCGGCACCGTCGTTGAGCGGGGAGGCGTTGCCGGCCGTGACCGTACCCCGGCCGTCCGTACGGAAGGCGGGCTTCAGCCGGGCCAGGGCCTCGGGCGTGGAACCCTCCCGGATGCACTCGTCCCGTACCAGGTCCACGCCCTCGTACGGCACGACTTCCCCGTCGTACACACCGGCGGCCCAGGCGGCCGCCGCCTTGCGGTGGCTCTCCAGGGCGAAGGCGTCCTGCGCCTCGCGCGTGAGGGCGTACTTGTCGGCGACGAGTTCGGCGCCCTCGCCGAGGGAGACGGTCCACTCCGAGGGCATCCGCGGGTTGGTCATCCGCCAGCCCAGGGTGGTGGACCACATCTGCTGGTGGCCGGCCGGGAAGGTGCGTTCGGGCTTCTGCACCACCCAGGGGGCGCGGGTCATCGACTCGACTCCGCCCGCGATGGCGACGGAGGCGTCGCCGAGCGCGATGGCGCGGGCGGCCTGGATCACGGCTTCGAGGCCGGATCCGCACAGCCGGTTGACGGTGACGCCGGGGACGCTCACCGGGAGGCCGGCCAGCAGGACCGCCATCCGGGCGACGTCGCGGTTGTCCTCGCCCGCGCCGTTGGCGTCGCCGAAGACGACGTCGTCGATGCGGGCCGGGTCGAGGTCGGGCGTACGGTCCACCAGCGCGCGGACCACGTGCGCGGCGAGGTCGTCCGGCCGGACTGCGGCGAAGGCCCCGCCGAACTTGCCGATCGGGGTGCGGACGGCGTCGACGACGTAGACGTCGCGGACGGTGCGGATGCTCATGGGGTCGCTCCTGGGCGGATCCGTACGGGCGGTGGCGCTTCGGTGCGTGTGTGGGCACCGCGGGACGCCGCCGGGCGCGCCCGGTGGGACGCGCCCGCAGTCTCCGTCCGCAGGTCACCGCCTGTCAACGGCCCCCCGGTCCGGTCCTGGAACTGAGCGCTGCCCCTGGGGTGGGAGCGGCCGCGACGGCCGGTCGTCAGGTCGACTCGCGCCGGACGGCCGTCGCCGCCATCAGATCGTGCCGCTCCGTGGCCTCCGACGGCTCCCGCACCGCGCGGTCCACCAGCGAGGCGAGGTGGTCCCCGGTCGGCAGCTCGATCCGCACCGTGCTCAGCCGGGGCCGCAGCAGACGTCCGATGAGCAGGTCGTCGGCGCCGATGACCGCGACGTCCTCGGGGATGCGCAGCCCCTCGTCCTGCAGGGCCCGCATGAGCAGCATGGCGTACTCGTCGTTGTACGCGAAGGCCGCGTCCAGGCCGAGTCCGCGCCAGCGGGCCGCGAGCGCCGCGGCGGACTCCTCGGCATAGGCCATCGGCAGGACCTCGATCTCCGCACCGGCCCCGGCCGCCTCCCGCACCGCCTGGCGGGCACCCGCCAGGCGTGGCGCGGAGAACAGCTCCATGCCGTCCTCCTCGGGGACGACCACGCCGATCCGGCGCCGGCCGCGGTCGACCAGGTGGGCGGCGGCCCGGGCGCCGACCTCCTCCTGGTTCATGACCAGCGCGTGCGCGCCCGGCACGCTGACCGGGCCCATGGTGATCACGGCGCGGGCTCCGGCCCGCTTGAGGGTGGCCACGTTGCGCGCCGAGAGCGTGATCTCGCCCAACGAGATCACCGCCACCGGACGCAGCTCCGCCCAGGCGCGGGCGGCCTCGTCACCGCCGAGACCGAGGCTCCCGTACTGGACCACGGTGTAGTCGAGCCGGCGCAGTGCCCACTGGAGCTCGTTGAGGAAGGTGCTGTAGAGCGGTCCGACCGGCACGTGCGAGGTGGGCAGCAGCACGATCCGGGTGTGCCCGGCGCGCAGGCTGCGGGCCGCCGCGTGCGGCACGTACCCGAGCTCCTCGGCTGCCTCGCGCACCTTGCGGCGGGTCGGCTCGCTGATGCGCACGGCTTCCGCGTTGTTCAGGACGTACGAGACCGTCGCGCGCGACACGCCCGCGAGCCGGGCCACGTCGGCGCTGGTCGGCACGGTGTGCGGCGAGGCGTGCGGCGAGGACTGCGGAGTGGAGGAGCCGGAGGGCCCGGCAGCGGGTGCCGGTGCCGGCGGCTTCGGCGACTTCGATGACTGGGACATTGCCGTGGCATCTTTCCAGACCGGTTGCGCCCGGGGGCTGGCGGATGGCCGGAATCGAATGCTACACAGTGGTTACACGATTCATTGACACGTGTAAGCCGGTGGCGTATCCCTCTGCCGAGCAGGTCGCCCCGCGTGTCGCCCGACGTGCCGTCGCCCTGTCGCGCTCCGACGCACCCCCGCCGTCGCGACAGGGCGGCGCGCACCCCCCGCCCCACCACTCCTCATCCCCTCGCACCTGCCCAGGAGGGCACCGTGGGCCTTTCCTCCCCCGGCAACGGCAACGGCACCGGCACCGGCACCGCCCCGGCCACCTCGGCCACCACCGACGCGGTCGACGCGTCCGGCCCGTACCGCCCCGGACGCGGCCTGCTCCCGCTGCTGCTCGTCGGCAACAGCGCCATGTACGCGCTGTACGTAGGCGTCGCCGGCGTCCTGCTCGCGCTCCAGGTGGAAGACATCGATCCGGCGAACAAAGTCGCGAACTTCGGCCTGATCGCAGGTGTCTCGGCGGTCTTCGCCACCGCGTTCAACCCCGTCGCCGGAGCCCTGTCCGACCGCAGCGGACGGCGCAACCCCTGGATCCTCGGCGGCGGACTCGCCGCCGTACCGGCGATGTTCCTGCTCGGCTTCGCCGACACGATCCTGCTGATCACGATCGCCTGGTGCCTCGGACAGGCCGTCATGAACGTCTACCAGGCCGCCATCACCTCCGTGGTGCCCGACCGGGTGCCGATGAGCGCACGCGGCAAGGCCTCCGCGGCCGTCGGCCTCGGCCTGCCCTTCGGTTCCACGCTCGGCGCGCTGGTCGGCGCGGCCCTCTCCGACGACTACCGCACCGGGTACCTCGTCTTCGGCGCGCTCGTGGCGGGCTCCGCGGTCCTCTTCACCGCCTGCACCCGCGAGCAGCGGCTCCCGGCGCGCGCGCCGCTGCCCGCCAAGGCCCAGCTCGCCGCCTTCGCGAGCGCGCTGCGCGACCACGACTTCCGGTGGGCCTTCATCGGGCGGGCGCTGCTCGTCCTCGGATACTTCGCGGTGAGCGGCTACCAGCTCTACGTCCTCCAGGACCACACGGTGCTGCCCGACGGCATGGAGCCGGAAGCCGCGGTGGCGGTGCTGATGCCGCTGACCAGCGTGGCGATGGTCGTCTCCACGGTCCTCGGCGGCTACCTCTCCGACCGGTTCGACCGCCGCAAGCTCTTCGTGGGCGCCTCCGCCCTGCTGTCGGCGGTGGCGCTGGTGCTCCCGGCCGTGTCGACCAGCTGGACCGCGATGCTGGCCTTCTCGGTCGTCAACGGGCTCGCGTTCGGCTGCTACATGGCCGTGGACACCGCGCTCGTGACGCTGGTGCTCCCCAAGGCCGAGGACGCGGCCCGCGACATGGGCGTGCTCAACATCGCCAACGCCGGCCCGCAGATCGTCGCGCCGTTCATCGCCTCGGTCGTCGTCTCGCTCAGCGGCGGGTACACCGCCCTGTTCGTCGTCGCGGCCGTGTTGGCGGTGGCGGGCGCCCTGGCCGTGAAGCCGATCCGCAGCGTGCGCTGACCCGTTCCCTCCTCCCCCTCTTCTCTTCGCCTCCTGTTCCACTCATCGATGAAGGGCATCACCGTGCTGCTGCACACCCAGACCTGGGGCGAGGGCGACCGCATCGCCCTCCTGATCCACGGGATCATGGCCGACCACCGGACCTGGCGCCGGGTCGGACCCGCCCTCGCCGACCACGGATACCACGTGATCGCCGTGGACCTGCGCGGCCACGGGGCCAGCGGCCGGGGCGAGTACAGCCCGGCGCTCTACGCGGACGACCTGGTCGAGACCCTTCCGGCGGGCGCCGAACTGGCCCTGGGCCACTCGCTGGGCGGCCTGACCCTCTCGCTCGCGGTGGACCGGCTGAGGCCGCGGCGCGCGGTGTTCTCCGACCCGGCGTGGCACCTCGCCGCTTCCCCGGAGGGCTTCGGACCCGAGATGCTCGCGGAGTTCAAGACGGCCCCCAGGGAACGGATCCAGGCGATGAACCCGCGGTGGGAGGAGGCCGATGTGGACATCGAGCGGGCGACCCTGGCGGTGTGGGACGAGGCCACCGCACTGAGCCTCGGCCCGCTGGCGGGAGCCGACCTGATGCCGTCGGCGCCGGTGGTCCCCTCGCTCGTACAGCTCGCCGATCCGAGCATGCTGGTCTCGGAGGAGCGGGCGGTGGTCCTCAAGAGCCGTGGTTTCGAGGTGCGTTGGGTCACCGGGGCCGGACACACCATCCACCGTGACGACTTCGAGGGGTTCATGGCCTCGCTGGAGGGTTGGATCTAGTCACCCCCGGCCGCTCCCCACTACGGTCTCCTTACCGATCGGTAATGGGGAGTGGTCGCGGTGTCTGATTCTTCAGCGTCAACAGTCTCGGCGGCCGGACCGGCCGCCCCCGGCTCCGGCGGGCCCTCGGGCCTGGTGGAGATGACAGCAGCGCTCGCTGAAGGCAGCTGCTCCGCACGGGAGTTGACCGAGCGCGCCCTGCACCGGATCGCAGCCGCCCAGCCCCGGCTCAACGCCTTCCGGACGGTACGCGCCGAGGCCGCCCTCGCGGAGGCGGACGCGGCGGACCGGAGGCTGGCGGCGGGCGAGCGGCTGCCGCTGCTGGGGGTCCCGCTCGCCGTCAAGGACGACATGGACGTGGCCGGCGAGCCCACCTCCTTCGGCTGCGCCGGGAACTTCCCCGCGAAGGCCGCCGACAGCGAGGCGGTACGCAGGCTGCGCGCGGCCGGCGCCGTGATCGTCGGCAAGACCCAGACCCCGGAGCTGGGGCAGTGGCCCTTCACCGAGGGCGAGGCCTTCGGCGTGACCCGCAATCCGTGGAACCCCGCCTACACGCCCGGCGGTTCCTCGGGCGGCTCGGCGGCCGCGGTGGCGGCGGGTCTCGTCCCGGCGGCGCTCGGGTCCGACGGCGCGGGCTCGGTCCGGATCCCCGCGGCCTGGACGCACCTGATCGGCGTGAAACCGCAGCGCGGGCGGATCTCCACCTGGCCGGAGCCGGAGTCCTTCCACGGGCTGACCGTCAACGGCGTCCTGGCCCGTACGGTCGCCGACGCGGCCCTCCTGCTGGACGCGGCGAGCGGCCCGCACCCCGAGGACCTGCACCGCCCGGCCCGCATCTCGGCCGTGGAGGCGGCCCGCCGCACGCCGCGCCGGCTGCGCATCGCCCTCTCGTTCGCGATGCCGTTCACGGCGACGCCCAAATCCCTGGATCCGGAGGTCCGTTCGGCGGTGGAGCGGCTGGCCGCCCGGCTGGAGTCGCTGGGCCACGAGGTGGTGCCCGAGGACCCCCGGTACGGCCCGATCGGCCTGACCTTCGTCCCCCGGGCGACGAGCGGCGTACGGGACTGGGCGTCGCGGGTGCCGGATCCCGGGCTGCTGGACCCCCGTACGCACGAGGCGGTACGGACGGGCCGGATCCTGGGCGGCCTGCCCCTGCGGGCGGCCCGCCGGGCGGAGGCGGTGCTGCGCCGCCGGGTCGGGGAGATCTTCGGCCGCTTCGACGTGGTCCTGACCCCGACGACGGCCACCCCGCCCCTGCGGATCGGAGCACTGGCGGGCCTGGGCGCGATGGCGACGGACCGGGCGATGATCGCCGCCTGCCCGTACGCCTGGACGTGGAACGTGCTGGGCTGGCCGGGCATCAACCTCCCGGCGGGCTTCACGGAAGACGGTCTGCCGATGGGGGCCCAGCTCCTGGGCCCGGCGAACTCGGAACCGACGCTGCTGGGCCTCGCGGCGCAGGTGGAGGCGGCGGAGGGATGGGCCGCGAGGTGGACCGGGGACTCCGGGGGCCGGTAGGACCACGGCGGCGGCCCGGACAGCGTACGCGTCAGCTCGGCTCCTGACCCGTCACGGCGTCGATCTCCATTTCGACGAGCCAATCCGGTTCGATGAAGCGGGAAACCTCCACGAACGTGGTCACGGGCCGGATGGCGGCGAACCGCTCCCCGTGCGCCCGCGCGGCCTCCTTCCACCGCGTCACGTCGGTCAGCATGACGCGGGTCCGCACCACGTCCTCGAGCGATGCCCCCGCCTCCCGCAACGCCTTCTCTGCGATGTCCAGACACCGCACCGTCTGCGCGTAGACGTCGCCGGGGCCGACGGTGGTCCCGTCCTCCCCGATCGGCGCCGTTCCCGCGACGGCGACGAAATTCCCGGCCCGCACCGCACGGGAAAACCCGATCTGCGGCTCCAACGGCGAGCCCGAACCGACGATCTCACGCACATGCCCCATCTCGTCATGGTGCCAGATTCGCTACAACAGACTGTTGAAGAAGGCGGATCCGGTGTAAGTTCCCTTTGGGAACTAAGCAGTGAACGAGGGGATGGCAATGGCTCAGCAGACCTGGACGGCCGTCGACGCCTATTTCGACGGGCTGTTGGTCGAGGAGGACGAGGCCTTGACGGCCGCCACGGCCGACTCCGAAGCGGCAGGTCTGCCGGCCCATCAAGTCGCCCCCAACCAGGGGAAGCTGCTCCATCTCCTCGCCCGGATCCGCGGCGCCCGCAGGATCCTGGAGATCGGCACGCTGGGCGGTTACAGCACCATCTGGCTCGCGCGGGCCCTTCCCGAAGGCGGGCAGGTGGTCACCCTGGAAGTCGACGCACGGTGCGCCGAGGTCGCCGCCGCGAACATCGCCCGCGCGGGGCTGCAGGACGTCGTCGACATCCGTCAGGGCAAGGCCGTCGACCTGCTCCCGCAGCTCACGGGCACCGAGCCGTTCGACCTGGTCTTCATCGACGCCGACAAGCCGTCCAATCCCCAGTACCTCGAGTGGGCCCTCAAGCTCACGCGGCCGGGCAGCGTCATCATCGGCGACAACGTGGTCCGCGACGGCGCCGTGGTCGACGCCACCAGCTCCGACCCCCGCGTACAAGGCGTCCGCCGCTTCACCGAGCTGATCGCCGAGCAACCCCGGCTGACGGCCACCGCGCTGCAAACCGTCGGCAGCAAGGGCTACGACGGCCTCGTCATGGCCCTCGTCACGCCGTAGCCGCGCCACCCGGGCCCTGGTGCCCGGCAACCGCGAGCCCGACCCGCTAGCCTCACCCGGATGACGGCTATCTCCCCCCACGGCAACCACCGCACCGACCAGCCCGGCCGCGACGGCCACACCGCCCAGGCCGATCCGCACGCCATCGGGCCGGTGCGGACCTCGTACGCGCCCGACCACGACGGGGATCCCGATCCCGGCGAGATCGTCTGGACCTGGGTGCCCTTCGAGGAGAACGACGGCCGCGGCAAGGACCGCCCGGTACTGGTCGTGGCACGGGAGCCGGGCGTGCGGACGCTGCTCGCCGTGCAGCTGTCCAGCAAGCGGCACGACCGCGACCGGGAGTGGGTGCCGATCGGCACCGGCCCGTGGGACAGCGCGGGGCGGGAGTCCTGGGTGGACGTCGACCGGGTGCTGCGGGTCCACGAGGCGGGGATGCGGCGCGAGGCCTGCGCGTTGGACCGGGGCCGCTTCCAACTGGTGGTCGACCGGCTGCGCGAGCGCTACGGCTGGCAGTAGCCGCCCGCAGGGCACCCCGCCCGCCCGGCTCCGCCCGCCGGCCACCCACCGGCCTCGGGCCGGAAGCGAGCAGGCCGAGCAAGGGGAGCACGCGGCAGTGCGGATCGAGCGACGCCGGGTGGACGAGGCCGTACTGTCGGCGGCGGTCGACGGGGAGCGGCTCACGTACCCGGCAGACGGAGGCGGGAAGGCGGGCCCCGGGCCGTGGCGCGAGGGGGTGCCCCTCGCGCTGGTCACCGGCCGTCGCGAGGATCTCGCCCCGTTCGTCCGCACCGGTCCCGCGTTCCGCCAGGAGGACCGCTCCGCCTCCGCGTCCTACCGCCGGGCCCTGCACCACTTCCTTCGCGGCGAGGACCCCCGGCCCGCTACCGACCGGGCGCTGGCCGACGCCCCGCAGGTCAGGGGCCGGGGTGTCGCCGAGCCGCCGGCCGTGCTCCTGTCGCAGCCGGTCGAGGGGGACGAGAAGAGCTTCAACCTGGCCCTGCTGGACGCCCTCGAAGCCCATGGCGACCACTGCGGCGTCTCGGACCGCGCCGAGCGCCCCGACGCGGCCGTCGACCTCGACGTCCCGGCGCTGGCCTGCCATGCCCGCCGCCGGGGCTGGGACATCAAGGTCTCGTCGCCCTACCTGCCGCCGCGCCTGCTCGAGACCGCCGAGACGGCCTAGCCGCAGCCCAGGCCGAAGACCTGTTCGAAAGCCTCCCGGGTCTCCGGCTTGCGGTCCAGGATCCCGAACACCGTCCGCTCGAACACCCCCGCGAAGCGGCCGGCCAGAAGCCCCCGGAAGGCCTCCGCAACCACCGCCGGGTCGTTTCGGAACACGCCACACCCCCACGCCCCGAGCACCAGCCCCCGGTAGCCGTGCAGGGCGGCCACCTCCAGGACGAGCCCGGCCCGCCGGACCAGCGCCTCCGGGATCTCGGCGGCCCGCTCCGGCTCCTGGCGGCGGATCGTGCCCGCGTTCGGAGCCGGGGAGGTCAGGAAGCCGACGCGGAACGGGGTCTCCAGCAGATCGCCGCGGTCGTCGCGGAAAACGGGGACCCGGGGCGAGTGAATCACCCGGTCGGTGTAGAACGTGCTGCGCTCCGCGCGGTGGACCTCGTAGTACTCCGGAGCCTGGAGCAGGGTCTCGTACAGGGCCGAGGCGCGGCACAGCGCCTCCTCCTGGGCCTTGGCGCCGCGGACGTAACCGCCCCCGGGATTCCGGGCCGAAGCGAAGTTCAGCACCGCCACCGAGGAGCCCTGCGCGGCGAGCCTGCGGGCTGCGACCGTGCTGCTCTCCCCGGTGACCTCGACGGCCGTCGCGCCCCCGCGACCGACGATCTCCTCGCGTGGAATCGCCCGGTTTGGTCCATATATCCTGGTTCCTGCCTTGGCTTCCGCCACGGCGGCGGCCAATTCGACCCGCCGTCCCGAAGGCGCCCGGTAACCGCCGGCCGCCACGATCTCCGCGTTCTCCCGCGCGATCTCCCGCAATCTGCTGCTCACTCCACCATCCTGCGCACCACAAGACCCAGAGGTAAAAGGATTTTGCACCCGACAGACGGGTAGGCACGGGTGATGTCACGACCGATGTCACGACCGACGACAGGAGAAGAGGCCCCGGTCATGCCCAAGGCCCCACCCGCCCCCTCACCCACGCCCATATCCGAGAGCCAGGCCGAGGACCTGGTCCACGGCATCTGTTTCAAGACCGGCCCGCCCCGCCTCCTCGGTGCCGAGCTCGAATGGCTCGTCCTGGACGCCGAGCGGCCCGGTCGCCCCCCGTCCCCCGAGCGGCTGCGCGCCGCACACAGCGCCGCACGCGCCCTGCCCCTGCACTCAAGGGTGACCGTCGAACCCGGCGGCCAGCTGGAACTCAGCTCGGCTCCCGCCACCTCCCTCAGCGGCTGCGTGGACGGCCTCCAGGCCGATCTGACCGCCGTACGGGCCGCCCTGCTCACCCAGGGGCTGCTCCTGGAGGGCCGCGGCCAGGATCCCCGGGTCCCCCACCGCCGTCTGCTGGCCAGCCCGCGCTACGACGCGATGGAGGCGTACTTCGACCGCACCGGCCCGGCCGGGCGCGCCATGATGCGCGCCTCCGCCTCCGTGCAGGTCTGCATCGACGCCGGGTACGAGGAACCCGGCGTGCTCGGCCACGGCCGGCGCTGGCGGCTCGCGCACCTGCTGGGCGCAGTCCTGGTGGCCGCCTTCGCCAACTCCCCCGCGTACGAGGGCCCGTACGCCGGCTGGCGCTGCGCCCGCCAGGGGAACTGGACCGACATCGACAGCCGGCGCTCCCTCGCCCCGCCTCTGGACGTCCTTCCGCGGGGCGGCTGGACCCGGCAGGCGCTGGACACCGAGGTGATGTGCGTACGGTCGTACGACGGCGAGCCGTGGACGATCCCGCAGGGCCTGACCTTCCGCGACTGGCTGCGCGCCGACGGCCATCCGGCGTACCCGGGGCTGCGGCCGCCCACCGCGGAAGACCTGGACTACCATCTGACCACGCTGTTCCCGCCGGTGCGGCCGCGCGGCCACCTGGAGCTGCGGATGATCGACGCCCAGCCGGGCGACGACGGCTGGCTGGTCCCGGTGGCGGTCGTGCACGCGCTGTTCGACGATCCGGAGGCCGCCGAGACCGCGTACCGGGTGACCAAGGCACTGGCCGACACCTACGGCTCCGCACCCGCGCCCCGCAATCCGCTGTGGCGGTCCGCCGCCCGGCGCGGTCTGACCGATCCGGAGCTGCGGGCGGCCGCCAAGGCCTGCTTCCGGGCCGCCTGCGAGGCGCTGCCCCGGCTCGGCGCCAGCGCCCATGTACGGGACACGGTCGGCGCCTTCACCGAGCGCTTCGTGCTCCGCGGACGCTGCCCGGCCGACGACCCGCCGCAGCCCGTGTCCGCCACCGCCGGGAAGGAGGCCCGCCGATGACCACCGAATCCCACCCCGGCCTGCGGGAGCGGGCGGCCGCCGCGCTTGCGGCCGCGCGGGCCCGGACGGCCGCGCTCACCGACGCCGTGACCGACCAGGACCTCACCGCGCAGCACTCCCCGCTGATGTCCCCGCTGGTCTGGGACCTGGCGCACATCGGCAACCAGGAGGAGCTCTGGCTGCTCGGCCGGGTCGCCGGACGCGAGTCGATGCACCCCGAGATCAACCCCCTCTACGACGCGTTCGAGCACCCCCGCTCCGAGCGGCCGAAGCTGCCGCTGCTCGGGCCCGCCGAGGCCCGCCGGTACGCGGCCGAGGTGCGCGGCCGGGTCTTCGACCTGCTGGAGCGCACCCCGCTGGAGGGCAGCGCGCTCCTCGACGACGGCTTCGCCTTCGGGATGATCGCCCAGCACGAGCAGCAGCACGACGAGACGATGCTGATCACCCATCAGCTCCGGCGGGGCGAGCCCGTACTGACCGCCCCGGAGCCCGATGCCCCGTACGAGGCGCCGTTGGTGGCCGAAGTCCTGGTTCCGGGCGGTCCGTTCACCATGGGCACCTCCGCCGAGCCGTGGTCGCTGGACAACGAGCGGCCCGCGCACACCCGGGACACGGCGCCGTTCTGGATCGACACCGTGCCGGTGACCAATGCCGCGTACCAGGCGTTCATCGCGGACGGCGGCTACCGCGAACCCCGCTGGTGGGCCGCGCCCGGATGGGCGCAGATCCGCGAACACGGCATCGGGGCGCCGTTGTTCTGGCGTCGCGAGGGCGGGCAGTGGCTGCGCCGCCGGTTCGGGGTGACCGAGCCGGTCCCGGATGACGAACCGGTGCTGCACGTCAGCTGGTACGAGGCGGACGCCTACGCCCGCTGGGCGGGGCGCCGGCTGCCCACGGAGGCCGAGTGGGAGAAGGCCGCCCGCCACGACCCGGCCACCGGCCGCTCCCGCCGCTATCCGTGGGGCGACGCGGACCCGGACCCGGTCCACGCCAACCTGGGCCAGCGCCACCTGCGTCCGGCCCGCGCCGGCAGCTACCCGGCCGGGGCCTCCCCGCTGGGGGTGCGCCAGCTGATCGGCGACGTGTGGGAGTGGACGGCCTCCGATTTCCTGCCGTACCCGGGGTTCCGGGCCTTCCCGTACCGCGAGTACTCGGAGGTGTTCTTCGGCCCCGAGCACAAGGTGCTGCGCGGCGGCTCCTTCGCGGTGGACCCGGTGGCCTGCCGGGGCACCTTCCGCAATTGGGACCTTCCCGTGCGGCGGCAGATCTTCTCGGGCTTCCGCACCGCGAGGGACGTCTGATGTGCCGTCATCTCGCCTATCTGGGCCCGGAGGTGGCCCTCGGCCACCTGCTGAGCGACCCGGAGCACTCGCTGGTGCACCAGTCCTGGGAGCCGCGCCGCCAGCGCAGCGGCACGGTCAACGCCGACGGCTTCGGCGTCGGCTGGTACGCGGAAGCCGACCCGGTGCCCGCGCGCTACCGCCGGGCCGGTCCCATCTGGGCCGACCTGGGCTTCACCGACATCGCCCGCGTGGTGCGCAGCGAGGCCCTGCTGGCCGCCGTACGGGACTCCACCCGGCCCGGGGCCGACGGGGAGGCCGCGGCGGCTCCGTTCGCGGACGGGCCGTGGCTGTTCAGCCACAACGGAGCGATACGGGACTGGCCGGACGCGGCGGCGCCGCTGGCGCTCGGCCTGCCGCCCACGGAGCTCCTCCAACTGGCTGCTCGTACCGATTCGGCGCTGATCTGGGCGCTGGTCCTGCACCGGCTGCGGGCCGGGGCCGACCTCGGCCCGGCGCTGGCCGGAGCGGTCCTGGAGCTGGCCGCGGCCGCACCCGGCTCACGCCTGAACCTGCTGCTGACGGACGGCACGGCCATCGCCGCGACGGCCTGGGGCGATTCGCTCTGGTACCTGGCCGACGCGGCGCCGCAGCGCATGGTGGTGGCGTCCGAGCCGTACGACGACGACTCCCGCTGGTGCGAGGTACCCGACCGCACCCTGCTGACCGCAACCCGTACCCGGGTCGAGCTGACCCCCCTCAAGGAGACCCCGCTGGGGGACAAGGAGTGCCCGTGAACGACTTCCAGATGACCCGGACCCTCGACGAGCACGCCGCGGAGACGGCGCTGCGCGCGGACGTGCTGCACGGGCTGACGCAGACGCCGAAGGTGCTGCCGCCGAAGTGGTTCTACGACGCGCGGGGCAGTGAACTCTTCGAGGAGATCACCCGGTTGCCCGAGTACTACCCCACGCGCGCGGAGCGGGAGATCCTGCTGGAGCGGGCGCAGGAGATCGCCTCGGCGAGCGGGGCCCGGACCTTGGTGGAGCTGGGCTCCGGTTCCTCGGAGAAGACCCGGCACCTGATCGAGGCGATGCCGGCGCTGGACACCTACATCCCGGTGGACGTGAGCGAGAGCGCCCTGGCCGGTGCGGCCGAGACGCTGCTGGCGGCGCATCCGGGGCTGCGGGTGCACGCCCTGCTGGCCGACTTCACCCGTGCGCTGCGGCTGCCGGAGTCCCCGGGACCCCGGCTGGTGGTGTTCCTGGGCGGCACGATCGGGAACCTGCTGCCGCCGGAGCGGGCGGTGTTCCTGGCGTCCGTACGGGCGATGCTCTCGCCCGGGGACACGCTGCTGATCGGCACGGACCTGGTCAAGGACGAGGCCGTGCTGGTGGCGGCGTACGACGACGCCCAGGGGGTGACGGCCGAGTTCAACCAGAACGTGCTGACCGTGATCAACCGGGAGTTGGGCGCGGACTTCCACACCGCCGACTTCGCGCACGTGGCGGTGTGGAACCGGGAGCAGGAGTGGATCGAGATGCGCCTGCGGGCCCGGTCGGAGCTGCTGGTGAAGATCCGGTCGCTGGACCTGGTGGTGCCGTTCGCGGCGGGTGAGGAGATCCTGACGGAGGTGTCCGCGAAGTTCCGTCAGGAGGGCGTGCGCAAGGAACTCGCGTCGGCCGGGCTGGAGTTGGTCCAGTGGTGGACGGACGCGGACGGCCGTTTCGCACTGTCCTTGTCGGTCGCCGACGGCGCCGGGCGCTGAGTCGGGATGCCGGACGGGGATGAGGCGGAGGTGATCGCCGTCTGAGCCGCGGCCGCGAGGTCCCGCCGGTCCGGGTACCGGCCCGGCGGGATCCGCGGCAGCAGCGTGACCTCGGCCCGCACCCCGCGGGCCCGCGCGATCCGCCAGAGCGAGGCGGTCAGCGGGTCGTCCCCGACGAAGGCGGGCTCCCCGGCCGCCTCCCCGTCGCACCGCTGGTACGCGAGGCGGACGGGCTGTACGGGTACCCGCGCGTCCAGGGCCGCCTGGAAGGCCGCCCTGCGGAAGGCGCCCTGGGCGCGCCCGCACCAGGTGGAGCCCTCGGGGAAGACGGTGACGCGGTCCCCGGCCAGCAGCGCCCGGGTGATGGCCTCGACGGTGGCGGGCAGGGCGCGGATCCTCTCGCGCTCGATGAACAGGGTCCCGGCCTGTCCGGCGAGGGGGCCGAGGACCGGCCAGGCCCGGATGTCGCTCTTGGCGAGCATGCGGCACGGCAGGACCGCGGCGACGAGCGGAATGTCCAGCCAGGAGATGTGGTTGGCGACGATCAGGCGGCCGCCGCCCCGGCCCGGGCTTCCGTGCACGGTGATCCGTATGCCGAAGGCACGGACCAGCGCGGCCGACCAGGCGCGCACCACCGCGTGCCGGGGCCGGGCGGGCAGCAGCCGTACCGGCGGGGCGCCGAGGATCCCGGCCAGGATCAGGAGGACGGCGGTGCAGAGCCGGAGCACCGCGAGCGGGACGCTCGCCGTGCGCCCCTCGTGGCCGGCGCAGGCCTCGGGGGTGCAGGGCGAGGTGGGCAGCCAGACGCTCATGCGCCCGGGACGAGCGAGAGGAAGTGCTTGAGGTAGCGGGGGTTGGTGCGGCGCAGGGAGAGCAGCACGTACAGGTCGGCGCAGCCGAACTCGGCGTCGAAGGCCGGCTCGCCGCAGACCCACGCGCCCAGGCGCAGGTAGCCGCGCAGCAGCGGGGGCAGTTCCATGCGGGCGGGGAAGGTGGTGCCCTCGGGGTTCCAGGGGGTGTGGGGGGTGACCCGGTACTCCTGTGGCGCGGAGGCGCGGGCCAGGGCCGCCTCGCGGGTGGCGGCCGCCAGGACCCCGCCGTCGGCGAGCGGTATCGAGCAGCAGCCGGCGAGCCAGTTGTGCCCGGAGCGGTCCATGTAGCGGGCGAGGCCGGCCCAGATGAGGGCGATGACGGCGCCGTTGCGGTGGTCGGGGTGGACGCAGGAGCGGCCGACCTCCACCAGGTCCGGGCGGATGGGGGCGAGGGCGGAGAGGTCGAATTCGCCCTCGGAGTAGAGGCGCCCGGCGACGGCGGCGCGCTCCGGGGGGAGCAGCCGGTAGGTGCCGACGACCTGCTCCGTCTCCTCGTCGAGCACGAGGAGGTGGTCGCAGTACGCGTCGAAGGAGTCGATGTCGAGTCCGGGCTCGGGTCCGTCCAGGCGGGCACCGAGCTCGCCGGCGAAGACCTGGTACCGCAGGCGCTGGGCGGCGCGCACCTCGGTTTCGTTGCGGGCGAGGCGTACGGCATAGCGGGGGCCCTGGGCGGGGGCGCTGCCGGTGGTGGGGCCGGGGCCGGTGGCGAGGCCCGCTGCGGTGGGGGAAAGGGGGGACGGGGACAGGGGTGCGATGGTCATGGCGGCTCCTGATCCGGGCGCGGAGGGCCGGGCCGGCAGGTGTGCGGCCTGGCTCCTTTACTTCTTCCGTGACCGGCTGGATTCGACATGACCGCTCAGCGGCACGCGGATGTGCGGACGCTGAACTCGGTGGTGAAGCACGGGGTGGAGCGGGCCCCGGTGGGCCGGCGGCGGGTCAGCGGTCGGCGCTGAGCACCTTGCTGATGGCCTCGGAGGCCGTCCGGGCGGCCTCCTTCGGGTCCTGCCCGGTCAGCACGGCCGTCATGAAGGGCTTGATCGGGTTCTTCGCCTCGACCTCGGCCCAGAGGGCGGACTTCGGGGTGGCCCGGCCCTGGGCGGCGCCGACGGCCATCGTGGCGGCGCCCTCGTTGCCGGCGACCACGTGCGCGAGGGTGGTCTTGTTCGGTACGTAGCTCATCGTGCGGGCGAGTTCCGTCTGCCACCTCTCGCTGACGAGGGCCGTGATCACGTCGACCGCGTGCTGACGCTGCTTCGTGCGCTCCGGGATGATCAGGTCCGAGCCGCCGGTGAAGACGGCTCCCGGCTTGTCGGAGGTCTTGCCGGGGATCGGGAAGTAGCCGAGCTTGCCCTTGAGCGCGGGGTTGGCGGCCTCGATCCCGGCGACCTGGCCGGGCGGGGCGATGATCTGGGCGACCTGGCCGCGGGCGAAGACCTCCGACTGCGGGGGCGTCTCCTCGTCCGCGTCCTTGGGGCCGTCGCCGAGGGCCTGGAGCTGCTTGTAGAACTCCATGCCGGCCAGGGCCTTCTCCTCGTCGAGGGTGCCGACCCACCGGCTGCCGGTCTCGACGGCGAGTTCGCCGCCCTCGTCCCAGATGAACCCGGCGAGGACGTACCAGTTCTGGCCGGCCAGGTAGATGCCCTGCTGCTCCGACTTGTCGAGTTTCTGGGTCGTCTGGATCCACTCCGCGCGGTTCTTGGGGGTGCTCTTGATCCCGGCGTTGGCGAAGAGCTCCCTGTTGTAGATCACCACCCGGTTGGCGGCGTACCACGGGACTCCGTACTGGGCGCCGTCGATGCTCCCCGGGTCGGACAGGCCCTTGATCCAGTCCTTGCCGCCCCATTCGCGCAGCCCTTCGAGGGTGAGCTCTTCGAGGCCGCCGGTCTCGATGTACTGGGCGACCTGGGTGTTGCCGACCTCGATGACGTCGGCAACCTCCTTGCTCCGGCCCTCCAGCACGGCGTTGACCTTCTCGCCGATGCCCGTCCACTCCTGGATCCGGACGTCCAGGTCGACGCCGGGGTGCTCCTGCTCGAAGGACGCGGTGAACTTGCCGATGAAGTCGTCCGAGGCGCTGCCCTTCATCAGCCAGAGCGTCACCTTCTGCGCGCTTCCGGCCGCGTCACCCGACTGGCCGCAGCCCGTCAGGGCGGCCACGGCGGCGAGGGCGGTGCACACGGCAAGGAAGCGCATCTTCACGAAAGGTCACCTTCTGGGGACGGATCTCGGATGGCTTGAAATTGGCATAGACCAATGGGTGGGTCAAGGGCCTTTCGCTCGGGACTGTTCACGCAAAGTTCGCGGAGCCGGACTTACTGGGGCACCGTAGAACGAGGCACAAGCCACCCAGCGTCGGGAGACCCCCATGTCCAATCACACGTACCGGGTGACCGAAATCGTCGGCACCTCCCACGAGGGCATCGATCAGGCCATCCGCAACGGGATCGCCCGTGCGGGCCAGACCGTGCGCAATCTCGACTGGTTCGAAGTCGTCCAGGTGCGCGGGCACATCGAAAACGGAGAGATCGCCCACTACCAGGTGGGGCTCAAGGTCGGCTTCCGCCTCGAAGGCGAGGACTGAGCCCGGGCCTTGCCGCCCCACAGCCCTCAGGTCCGACCCTCACCCTCCTGGGCGGCCTTGAGCTCCGGCGCCTCCGCCGCCCAGTTGGCGAGCACGACCCGGAACCCGGCGGCGCGGGCGGCCTGACAGACGAGTTCGTCGTCGTCCACGAGCATGCGCACCTCCCGGCCCCGGGCGATCCGCTTCAGCACCTCCAGCTTGGTCGTCCGGGCCGGGCGCCGGTCCTGGTTCCCGCGCATCCACACCCGGCCCTCGGGCAGGCCGTGCCGGGTGAGCCAGTCCACCGTGTCCGCCCGGCACCGCTCCGGGCGCCCCGTCAGGTACACCACCTCGCAGTCGGCGGCGCTCTGCACCGCCATGGACACCCCGCGCGCCAGCGGCGGATCGGCCGGGGCCGCGCCGAAGAAGCCGGTCCAGTCGCGGGGGCGGCGCTCCAGGAAGTGCTGGCGGTGGGCCGTGTCCGCCAGGGTGTTGTCGATGTCGAAGACGGCCAGCGGTCTGTGCGTGTTCTCGGTCATCCCGCAACCCTAGGGAATCCTCACGGCGCCCCGGTGTTGAGACCTGTGTGATCCGAAAACTCTCCCTGCTCGACCGGTCCCGCACCCGCGAGGGCCACCCGGCCCCCGAGGCCCTGCGGGACACCGTGGACCTGGCCCGGACGGCCGAGGAGCTCGGCTACCACCGCTTCTGGGTCTCGGAGCACCACAGCGTGCCCGGCGTCGCGGGCTCCGCGCCGACCGTGCTGGCCGCGGCCGTGGCCGCGGCCACCCGGCGGATCCGGGTCGGCACGGGCGGGGTCATGCTGCCCAACCACCAGCCGCTGGTGGTCGCGGAGCAGTTCGGGGTCCTGGAGGCACTGTTCCCCGGCCGGATCGACATGGGGCTCGGCCGTTCGGTGGGCTTCACCGACGGCATCCGGCGGGCCCTGGGCCGCGGCACCGGGGACGCCGACCGGTTCGAGGAGCAGCTGGCCGAGCTGCTGGGCTGGCTCGACGGCGGCCAGCAGGCCCATCCGCAGGTGCACGCCCGCCCCTCCGAGGGGCTGCGGATACCGGCGTACGTGCTCGCCACGGGCGAAGGGGCCGCGATCGCCGCGCGGGCCGGCCTGCCGCTCGTGGTCGGAGACCTGCGGGCGCGCGGCCGGGTCACCGAGGTCGTCGAGGCCTACCGCAAGGCGTTCCGCGCCTCCGCGTGGGGCGCCGAGCCGTACGTGGTGGTCTCCGGGACGGTGGCGGTGGCCGCCGGCGCCGAGGAGGCCCGGCGGATCCTGGTCCCCGAGGCCTGGTCCCTCGCCTACTCCCGCACGCGGGGCAGCTTCCCTCCGCTGCGGCCGGCCGAGGAGGTCGAGGCCCTGGCCATGACCCCGAAGGAGCGCGAGCTGTACGAGGGCGCCCTGGCCGGGCACATCCACGGCACGGAGGAGCAGGTCGCGGCGGAGCTGGCCGAGGTCGCCGCGCTGACCGGCGCAGACGAGCTGCTGGTCACCACCTCCACCTACGACCGGACGGCGCTGCTGGACTCCCACCGCAGGCTGGCCCGGATCGCCGGCCTCTGAAGGCGCCGAGGCCCTCTAAAGTAGGACGAATGCACCAGCCCGCCGATGCCGGTTCCGCCGACGCCCGTCCCGCCCCTGATTCCCGCGTACGCGTCCGGGGCGCCCGGGAGCACAACCTGCGCGGCGTCGACGTGGACATCCCGCGCGACGCGCTGACCGTGTTCACCGGGGTCTCCGGATCCGGGAAGAGCTCGCTCGCCTTCGGCACGATCTACGCCGAGGCCCAGCGCCGGTACTTCGAGTCCGTGGCCCCGTACGCCCGTCGGCTCATCCACCAGATCGGCGCCCCGAAGGTGGACTCCATCACGGGGCTGCCGCCCGCCGTCTCCCTGGAGCAGCGCCGCTCGTCCCCGGGATCGCGGTCCTCGGTGGGGACGGTGACCCTGCTGTCCAACTCGCTGCGGATGCTGTACTCGCGGGCCGGCAGCTACCCGCCGGGGGCCGGGCGGCTCGACTCCGACGCCTTCTCCCCCAACACCGCCGCCGGGGCCTGCCCTTCGTGCCACGGGCTCGGCCGGATCCACCGCACCAGCGAGGAACTGCTCGTCCCCGACCCCGGCCTGTCGATCCGTCAGGGTGCCATCGCGGCCTGGCCCGGCGCCTGGCAGGGGAAGAACCTGCGGGACATCCTGGAGGCGCTGGGCCACGACGTCGACCGTCCGTGGCGGGAGCTCCCGGCGAAGGACCGCGAGTGGATCCTGTTCACCGAGGAGCAGCCGGTGGTGACCGTGCACCCGGTGCGCGAGGCGGAGCGGATCCAACGGCCTTACCAGGGCACGTACATGAGCGCCCACCGCTATGTGATGCGCACCTTCTCCGACAGCAAGAGCGCCACCCTGCGGGCCCGGGCGGAGGGCTTCCTCGCCGACTCCCCCTGCCCGGTGTGCGAGGGGCGGCGGCTGCGCCCCGAGGCCCTGGCCGTGACCTTCGCGGGGTACGGGATCGCCGAGCTGGCGGCCATGGCGCTGACCGGCCTGGACGCCGTACTCGCCGCCGCGCCCGTGGAGGGCGAGGCGTCGCGGGTGCTCGTGCAGGACCTGCGCGCGCGGATCGGGCCGGTGGTGGAGCTGGGGCTGGGCTACCTGAGCCTGGACCGCGCCGCGCCGACCCTGTCCGCGGGCGAGCTGCAGCGGCTGCGGCTGGCGACGCAGCTGCGGTCGGGGCTGTTCGGGGTGGTGTACGTCCTGGACGAGCCGTCGGCGGGGCTGCACCCGGCCGACACCGAGGCGCTGCTCGGGGTCCTGGACCGGCTGAAGGAGGCCGGGAACACGGTGTTCGTCGTGGAGCACGACCTGGCGGTGGTGCGGCACGCGGACTGGCTGGTGGACGTGGGACCACAGGCCGGGGAGCACGGCGGGCAGGTCCTGTACAGCGGGCCGCCGCGGGAGCTGGCCGGTGTGGCGGACTCGGCGACGGCCCGGCACCTGTTCGCGGCGCCGGAGCCGGCCGTGGCGCGGCGCCCGGTGCGCGAGGCCACCGGGTCGGTGCGCCTGAGCGGGGTCGACCGGCACAACCTGCGGGACGTGCACGTGCCGTTCCCGCTCGGCGTGTTCACCGCGGTGACCGGGGTGTCGGGGTCGGGCAAGTCCACACTGGTGGGCCAGGTACTGGCCCGGGAGGTCGCCGAGCGGCTGGCGGAACCGGACTTCCCGGTACGGCGGCTGGTGGAGGTGGACCAGAGGCCGATCGGCCGCACCCCCCGGTCCAACCTGGCCACGTACACCGGGCTGTTCGACGTTGTCCGCAGGCTGTTCACGGCGGCGCCGGAGGCGAGGGCGCGCGGCTGGAAGGCGGGCCGGTTCTCCTTCAACGTGGCGGGCGGCCGGTGCGAGACCTGTCAGGGCGAGGGCTTCGTCTCGGTGGAGCTGCTCTTCCTGCCGAGTACGTACGCCCCGTGCCCCCGGTGCGCGGGTGCGCGGTACAACGCCGAGACCCTCGAGGTCAGGTACGCGGGGCTGAACATCGCGGAGGTGCTGGGGCTGACGGTGGAGTCGGCGGCTGGCTTCTTCGCGGAGGTCCCGGCGGCCGCGCGCAGCCTGCGGGCGCTGGAGGACATCGGGCTGGGCTACCTGCGGCTCGGGCAGCCGGCCACCGAGCTGTCGGGCGGCGAGGCGCAGCGGATCAAGCTGGCCGCGGAACTGCAGCGGCTGCGCCGGGACCACACGCTGTACCTGCTGGACGAGCCGACGACCGGGCTGCACCCGGCCGATGTGCGGGTGCTGCTGCGGCAGTTGCACGGGCTGGTGGACGCCGGGCACTCGGTGGTGGTCGTGGAGCACGACATGGAGGCGGTGGCGCGCGCGGACTGGGTCATCGACCTGGGTCCGGGCGGGGGCACGGAGGGCGGCCGGATCGTCGCCTCGGGCACCCCGGCTGAGGTCGCCGCGGCAGGGACGGGGCGCACGGCGCCGTACCTGGCCCGGGCCCTGGGGAAGTAGCCGGACCCGGTTACGCGTCTCCGGGGAGCAGGTGCTGCGGGAGTTCGCGGAAGCTCCACCGGCCCTGGCTGCGGGTGAACGTCCAGACGAGGTCGTAGCGGTCGGGCCAGGTGGCGGGGACCCCGAGGACCTCGTGGGCGCCGAGTGCGCGGACCAGCCGGGGGATGCCGCTGTGCTCCCAGCAGACCAGCACCGGCATAGGGGCGAGCAGTGCGGCGCGGACGAGGGCCGGTTCGGCGCCGACGGCGAACTCGGCGCGTGCGGGGGTGCGCAGCGCGGTGGCCAGCGCCGCGACGGTCTGCTTGCACCGGGCGGGTGCCGTGCCCTTGCCGCCCGCCGCGAAGACGGCGGCGGGGCGGGGCAGCGAGGAGCCGCGGGCCGGCGGGAAGAGCCGCGGGAGCTCCTCGGCCCGGCGCCAGCCGCGGCCGGCGAGCGAGCCGGGGTCGTCCTCGCCCTCCTCGTCCCAGCCGGAGTCGCCGGCGTACGGCTTCTCCGCGTGCCGGATCACCATGATCAGGGCGTCCTTGGCTCCGGCCTGCGCGCCGGGCGCCGGCCGTGCGGGCTCCTCCGCGGAGCAGCCGGCCACGGCCAGCGGGGCGAGGGCAGCGGCCAGCACGGCTCGGCGGCGCGGTCCGTACCCTGCGGGGGGATGTGGCATGGGTGCACTGTCCCCCACGGGCCCGGCCGCGCCGGGGCGCGGCGCGGCGTAGGGCCCGTACGAGCGCCCGGTCGGCGGATCGGGTCGGCCGGTCGGCCGGGGCCGGGCGCCCGGTCAGCCCTTGCGGACCGCCCGCAGCCACTCCTTGTTCATGGCGGCGATGGACGGGAGCGGGATGCCCTTCGGGCAGGCCGTGGCGCATTCGCCGGTGAGGGTGCAGCCGCCGAAGCCCTCCTCGTCCATCGCGGCCACCATGTCCAGGACGCGGCTCTCCCGCTCGGGTGAGCCCTGCGGGAGGGCGCCCAGGTGGTTGACCTTGGCGGAGGTGAAGAGCATCGCGGAGCCGTTGGGGCAGGCCGCCACGCAGGCGCCGCAGCCGATGCACTCGGCGTGCTCGAACGCGAAGTCGGCGTCGGCCTTGGGCACGGCGGTGGCGTGCGCTTCGGGGGCGGAGCCGGTGGGGGCGGTGATGTAGCCGCCGGCCTGGATGATGCGGTCGAAGGCGCCGCGGTCGACGACGAGGTCCTTGACCACCGGGAACGCGGCGGCCCGCCAGGGTTCGACGTCGATGGTGTCGCCGTCGGCGAAGGACCGCATGTGGAGCTGGCAGGTGGTGGTGCGTTCCGGGCCGTGGGCGTCGCCGTTGATGACGAGGCTGCACGCGCCGCAGATGCCCTCGCGGCAGTCGTGGTCGAAGGCGACCGGGTCCTCGCCCCGCAGGATGAGGTCCTCGTTGAGGGTGTCGAGCATCTCGAGGAAGGACATGTCCCGGGAGATGCCGTCGACCTCGTAGGAGGCCATGGCGCCGGGGGCGTCGGGGCCGTGCTGGCGCCAGACGCGCAGGGTGAGCTTCATGCGTAGCTCCGCTGGGTGGGGTGGACGTACTCGAAGACGAGGTCTTCCTTGTGCAGGACGGGGGCGGCGCCGGTGCTCCGGAACTCCCAGGCCGCAGCGTAGGAGAACTCCTCGTCGCGGCGCTCGGCCTCGCCCTCCGGGGTCTGGGACTCCTCGCGGAAGTGGCCGCCGCAGGATTCGGCGCGGTGGAGCGCGTCGAGGCACATCAGCTCGGCGAGCTCCAGGTAGTCGACGATGCGGTTGGCCTTCTCCAGCGACTGGTTGAACTCTTCACCGGTGCCGGGGACCTTGATCCGGCGCCAGAACTCCGCGCGGATCTGCGGGATCCGGTCGAGTGCCTTGCGCAGGCCCTCCTCGGTGCGGGCCATCCCGCAGTACTCCCACATGAGTTCGCCGATCTCGCGGTGGAAGGAGTCGGGGGTGCGGTCGCCGTCGACCGAGAGCAGCCTCGCGAGCCGCTCGCGGGTCTCCCGTACGGCTTCCCGGGCCTCGGGGTGGGTGTCGTCGACGGCCTCCCGGTGCGGGTGGCGTGCCAGGTAGTCGTTGATGGTGGCGGGCAGGACGAAGTAGCCGTCGGCGAGGCCCTGCATGAGGGCGGAGGCGCCGAGGCGGTTCGCGCCGTGGTCGGAGAAGTTGGCCTCGCCGATCGCGAAGAGGCCGGGGACGGTGGTCTGGAGGTCGTAGTCGACCCACAGGCCGCCCATCGTGTAGTGCACGGCGGGGTAGATCCGCATGGGGACCTCGTACGGGTTCTCGGCGGTGATCCGCTCGTACATCTCGAAGAGGTTGCCGTACTTCTCGGCGACCTTGTCGCGGCCCATGCGGCGGATGGCATCGGCGAAGTCGAGATAGACGCCCTGGCCGCCGGGGCCGACGCCGCGGCCCTCGTCGCAGACGTTCTTGGCGGCGCGGGAGGCGATGTCGCGGGGTACGAGGTTGCCGAAGGAGGGGTAGATCCGCTCCAGGTAGTAGTCGCGCTCCGCCTCGGGGATCTCGGCGGCGGGGCGGGTGTCGCCCTTGGCCTTGGGGACCCAGATGCGGCCGTCGTTGCGCAGGGACTCGCTCATCAGGGTGAGCTTGGACTGGTGGTCGCCGGTGCGCGGGATGCAGGTGGGGTGGATCTGGGTGAAGCAGGGGTTGGCGAAGTAGGCGCCGCGCCGGTGCGCCCGCCAGACGGCGGTCGCGTTGGAGTTCATGGCGTTGGTGGAGAGGTAGAAGACGTTGCCGTAGCCGCCGCTCGCCAGCACCACCGCGTCGGCGTAGTGGGTGGAGACCTCGCCGGTGACGAGGTCGCGGGCCACGATGCCGCGGGCCACGCCGTCGACGGTGATCAGGTCGAGCATCTCGGTGCGCGCGTGCATCTCCACGTTGCCCGCGGCGATCTGCCGGGAGAGTGCCTGGTAGGCGCCGAGGAGGAGCTGCTGGCCCGTCTGGCCGCGGGCGTAGAAGGTGCGGGAGACCTGGACCCCGCCGAAGGAGCGGGTGTCGAGGAGGCCGCCGTACTCGCGGGCGAAGGGGACGCCCTGGGCGACGCACTGGTCGATGATCTCGACGGAGATCTGGGCGAGGCGGTGGACGTTGGACTCGCGGGCGCGGAAGTCCCCGCCCTTGACGGTGTCGTAGAAGAGGCGGTGCACCGAGTCGCCGTCGTTGCGGTAGTTCTTGGCGGCGTTGATGCCGCCCTGGGCGGCGATGGAGTGGGCGCGGCGCGGGGAATCGGAGAAGCAGAACTGGACGACGTGGTAGCCCTGTTCGGCGAGGGTCGCGCCGGCGGAGCCGCCGGCCAGGCCGGTGCCGACGACGATCACGGTGTGCTTGCGGCGGTTGGCCGGGTTGACGAGCTTGGCCTCGAAGCGGCGGCGGTCCCAGCGGTCCGCGACCGGGCCTCCGGGGGCCTTGGTGTCGGCGAGGGGTTCGCCGGTGGTGTAGCGGGTGTAGTCGTTTCCGAGGTCGCTCATGGTCAGTTCACCCATCCGGTCATGACGGCCACGGGGACGGAGACGAAACCCGCGAAGAGGACGAGGGCCAGGGCGTCGGCCAGGAACTTCAGCGGACGCTCGCGGCGGGCGCTGCCCGCGCCGAGGGTCTGGGCGGCACTCCAGAAGCCGTGCCGGACGTGCAGGCCGAGGGCCGCCATCGCCACGATGTAGATCGTGTTGCCGTACCAGGTGGAGAAGGTGGCCAGGACGTTCTCGTACGGGTGCCCGGCCCAGGCGCGTTCGTTGACGGTCAGCGTGGTGAGGTCGAGCACGTGCCAGACGATGAAGAGGCCCAGGATGACGCCGCCCCAGCGCATGGTGCGGGTCGCGTAGCTCGCCTTGCGGCGCTTGTGGGCGTACTTCACCGGCCGGGCCCGGATGCCGCGGCGGCTGAGCTGGTACGCGGACACGGCGTGCGCCACGACCGCGGCGAGCAGCACCACGCGGACGATCCACAGGGCCCACTCGTGGTGCAGGAAGGGCGAGCCGAGGGTGCGCAGCCAGTGGGCGTAGCCGTTGAACTCCCCCGCCCCGAAGAAGATCTTGAGATTGCCGAGCATGTGCACGACGAGGTAGCCGAGCATGATCAGGCCGGACACGGCCATCACGGACTTCTTGCCGACGGACGAGTCCCAGATCGTGCGTGTGGTGGACGGCCGTCGACCCGTCCGCGTTGCCAGAGCCATGCCATCGACCGTAAGGACCTAGGTCCCGAAAGGTCCAAGACATGATGAGGCTGATCTCCATAGGGAATGTCTATGGTCGTCTTATTCTGGGCCCATGCAGTTTCAACAGCTTCTCTACTTCGTCGCCGTCGCCGACACCCGGCACTTCACTCGGGCCGCGGAACAGGTGCATGTGGCCCAGCCCTCGCTGTCCCAGCAGATCAGGGCGCTGGAGCGGGAGCTGGGCGCCGAGTTGTTCAGCCGGGCGCGGGGCAACATCGCGCTCACGGACGCGGGCGAGGCGCTGCTGCCGCTGGCCCGGCGGATCCTGGCGGACGCGGACACCGCGCGGCTGGAGGTGCAGGAGCTGGCGCAGCTGCGGCGCGGGCGGGTCCGGCTGGGCGCCACGCCGAGCGTCTGCACGGGCCTGCTGCCGGACGTCCTGCGCGCCTTCCACGGCGCACATCCGGGGATCGAGCTGCTGATCGAGGAGAGCGGTTCGCTCGACCTCGTGCGGGAACTGGCCCGCGGCGCCTTGGACCTGGCCCTGATCGCGCTGCCGCTGCCGCCTTCGGCTCCGGCGCTGACCACGGTGGAGCTGCTGACCGAGGATCTGGTGGTGGTCTCGTCCGCGGAGCTGCCGGCGCCGGGCGGGGGCGGGGCGCTGACCATCTCCGGGCTGCGCGACGAGCCGATGGTGATGTTCCGGCACGGGTACGACCTGCGGGAGCTGACGGTCGCGGCCTGCCGCGCGGAGGGCTTCGAGCCGGTGTTCACCGTGGAGGGCGGCGAGATGGACGCGGTACTCGGCTTCGTACGGGCGGGGTTGGGCGTCGCGGTGGTCCCGGCGATGGTGGTGGACCGCGCCGGGCCGAGCCTCAGGGCGACCCCCCTGGCGGGCTCGCCGCTGCGCCGCACGATCGCACTGGCCCACCGCACCGACGTGGCTCCCCCGCGCGCGGCGCGCGAGCTGAAGCGGATGCTGGTGGGCTGACGCCGCCCGCAACGGGGAACGGAACGTCGCCGCAGTCCGCGATCTCGTGGACGGGGGCACTGCGCTCCAGCTGAACGACGTCGCCCGCCCTGCGCACGGCGAGCAGGCCCTGGCCTCGCTACCGGACGGCTTGTGCGTCCGACATTCCCCGGCCGCTCCGCGTCAGCCGGTTGAACCGGCCGAACCGGCCGAACCGGCTGGCGTAACGCCGGGGCGTATGGGCAGCACCCGGTCGAGCCCGCCGGCCAGCATGCCGAACGCGGCGTTCGCGTCGGCCACGGCCCCCGGGTGGACCTCGTCGGCGCTCCGCCCGGCGTCGATCCGGCGCCAGTTCTCCCGGCCCAGCTCCTGGCGGACCGTCACCAGGTGCAGCGCCCCCAGCCGGGCGGTGAGCGACGGGGTGGACTCGGCCTCGAGGGCGGCCGCGAGCAGTTCCACCTCGCGGGCGGTGTAGCGGGCGAGGCGGGACTCCAGGCTGGCGGTGGAGAAGACCAGCCGCTCGAAGGCGAGGACCGCGGGATGGTCGCAGAGCCCGGTGATCGGGTCCCGCCGGTCGAGGGCCGCCAGGAAGTGCTCACGTATGGCGGCGACGGGGCCCTGCCCGGCCGGCCGTTCGCGCACGATGCGCGCCGCCTCGTCCTGATGGTCGGCGAACTGGTCCAGGACCAGGTCCTCCTTGGTCGGGAAGTACCGGAACAGCGTGGGCTTGGAGACTTCCGCCGCCGCGGCGACGTCCGCCACGGAGACGGAGTCAAAACCGTGTTCCAGGAAGAGTTCAAGCGCCGTCGCCGCCAGCCGGCGGCGCGTACGGAGCTTCTTGTTCTCGCGCAGACCCGTCGTGTTGTCCATGCGTCACACCCTAGCACCGGTTCGTTACTGAGTTACATACCGAACTCAGTTATTTTTTTGACCGGGTTGCTTTTTTTGGGACGAGCCGCTTTCCTGGAGTCATCGACGTGACGAGAGGACTTCCGATGACCGACGTACTGATCGCGGGCTCCGGCCCCACCGGACTCGCCCTGGCCTGCGAACTGGCCCTTCGCGGTATCGCCGTCCGGATCCTCGAGCGGCGTTCCGGACCCCATCGCGAGTCCCGGGGCAAGGGCCTCGACGCGAGCAGCCTCGAGGCCTTCGCCCGGCTCGGTGTCGCCGAGCGGCTCTGCGCCATCGGCAACCCGGGCGTGATCCTGCGCAAGTACTTCGACGGCGCCCACATCAACGACACACCGGCCGGCAGCAACGGGCTCCTGATCGGCCAGTGGCAGGTCGAGGAGGTCCTCCGCGAACGGCTGGCCGGCCTCGGCGTCCCGATCGAGTACGGGGCCGGAGTCGTCGGGATCACCCAGGACGCGGGCGGGGTCACCGCGCGGCTGGCCGACGGCCGGTCGGTCCGCGCGGGCTACGCCGCGGGATGCGACGGCGGCCACAGCTCGATCCGGGAGCTCCTCGGGATCCCCTTCGAAGGACGGACGGAGGAGAAGGTGTCGATGGTGCTCGGAGACGTGACGGCGCCCGGGCTGAGCCGGGACCACTGGCATCAGTGGTTCACCTCGGACGGCGGCGGCATACTGCTCTGCCCGATACCGGGGACGGACATCTTCCAGCTCCAGGCCCCGCCCGAGGCCGACGAGCGGGGCGAGCCGCTGCCGCCCTCGCTCGAGAGCTTCCAGCGGCTCTTCGACCGGCACGCCCGGATGCCGGGGATCCGGCTGGCGGATCCGACCTGGCTCTCCTCGTGGCAGATCAACGTCCGCATGGCCGCCCGGATGCGCGAAGGCCGGGTCTTCCTCGCCGGGGACGCGGCGCACGTCCACCCGATAGCCGGCGGGCTGGGGATGAACACCGGGATTCAGGACGCGGCCGCCCTCGCCCGGACCCTGGCCGCCGCCGTCACCGGCCCGGCTCCGGAAGGTGTGCTCGACGTGTACGAGGCCGAGCGCCTGCCGGTGGCGGCCGAGGTGCTGGCCGACACCTCCCGGCGGATGGAGCGGGTGATGGCGGCGGTCCGCGAGCCGGGGCGCGGGACGGAGGCGGGCATGAGCTGACCGGCAGGCCCGCTCTCGGCGCCCGCCACCGCCGCCCGCTCCCCGGGCGGGTGGGCGGGTGGGCGGCCGGTGTCAGGACGGTGTGGGCACGGCATCCGAGAGGGAGAGGTTGTGGATGCGGTCGGGGGCCCCCGGGCGCGCGTAGTACCAGCCCTGGGCGGTGTCGCAGCCGAGGTCTCGGAGCTGGGCGGCCTGGGCTCCGGTCTCCACACCCTCGACGGTGACGGCGAGCTCGAGGCTGTGGGCCAGGGCGACGATCCCCTCCACGATCTTGACGTCGACCGGGTTGGCCGGGCTCTGCTGCATCCCCTGGGTGAAGGAGCGGTCCAGCTTCAGGACACTGACCGGAAGGCGGCGCAGGTTGGCCAGGTTCGAGTAGCCGGTGCCGAAGTCGTCGAGCGCGATGTCCACGCCGAGGGCGGCGAGCCGGCGCAGCGGTTCGAGGAGTTCGTCGTCGGCGCCGATCAGGGCCGACTCGGTGACCTCAAGGCACAGCGCGCCCGGGGCCAGGCCCGACTTCTCCAGCACGGCGACGGTGTCGGCGACCAGGCCGGGGTGGTGCAGCTGGGTCGGTGAGAGGTTGACGTTGATCCGCAGGGACGAGCCGCCGTGCTGGCGCTGCCAGTTGCGGGCCTGGCGGACGGCCTCCTCCAGGACCCAGCGGCCGAGCGGCACGATCAGCCCGGTCCGTTCGGCGAGCGGGATGAAGCGGTCCGGGCCGAGCACCCCGTACTGCGGGTGCGACCAGCGCACCAGCGCCTCCGCACCGTGCACGCTGCCGTCGTGCATGTGGACCAGCGGCTGGTACTCGATGAAGAACTCGCCGCGCTCCAGCGCCGCCGGCAGGGCGTTGGTCAGCCCGTGGCGGGTGATGGCCCGGGCGTCTGCCTCGGCGTCGGCGAACTCGAAGCGGTTGCCGCCGGCCGCCTTGGCCCGGTACATCGTGATGTCCGCACTGCGCAGCACCTCCGCGGGGGTGCGCTCGCGGGCCGGGCCCTCGACGATGCCGATGCTGCCCCGGACCGTCAGCTCGCGTCCCTCCAGCCGGATCGGCGTCGACAGGGCGGACAGGATGCGGACCGCCAGGTCGGTCACCTCCTGTTCGGTGTCCGGGCCGGTGGTCAAGGCGACGAACTCGTCTCCGCCGAGCCTGGCGACCACCTCGCCGGGGCCGGTCGCGCAGCTCTGCAGCCGGTCCGCGACCTCCACCAGCAGCCGGTCGCCCGCCGAGTGGCCGAGGCTGTCGTTGACCGCCTTGAACCCGTCGAGATCCAGGTAGCACAGGCCGAAGCGGCTGCCCCCGGCCCCGCTCAGGGCCTTCTCCAACCGCTCGAAGAACAGCGTCCGGTTGGGCAGTCCCGTCAGGGCGTCGTGGGTCGCCTCGTAGCGCAGGCGCAGGTTCAGCAGGCGGCGTTCGGTGGTGTCCTCCATCAGCGCCAGCTGGTAGCGCGGCACCCCGTCGGCGTCGCGCAGCAGCGACACCGTCAGGTTGGTCCACAGGACGGTGCCGTCGTGCCGGTAGTACGGCTTCTCCACACGGAAGCTCTCCCGCTCGCCGCGCACCAGCTCCCCGTACATGCGCCACACGTGCGGGGTGTCGTCGGGGTGTCCCCACTCGCTGACCTTGCGGCCCCGGACGTGTCCTTCCAGGCCGCCGAACATCTGCAGCAGCGCGTCGTTGACCTCGAGGATGTTCCCGTCCAGGTCGGCGATGCCGATCCCGACGGCCGCCCCCTCGAAGACCGCCCGGAAACGCTCCTCACTCGCGTGCAGGGCCTGCTGGGCGTCGATGCGGGCGGTCAGCGCCGAGCGGGCGATGGCCTCCTGCTCCTTGAGGGTGCGCTCGCGCAGGGCGCGGGCGAAGCCCGCCGCGATCCCGTGCTGGAGCCGGGCGCAGCGGGACCGGTACTCCTCGGTGTCGTCCGCACCGGAGCCCCCGGGCCAGCCGGGTCCGCAGTAGAGCACCAGGTACGACTCGATCACCCCGAGGGTGCCCGACAGCGCCTCGGGGTCGGTGCAGTGCACGGCGACGAGTTCCGCGCCGACCCGCTGGGAGACGGAGGCGTCGAAGGGCCGGGCGTGCAGGGCCTCGGCGAGCGTCCAGGTGAGCGGGACGAGATGCCGTTCGAACTCGGCACGGGTCAGCGAGGTCGCCGTGACCGGAAAGATCGCCCGCCCCCAGATGGTCGCGAAGCGGGCGATCCGGTCCTCGATACCGCCTTTGGGAGCCGCCGGCGGCTCCGCCGCCCGGGATTCCGCCGCCTCGGGCCCGGGGGCCGGTACTCCGGCGCGCGCCGCGGCGGCGTCCGGCGTGCCCGCCGTCTGTGCAGGAAGTCTCACGCCTTGCGTCCCACGCCGCCGTAGCCGGAGAAGGCGTACGGGTCCTCTTGGACCGCGCCGTCCTCAGCGGACTCGGCGCGGTCCGGCCGCCAGTCGGGCATGGACACCAGACCGGGCTCCAGCATCTCGAACCCCTCGAAGAATCCGCGGATCCGCTCCCCGCTGCGCATGACGAGGGGGTTGCGGATGTCCCGGTAGACGCCGACGGCCCCGCCCGCGACCTCCTCCGTGAGCGGGATCCCCTCGAACGAGGCGTGCGTGAGGATCAGCAGGCTGCCGGGGGCCAGCGCGTCGCGCAGCTCGGCCACGGCCGCGTACGGGTCGTCCGCGTCCTCCAGGAAGTGCAGGACGGCGACGAGCAGGAGGGCCACCGGCCGGTCGAGGTCGAGCAGCCGGGTGACCTCCGGGGCGGCCAGGATGTCCTGCGGCTTGCGGAGGTCGGCGGCGACGACGGCGCTGCGCTCGTCGCCGGCCAGGACGGCCTGGCTGTGCGCGACGGCCACCGGGTCGTGGTCGACGTAGACCACGCGCGCCTCGGGGCTGGCGGCCTGCGCGATCTCGTGGACATTGCCGAAGGTGGGGATGCCGGAGCCGATGTCCAGGAACTGCGTGATGCCCTCGGCGACGGCGTGCCGCACGGTGCGGCGCATGAATGCCCGGTTGGCCTGCATGACCTTGGGCAGGCCCGGCATGAATTCCATGGCCCGGCGGGCCGCCTGGCGGTCGACCTCGAAATTGTGGGAGCCGCCCAGGTAGTAATCGTAGATGCGGGACACGCTCGGCACCGATATGTCGATGCCTGGCGGGGCCCAGGCGGGGCGCTCCATCGGGGTCTCCAAGCGTTGTTCCTACGGTGGTCCGTCCGCGGTCGGACTCCTGTCCGAGCCGAATGTACTGATCATTGCCCAACGGGGCGAGCAAAAGCGGAAATTGGCGATCCGTTCTTCGTCACACACCAAACACGCCTGCCGCACCCGTCCGGGAGAATGATCGATACCGACACATCCCTTTTGGGAATTGCGCGATGAGCGTCCGGAGTCGCCCGTCTGGCGACGCATGAGTGGCTCAAACCTTTCCCACAGGCACTCCACCCGTTCAGGCGAACCAGGGCTGACCCCCGCGTGTGCGGGCGTGCGCGAGCCCATGCTCCCCGGGTGAACAAAGCCTGTACCAGACGCCTGCTGGCGGTCCCGGTCCTGTTGTGGGCGGCCCTTTCCGTCACACCGGCCGTGGCTGATAGCTGCGCCTACGCGACGACCGGCTCCGGCGGCGGAGCTTCCGCCGTCACCCTGGTCGCCTCGGCCTCCAGCGGTGGCCGCGGAAGCGGTCCGGGTGGCGGACATCACGGCGGTGAGCACGGAGGCAAGCCCGGCGACCGGCCCGGTGGAGGCCACGGACACGGCGGGCACGACGGACACGGCGGGCACGGCGGACACGGACACCACTGCCCGCCACCGCCTCCCCCGCCCTGCCCGCCGAAGCCCTCGCCCCCGCCCCCGAAACCCACGCCGAAGCCGACTCCACCGCCGACGCCGACCCCGCCGCCCGAGCCCACGCCGCCGCCCCCGCCCCCGCCCCCGCCTGCGCCGAAACCCGTACCGAAGCCGGTGCCCAAGCCCGTCGCGCCGAAGCCGGCGCCGCCCGCCCCCGCACCGCCCCGGGTGTACAAGGCACCCGCCCCGCCCGCCCCAGCCCCCACCGCCACCCCCGTGACGCCACCCCCCGTGACCAGGCCGGTGGCCCGTCCCGCCTATCACGCACCCGCCCGCAAGCCGGTCGAACGCCACGTCTCGCCGGTGACCTTCACCCTGCTGACCGTGGCTCCCGCAGTCCTCGCGATCGTCGCGCTGCGCCCCCGGTAGCCCTCCTGCCCCGCCTGTCACCGATTTGGGAGTCATCTTGTCGGAATGGCTCGTCCTGACCATCGCGATGGCCGCGGCCTGTGCCGTGGTGCTGTCCATCGCCTTCTTCAACCACCGCAGGATCGGAGAGGACGACGATCCGAACGAAACCCCGGACGTCATCGAGTACATGACGATGATGATCGGGGTGATCTACGCGATCGTGCTGGGCCTGGCGATCGCCGGTGTCTGGGAGGGCCGCGGGGCCGCCCAGGAGTACGTGCGCCAGGAGGCACAGGCCCTCCACGAGGTCAGCGTCCGCTCCGAGGTCTACCCGGCCGAGGTCCGCAAGAAGATCCGGTCCGACGTCGACGCGTACGTGACGTACGTGGTGGACACGGAGTGGAGAGAGATGGCCGACCACGGCAAGCTCACGGCCCACGGCGGGGAACTGCTGGAACGGATCCGCCGGGACGTCACCGACTACGAGCCGCAGACGGACCACGAGGGGCAGGCGTACCAGCCGCTGGTCGACCAGGTGGCCGTGGTGGACGACGCCCGCAGTGCGCGCGGCCAGGGCGCCGGAGCCACGATGCCGGGGGTGGTGTGGTTCGGGCTCATCGCGGGGGCCCTGGTGACGGTCGGTCTGATCTTCACGCTGCAGATCCGGCGCTCCTTCCGGGAACTGCTGCTGGCCGGCCTGTTCAGCGCGCTGATCGCCTTCCTGCTGTTCCTGATCTGGGACTTCGACGCGCCTTTCGGGCGGGGCATCTCGGCCACCGCCGAACCGTTCCTGACCCAGTTCCCGCATCTGGGTCTCGAGGACTGAGGGCGCGCACCGTCCCGACGCCTGCGGAAGCTGTCGGCGGACGGCGTCAGGCAAACCGGGGACGGGCCTCCCGTCCCCGGTTCGGCCTAGGGACATGCCCCATTCGCCCGTTCCTGATCGCGGGCCGCGCCGCCCGGACCTAGCGTGGCGGACATCGAGGCGCACGACCCCCCACGTGCGGAAACCCCTTCCGCGACTGCTCCTCGGGGATCCGGAGAATCAACCATGGGTGCGATACGTACCTCCGCCACAGCCCTGCTGAGCGCCGGCGCCATGGGCGCCGTACTCGCGCTCGGCGCCCTCGGCGCGTCCTCCGCGGGCGCCGCGACCGCCGTCGAGGCACGGCAGGTCACCTCGTTCGGGTTCGCGATCACACCGTCCACGGTCGCGCCCGGCGGCCGGACGGTCCTCTCGGTGACCGGATGCAACGCCGCCTACGCCACTGCCTCCTCCGGGGTCTTCGACACCGTGAGCATCGCCCGCGGCCAGAGCGTACGGGTCAGGGTGGACCGGGACGCCCGGCGCGGAGCCGTCTACTCCGTCAGCTTCACCTGCAACGGGGAGACCGGCTCGGCCGATCTGACGATCGCGGGCGGCACGTCCGGGTTGGCGACCACCAGTTCCACGCAGACATCCACCCCGGACACCGCCGTCCCCACCACCGCCCGGGGCGTTCAGGGCGGCCTCGGCGGCAGCGTGGCCGGCATGGATCCCGTGGAACTCGGCGCGGGCGCCGGCCTCCTCCTCGCCGCCGCGGCCGGCACGGCGTACACCCTGCGCCGCCGCAGCAGCCGCCGCGGTCACTGAATCCCCGTCACCTCGCGCCGTCCCCGATCCGGATCGCCGGTAGCCGGTAGCCGGGGGCCCCCCGGGGCGGGGCCGGGCCCCGGGGGGCGCGGGGGGGGGGGGGGGGGCGGCGGGGCCCCCCCCCGGGGGCGCGGCGGGGGGGGGGGCGGGGGCGGGGGGCGGGGCCGGGGGGGGGGGGGTACTGGGGGGCGGGGGACTGGGGTGCGATGGTCATGGCGGCTCCTGATCCGGGCGCGGAGGGCCGGGCCGGCAGGTGTGCGGCCTGGCTCCTTTACTTCTTCC
>NZ_JBIXJQ010000002.1:0-257132 GCF_052871255.1 Streptomyces sp. LARHCF249
GGAAACGCCCGGTTACATTCCGAACCCGGAAGCTAAGCCTTTCAGCGCCGATGGTACTGCAGGGGGGACCCTGTGGGAGAGTAGGACGCCGCCGAACAATCATTGCGGAAGCCCCGCACCAAACCCTCCGGGGTTCGGTGCGGGGCTTTTCTGCGTTCACCAATCGGCGGGGTAGCTTTTGAGGCTGCTCGTGTCGAGCGTCCAGCGGCCGGCGGTGACAGTGTCCCCGAAGGCGTAAGGGACCGCCTTGCGGAATTGGATGCCGTCGGGCCCTGCTGAGGGGTCGCTGTGCACGGTGACGGTCTTCTTGTCCTTGCGGGGGTCCACCACGACATACAGCGGGACCCCCATCCTCGGGTAGTCATGCAGCTTGTCGCGGATGTCAGTGAGCGAGTTGGTGCGGGAGACGACTTCCACCACCATGAGGACATCCCGGGAATTGACGACCTTTGCCGTGTCGTCGGTGTCCTCTTCCGCGATGACCATGAGATCGGGAACCTTGGTCAGGCCGGTCTGGGGATCGCCCATGTTCGTGTCGTTGAGGGCCATGACCTCTGGCGTCTGGGCCTCGATCTGGCGGCGCAGCCGCACCACGTTGAGCCCGTGGGGAGCGGTGGGGCTCATCATCGTGAGGAAGATCTGACCATCGGTGGTCTGCACCTTCCACGAGTCTTCCTGGTGCTCGGCCAGCTCCGCGAGCTGCTCCGCGAAGTCGTGCAAGCGGCGCATCTGCTCGGGGGTGAGGTCGGCCATGGTGTCCTCCTGGTGGGTTCCCGACCAGCCTATCCAGGCCCTTCGGCTACAGGCGGCCGGCGGCCTTGAGGGCCAGGTAGGCGTCGGCCAGGGAGGGGGCCAATGTGTCCGGGGTGGCGTCGACCACGTGGACGCCGTGGCGGGCGAGCTGGTCGGCCGTGCGGCGGCGCTGGGATTGGGACTGGGTGCCTGCCGCGGCCTCGTAGACGGCTTCCGCGCTGCCGCGGGAGCCGGTCATCTCCGCCACGTGGGGATCCGCCACCGAAGCCAGCAGGACCGTGTGGCGCTGCGTGAGGCGCGGCAGGAGCGGGAGCAGGCCCTCTTCGATCGGGGCCGCGTCCAGGCTCGTCAGAAGGACCACCAGGGACCTGCGCGGGGCACTGCGGAGGATGGTGGAGACCAGGGTGCGGGAGTCCGTCTCGACCAGTTCGGGTTCGAGGGTGGCCATCGCGTTGACGAAGGACGGCAGGATGTCGGCGGCCGGGCGGCCCTGGACCTGGGCCCGGGGCCGGCGGTCGTGGGCCAGCAGGTCCACGCGGTCGCCGGCGCGGGTGGCCAGGGCGGCCAGCAGCAGGGCCGCGTCCATCGCGGAGTCCAGGCGGGGGGCGTCGCCGACGCGGCCCGCCGCGGTGCGGCCGGTGTCCAGGCAGATCAGGATGTGGCGGTCGCGTTCGGGGCGCCAGGTGCGGACGGCCACCTTCTGCTGGCGGGCCGTGGCCCGCCAGTCGATGGAACGGGTGTCGTCGCCGGGGACGTAGTCGCGGAGGCTGTCGAACTCGGTGCCCTCGCCGCGGGTCAGGAGGCTCGTACGTCCGTCCAGTTCCCGCAGGCGGGCGAGGCGCGAGGGGAGGTGCTTGCGGCTGGTGAAGGGCGGCAGGACGCGGACCGTCCAGGGGATGGTGTGCGCGCCCTGGCGGGCCCACAGGCCGAGGGGCCCGTACGAGCGGATCGTCACGCGGTCGGCCTGGCGGTCGCCGCGGCGCGTGGGGTACAGGCGGGTGGTCAGGCGGCGGCGTTCCCCGGCGGGGATGTCCAGCCTGTGGCGGGAGGCGGCCGTCTCCGTACCCGGGATCCAGCTGCTCGGGGGCCAGGCGTCGCGGACGCGGGCCCGGAGGCGGCGGCCGCTCGGGTTGGTGACGGTGAGGTGGACGTCCGCCGGTTCGCCGAGGCGGACCGAGGTGTCGCCCGATCGGGTCAGGCGCAGCCCGCGGACGGGCGCCGCCAGGGCGCAGTCGACCGCGCAGGCCAGTGCGAGCGGGCCGTTGACGGCGAGCATCCCCGTCCAGCTCGGTTCGAGGATGCCGACGGGGATGCTGCCGAGGGCCGCCAGCAGGGCGGTGCGTCCGGTGAGGGCCATCAGCGCGGGACGGGGACGTGGGAGAGGATCGCGGTGATGACCGAGTCCGCGGTGACGCCTTCCATTTCGGCTTCCGGGCGCAGCTGGACGCGGTGGCGCAGGGTCGGCAGGGCCAGGGCCTTGACGTCGTCGGGGGTGACGTAGTCGCGGCCGGTGAGCCAGGCCCAGGCGCGGGCGGTGGCCAGCAGGGCGGTCGCGCCGCGCGGGGAGACTCCGAGGGTGAGGGACGGCGATTCGCGGGTGGCGCGGCAGATGTCGACGACGTAGCCGGCGATCTCGGGGGAGACGGAGACCCTGGCGACGGCCTCGCGGGCGGCTTCGAGCTGGGCCGGGCCGGCCACCGGGCGGATGCCCGCGGCGTGCAGGTCGCGGGGGTTGAAGCCGGCGGCGTGCCGGGTCAGGACGCCGATCTCGTCCGCGCGGGAGGGCAGCGGCACGGTGAGCTTGAGGAGGAAGCGGTCCAGCTGGGCTTCCGGGAGGGGGTACGTGCCCTCGTACTCGAGCGGGTTCATGGTGGCGGCGACGAGGAAGGGCTCGGGAAGCGGGCGCGGCGTGCCGTCGACGGTGACCTGGCGCTCCTCCATCGCTTCGAGGAGCGAGGACTGGGTCTTGGGCGGGGTCCGGTTGATCTCGTCCGCGAGGAGGAGGTTGGTGAAGACCGGGCCGTTCTGGAAGGAGAACTCGGCGGTGCGGGCGTCGTAGACGAGGGAGCCGGTGACGTCGCTCGGCATCAGGTCCGGGGTGAACTGGACGCGCTTGGTGTCAAGTTCGAGGGATGCGGCGAGGGCCCGTACGAGGAGGGTCTTCGCGACGCCGGGGACGCCTTCGAGCAGTACGTGGCCGCGGCACAGGAGTGCGACGACCAGGCCGGTGACGGCGGAGTCCTGACCGACCACGGCCTTGCCGATCTCGGTGCGGAGCGCTTCGAGGGAAGCGCGGGCGCTGTCCGCGGCGGCGGACTCGGTGGCCGGGTACGTCATGACGTACGGACCTCTCTTTCGAGGGCGTCGAGGTGGTCGGCGAGCGCGACGAGTGCCGCGTCGTCGGAGGGTGTGGGGCCGAAGAGGGTGGTGGTCACGTCGTGGCCGCCGTCGCCGAGCCGGGTGGACACGGCGGGGACCAGGGTGACGGGGTCGTGGGCCTGGGAGGCCGGTACGCCGACCAGGGCGGCCAGGCGTTCGCGGGTGGCGGCGCGCAGCACGGTGGAGGCGCGGTCGCGGGCCCCTGCCTTGCGGTAGAGGCGGGCGCGGCCTTCGGTGGCCTCGGAGGCGCGGATGACGACGGGCAGCTTCTCGGTGACGAGGGGGCCGAGCCGGCGGGCGCGCCAGAGGGCGGCGAGCGCGGCGGCCGCGAAGAGCTGGAGCAGGGCCCAGGACCAGCCGGCCGGGACGAGGTCGAAGAGGCTCTGGTCCTCTTCGGTTTCGGCGTCGCTGCCGGGGTCGGAGTCCGCGAGGGACGGCATGTACCAGACGAGTTCCGGGCGGGAGCCGAGGAGTTGGAGGGCGAGGGAGGCGTTGCCCTCCTGCGCGAGGCTCTCGTTGAGGAGGATCGTGCCGGAGCCGAGGAGGACGGTGTCGCCGCGGGTGCCTGCCGGGAGGACGAGGAGGGTGGGCCGGCCGTCGCTGGGGTAGCAGGCGGTGGCCCGGGGCAGGTCGGTGGTGTAGCGGCGGTCGTCGCCGGTGTCGGCGCGGCCGGCGGAGGCGGCGGCGGGCAGGCTGCAGGCCGGGGCGAGGGTGTCGGCGGCGGTGGCGCTCTGGCTGCTGACGCCGGGGGCCAGGTCGGTGAGGCTGTGGCTGCCCGGGGCGAGCAGGACGGTGCGGCCGCCGGAGAGGTCCATGGCCGAGCGGATCAGGCCGCGCTGGCGGCTGCCGAGGCGGTCGGGGTCGGTGACGAGGAGGGTGGTGCGGGGTCCGGCGGCCTCGGCGGCCTCGCGGGCGGTGGTGACGACGCGGGTGGTGACACCGCGGTCCTCGAGGAGCTCGGCGACGGCCCTGCTGCCGTAGGGGTCGGCGGAGCGCGGATCGAGGAGGCCGTGGCGGGTGCCGGAGTTGAGGACGGCGAGGGCGATCCCGCCCGCGGCGAGCACGGCGACGAAGCCCAGGACCCGTCGGGCTCGCCGGGCCAGCCGGGCTCGGTCCGGGCCGGGGGCGGTGTCCGTCGGGGCGGTCTCCACCGGGGCGGTTGCCCGGGGGCCGGGAGCGTGCCGGGAAGGCTGCTCGGGCGCCGGGCGCGGCGGGGGGTCGGAGAGCGCGGCGTGCTTGTGTTCGGCGCCCTGCGGGAGCGACCCGTCGTGCGGCGTCATGCGGCGGGTCCCGTCAGGAGCGGCTTGGCGCGGTCCAGGGTGAGGTCGAGGGTGCGCAGGCGGGCGTACGTGTCGGCGTCGGCGGAGCGGCCGCCGTAGGTGACGTCGTCGAAGGTACGGGCGGCCGCGCGGAGGTCACCGGCGTGGTCGGGGAGGGAGACCGCGGCTTCGGCGGCCGCCTCGTCGGCGGTGCGGCCCGGGCGCGGGTCGAGCAGGGTGCGCTCCTCCAGGGAGCGGACGACGGCGCGCATGCGCTCCTGGACGGCCTCGGTCCAGCGGCCGGCGGCGGCGTGGGCCTCGGCGGCCGTGCGGTGGTCGGCGGCGCTGCGGATGCCGTCGTCGAAGAGGACGCCCGCACCGGAGGAGATCCGGCCGGGGGCGCCGAGCCGCCACCACAGGGCGCCGACGGCCAGGACCACCAGGAGGACGATCACGACGAGGCCGAGCGTGCCTCCGGGGGTCGCCCCGGAGGCCGCTTCGAACAGGTCGTCGATCCAGTCGAGGAACGTGCGCAGGGCGCGGTCCAGCAGCCCCGGGTCGTTCTCGTGGTACATCGGCTTGGACAGTTCGCGCTCCGCCGCCTCCTGGGCGGGCTCGCGCGGTGTCGTGACCGGTGGTGTCTCGGCGCCCGGCAGGAGCGCCGCGGCACGTGTGATGAGGCCCCCCGTGCTCACCATGGGTGTGTCAGCCTCCGGTCGTGCCGTAGTTCTCGATGCCTGCCGCCCGGGCGAGCTCCAGGTCGAGTCCCTCGCGGCGGATGCGCTGGTCCACGTAGAGGAGGACCGTGACGCCGGCCAGGATCGGCATCACGATCGTCTGCGCGATGATCGAGCCGATGCCGGAGAGGACGAGCGCTCCCCAGGCGGTGGAGGCGGTGCCGTCCTCCATGCCTGCCAGGCCGCCGCCGAAGACGGCCATGCCGACGATCGTCAGTGGCCACACGATGATCGCCGAGACGATGCCGGTGATGATGTTGGTGAGCACGGTGATGCCGAAGATCCGCCACCAGGTGCCCTGGACCAGCTTGGAGGAGCGGCCGAGGGCCTTGAAGACGGTGCTCCGCTCCAGCATCAGCGCGGGCGAGGCCAGGCTGAACTTGATCCACAGCCAGGTGAACAGCGGGAGCATCACGAGCAGGCCCACGACGAGCAGACCCGGGCTGCGGGTCAGGGCGCCGGGCAGGATCAGTGCGGCGGCCAGCAGGATCGAGCCGAGGGCCAGCAGGAGCGTCAGGCCGAGCAGGCGCAGCAGCTGGGGACGGGACTCGCGCCAGGCGGCGGAGACCGTCGAAGTGGTCCCGAGCACGGCCCGGCTGTAGATCATCGTGAGCATCGCGGTGGCCACGATGCCGCCGAGGGCGGCGATGAAGCCGACGCCGACGAGGGCCGCCATGGCGACGGCGATGTCGTTGATCGTCTCGTCGATGTCCGCCCCGGGCTCCGCCGAGACGGCGAGGTCCCCCAGGGCGTACTTCTGCGCGAGGAGGCTGAGCACCTGCACCACGGTGGCCACGACCAGCGTGATCGGCAGGACCGAGCGCCAGTGGGAGCGCATGGTGGCGACGGCGCCGTCCAGGATCTCGCCGAGGCCGAGCGGGCGCAGCGGGATCACGCCGGGCTTGGCGGCCGGGGGCTGGCCCCACTGGCCGGGGCCGCCCGGGTAGCCGTACTGGCCGCCGTGCTGACCGTACTGGCCCCCGTACGGGCCTCCGTGCCCTCCCCAGCCCTGCCCCTGCTGGGGCGGCTGGGGCTGCTGCGGGGGCTGGTTCTGGCCGGGGGCCGGGCTGGTCCACTGGCCGGGCGGCGGCTGCTCGGCCGACCACTTCGGGTCGCCGGAGGCCGGCCGGTCGGTGGGCGCCCCGGGCCGCTCGCCGTCGGAGGGATCGGATCCGGGCGTAGCCCAGCCCGGAGAGTCGTTCATCGTCGCTCCTTCACGTGCACCTGCTGCGGCGGGGGCGCTGGTCGGTGCCATCGTGCCACGTGAGGTACACGAACGGACCAGCGATCCCCCCGGATCATCGACAGCCCGTACCTTCAATTGTCACCCCGGATCCGGGGCAGACTGGTCGACCTGTTCTCCACGCAGGTCCGAGGGGCGATTTCCAGCCCTTTTGGCTGTGGGACAGCTCACCGCCAGGTAACGATTAGCTAATGGGATGATGTCAACCATGAAGGGACGCGTCCTTGTCGTCGACGACGACACCGCGCTGGCCGAGATGCTCGGCATTGTGCTGCGTGGAGAAGGTTTTGAGCCGTCGTTCGTAGCGGACGGTGACAAGGCACTTGCTGCCTTCCGGGAGGCGAAGCCGGATCTGGTACTGCTCGACCTCATGCTGCCCGGACGGGACGGCATAGAGGTCTGCAGGCTGATCAGGGCCGAGTCCGGCGTGCCGATCGTGATGCTCACGGCCAAGAGCGACACGGTCGATGTCGTCGTGGGCCTGGAATCCGGTGCCGACGACTACATCGTCAAGCCGTTCAAGCCGAAGGAGCTGGTGGCCCGCATCCGCGCCCGCCTGCGCCGGTCGGAGGAGCCCGCGCCCGAGCAGCTGGCCATCGGTGACCTCGTCATCGACGTGGCCGGGCACTCGGTCAAGCGGGACGGTGCTTCCATCGCCCTGACCCCGCTGGAGTTCGACCTGCTGGTCGCCCTGGCGCGCAAGCCCTGGCAGGTGTTCACCCGCGAGGTGCTGCTGGAGCAGGTCTGGGGCTATCGGCACGCCGCGGACACCCGCCTGGTGAACGTGCACGTGCAGCGCCTGCGCTCCAAGGTCGAGAAGGACCCGGAGCGCCCCGAGATCGTCGTGACGGTGCGCGGTGTCGGCTACAAGGCCGGACCCAGCTGAGGTGCAGTCCGGCAAGGGCCGGGGCGGCTCCCGCTGGCGGAGCCTGCGGCCCGGCCGGCTGCTCCAGGAGGGAGCGCCGGGTGCCTCGGTGCTGCGGCTGTGCGTACGCCTCGTACGCCGGCCGCTGCTTCCGGCTGTCCGGCTGTGGCGGCGCAACATCCAGCTGCGGGTGGTCGCCGCCACCCTGCTGATGTCGCTCGCCGTGGTCCTCGCGCTGGGCTTCGTGGTGATCGCACAGGTCAGCAAGGGCCTCCTGGACGCCAAGGAGGAGGCGGCGCAGAGCCAGGCCGCGGGCGGGTTCGCGGTCGCGCAGGAGAAGGCCAACGCCCCGGCGACCGTGGACGGGCCCGACGCCGCCGACAACAAGGTCGGGCTGGACGCCAGTACCTGGATGAACTCGCTGGTCAAACAGCTGGCCAGTGGGGGCCAGACCGCCTTCGAGGTGGTCGCGCTCGGCGCCGGGACCGGCGAGCAGGTCCTGCCCGGCACCCAGGGCGTCAAGGGCGCCCGTGCTTCGGGAAACGTGGATCCGACGGCCAGCGTGCCCGTCGCACTGCGCCGCGCCGTCAACCACTCGGCCGGCACCTTCAAGACCTTCTCGGAGATCCGGTACACCGCCGGGGCCGGGGAGAAGGCCCCCGAGCCGGCGCTGGTCGTGGGCAAGCGGCTCACCGACATCAACGGGGACCCGTACGACCTGTACTACCTCTTCCCGCTCACCCAGGAGGAGGAGTCCCTCAACCTGGTCAAGAGCACCATCGCCACCGCCGGGCTGTTCGTCGTCGTGCTGCTCAGCGCCATCGCCTGGCTCGTGGTGCGTCAGATCGTCACGCCCGTCCGGATGGCCGCCGGGATCGCCGAGCGGCTGTCGGCCGGGCGGCTCCAGGAGCGGATGAAGGTCACCGGCGAGGACGACATCGCCCGTCTGGGCGAAGCCTTCAACAAGATGGCCCAGAACCTCCAGAACAAGATCCAACAGCTCGAGGACCTGTCGCGGATGCAGCGCCGGTTCGTCTCGGACGTCTCGCACGAGCTGCGCACCCCGCTGACGACGGTACGGATGGCCGCGGACGTCATCCACGACGCGCGGGTCGACTTCGACCCGATCACGGCGCGCTCCGCCGAGCTGCTCGCCGGTCAGCTCGACCGCTTCGAGTCGCTGCTCGCCGACCTGCTGGAGATCAGCCGGTTCGACGCGGGCGCGGCCGCCCTGGAGGCGGAGCCCATCGACCTGCGGGACGTCGTACGCCGCGTCATCGACGGGGCCGAGCCGCTCGCGGAGCACAAGGGCACCCGGATCCGGGTGCTCGGCGACACCCAGCCCGTCATCGCCGAGGCCGACGCCCGGCGGGTGGAGCGGGTGCTGCGCAATCTGGTCGTCAACGCCGTGGAGCACGGCGAGGGACGCGATGTGGTGGTCCGGCTGGCGTCCGCGGGCGGGGCCGTCGCGGTCGCCGTACGGGACTACGGCGTCGGGCTCAAGCCCGGCGAGGCGACCCGCGTCTTCAACCGCTTCTGGCGGGCCGACCCGGCACGGGCACGGACGACGGGCGGTACGGGCCTCGGCCTGTCCATCGCCGTCGAGGACGCCCGGCTGCACGGCGGCTGGCTACAGGCCTGGGGCGAGCCGGGCGGCGGCTCGCAGTTCCGCCTCACCCTGCCGCGTACGGCCGACGAGCCGCTGCGGGGCTCGCCCATCCCGCTGGAACCCGAGGATTCCCGGGCCAACCGGGCCAGGGCCGCGGCCGACGCCGCGGGCGCCGCGGCGGACCGGCAGCAGCCGGCGGACGCGGGGGACCGGTCGCCGATCCCGCCGCGGCCCCCGGTGGCCTCGGGGCAGTCCGTACCCGCCGACCCGACGGCCCTGCCGGGCAGCGGTGCCCGGGTCGTGGCCCGGCCGGCCGAGCAGGCACCACAGGAGGACCGAACTGATGCCGATGCCGATGCCGACGGACGCTGAGGGTGCGGCGCCCGGGAGGGCGCGCGCCGCGGGGGCCCGCGGCAGGCGGCTGCGCACCCTGCGGGCGTACGCCCTCGGGGTGGCCGGGCTGCTGCTGGCCGGGTGCGCCTCGATGCCCGACCACGGGGACATCCGCCGGGTGCAGGCCTCGCAGGGCGTCGACTCCCAGGTCCGGGTGTTCGGCGTGCCGCCCGCCGACAAGGCCAGCGCGGGGGAGATCGTCGACGGTTTCCTGGAGGCGATGACCAGCGACGATCCGCAGCTGGAAACCGCCCGCAAGTACCTCACCGAGGACGCCGCGAAGAGCTGGCGGCCCGGCACCGCCGTGACCGTGCTCTCGGCCGGCCTCGACCGGTTCCCGGTCCGCACCGAGAAGGACCCCGACGGGCCCCGCTGGAAGGTGACCGGCAAGAAGCTCGCGACCGTGGACGAGCGCAGCGCGTACCAGCCGCAGACCGGGGAGTACGCGGAGTTCCTCCAGCTGGTGCAGGAGGGCAAGCAGTGGCGGATCTCGACTCCGCCGAGCAGCCTCGTGCTGAGCGAGTCGGACTTCCAGCGCATCTACATGCCGGTCAACAAGTACTACTTCGCGGGCGGCAGCCTGGTCGCCGATCCCGTGTACGTGCGCCAGCGCAGTGACCCCGACTCGCGGATGGACCCCACCACGCAGACCGTGCAGTCGCTGCTGGCCGGGCCGTCCAGGTGGCTGGGGCCGGTCGTGGAGTCCAGCTTCCCCACCGGGACGGAGCTGCGGCAGGGCACCAAGTCCCTTTCGTACGACGGCCAGAACACGCTGCGCGTGCCGCTGAACGACAAGGCCGACAACGTCGCGTCGCCGCAGTGCCAGAAGATGGCGACGCAACTCCTCTACACCGTCAAGGAGCTGACGGCCTCCCGGCTGGACCGGGTCGAACTGCTCCGCTCCGACGGGAAGTCCTCCTCGCTGTGCTCGGTGACCGAGGTGACGGCGGCCGTCATCGCCAACCGGCCCCGGACGCCCCAGTACCAGTACTTCGTCGACAACGAGGACCGGCTGGTCCGGATGAAGCTCGACGTCACCGCCGAGGACCAGCAGCCGCGCTCCGAACCGGTGCCGGGACCGCTGTCCGCGCCCACCGCGTTCAAGGTGGACTCCGCGGCCGTGTCGTACGACGAGGGGCGCGCGGCCGTGGTCTCCGCGGACGGGCACGGCCTGTACGTCGTGTCGCTGACCGGGGCCGGGGCCATGCCGCAGCCCGTGCTGACCGGCAGGGGAGCCAAGCCGAACACGCTGACCGCGCCCAGCTGGGACGCGGCGGGCGACCTGTGGGTCGTCGACCAGGATCCGCAGCACCCGGGGCTGTGGCGGGTGCCGGACGGGACCGGGACCCCCGAGAAGGTGCAGGTGGCCGGGCTCGACGGGCGGATCACCTCGCTGAAGGCCTCCTCCGACGGGGCGCGCATCGCGCTGCTCGTGGAGAACAAGGAGCGCCGCAAGAACCTGTGGGTGGGGCGGATCGAACGGCCCGACCCCAAGGGGGACGGCTCGGCGGTGTCGGTGCGCGAGCTGCGGGCGGCGGCTCCGCAGATGGCGGACGTGACGGCGATGAGCTGGGCGCCGCGGGGCCGGCTGCTGGTGGTGGGCCGGGAGAGCGGCGGGGTCGTGCAGGCCCGCTACATGCTGGCGGACGGTTCGGTGGCCGCGGGGAGCCTGCCCGGGGCCACCGGGCTGGTCGCGGTCGCGGTGCCCGGCTCGGAGGACGAGTCGAAGCCGAAGCCGGTGATCGGGTACTCGGAGGACGGCATCGTGTGGCTGCCGCCGGGGGCGCAGTGGCGCACGGTGACGTCGGGCGGCAGGGCGCCGGTGTACCCGGGCTGACCTGCTCGTCCGTGAGTTGTCCACAGGGGTGGCGGGTCGTTGCGGGGCCCGTCACAGTGGTGGGCATGCGGGGGTGGTGGCAGGAGCTCGCGGGGTTGGTCCTGCCGGTGGACTGCGCGGGCTGCGGGGCCGCGCGGCTGCTGGTGTGCGCCGGCTGCCGGGAGGCGCTGAGCGGGGCCGGGGCGGTGCGGGCGCGGCCCCGGCCGTCACCCCGGGGGCTGCCGGTGGTGTACGCCGCCGCCGTCTACGAGGGACCCGTACGGGCCGTGCTGCTGGCGCACAAGGAACGTGGGGCGCTGCCGTTGGCCGGGGCGCTCGGCGCCGCCCTGGCGGGGGCGGTGGCCGCGGCGCTGCCGGGCGCGGGTGGGGCGGGTGCGGCGGGGCGCGAGGTGGCTCTGGTGCCGGTCCCGTCGGCGCGGCGGCAGGTCAGGGCGCGCGGGCACGATCCGGCGCGCAGGATCGCGCTGGCCGCGGCGGGGCGGTTGCGGCGGGCCGGTGTGCCCGCGCGGGTGGCGCCCGTACTGCGGCTGCGGCGGGCCGTGGCGGACCAGGCGGGACTGGGGGCACGGCAGCGCCGGGAGAACCTCGCGGGGGCGCTGGAAGCGTGCCCGGGCGGGGCGCGGCTGACGGACGCGGCCGTGCTCGTGCTGGTCGACGACCTGATCACCACGGGGGCCACGCTGGCCGAGGCGGCCCGGGCGGTGCGGGAGGGCGGTCTGGCCGAGGAGGCGGCGCCGCGGGCGGCGGTGGTGGCCGCAACTCGGACAGAGCAAAAATCCCGTGAATAGATTTGGAACTGCAGGGGAAGGCCCATCGTTGCAGGTAGTAAGAGTGAATGACCACCTGAACGGAAGTACGTTCCGGTAGCGGGTGCCGACAACCGTCATAGAGGGATATGTTCGGTTGTGAGGACTGGCGAGCCTTCAGGCCCCACGCATCGCTGTCGCTCGACTCCGAAGTCGGTGGGGTGTGGATCTTGCCGATGGGGGAGGAGGAGGTGAAAGTCGCCAAGTCCGAGGCTCCGGCCTTCACCGGAGTCTGGTGCGAAAGGGAGACGCTTCGCCCCGTCGGGCGGAGCTATCCGGGAACGGAGTTCTGCGTGGACATCGTCGTCAAGGGCCGCAAGACCGAGGTGCCCGACCGGTTCCGCAAGCACGTGGCCGAGAAGCTGAATCCGGAGCGGATCCAGAAGCTCGACGCCAAGGTGATCAGCTTGGACGTCGAGGTGTCGAAGGAGCACAACCCGCGCCAGGCCGACCGTTCCGACCGCGTGGAGATCACTCTGCGCTCGCGGGGCCCGGTGATCCGTGCCGAGGCCGCCGCCGCCGACCCGTACGCGGCGCTGGACCTGGCTCAGGACAAGCTGGAGGCCCGGCTGCGCAAGCAGCACGACAAGCGCTACACCCGCAGGGGCGCGGGCCGGCTCTCGGCGGCAGAGGTCGCCGACGTCGTGCCGGACGCCGCGCAGCTGAACGCGAATGGCGAGCCGTTCTCCGAGGAGAAGGCGAACGGGGTTCCGATCACCCGGATCGGTTCCATCGAAGTGCAGGGCGAAGGCCCGCTCATCGTCCGCGAGAAGACCCACTCGGCCGCACCCATGTCGCTCGACCAGGCTCTCTACGAGATGGAGCTGGTCGGACACGACTTCTATCTGTTCGTCGACTCCGAGACCAAGCTGCCCAGCGTTGTCTACCGACGTCACGCGTACGACTACGGCGTGATCCACGTGAACCCCGACGGGGCCTCCAGCTCGGAGGAGCCGCGCGGTGGGGCCGGGGGCGCGCTCGGCGGCTGAGCACCTCGTTCCGCTGCCCCCGCGGGACGCTCCGGCGTCCTGCGGGGGCCTTTGTATGGCGCGTATGCGCCGGGCGGTCCGCGGCGGCCCCCCGCGCCGTGCCGCGGGCATGGAATCATGGCGGGCAGTCAACCGGCGGCGCAGCCGGTCCGGTTGGCCCAGCAGCTCGGCACATGCAGGGGGAGGAACGATGGCGGACAGCTTCGGGCCGGTGCGCGGCGACGACGGTGCGGGCCGCCGTGAGGCGGACCCGGCGGCGGAGTCCGCCGGGCCGTCGGCGGGGGAGCCCATCCGGGTCCTCGTGGTCGACGACCACGCGCTGTTCCGGCGCGGGCTGGAGATCGTCCTCGCGCAGGAGGAGGACATCCAGGTCGTCGGCGAGGCGGGGGACGGTGCGGAGGCCGTGGACAAGGCGGCCGACCTGCTGCCGGACATCGTGCTGATGGACGTGCGGATGCCCCGGCGCGGCGGGATCGAGGCGTGCACCTCGATCAAGGAGGTGGCGCCCTCCGCGAAGATCATCATGCTGACGATCAGCGACGAGGAGGCGGACCTCTACGACGCGATCAAGGCGGGCGCGACCGGGTACCTCCTGAAGGAGATCTCCACGGACGAGGTGGCCACGGCGATCCGGGCGGTGGCGGACGGCCAGTCGCAGATCAGCCCGTCGATGGCGTCGAAGCTGCTCACCGAGTTCAAGTCGATGATCCAGCGGACCGACGAGCGGCGGCTGGTGCCGGCGCCGAGGCTGACGGACCGGGAGCTGGAGGTCCTGAAGCTGGTGGCCACCGGCATGAACAACCGGGACATCGCCAAGGAGCTGTTCATCTCCGAGAACACCGTGAAGAACCACGTGCGCAACATCCTGGAGAAGCTGCAGCTGCACTCCCGGATGGAGGCCGTGGTCTACGCGATGCGCGAGAAGATCCTGGAGATCCGCTAACCGCCTCCGGCCGACCCGGGCGGCCCCTCGGACGCGGCCTAGAACGCGGCGAGTTCTGCGGTGACGGCCGCGGCCTCGGCGGGGGAGCCGGCGCGTTCGACGCGGACCGTGTCGCAGCCCACCCACTCGGCCGCCTCTCGCAGGGCCGCCGCCATCGCGCCGGCCGCCTTCGGCGACGTCAGCGAGAGCTGGCGGGCCACCAGGGTGCGGCCCTCGCGGGCCGGGTCGACGCGGCCCTGGAGGCGGCCGCCCGCGAGCAGCGGCATCGCGAAGTACCCGTGTATCCGCTTCGGCTTGGGGACGTAGGCCTCCAGGCGGTGCGTGAAGCCGAAGATCCGCTCCGTGCGGGGGCGGTCCCAGACCAGCGAGTCGAACGGGGAGAGCAGTGTCGTGCGGTGGCGGCCCCGGGGGGCCGTCGCGAGCGCCGCCGGATCGGCCCAGGCCTGCTTCCCCCAGCCCTCCACCGTGACCGGGACCAGTCCGGACTCCGCGATCACGGCGTCGACCTGCTCCCCCTTGAGGCGGTGGTAGTCCGCGATGTCGGCCCGGGTGCCCACGCCCAGCGACTGCCCGGCCAGGCGGACCAGGCGGCGCAGGCACTCGCGGTCGTCCAGGTCGTCGTGGAGCAGCGCGTCGGGCACGGCGCGCTCGGGGAGGTCGTAGACCCGCTTCCAGCCGCGGCGCTCGCTGCAGACCACCTCACCGGTGTCGAGCAGCCACTCCACCGCGATCTTGGTCTCGGACCACTCGAACCACTCGCCGCCGTTCTTGGCGCCGCCCAGTTCGGTGGAGGTCAGCGGGCCGTCGGCCCGGAGCCGGTCCAGGACCGCCTTCGTGGAGCGGTCCTTGTCCTGCAGGACGTGCCAGCGGTGCCCGCGCGCGTACCGGGCCCGGCGCCGGAAGGCGAAATGCGGCCATTCCTCGATGGGCAGGATGCAGGCCGCGTGCGACCAGTACTCGAAGGCGTGACGGTCCGACCAGTACGCCTTCTCCACCGCCTCCCGGCCCACCGCGCCGAGCCGCGCGTACGGGATCAGCTCGTGCGAGCGGGCCAGCACCGAGATCGTGTCCAGCTGGACGGCGCCCAGGTGCCGCAGGACGCCCCGTACCCCGCCGCGCCGGTCGGGCGCGCCGAGGAAGCCCTGCGCGCGCAGGGCGATCCGGCGCGCCTCGTCGGCGGACAGGGACAGGGCGGGCTGCGGCAGGCTCGTCATGATCCGCAGCCTAGGACGCGCCACTGACATCGGCGGGCAGGTACGGGAAAGCCGGGGTCAGGCCCAGGTCCGAGGGGAGCAGGGCGCCGATCCAGCAGTCGCGCGCGGTGCCGTTCCTGATCAGGCCGGCCCGCAGCAGGCCCTCCATGCGGAACCCGACCTTCTGCGCCACGACGCGGGAGCCGGTGTTGCCGGCCTCGGCGCGCCACTCGAGCCGTACGGCGCCCACCTCGGTGAAGGCCCAGCGGGCCACTGCGGCCACGGCCTCGGTCATGTAGCCCTGCCCGCGGTGTTCCTTGACCGCCCAGTAGCCGATCTCGTACGAGTCCTCTCCGTGCACGTGGACGCCGACGGCGGCGACCAGCGGGCCGCCGGCCCCCAGGCGTACGGCGAAGGGGTACGCGGTGTCCTCGCGCCAGCCGTTCGGCACGACCTCGTTCACGAAGGCGTGCGCGTGCGCGCGCTCGTAGGGGGAGGGGACCAGAGTCCAGCGCTGGACGTCGGGGTCGAGGCAGGCGGCGTACACCTCGTCCTCGTCCGTGGGGACGAAAGGCCGCAAATCGAGTCGGTCCGTCTTCAGGGTCGTGGGCTCCATGAACGGATTCTGCTGCCCGGGCGCCTCCCGCGGGAACTCTTTTTCATAACCGCGGCGCGAACAGCGGCACCTTCGGCACCCCCCGTACGTTCTCAATCCGGGCGCCCACGCCCTCGCGGCTACGGCGGACCTCCCGACGCGACCACGTCCTCGCTTACGATGGCCGTTGCGGTGGGGCCCACCTGCCGTGCCCGTGTACGAACAGTGCCCAGGCCCGACCGGCAAGGAGACAAACCTCGGTGTCCGTCTTCAACAAGCTCATGCGTGCAGGCGAAGGCAAGATCCTGCGCAAACTGCACCGCATCGCGGACCAGGTCAACTCCATCGAAGAGGACTTCGTCAACCTCTCCGACGCCGAGTTGCGGGCGCTCACGGACGAGTACAAGCAGCGGTTCCAGGACGGCGAGAGCCTGGACGACCTGCTGCCCGAGGCCTTCGCGACGGTGCGCGAGGCCGCCAAGCGCGTCCTCGGCCAGCGCCACTACGACGTCCAGATCATGGGCGGCGCCGCGCTGCACCTCGGCCACGTGGCCGAGATGAAGACCGGTGAGGGCAAGACCCTCGTCGGCACCCTGCCCGCGTACCTGAACGCGCTGTCCGGCAAGGGCGTCCACCTGATCACGGTGAACGACTACCTCGCCGAGCGCGACTCCGAGCTGATGGGCCGGGTGCACAAGTTCCTCGGCCTGGAGGTCGGCTGCATCCTGGCGAACATGTCGCCGGCGCAGCGCCGCGAGCAGTACAACTGCGACATCACCTACGGCACGAACAACGAGTTCGGCTTCGACTACCTGCGCGACAACATGGCGTGGTCGAAGGACGAGCTGGTCCAGCGCGGCCACAACTTCGCCGTGGTCGACGAGGTCGACTCGATCCTCGTCGACGAGGCCCGCACCCCGCTGATCATCTCCGGCCCGGCCGACCAGGCCACGAAGTGGTACGGCGACTTCGCGAAGCTGGTGACCCGCCTGACCAAGGGCGAGGCCGGCCAGCCGCTGAAGGGCATCGAGGAGACCGGCGACTACGAGGTCGACGAGAAGAAGCGCACCGTCGCCATCCACGAGGCCGGCGTGGCCAAGGTCGAGGACTGGCTCGGCATCGAGAACCTCTACGAGTCGGTGAACACCCCGCTCGTCGGCTACCTGAACAACGCCATCAAGGCGAAGGAACTGTTCAAGAAGGACAAGGACTACGTCGTCCTCGACGGCGAAGTCATGATCGTCGACGAGCACACCGGCCGTATCCTCGCCGGCCGCCGCTACAACGAGGGCATGCACCAGGCGATCGAGGCGAAGGAAGGGGTGGACATCAAGGACGAGAACCAGACCCTCGCCACGATCACCCTGCAGAACTTCTTCCGCCTCTACTCGAAGCTGTCGGGCATGACCGGTACGGCCATGACCGAGGCCGCCGAGTTCCACCAGATCTACAAGCTCGGCGTCGTCCCGATCCCGACCAACCGCGACATGGTCCGCAAGGACCAGCCGGACCTGATCTACCGGACCGAGGTCGCGAAGTTCGCCGCCGTCGTCGACGACATCGCGGAGAAGCACGAGAAGGGCCAGCCGATCCTCGTCGGTACGACGTCGGTCGAGAAGTCCGAGTACCTCTCCCAGCAGCTGTCCAAGCGCGGCATCCCGCACGAGGTGCTCAACGCCAAGCAGCACGACCGTGAGGCGACGATCGTCGCCCAGGCCGGCCGCCGCGGCGCCGTCACCGTCGCCACGAACATGGCCGGCCGCGGTACCGACATCAAGCTCGGCGGCAACCCCGACGACCTCGCCGAGGCCGAGCTGCGCCAGCAGGGCCTGGACCCGGAGGAGCACATCGAGGAGTGGGCGCACGCCCTTCCCGCGGCGCTCACCCGGGCCGAGGCGGCCGTGAAGGCCGAGTTCGAAGAGGTCAAGGAGCTCGGCGGGCTGTACGTGCTGGGCACCGAGCGCCACGAGTCGCGCCGTATCGACAACCAGCTGCGCGGCCGCTCCGGCCGACAGGGCGACCCGGGCGAGTCCCGCTTCTACCTGTCGCTGGGCGACGACCTGATGCGCCTGTTCAAGGCGCAGATGGTCGAGCGCGTCATGGCCATGGCCAACGTGCCGGACGACGTGCCGATCGAGAACAAGATGGTGACGCGCGCGATCGCGTCGGCCCAGTCGCAGGTCGAGACCCAGAACTTCGAGACGCGCAAGAACGTCCTGAAGTACGACGAGGTCCTCAACAGCCAGCGCGAGGTCATCTACAGCGAGCGCCGCCGCGTCCTGGAGGGCGAGGACCTCCAGGAGCAGGTCCGCTTCATGATGGACGACACGATCGACGCGTACATCGCGGCCGAGACGGTCGAGGGCTTCGCCGAGGAGTGGGACCTGGAGCGCCTGTGGGGCGCCTTCAAGCAGCTCTACCCGGTGAAGGTCACCATCGAGGAGCTTGAGGAGGCCGCGGGCGACCGGGCGGGCATCACCGCCGAGTTCATCGCGGAGTCCATCAAGGACGACATCCACGAGCAGTACCAGGCGCGCGAGAAGGCGCTGGGCTCCGACATCATGCGCGAGCTCGAGCGGCGCGTGGTGCTGTCGGTGCTGGACCGCAAGTGGCGTGAGCACCTGTACGAGATGGACTACCTGCAGGAGGGCATCGGCCTGCGGGCGATGGCCCAGAAGGACCCGCTGGTCGAGTACCAGCGCGAGGGCTTCGACATGTTCAACGCCATGCAGGACGGCATCAAGGAAGAGTCCGTCGGCTACCTGTTCAACCTGGAGGTCCAGGTCGAGCAGCAGGTCGAGGAGGTTCCGGTGCAGGACGCGGCGCCGTCGCTGACGAAGGAGCCGGCCCGCCCGGAGATCCGGGCGAAGGGGCTGGACGCTCCGCAGCGCCCGGACCGGCTGCACTTCTCGGCGCCGACCGTCGACGGTGAGGGCGGCGTGGTCGAGGGCGACTTCGAGTCCGATGGCGCCGGTGGTGACGGTGACGGCATGACGCGGGCGGAGCGGCGGAAGGCCGCGAAGGCCTCCGGCGGGCGCCGCCGTAAGAAGTAGCCCCCGCGGGGGTGAGCTCGCCGGCCGGGCCGGACACACCGTGCGTGTGTCCGGCCCGGCCGCGTTGCGTCCGGCGTGGTGGCGTTGGCGGGTCCGGGGTTGCCGGTTCATGTGCGGGGGCCCTGGAGTTCTACTGCCGCGCAGCGCCAGCGGAGGTCCGGGCCCTGTTCGAGGCGGAACGCCATGGCCGTCATGCGGTCGCCCGTGGCGATGCGGGCGAAGGCCTCGATGACGCCAGGGCCGGGGGTGAAGCGGCCGCACTGGCGGACGACCGGGCGCAGGTCGTCGCGCAGGTGCTCCGCCGGGGCCAGGGTGACCAGCTGCTGGTAGGCGGGGCCGACCGTGTGGCCCAGGAGCGAGTGGACCGGCCGGAGGCCGCTGACGACGGCCAGGAGGCGGTCGGCGAACCAGTGGTGCGGGCCGGGCCGCAGGGCCCGGACCGGGGCGGCGGGGCGCCGGGTGTCGCGCCGGCCGGCGGGCCGGGTCCGGGAGTGGCCGCCGGTCCGGCGGCGGGCCGCCTCGCCGCCGATCGTGCCGCGCATCGTGGTGTCCATCGCGATCTGCCCCCATGGTCCGGGCCCGGAGCGGTACCGGGCGGTAACTTGATGGGGACCTTCTACGCCGGGCCGCACACGCTCCGCAATCGGCTGATCGCCGGCGTCCCGCCCCCGCCCCGGTTCACCTATCCGAGTGTCTGCAGCCCGCTGCCGGGGCCTCGGCGGCCACCCTCGGGGACCGGGGTGGACGCAGGGCGGTCCTGCTCCCGCACCCCGAAGGGGTACGAGGTCGTCACTCTCCCGGCAGGCCGGGGCGCAGTCGTATCCTGGGGGCGTTTCCGACTACCGAAAGCAGCCGGCCATGCGCGTGTACGTCCCCCTGACCCTCCCCGGGCTCGCCGAGGCGCACAAGGCGGGTGAGCTGGGCCCCGGCCCGCTGCGTGCGTACGCCGTCACCCCCGGGCTGCGCGAGTGGTACGTGTCGGACGACATCGAGGAGTTGGAGTACGCGGCCCTGAGCCGCGCGGCGGCCGCCTCGCTCCGCCTGATCGCCGCCGACCCGGCCGCACCGCCCCGGCGGGTCGTCGTCGCCGTGGACGTCGCCGACAAGGCCGCCACCGCCACCCCCGGCGTGGACGAGGCCACCCTCGGCCAGGTCGCCCTCGCCGACACCGTACGGCTCGCCGTGGCCGCCGCCGTGCACGTCGACGCCGGCGACGCCGAGGCGGACGTGGCCGCCGCCGCACGGGCCGTCGACGCCGCCGACGGCGGGGACGGCGACGCGCAGTTCACCGTGGACGGCGCCGAGGACCACGAGCTGCTCTGGTTCGGGGTGCAGGAGATCCCGGGGCTGCTGAAATGACGCCGTCGACCCACATCGTGTGGGACTGGAACGGCACCCTCCTCCACGACATCCACGCCGTCATCACCGCGACCAACGCCTCCTTCGCGGAGCTCGGCTTCCCTCCGATCACCCTCGAGACCTACCGCGACCTGTACGTCGTACCGGTGCCCAAGTTCTACGAGCGGCTGATGGGACGGCTGCCCACCGATGAGGAGTGGGTGGTCATGGACGACACGTTCCACCGGCACTACTGGGCCGCCGCCGAAGACGCCGGGCTCGCCGAAGGCGCCCGCGAGCTGCTCCGGGACTGGGAGCGCGACGGGCTCACGCAGTCCCTGCTGTCCCTCGCGCCCCACGACAAGCTCGTACCGCTGGTCCGCCTGCACGGCATCGACCGGCACTTCCTGCGCGTCGACGGGCGGACCGGGCCGTCCCACACCAGCAAGGCGGGGCACCTCGTACGGCACATGGCCGCCCTGGACGGGACGGGCGTGACGGCCGCGCGTACGGTCCTCATCGGAGACGCCGTGGACGACGCCCTCGCCGCGGCGCACGTCGGCGCCCGGGCCGTCCTCTACACGGGCGGATCGCACAGCCGCAGCAGTCTGGAATCGGCCGGTGTGCCCGTCGTCGACACCCTGGCAGAGGCCGTCCGCACAGCTCGGGAACTGGCCGAATAGCAACGGTTCCGCAGACGCGCCCGCGGCTCCTCCGCGTCGCTGTCCAGAACGTCAAAGTTCAACCTCAAGTTTTGTACACATCCATGACGTGTGCGGGGTGGGTGGAGATAGCCTGGTACCCGTGATCAGCGCGATAGTCATCGGGGGCACCGAAGCCTCCGGCCTGCGCCCGAGGCACCACCGTGCCCGGGCCCTCGCTGGTCCCCGCTGCCGGGACGTGGCGCCTATGGCTCATTCCCTCCCGGTCGGCTCTCCCTACGGCGCAGCGCCGATCCCGCACGGACATCCCGGCGCTCAGTGCTGTGCCATTTCTTCTTCACCACCTACGTCACGCAATGGCGCGTTGACAGGAGCCAGAGGACATGCAGACCAAGCTGGACGAAGCAAAGGCCGAGCTGCTCGCGCGGGCGGCCCGGGTAGCTGAGAACAGCCCGGCCGGGGGGCTACTTCCGACTGGGTCCGAGCCGGGGGAGCGTCCCGACCGGGACACAGTGCTCGCGTACCTCCAGCGCTATTACCTGCACACCGCCCCAGAGGACCTCTTGGACCGGGACCCGGTCGACGTGTTCGGGGGAGCGCTCTCGCACTACCGGCTCGCCGAGAACCGGCCGCAGGGCACCGCGAACGTGCGCGTGCACACGCCGACCGTCGAGGAGAACGGCTGGACCTCCAGCCACTCCGTCGTCGAGGTCGTCACCGACGACATGCCCTTCCTCGTGGACTCCGTCACCAACGAGCTGTCCCGCCAGGGCCGCGGCATCCACGTCGTGATCCACCCGCAGGTCGTCGTCCGCCGTGACGTCACCGGCAAGCTGATCGAGATCCTCGGCCCCGACTGCGACGCGCACGGCCCCAGGACCGCGCGCCCCCACGACTCCCTCGTCGAGTCCTGGATCCACGTCGAGATCGACCGCGAGACCGACCGGGCCGACCTCAAGCAGATCACCGGCGACCTGCTGCGCGTCCTGTCCGACGTCCGCGAGTCCGTCGAGGACTGGGAGAAGATGCGCGACGCCGCGCTGCGCATCGCCGACGGGCTGCCCGACGAGCCCACCGCCCCGGACCTGCGCGAGTACGAGCTCGAAGAGGCCCGCGAGCTGCTGCGCTGGCTCGCCGACGACCACTTCACCTTCCTCGGCTACCGCGAGTACAACCTCGTCGACGGCGACGCCCTCTCGGCCGTCCCCGGCACCGGCCTCGGCATCCTGCGCTCCGACCCGCACCACAGCGGCAAGGACGACGGCCACCCCGTCTCGCCGTCCTTCAACCGGCTGCCCGCCGACGCCCGCGCCAAGGCCCGCGAGCACCGCCTGCTGGTGCTGACCAAGGCCAACAGCCGCTCCACCGTGCACCGTCCCTCGTACCTCGACTACGTGGGCGTCAAGAAGTTCGACGCCGAGGGCAACGTGGTCGGCGAGCGCCGCTTCCTTGGCCTGTTCTCCTCCGCCGCGTACACCGAGTCGGTGCGCCGCGTCCCGGTCATCCGCCGCAAGGTCAGCGAGGTCCTCGAAGGCGCCGGCTTCGCGCCGAGCAGCCACGACGGCCGCGACCTGCTGCAGATCCTGGAGACCTACCCGCGCGACGAGCTGTTCCAGACCCCGGTCGACAAGCTCCGCGAGATCGTCACCTCGGTCCTGTACCTGCAGGAGCGCCGCCGACTGCGGCTGTACCTGCGCCAGGACGAGTACGGGCGCTACTACTCGGCGCTCGTCTACCTGCCGCGCGACCGCTTCACCACCGGCGTGCGGCTGCGCCTGATGGACATCCTGAAGGAGGAGCTCGACGGCATCAGCGTCGACTTCACCGCCTGGAACACCGAGTCGATCCTCTCCCGCATCCACTTCGTCGTCCGCGTCCCGCAGGGCAAGGAACTGCCGGTCCTCACCGACAGCGACGTCGAGCGCATCGAGGGCCGCCTCGTCGAGGCCGCCCGCTCGTGGGCCGACGGCTTCTCCGAGGCGCTGGTCGCCGAGCTCGGCGAGGAGCGCGCCGCCGAACTGCTGCGCCGCTACGGCACCTCCTTCCCCGAGGGCTACAAGGCCGACCACTCGCCGCGCGCGGCCGTCGCCGACCTGGTCCACCTGGAGAGGCTCTCCGCCAACGACCTCCCGTTCGCGCTCTCGCTGTACGAGCCCGTCGGCGCGGGCCCCGGCGAGCGCCGGTTCAAGATCTACCGCACCGGCGAGCAGGTCTCGCTCTCCGCGGTCCTGCCCGTGCTCCAGCGCCTCGGCGTCGAGGTCACCGACGAGCGCCCGTACGAGCTGCGCCGCGCCGACCGGGTCAGCGCCTGGATCTACGACTTCGGCCTGCGGATGCCCGCCGTCGGCGCCAACGGCGACGCGTACCTCGGTGACGACGCCCGCGAGCGCTTCCAGGACGCCTTCGCCGCGGTCTGGCAGGGCGAAGCGGAGAACGACAACTTCAACACCCTGGTGCTGAGCGCCGGGCTGAACTGGCGGCAGGCCGTCGTCCTGCGCGCGTACGCCAAGTACCTGCGCCAGGCGGGCTCCACCTTCAGCCAGGACTACATGGAGGACACCCTCCGCAACAACGTCCACACCACCCGGCTGCTGGTCTCCCTCTTCGAGGCGCGCCTGTCGCCCGGCCGCCAGGCCGCCGGCAGCGAGCTCGTGGACGCCATGCTGGAGGAGCTGGAGGGGGCCCTGGACCAGGTCGCCTCGCTCGACGAGGACCGCATCCTGCGGGCCTTCCTCACCCTCATCAAGGCCACCCTGCGCACCAACTTCTTCCAGGAGGCCCACGGCTTCGACTGGCACGACTACGTGTCCATGAAGTTCGACCCGCAGGCCATCCCGGACCTGCCGGCGCCCCGCCCGGCGTACGAGATCTGGGTGTACTCGCCGCGGGTCGAGGGCGTGCACCTGCGCTTCGGCAAGGTCGCGCGCGGCGGTCTGCGCTGGTCCGACCGGCGTGAGGACTTCCGTACGGAGATCCTCGGCCTGGTCAAGGCGCAGATGGTCAAGAACACCGTGATCGTGCCGGTCGGCGCCAAGGGCGGCTTCGTCGCCAAGCAGCTCCCGGACCCCTCCGTGGACCGCGACGCCTGGCTCGCCGAGGGCATCGCCTGCTACCGCACCTTCATCTCGGCCCTGCTCGACATCACCGACAACCTGGTCGCGGGCGAGGTCGTGCCGCCGCAGGACGTGGTGCGCCACGACGAGGACGACGCCTACCTCGTCGTCGCCGCCGACAAGGGCACCGCGACGTTCTCCGACATCGCCAACGGGGTCGCCGGCAATTACAACTTCTGGCTCGGCGACGCCTTCGCCTCGGGCGGCTCGGCCGGTTACGACCACAAGGGCATGGGCATCACGGCCCGCGGCGCCTGGGAGTCCGTCAAGCGGCACTTCCGCGAGCTCGGCCACGACACCCAGACCCAGGACTTCACGGTCGTCGGCGTCGGCGACATGTCCGGCGACGTCTTCGGCAACGGCATGCTGCTCTCCGAGCACATCCGCCTGGTCGCGGCCTTCGACCACCGGCACATCTTCCTCGACCCGAACCCGGACGCGGCCACCTCGTACGCCGAGCGCCGGCGCCTGTTCGAGCTGCCGCGCTCCTCGTGGGCCGACTACGACACCTCGCTGATCTCGGCGGGCGGCGGCATCCACCCGCGCAGCGCCAAGGCCGTCCCGGTCACCGCGCAGGTCCGCGCGGCCCTCGGCATCGAGGCGGGCATCACCAAGATGACCCCGGCCGAGCTGATGCAGGCGATCCTCAAGGCCCCCGTGGACCTGGTGTGGAACGGCGGCATCGGTACGTACGTCAAGGCCACGTCCGAGACGCACGCGGACGTCGGCGACAAGGCCAACGACGCCATCCGCGTCAACGGCTCCGACGTACGGGCCAAGGTCATCGGCGAGGGCGGCAACCTGGGTCTGACCCAGCTCGGCCGCATCGAGTTCGCCCGTACCGGCGCGGGCGGCGAGGGCGGCAAGGTCAACACCGACGCCATCGACAACAGCGCCGGCGTGGACACCTCCGACCACGAGGTGAACATCAAGATCCTGCTCAACGCGGTCGTGGCGGACGGCGACATGACCGTCAAGCAGCGCAACAAGCTGCTCGCCGAGATGACCGACGAGGTCGGCACGCTGGTGCTGCGCAACAACTACGCGCAGAACACGGCGCTGGCCAACGGCGCGGCGCAGGCCCCCAGCCTGCTCCACGCGCAGCAGCGCTTCATGCGCCGCCTGGAGCGCGAGGGGCTGCTCAACCGCGAGCTGGAGTTCCTGCCCACCGACCGGCAGATCCGCGAACTGCTGGCCAACGGCCGGGGCCTGACCCAGCCGGAGCTGGCCGTCCTGTTCGCCTACACCAAGATCACGGTGGCGGAAGAGCTCGTCCACACCGGGCTGCCGGACGACCCGTACCTGCGGCGCCTGCTCTTCGCCTACTTCCCGGCCGCCCTGCGGGAGAAGTTCCCCGAGCAGATCGACGGACACGCGCTGCGCCGGGAGATCATCACGACGCTGCTGGTCAACGACACCGTCAACACCGGTGGTTCGACCTTCCTGCACCGTCTGCGCGAGGAGACCGGGGCCTCCACGGAGGAGATCGTCCGGGCGCAGCTCGCGGCCCGCGAGATCTTCGGCCTGGCCGACGTGTGGGACGCGGTCGAGGCCCTCGACAACAAGGTCGCGGCCAGTGTCCAGACCCGGATCCGGCTGCACTCGCGGCGCCTGGTCGAGCGCGGTACGCGCTGGCTGCTGAACAACCGGCCGCAGCCGCTCCAGATCACCGAGACCATCGAGTTCTTCGGGGAGCGGGTCGGCCACGTGTGGGCCGAGCTGCCGAAGCTGGTGCGCGGCGCCGACCTCGAGTGGTACCAGTCGATCATGGACGAGCTGATCGGCGAGGGCGTGCCGGAGGAGCTGGCGGCCAAGGTGGCCGGCTTCTCCTCGGCCTTCCCGACGCTCGACGTCGTCGCCATCGCGGACCGCACCGGGGTGGCCCCGCTGGACGTCGCCGAGGTCTACTACGACCTCGCCGACCGCCTGGACATCACCCAGCTGATGGACCGGATCATCGAGCTGCCGCGGGCCGACCGCTGGCAGTCGATGGCCCGCGCCTCCATCCGCGAGGACCTGTTCGCGGCGCACGGCGCCCTGACCGCCGACGTGCTGTCGGTGGGCAACGGCAGCTCGACTCCCGAGGAGCGGTTCAAGGCCTGGGAGGAGAAGAACGCGGCGATCATCGGACGCGCCCGGACGACCCTGGACGAGATCCGCGGCTCGGACGACTTCGACCTGGCGAACCTGTCGGTTGCGATGCGGACGATGCGCAGCCTGCTGCGCGCGCACAGCTAGCCGTTACGGCGGAACGGGCCGGGCCCGGGACCTTATGGTCCCGGGCCCGGCCCGTTTGCGCGGGTCAGCGGCCCTTGGTGAAGGATTCGTACGCGTCGCAGACCTCGTCCGCCGGGCCGTCCTTGCGCAGGACGCCCGATTCCAGCCAGATGGCGCGGTCGCAGGTCTCGCGGACCGTGTTGATGCCGTGGCTGACGAGGAAGACGGTGCCGGCGCGTTCGCGGAGTTCCTCGATGCGGTCCTGGCTGCGCCGCTGGAAGGCGGCGTCGCCCGTGGCCAGGGCCTCGTCGATCATCAGGACGTCGTGGTCCTTCGCGGCGGCGATGGAGAACCGGAGCCGGGCGCCCATGCCGGAGGAGTACGTGCGCATGGGCAGCGAGATGAAGTCGCCCTTCTCGTTGATGCCGGAGAAGTCGACGATGTCCTGGTAGCGCTCCTTGATCTGCCCGCGGCTCATGCCCATCGCGAGGCCGCCCAGTACGACGTTGCGCTCGCCGGTCAGGTCGTTCATCAGGGCGGCGTTCACGCCGAGCAGCGAGGGCTGGCCGTGCGAGTAGACCGCGCCCCGGGCCACCGGCTGGAGTCCGGCGATGGCCTTGAGCAGGGTGGACTTGCCCGAGCCGTTGGAGCCGATGAGGCCGATGGCCTCGCCCTTGTACGCGGTGAAGCTGACGCCCTTGACGGCGTGCACCTCACGGATGCCGGGGGCGGGCTCGCGGGAGAAGAGCCGGCTGAGCGCGGCGGTGGCGCCCCCTTTGCGGCTGCCGCCGCCGTGGACCTTGTAGACGACGTGGACCTCGTCCGCGATCACGGTCGGGATGCGGGTCTCGGTTGCGGTGTCAGCCACGTCCGTACTCCTCCTCGGCCTTCCAGAAGTAGATGAATCCGCCGACGCCGGCGAGCAGCGCCCAGCCGGTGGCGACCGGCCACACGTGGTGCGGGAGCGATTGCGCGGTGAAGCTGTCGATCAGGGAGTAGCGCATCAGGTCGATGTAGACGGCCGCCGGGTTGAGCTTGAGCACCATCGACACCCAGTGCGGCAGGTGGTCCGTCTTGAGCATCTGGTCGATGGACCACATGACGCCCGAGGAGTACATCCAGGTGCGCAGGACGAACGGCATCAGCTGGCTGACGTCCGGGCTCTTGCTGCCGATGCGGGCCATGACCATGGCGCAGCCGGCGGCGAAGACGGCCGTCAGCAGCAGCGTCGGGACGGCCACGAGCCAGGAGGGGCTCGGTGTCTGGCCGAAGGCGAGCAGCAGGATGACCAGGGCGCCCATGGTGACCAGCAGCTGCTGGAAGAGCTGGACGACGGTGGAGATGGGCAGGCTCGCGCGGGGGAAGTGCAGGGCGCGGACCAGGCCGAGGTTGCTGTGGACGGCGCGGGTGCCGGCGTTGACGGAGCTGCCGATGAAGTCCCAGACGAAGACGCCGGTGATCAGGAACGGCACGTAGTCGGGCACGCCGTGGCTGGCGTGCATGACGAGGCCGAAGATGAAGTAGTAGACCGCCGCGTTGAGCAGCGGGGTCACCAGGTGCCAGACCTGGCCGAGCTTCGCCGTGCTGTACGTGGCCTGCATGCGGGCGGTGGCGTACGCCGTCACGAAGTGGCGCCGGTCCCAGAGCTCCGCGATGTAGCGGGGGAGGGAGGGGCGGGCGCCGCTGAGGGTGAGGCCGTGGGCGGCCGCCAGTTCCGCGGGCGTCGCGGGCGTCGCGGGCGTCGCGGGCGTCGCGGGGGCGGTCGGGGGTGCGGTCGCGGTGGTCACAGGGGTCGCTTTCGCCGGGGTCCAGGGCGTCAAGCAACGAGGGGACGGGTCCGTATCGTCGCTACGGCGAGGTTAGGTCGTCGTTCGTCGGAACGCAACCGTATCGTCGTGACGCGGGCGCAGCTATGCTCTGTGCATGACCACGGATCCTGCCGACACCGTTGCCGCCCCCGCCCGCCGTGCCCCCGCCGGGGCCGCCGTCCTGCGCGAGGACGTGACCGAGGCGATCAGGGAAGCGGTGGTGGAGGAACTGGCCGCGGTCGGCTTCTCCCGGATGTCCATCGAGGGCATCGCGCGGCGGGCGGGCGTCGGGAAGACCGCGGTCTACCGGCGCTGGAAGTCCAAGCTGCACCTGGTGCTGGACCTGGTCGGCGCCTTCGCGGTGGACGGCCTGCCGGTACCGGCGACGGGCTCGCTGTACGGGGACGTACGGGCCCTGCTGGAGGTCATGTCGCACGTACTGCGGCACCCGGTGGCCTCGGCGGTCATCCCCGACCTGCTGGTGGAGGCGGCCCGCAACCCGGAGATCGCCGAAGCGGTGCGCGGGGCCCTGCTCGACGGCCAGCACCGCATGGCCCAGGGCATCGTCGCGGACGCCGTCGCCCGCGGCGAACTCCCCGGGGGCATCAGCCCCGACCACGCCCTCGACCTGCTGATCGGCCCGCTCTACTGGCGCCAGGTGGTCGTCCGCGACGCGGTGACCCCCGCCCACCTGGACACCCTGGCCCACCAGGTGGTCGCAGGCCTGAAGGCGGCCCCCGAACCCGCCTGAGGGAGCGCTACGGCCAGACCTGGGCCAGGGTGGGTTCCGGGGACGGGGTGGGGGCCGCGGGGGTGGGGCGGCGGTCTTCCAGGGGGGTGACCGCCGGGATCGGGGTGGACTGGCCCAGGAAGACCCGGCGCACCACGCGCTCCGCCGCGTGGCCGTCGTCGTACGAGCAGAAGCGCGCGCGGAACGCCGCGCGGAGCTGGGCCGAGCGGGAGCCCTGCCAGTGGCCCGTGGCGAAGATGTCCACCAGCTCGTCCTCGGTGCGGGCGATGGCGCCCGGCGGGCACGCGCGCAGGTCGAAGTAGGTGCCGCGGGCCGCCTCGTACGCCTCCCAGTCGTCCGCGTGGATCACGATCGGCCGGTCCAGCGCCGCGTAGTCGAACATCAGGGACGAGTAGTCCGTGACGAGCGCGTCGGAGGCGAGGCAGAGCTCCTCCACCGAGGGGTGGGAGGAGACGTCCAGGAGGCGGGGGTGGCCCTCCACGGGTGACCGGCCGTCCGCGTCGGCGTACGTGAGGTGGGTGCGGGTCAGGATCGTGAAGCGCGGGCCGAGGTCGCGCAGGACCCGCTCGAAGTCGAGGTGGTCCGGCCGGCTGCGCCGGTAGTCGCGGTGCGTCGGCGCGTACAGGATCGCCGTCGAGCCCGCCGGGATGCCGAGGCGTGCGCGCAGCTCCAGGACGTCGGCCTGGGTGGCCCGGTGGAAGACGTCGTTGCGCGGGTAGCCGTACTCGAGGGTGATGTAGGAGGAGGGGACGGCCTTCTCCCAGACCAGGGTGGAGTGCCGGTTCGCCGAGAGCAGGTAGTCCCACTGGTCGGCGCCGCGCAGCAGGCCCGCGAAGTCCGTGGTCGGGGTGGCCGCCGGCCGGTCCTGGAGGTCGAGCCCGACCCGCTTGAGCGGGGTCCCGTGCTGGGTCTGGACGACGATCTGGCCCGGGCGCTTGACCAGGGTCCGCTCGAAGTTGACGTTCGTGACCAGGTACGTGGCCCGGGCGAGGGCCGTCCAGTACGCCGCTGAGCCCGGGCGCAGCAGGGCCGTCTCCCGGGGGAGCGTCGCGGCGTGCCGCGGGTCGCAGATCCAGGCCGTGCGCATCCGGGGCGCCAGCTCCCGCAGCTTCGCCTCGATCGCCGCAGGGTTGCAGGCGTAACCGCCGTGCCAGTACGCGGAGAAGACCGCGAGCTCCGGGCGCAGGGGAAGGAGGCGCTGGATCCGGTAGTGCAGGCGCAGGGCGCTCTCGCGCAGCCCCCGCCGCAGCGCGGAGCCTGCGCGCCCGGCGCTCAGGCCGGCCGAGCGGAGGGACGACAGCAGCCGGTACGTGCGCCGGGTGCCCAGCCGCATCAGGAGATGGCGGATCCGGTCCGTCCGGGACAGGCACAACGGCTGTGCTCCGGGGGCCCGGTAGCGGCGCAGCAGGGCGGAGGCCCGGCTGAAGAACTCGGCCCGGCTCGCACGCGGGAGGCGGCGCGGGTCGGCATACAGGGCGCAGAAGTGCTCGGCCATCCGCCGGTGCACGGCGGGGCGCCAGCGCTCCAGCTCGGGGCGGCCGGCGAGGTAGGAGAAGACCCGGTCGTACTGGTCGAAGATGTCCAGGTGGCGGCGGCTGGAGGTGGTCAGGATCGAGCCGGTGCGGCGCTGTCGGTAGTGGACGCAGACCCGGTCCAGGACGGCGACGGACTCCGCGGCCAGCAGCGCCGGGTAGGTCCAGGGGGTGTCCTCGTAGAAGCCGGACGGGAACCGGAAGCCCTCGCGCTCGACGTACTCGCGGCGGTACGCCTTGTTCCACACCACCATCAGCATGCCGAGCAGGGCCGGCCGGTCGGCGAGGCGGAAGCTGGCCGGGCCCTCCTCGGACAGCCGGTGCGAGAGGCGGTTGCGCATGACCTCGCCGGTCCAGAAGGTGCGCGCGTAGTCGTAGACCAGGACGTCGGGGGAGCCGGTGGCCTTCAGCCGGTCGGTGATGGCCTGCAGGGCGCCGGGGGCCAGGGTGTCGTCGCCGTCGAGGAAGAGGAGGTAGTCGCCGGTGGCCCGGGCCAGGCCCGCGTTGCGGGCGGGGCCCAGCCCGAGGTTGTGCGGCAGGTGCACGGCGGTCACGCGCGGGTCCCGTGCCGCGTACTCGCCGATGATCGAGCCGCAGGCGTCCGGGGAGGCGTCGTCGACCGCGATCAGTTCCAGATCCGGGTACGACTGCGTCAGGACCGAGTCCAGACTCTCCTGGAGGTACGCCTGGACCTTGTACGCGGGCACGATGACGCTGAACCGGGGCACGGCACATCCAGGGGTCGGCGCGGGCATATGGCCCAGGAACCCCTGGTGTGGTGTTCGGGTTACGCAGCGTGTGGCAATCGGGTTACGCAGCGTCAACGCCGCACGTCGGCCGACGTCCGCCGACGCCGGCCGCGTGATCCGCTACTTGATCGCCCCGGCCATCACCCCCGAGACGAACTGCCGCTGGAAGGCGAAGAAGACGACGAGCGGAATGACCATCGACAGGAAGGCGCCGGGCGCCAGCACGTCGATGTTGTTCCCGAACTGCCGTACCTGCTGCTGGAGCGCCACCGTCACCGGCGGGTTCGCGGAGTCCGCGAAGACGAGCGCGACGAGCATGTCGTTCCACACCCACAGGAACTGGAAGATGCCCAGCGAGGCGATGGCCGGGCCGCCCAGCGGCAGCACCACCCGGGCGAACAGCCGCAGTTCGCCCGCTCCGTCCAGGCGGGCCGCCTCCAGCAGCTCGCGCGGGATCTCCGCGAAGAAGTTCCGCAGGAGGAACACCGCGAACGGCAGCCCGAAGGCGGTGTGGAAGAGCACGACGCCCGCGGTGGTCTCGAACAGCCCGATGGCACCGAAGAGTTCGGATACCGGGATCAGCGCCACCTGCACCGGGACGACCAGCAGCCCGACGACGACCAGGAAGAGCCAGTCCCGCCCGGGGAACTCCAGCCAGGCGAAGGCGTATCCGGCGAACGCGCCCAGGACGAGGACGAGCAGGGTCGCCGGGACCGCGATCGCGACGGTGTTCAGCAGCGAGCCGGTGATCGTGTCGTTCGCCAGCAGCCGCTCGTAGTTGCCGGCCGTCAGTCGCGCGGGCGCGGTCAGCACCTGCCACCAGCCGCCCTTGTTCAGGTCGGTGGGGGAGAGGAAGGAGGAGATCAGCAGGCCGAGGGTGGGCAGCAGCCAGAAGAGCGCGGCGGCGACCAGGAACACGCGCAAGGCCCCGCCCGCCGCGCGTGCGGCCAGTCGGCCGATCGTGCCGTCCGTGCCGTTCACCGGGCCCCCTCCTTCCGCAGCCGACGGATGTTCACCAGCATCACCGGGACCACCAGGACCAGCAGCAGCACGGCGATGGCGCTGCCCAGGCCCGGATCGGCGTCCGTGCCGAAGGAGGTCCGGTACAGCTGGAGCGCGAGCACGTTCGCGTCGTCCTGCACCGCTCCCGGCGCGATGACGAAGACCAGGTCGAAGATCTTCATCACGTTGATGACGAGCGTGACCAGCACGACCACCAGTACGGGCGCGAGCATCGGAACGGTGATCCGGCGGAACACCTGCCACTCGTTCGCCCCGTCCACCCGCGCCGCCTCCAGCAGCTCCCGCGGTACGGCGGCCAGCCCGGCCCCGATCAGCACCATCGCGAAACCGGCCCACATCCACACGTACGCCCCGATGACCGCCGGGGTGACCAGCCCCGGGCCCAGCCACTGGACCCCTCCGTACGCCTCGCGGAAGTTCGCGGCGGGCAGCCGCAGCCGGGCCCCGTCGGCCTTCGCGGACAGCGTGAAGGTCCCGTCGGCGCGGGCCGTCGCCGTGTCGACGACCCGGCCGTCCTTGACCGCTTCGATCCGCATCCCGGCGAAGGCCTGCTCGGCCGGGTCGACCGCGTTCGTACGGCCGCCCCCGCCGCGGGTGAAGTCCTGCCAGGCCGTCCCGGTGACCTTGCCGGGCTCGGCGGCGGCGGCCACGGCCGTACGGGTGCCCTCCGGCAGGGCCTCCGGGGCCACGCCGACCAGCGGCAGCAGCACCGGGGTGCCCGCCCGGACGGGATCGCGGGTCACGAAGGCGCCCCCGCCGGCGTCGGCCAGCGGGGAGTCCCGGCCCGGCCGGGCCTTGGGGAAGGCCGAGGACTCCGCGAAGGTGTCGTGGACCCCGACCCAGACCGCGTTGGCGACCCCCCGGTCGGGGTCGTGCTCGTAGACGAGGCGGAAGATGATGCCCGCCGCGAGCATCGAGATCGCCATCGGCATGAACACCAGCAGCTTGAACGCCGTTCCCCAGCGCACCCGTTCGGTGAGCACCGCGAAGATCAGGCCGAGGGCGGTGGCCGTGGTCGGGGCGAGCACCACCCACAGCGCCGTGTTCTTCAGGGCGGTGCGGATGGTCGGATCGCGCAGGATCTCCCGGTAGTTGTCGCCGCCGACGAACGCGGACCCGGGACGGTCGAAGAAGCTGCGGTAGACCGAGTAGCCGATGGGGTGCACGACGAGTGCGCCGAGCAGCACGAGGGCCGGCAGGAGGAACGCCGCCGCTATCAGGCGGCGGCGCCTGGCCTCGGCCGAGCGGGCACCGCTGCCCGCCGGGGCGGCCGGGGCGGTGGCCGGGGCGGTGGCCTTGACCGTCACCGGAATCAGTTCCCGTAGGCCTTGGCCGCGTCCGCCTCCAGTTTCGCCTGGGTGCCCGCCACGTCCGACGGGTTCGCCAGGAAGTCCTGGAGGGCCTTCCACTCACCCGCGCCGGGGGTCCCGCCGAAGGCCGCCGGAGCCTGGTCCGACATGTCGAAGCGGAAGTCGTCGCCCGCCGCGATCAGCGCCTTGGCGATGTCGCGCTGGATGTCATTGGGGTACGCGGCCATGTCGACCGCCTTGTTCGGGGAGATGAAACCGCCCTCGCGGGCCTGGATGGCGGCCGCGTCCGCCGAGGCCAGGAAGGTCAGCAGCGCCTGCGCGCCCTTCGACGGCTTCAGCGCCACCGCGACGTCTCCGCCCGAGACCACCGGCGCCTTGGCGCCGACGGCCGGGAACGGGAAGACGAGCGCGTCCGTGCCCACCTTCGCCTCGGTCTGCGCGATGTTCACCGCCACGAAGTCGCCCTCGTAGACCATCGCGGCCGCGGGCCGGTCGCCACCGGTGAAGGTCTGGGTCACCGACTTCGGGAACTCCGTGGACAGGGCCCCGCTCGGCCCGCCCGCCAGGAAGTCCTTGCGCCCGAACAGCTCGCCCAGCGTGGTCAGGGCCTGCTTGACGCTGTCGTCCGTCCACTTGATCTGGTGCTTGGCCAGCTGGTCGTACTTCTCCGGGCCGGCCTGGGAGAGGTAGACGTTCTCGAACCAGTCGGTGAGGGTCCAGCCGTCCGCGCCGGCCACGGAGACCGCCGGGACGCCGGAGGCGGACAGGGTGTCGGCCGCGGTCAGCAACTCCTTCCAGGTCGCGGGGGGTTTGACCCCCGCCGCCTCGAAGGCCTTCGCGTTGTACCAGATCAGCGACTTGTTCGCGGCCTTGTAGTACACGCCGTACTGGGTGCCGCCGACGGCCCCCAGCGACTTCCAGCCCGCCGAGTAGTTCTTGTCGAGCTGCGCCTGGGCCTCCGGGCCCACCGGCTGCGCCCACTTGTTCTGCACCGCCGAGACCAGGGCCCCGACCTGCGGCAGCAGCGCCACGTCCGGCGGCGCCCCGCCCGCGATCTTCGAACCGAGGAAGGTGACGATCGGGTCCTGGGCCGGGACGAAGGTGACGGAGGCCCCCGTCCGCTTCTCGAACTCCTTGAGGACCTTGGTGAAGTTCTCCTGCTCCGGTCCCGTCCAGACCGCCGCGACCGCCAGCTTCTCGCCGTTCAGCTGGGGTAACGCCACCCCGGGGGTCTGGACCGCACCGCCCTGGGCCGGCTGGTCCTTCCCGCCGTCGCCCCCTCCGCACGCGCCGAGCGTGAGCGCGCCCGCCGCGGCCAGTGCCGCCCAGCTGAGTGTCGTACGGCTCGTTCCGTGCCTGCGCATGGTTCTGCCCCCGATGCCCGTGGTGTGTCCCGGACCACAAGGTCTACGCCGACCCGCGCGCCCTCGCAATAGCGCCTCGCAGAGGCGGGGTGGGGTTCGGGGAACCCCCTACGGCGCGGCCGGGAACAGCACGGGTATCGCGGAGACCAGGTGCGAGGCCCGGTCCAGGGCACTGGCCAGCAGCGCGAGGTCGGTCGGTCCGTTGCCCAGCTCGCGCACCGGGCGGCGGGCCGGTGGGTCGCCCATCCGCTCCCACTCCACCGGCACCACGGTCGGCCGCTGGGTCGCCGTCCTGGGGATCCGGCCGGTGACCCGGCCCGCCTGGAAGGGCACCGTCCGGCCGTCCGGGTAGCGGAGCAGACCGCGGCCGGGGCCCGGCTGGTCGGGAGCGTCGAGTTCCACGCGCAGGGTCGACAGCCGGGCCAGGACGGTGTCGGCCGTCCGGTCCGGGCGGGCGCTGGTGGCCACCAGGTGCACCCCGAGCCGGGCGCCCTCGCGGGCCACCGCCTCCAGAGCGCGGACCACCGAACCGGCGGCGGGCCGGCCGGTGCTGCCGAGACCCGGCGCGACCAGCGCGTCGAAGTCGTCCACCAGCACCACCAGACGGGGCAGCGGACCGGGCCCGGCCGGATCGGTACGCGCCGCCGACAGCGACGAGCGCAGCCGCAGCGTGCCCGAGCGCTGCGGGTCGAGGTCGCCGCGCAGCTCTGCCTCCGAGGGGCGGCGCGGCGAGACCATCCGGTCGGAGAGCTCGCGCCGCGCGTGCCAGTCGGCGAACGGCGTCCCGTCCAGCAGCTCGGCACGGCGCTTGAGCTCGGCGCCCAGCGCCTGGGCGAATTCCCGCATCCGCAGCGGGTCGGAGGCCACCAAGTGGGCTGACACGTGCGGGAGCTCGGTGCAGGGGAGCAGCCCGTCGCCGCGTTCGCCGCCCGCCCCGTCGAGCAGGACCAGCCCGAGCCGGTCGGGCCGGGCGCCCGCCGACAGCGAGGCGGCCACCGACCGCAGCAGCTCGGTCCGCCCGCTGCCGGCCGGTCCCTCGATGAGCAGGTGCGGGCCGTCGTGGACCAGTTCGGTGCCGACCGGGCCGCGCCGTCCGCTGCCCAGCACCAGCTCGACCAGGCCGCCGACCGCCTGCCCCTGCTCGGTGGCGGCCGCCCAACGGGCCATCAGGGAGGCCGGGGTGGCCCGTGCCAGCCCCAGCTCGTCCAGCAGCCGGGCGGTCGCGGGCAGGGTGGCGGCGGCCGGCCGGCGGGGCTCGGCGGTGCCCGCGCCGTCGGCGCGCAGCGGTGCCAGGGCCCGGGCGAACCGCTCGGCCCAGGCCGCGGACACGGCGTCGGCGGTGGCCGTCGTGCCGCTCGGGTCCGGCCTGCCGCCGCGGACCGCGAAGGTCCGCACGGTCGTGGCCACGTCCCCGCTGAGCAGTGCGACCGCGCCGCAGTCCCGGAAGGCCGGGGTGCTCGCGCAGGCGGCCTCGTACGTCTCGGCGACCGGGGAGGCGGGCGTGGCGGGCGGAGCCTCGGCCAGGGCCAGGACGTGGATCCCGGCGGCCGGGCCGTGCGAGGCGAGCCGCCCGGTGAGGTCGCGCAGCGCGCCCGCGCCGGGATCGCCGTCCAGGACGAGGAGGGTGTACGGGCCTTCGTAGGCGTCGGCGGCCTGCCGCACCCGCTCGGGATCGGCGGCGGCCCAGTGCGTGCCGAGCGGGCTGTCGTCGAGGCGCCGGGTCAGCTCACCGGCGCGGGCGGCCGCCTGGTCGCGGTCGTAGGCGAGCAGCAGCCGGCAGTCCTGGCCGTGCGCGGGCCGTACGTGGGGCAGCCAGCCGAGCCAGCCCCAGTCGCGGCGCCGCTCGGCGAGGGGGCGCGCCCGGTCGGTGGAGACCAGCACGATCTCCAGCTGCGCCGGCGCGTGCAGCCCCGCCAGCTGCGCGACCACCCAGCGGGCCAGCCCCGCCAGCCGGGCGCGCGGGCCGGCGATGCCGAGGGCTCCGACGGAGCGCAGCGACACCCGGCTTCCGGCGCCGAGCCCCACGTCCAGTACGCCGGAGTGTCCCGGCGTACGGGACCACAGGCGCTCGGTGGGGCCCAGCGCGGCCAGCAGCAGCGCGGCCGGGTCGTCGGGGTCGGGTACGGCGGCGGTGGCGGCCACGGCGGCCGGCCCGGCCGGGGCCTCGGCGGCCTCCTCGCCCCGCACCCACTTGCGGGCCCAGGCGCCGAGCCCCTTGCGGCGGCCGGCGGCCGGTTCGCCGGGGGCCGGCTCCGGCGCGGCCGCGCGCTCTCCCGTGTCGGAGTCCCCGGCGTACGGGTCCGGGGCGGAGCCGGGGGTGCCGGTCCAGCCCGCGCCCGGCAGGGCGGGGCGCGATGCCGGGGGCGGGCTCGGTGCGGCGGCGGCGGAAGCGGCGGGGGCTGCGGCGGAGCCGCGGCCGCCGAGGGCCAGGTGGCCCTCCAGGTCCGGGGTCACCGGCAGCGCGGCGGCGGTCGCGGGGGCCAGCCGCAGGGTGGACTCGCCCACCCGCAGCAGCCTGCCCGGCGGCAGGGCCACCGGCTGCGGGCCCACCGGGGAGCCGTCCAGCGTGGTGCCGTTCGTCGAGTCCAGGTCGGCCACCGCCACCCGACCGTCCCACATCACGGTCACCGCGCAGTGCAGCCGGGACACGTCGGGGTCGTCCAGCGGGACGTCGGCGTCGGCGGAGCGGCCCACCTTGATCTGCCCGCTGTGCAGCAGGTGCACCCCGCCCGCGTCGGGACCGGCCACCACGTGCAGTTGGGGCGCGCCGAGGCTCTCCTCGGGCAGGACGTCGGGCACCGGTCCGTGCAGGGCCACCACCGCCCCGTCCACCAGCGGCGGTTCGCCCAGCACCCGGCGCTGGAGGTCGAGCCGCTCGGCTCCGGCGTAGAGGATCACCGTGCCCCCGGTGTCGGGTCCGCCGACGGTCGCCGCGAGCCCGGAGGCGACCGCGGCCAGCGCGGTGCCGGCGGGCGCGGTGACGAGCACGTCACAGCTCACGGGGGCGGTCGAGGGCTGGTGGCCGCTGCGCGACCCAAGGACGGTCAGCCGGATCTGCATCGCCGTCAGCGGTCCCTTCTGCGCGGTGCGCGGTGTGTGTGCCCGGCAGGGGAACGACGGCACATCACAGCCCGACCGCCCCCCGCCCGGCACGGACGCGTCGTCCGGTCAGGTCTGCCGGAAGGCGCGGCTCCCGCCCGTGCCGTTCCGTACGGGTGCATCCTCGCACCTGTCACGGACAACACGCCCGGCACCCGCCGACAATTGATCTTGAACGGTCGCGGCACGGCGCGGACCTCACCCGGATCGGACAGCCGGTGGGGGAAAATCGCCCCCGGCATACCCCCCAAACATCACCCTTCGCACATATGTGCGGCAACCAACCTCCGGCGGCCGACGTCCTTCATGGGGACACCCCCTAGAGTGGGTCGGAAAATCCGGACGACAGAAGACGACAGCAGGGGAGCGCGAGACGTGCGGCCAGTCGGCAGCAAGTACCTGCTCGAGGAGCCGCTCGGGCGCGGCGCCACGGGCACCGTCTGGCGCGCCCGCCAGCGGGAGACCGCGGGCGCCGAGGCGGCCGTCGCCGGGCAGCCCGGCGAGACCGTGGCCATCAAGGTCCTCAAGGAGGAGCTGGCCCAGGACGCGGACATCGTCATGCGCTTCCTGCGGGAGCGCTCCGTCCTGCTGCGCCTGACGCACCCCAACATCGTGCGCACCCGCGACCTCGTGGTCGAGGGCGATCTGCTGGCCCTGGTCATGGACCTGATCGACGGCCCGGACCTGCACAAGTACCTCCGCGAGAACGGCCCCTTCACCCCCGTCGCCGCGAGCCTGCTGACCGCGCAGATCGCGGACGCGCTCGCCGCCAGCCACGCCGACGGCGTGGTCCACCGCGACCTGAAGCCCGCCAACGTGCTCGTCGACGAGCGCGGCGGACAGATGCGGCCGATGCTCACGGACTTCGGCATCGCCCGCCTCGCGGACTCCCCGGGGCTGACCCGCACCCACGAGTTCGTCGGCACCCCGGCCTACGTGGCTCCCGAATCCGCCGAGGGCCGCCCGCAGACCTCCGCCGTCGACATCTACGGCGCCGGCATCCTGCTCTACGAGCTGCTCACCGGCAGGCCCCCGTTCGCGGGCGGCACCGCGCTCGAAGTGCTCCACCGCCACCTCAGCGAGGACCCGCAGCGCCCCGCGTCCGTCCCCGAGCCGCTGTGGACCGTCATCGAGCGCTGCCTGCGCAAGGAGCCGAACGAGCGGCCCAGCGCCGAGAGCCTGGCCCGCGGGCTGCGCGTGGTCGCCGCCGGCATCGGCGTGCACTCCACGGCCGCCGAGGTGGAGGCCGCGCTCGGCGTCGGCGCGCTGCTCGCCCCCGACCCCTCGCCGGCGCCGGTCCCCGAAACTCCCGGCATCGTGGGCGCCGCGGACGCCACCCAGGTGCTGCCCGCGGGCGCCGCCTCGCCCATGGGCGCGTACGACCCGAACGCCATGACCAGCGTCATGCCCCCGGTCGGCGCGGCCGGCGGGGCGGACCCGACCTCGGTGATGCCGCCCGTGCTGGGGGCACCTCCCGGGCCGCCAGGCCCAGGGGGACAGCCGGACCAGCCGCACCCGTGGGAATCGCAGATGCGCGCCGCCCGCGACCGCAACGAGCAGACGCAGATGCAGTACCTCGACCCGAGCGAGGACCCGCTGCGCCGCCGCCCGCAGCGGCAGGCGCCCCCGCCGCCGCAGCACCGGCCCCAGCAGCCTCCGCAGCAGCAGTACCAGCAGCCGCAGCAGCCGCAGTACCGGCAGCCCCAGCAGCGGCCTCCGCAGCAGCAGTACGCGCCCCCGCCGCCTCCGCAGCACTACCAGCCGCAGCAGCACCAGCCTCAGCCGTACCAGCAGCCGCAGCCCCCGCAGCAGCCCCAGTACCGGCAGCCGCAGCCGCCTCCGCAGCAGCAGCCCCCGCAGGGTCCGCCGCCCCGGCAGCAGGCCCCCCGCGAGCCGCGGCGCCGCAGCGCCAACCCGGTGCGGATCCCCGGCCTCGGCTGCCTCAAGGGCTGCCTGGTCATGATCCTGCTGTTCGTCGTGGCGGGCTGGCTGATCTGGGAGCTCACCCCGCTCCAGGAGTGGGTCGGCACCGGCCGGGGCTGGTGGGACCAGCTGTGGACGTGGGGCTCCGACATCGCCGACTGGATCGGCGCCATCGGGGACGCCGCGGGCTCGACCCAGCCCTGAAGCGGACCCCGTAGCGACGAGTTCGTGGATTTGTCGACTTCTGGGACGTGATTTCGCCCGCAGAAGTCAAGGTCGCCGCGAATCCGGGCCCCTGCTGGCCTCCAACGGCCACCCGGCCGCGTAGCTTTGGTGCGTACGCCAGCCGCTGAGGGAGCAGTCGTGGCACGGAAGATCGGCAGCCGGTACACCGCGCACCAGATCCTGGGGCGCGGCAGCGCGGGCACGGTGTGGCTGGGCGAGGGGCCTGACGGGCCCGTCGCCGTCAAACTGCTGCGCGAGGACCTCGCGTCCGACCAGGAGCTGGTCGGACGGTTCGTCCAGGAGCGCAGCGCCCTGCTCGGCCTGGAGCACCCCCACGTCGTCTCCGTCCGCGACCTCGTCGTCGACGGCAACGACCTCGCCCTCGTCATGGACCTCGTACGCGGTACGGACCTGCGCACGCGCCTCGACCGCGAGCGCCGGCTCGCCCCCGAGGCGGCCGTGGCCATCGTCGCGGACGTCGCGGACGCGCTGGCCGCGGCCCACGCGGCCGGGGTCGTCCACCGCGACGTCAAGCCCGAGAACGTCCTGCTGGACATGCAGGGTCCGCTCGGCCCGGGCGGCGCGCACCCGGCGCTGCTGACCGACTTCGGCGTGGCCAAGCTGATCGACACCCCGCGGCGGGCCTCCGCGAGCCGGGCCTCGGCGCCGACCACGCGGATCATCGGCACACCGGACTACCTGGCGCCGGAGATCGTCGAGGGGCTGCCCCCGCGGGCGGCGGTGGACATATACGCCCTGGCCACCGTCCTGTACGAGCTGCTGGCCGGGTTCACCCCGTTCGGCGGGGGCCACCCGGGCGCGGTGCTGCGCCGGCACGTCACGGAGACGGTCGTCCCCCTCCCCGGTATCCCCGACGAGCTGTGGCAGCTGATCGTGCAGTGCCTGGCGAAGGCCCCGGCCTCGCGGCTGCGCGCCTCGGAACTGTCGGTCCGCCTCCGGGACCTCCTGCCCCTCCTGGCCGGGATGCCGCCGCTGGACGTGGACGAGCCGGACGACGCGGATCCGGAGCCGGACCCCTCGGAGGAGCCGGCCGCCGCCGATCCGGTCCGCCGACGGGGCGTGGTCCCGCTCGTCCCGGGCTCCGCGACCGACTCCAACCGGGACACCCACACCTCGATGCGGGTGCCGGGGCCAGACGAGCTGGCGGGCGGCGCGCTGGGCACGGCCCGGGTCCCCCGCCCGGCCGGCGGGCACCGCCCGGGCTCGGCCCGGCACCGGGCCGAGGCCGCCCGCAAGCGGCGGCTGGCCCTGTCGGCCGCGGCCGTCGCGCTGGCCGCGGCCGTGGGCGTGGGCGCGTGGCTGGCCGCCTCCGGCGACGACGAGCCCTCGGCCCCCCAGGACACCAAACAGTCCGGCCCCCGCACCCCCTAGCGCGTCACACGCCGGCGGGGCCGCTACGCCGTGACCAGTTCGGGATGCCAGCGCCGCGCCACGGCCGGGTGGGCGCGGACCCAGCCCTTCAGCTCGTTGCGCCCGTACTCCGCGTGCAGCGGGTTCGACGCGTCGTGCGCGACGCCGGGCGCCTGCGCGAGGTAGTCGCCCGGGACCGTCTCCACCACCGCGTCCAGCCGCGGGTTGTAGAAGAACGGCACCGAGTACCGCTCGACGGAGCCCGGCGGGCTGACCACCCGGTGGTCCGTCGCCGTCAGGTAGCCCTCCGTCGCGATCTCCAGCAGCTCGCCCAGGTTGACCACGAACGCACCGGGCAGCGGCGGTATGTCGACGTAGCCACCGTCCCGTACCACCTGCAGGCCGCCCACCGAGTCCTGCAGGAGCAGGGTGAGGAAGCCGTAGTCCTTGTGCGCGCCGACCCCCTGGTCCGCACCCGTCGGGGCGGACCCCGGGTAGCGGATCAGCTTCGTGTGCAGGTGGGGGCGGTCCGCGAAGGCCGCGTCGAAGAAGTCCGCCGGGGCGCCGATCGAGGCGAGGATCTCCCGCAGCAGCCGGTGGGCCACCCCCGCGAGGCGGGACTGCCAGTCCAGGACCACGCCCCGCAGCTCCGGCAGCGCCGCCGGCCACTGGTTCGGGCCCTCCAGCCACAGGTACGCCGGGTCGTCCGGCCCCACCGCCGGCGCCGGACGCTCCGCGCCCACGTCCAGCTGGTCCCGCCAGTCGGAGGACCCGCCGGTCAGCTCGTGGCCGATCCGCGTGTAGCCGCGGAAGTGCGGGGAGTTCAGGTTGCTCACGGCCAGCCGGTCGGCTTCCGGGAGGGCGAAGAAGGCCCGGGTCAGCTCCAGCATGCGGGCGCTCTCGGCGTCGGTGATGCCGTGCCCGGTGAGGTGCAGGAACCCGGTGTCCCTGGCCGCTGCGTGCAGCTTCTTCAGGAAGGCGGCCCGCTGGGCCGGGTCGTCCGCCTGGGAGAGGTCCAGGACGGGCAGGGAGGGCAGGGAGGAGTGCGCGGACGGCATGACGGCTCCGTTTCGGATGTCACGGGGTCCTGTTCCCCAGAGGTGGCGGGGCCGCGGGTGGGGAGGGTCACGGCAGGGATGCGCCGGGACCGCTTGGCCGCGTACAGGACCAAGTCGGATCGGGGTGGATCAGGCTTGGGGTTGGTCCGGCGGCAGACAGCTCGACGTCGTGACGCGCATGTGGTCGACATGCCGGCGCTTCACGAGGCGCGTGACGAAGAGAACGGTCATACCGTGAGCGTACGCCCGTACGACCGACCACCAGTACGGGTGATCCGGCCTGCCCGGACGGCCCCGCCCGCGGACCGGCTACGCTGGACCCGTGGCAGTCGTCGATGTTTCCGAAGAGCTGAAGTCCCTCTCCTCGACCATGGGGTCGATCGAGGCCGTCCTGGACCTCGACAAGCTGAGGGCAGATATCGCCGTGCTCGAGGAGCAGGCCGCCGCGCCGTCCCTGTGGGACGACCCGGACGCCGCTCAGAAGATCACGAGCAAGCTTTCGCACCTCCAGGCCGAGGTCCGCAAGACCGAGACCCTGCGCGGCCGGATCGACGACCTCGCGGTCCTCTTCGACCTCGCGCAGGAGATGGACGACGCGGACACCCTCGCCGAGGCCGAGGCGGAGCTCGTCTCCGTCCGCAAGGCCCTGGACGAGATGGAGGTCCGGACCCTGCTCTCCGGCGAGTACGCCGAGCGCGAGGCCCTGGTCAACATCCGCGCCGAGGCCGGCGGCGTGGACGCCTCCGACTTCGCCGAGCGCCTCCAGCGCATGTACCTGCGCTGGGCCGAGCGCCACGGCTACGCCACCGAGGTCTACGAGACCTCGTACGCGGAAGAGGCCGGCATCAAGTCGACCACCTTCGTCGTCAAGGCCCCGTACGCCTACGGCACCCTCTCCGTCGAGCAGGGCACCCACCGCCTCGTGCGCATCTCGCCCTTCGACAACCAGGGCCGCCGCCAGACCTCCTTCGCGGGCGTCGAGGTGCTGCCGGTCGTCGAGTCCAGCGACCACGTGGAGATCGACGAGGGCGAGCTGCGCATCGACGTCTACCGCGCCTCCGGCCCCGGCGGCCAGGGCGTCAACACCACCGACTCGGCGGTGCGCATCACGCACCTCCCGACCGGCATCGTGGTGTCCTGCCAGAACGAGCGCTCGCAGATCCAGAACAAGGCCAGCGCCATGAACGTCCTCCAGGCCAAGCTGCTCGAGCGGCGCCGCCAGGAGGAGCAGGCCAAGATGGACGCCCTCAAGGACGGCGGCAGCTCCTGGGGCAACCAGATGCGGTCCTACGTCCTGCACCCGTACCAGATGGTCAAGGACCTGCGGACGGAGTTCGAGGTCGGCAACCCGCAGGCGGTGCTCGACGGCGAGATCGACGGCTTCCTGGAGGCCGGCATCCGCTGGCGCAAGCAGCAGGAGCAGACCGCGTAACCCACGGCACGCGGAAAGGGCCCGGACACCAGGTGTCCGGGCCCTTTCGCCATGAGTCGTCATGATCGGTACGTCTACGCGGTCTGCTGAGCCACCAGTACCAGTGCGGCCACCAGGATCACCATGAGGGCGATGAGTGCCACGGGATTCAGGCCGGAGAAGGGGCCCTCCTGCTGGAGGCGCTCCCGGTTCGCCCGGCACACAGGGCAGCGGCCCTGGCTTACGGGTGCGGCGCAGTTCGCGCACACGAGCCGGTCATATGTCATGTGCTCCTCCTCTCGTCCCCTTCACGCTGCGGCATCTACGCTGCTGCGGCATCTACGCTGCGGCATCTACGCTGCGACATCTACGCTGCGACATCTACGCTGCGACATCTACGCTGCGACATCTACGCTGCGACATCTACGCTGCGACATCTACGCTGCGACATCTACGCTGCGACATCTACGCTGCGACATCTACGCTGCGACATCTACGCTGCGACATCTACGCTGCGACATCTACTACAACGCGGCGGGGAACGAGACCGTTCCCCCTACCACTGTGCCAGCTTCGCCGACATTCGGCGCGGCCCGTCCGGGCAATCGCGCTCCAGGCCGTCCCCGGATCCTCCCGGACCAGGGGATAAAAGGGGCAAGTCCGGTTGCCGGGTCCACACCCCGCGCCCGTTCGCGTATGGTCACGCACACCTACTCCCGGCGACCGTGGTGCACCGTGATCCGATTCGACAGCGTCTCCAAGTCCTACCCGAAGCAGAACCGTCCCGCACTCAGAGATGTCTCCCTGGACATCGCGAAGGGCGAGTTCGTCTTCCTGGTCGGCTCCTCCGGCTCCGGCAAGTCCACCTTCCTGCGGCTCATCCTGCGCGAGGAGCGGGCGAGCCACGGCCAGGTCCACGTCCTGGGCAAGGACCTCGCCAAGCTCTCCAACTGGAAGGTGCCGCAGATGCGGCGCCAGCTGGGGACCGTCTTCCAGGACTTCCGCCTGCTGCCCAACAAGACGGTGGCCGAGAACGTCGCCTTCGCGCAGGAGGTCATCGGCAAACCGCGGGGCGAGATCCGCAAGGCCGTCCCGCAGGTCCTGGAGCTCGTCGGACTCGGCGGCAAGGAGGACCGGATGCCCGGCGAGCTCTCCGGCGGTGAGCAACAGCGCGTGGCCATCGCCCGCGCCTTCGTCAACCGCCCCGCCCTGCTCATCGCGGACGAGCCCACCGGCAACCTCGACCCGCAGACCTCCGTCGGGATCATGAAGCTGCTGGACCGGATCAACCGGACCGGCACCACCGTGATCATGGCGACCCACGACCAGCAGATCGTCGACCAGATGCGCAAGCGCGTCATCGAACTCGAACAGGGCCGTCTCGTACGCGACCAGTCGCGCGGCGTCTACGGCTACCAGCACTGAAAGGTCCCTGAGACGCAATGCGCGCCCAGTTCGTCATGTCGGAGATCGGCGTCGGTCTCCGCCGCAATCTCACCATGACCTTCGCGGTCATCATCTCCGTGGCCCTGTCGCTGGCCCTGTTCGGCGGCTCCCTGCTCATGCGCGAGCAGGTGACCAGGATGAAGGGCTACTGGTACGACAAGGCCAACGTCTCGATCTACCTCTGCAACAAGTCGGACGCCGAGCAGGCCACCGAGGCCGCCAACAAGGCGGCCGGGTCGGGCGACCTGGGCGTCGCCACCTGCCGCAAGGGCGCGGTGACCGACGAGCAGAAGAAGCAGATCGAGACCGAGCTCAAGCAGATGTCCCTGGTGAAGTCCGTCGCCTACGAGTCGGCGGACGAGGCCTACAAGCACTACCAGGAGCAGTACGGCCACACGGCGCTGGCCTCCTCCATCACCCCCGACCAGATGCAGGAGTCCTTCCGGGTCAAGCTCAAGGACCCGGAGAAGTACAAGGTGGTCACCTCGGCCTTCGCCGGCCGGGACGGCATCCACACCGTCGACGACCAGCGCCAGGCCATCGACGACCTCTTCCGGATCCTCAACTACCTCAACATCGCGGCCCTCGCCATCATGCTGATCATGCTGATCGTGGCGCTGCTGCTGATCGTCAACACGGTGCGCGTCTCCGCGTTCAGCCGGAGGCGGGAGACCGGGATCATGCGGCTGGTGGGTGCCTCCAGCTTCTACATCCAGGTCCCCTTCATCATGGAGGCGGCCGTCGCCGGGCTCATCGGCGCCCTGTTCGCCTGCGTGATGCTCGTCTCGGGCCAGTACTTCGTCATCGACCACGGCGTCGGCCTGCGGGACAAGATCCAGCTCATCGACTTCATGGGCTGGACCTCGGTCGTCCGCAAGCTGCCGTACGTGCTCTTCATCGGCCTCCTGATGCCCTCGGTGGCCGCGTTCCTCGCATTGCGCAAGTACCTGAAGGTGTGACAAGCGCCCCGTGAGCGGTCCGGTCAACCATCCGTACCGGCACGGGGCTTGTCCTAGACTCGGCGCCATGCTGGGCTTGCCGAGTATTCCCGCCTCTTGTCTCCGGCCCCGCGACCTGCGTCGCGGGGCCGTTTTGACGTTGGCCCTCCTCGCGGCCCTCGGAACCGCCGCGAGCACCGGCTGCTGGGACCGCGACGAATCCACCGCCGCCGCCCTCGCCGCCCGTACGGGGCCCGCCGCACCCGAACCGCCCCCGGCCACGGGCACCGCCGACCGCGAGGCCGTGGCCCGGGCCGCCGCCGAGGCCGTCGCCGACGGGAAGTCCGGCAAGAAGGCCGCCCAGGAGGTGGTCAGCCGCAGCGGCGACCGCTGGGGCACCGTCTACGACCAGGGCGAGTACGCCGCCTTCGCCGACGCCCTCGACGGCCGCTGGACCGGGGTCGGGCTGTGGGCCCAGCGGGCCCGCGACGGCCGGATCCAGGTCGACAAGGTCCAGCCGGACAGCCCCGCCGCCCGGGCCGGCGTACGTGCCGGGGACCGGCTGCTGAGCGTCGACGGGCACGCCGTCACCGGCCTCGCCGTCACCGACGTGATCGCCCTGCTGCGCGGCGAGGCCGGCACACCCGTCGTACTGAACCTGAGCCGCGACGGAGCCGACCTCACCGAGACCGTCCGCCGCGAGCAGCTGCGCACCGAGCCGGTGACCGTACGGCAGCTGCGCGACGGGATCACCGTCATCAAGGTGGCCTCCTTCACCCGGGGCTCGGGCGAGCGGGTGAAGGACGCGGTCCGCGCGGCCCCGCCCGGCGCCGGGGTCATGCTCGACCTGCGCGGCAACCCGGGCGGGCTGGTCGCCGAGGCGGTGACGGCCGCCTCCGCCTTCCTGGACGGCGGGCTCGTGTGCACGTACGACGTACGGGGCGACGAGCGCGCCCTGTACGCGGACCCGGGCGGGGACACCGTCCGGCCGCTGGTGGCCCTGGTGGACGGCGGCACGATGAGCGCGGCCGAGCTGGTCACGGGCGCCCTCCAGGACCGCGGCCGGGCCGTGGCGGTCGGCAGCCGGACCTTCGGCAAGGGCTCGGTGCAGATGCCGACCGAGCTCCCGGACGGATCGGTGGCCGAGCTGACGGTGGGCACGTACCGCACCCCGGGGGGCCGCAGCCTGGACGGCAGCGGCATCACCCCGGACGTGCCGGCGGCCGCGGGAGCCGAGGAACGGGCCGCGCGGGTATTGAGTGGCCTCGGGGTGGGTCCGTAGTGCGAAAATGGCCGCACTATGGCTAAGGAAAAAGGGCGCAAGCTGATCGCCCAGAACAAGAAGGCGCGGCACGACTACACGATCATCGACACCTACGAGTGCGGTCTCGTGCTCACGGGCACCGAGGTCAAGTCCCTGCGCCAGGGCCGTGCCTCGCTCGTGGACGGCTTCGTGTCGGTGGAGGGCCGCGAGGCCTGGCTCTACAACGTGCACGTGCCGGAGTACAGCCAGGGCACCTGGACGAACCACAGCGCCCGGCGCAAGCGCAAGCTCCTCATGCACCGCGAGGAGATCGACAAGCTGGAGCGCAAGGCGGACGAGTCGGGTCACACGATCGTGCCCCTGTCGCTGTACTTCACGGACGGCCGGGCGAAGGTCGAGATCGCGCTGGCGAAGGGCAAGAAGGAGTACGACAAGCGGCAGACGCTCCGGGAGAAGCAGGACACCCGCGAGACGAACCGGGCGATCTCGGCGATCCGCCGCAAGCAGCGGGGCACCGTTTAACCTGCTGGCACGCGGTGGTCCACTTCGCGTACCATGGCGTCAGCACCTCCCGCTCGCGGGAGTCGCTACTTGTGCAGTACCTAACTGAATAGCGTGAAACATGGGGATGATCGGTTTCGACAGCGGATGTCGATGCAGGGGAAGCGAGCCGAGGAAGCGGCAATGATCTCGCTAACCACATGTCGCAAACAATAATCGCCAACTCCAAGAGCGATAACTCCCGCTTCACCCTCGCTGCCTAATAACAGTGAGCTGAAGCCTCTGTGAGGAGCGTCAGCCCGGAAGTGGTCCCGGTCCGGATCCTGGCGTCAATTAGGGATCTAAACCTCTAGCCCCGGTCACGGGGGTTGGAGGGAAACCAAACAGTGACTGAGCCCGTCGGAGACTTGTCCGTGTGATCTCCGGGGCTGAGAAAAGCGCAGCGGACTGCGCTCGGAGAAGCCCTGCTTCTGCACCGTTGGACGCGGGTTCGATTCCCGCCATCTCCACTCATCCCATGTGGACAAAGGCCCCGCAGCCTCGGCTGCGGGGCCTTTGTCAGTCAGGCGGGGGTGGCCGCTGTCAGCAGAAGGGGACCTCGTTGAGGTTCCGGGCGTAGCGGGCGGAGATCCAGCCGCTGCCGTCGGCGAGCTTGTACCAGATCGCATTGCCGCCGACCTTCTGGCCGTTGACCTTGCACCGGAGCTTGACCACCGTGCCGGTCAGGGCCTTGCCCTTCTTCGCGTACTGCGTGCCGGGGCCGGAGCGGATGCCGACGCCCTTGCCGGGGGCGACGATCTTGGCCTTCGGGGTGTCGTGGTGGCCGCCGCACTTGCAGTCGCCGGGCTTGCCGGCATCGCCCTTCGGGCCCTTGGGGCCGGGCTTCCCGGGCTTGCCCTGCGGTCCCTTGGGTCCGGCCGGGCCGTGCTTTCCGGGCTTGCCCTGGTGGCCCTTGGGGCCCTGCGGTCCGGCCGGTCCGGCCGGTCCAGCGGGTCCGGCAGGCCCCTCGGGGCCCTGCGGTCCGGGCGCGCCTCCGGAAGGGCCCTCGGGGCCGGCTGGTCCGGCGGGTCCTTCGGGTCCCGCGGACCCTGCGGGGCCGGCCGGGCCGGCAGGGCCCTCCGGGCCCGTCTCGCCGGTGTCGCCCTTCTCGCCCTTGGGGCCGTGCTTACCGGGCTTGCCGTGGTCGCCCGGCTTTCCGGGCCTTCCCGGCTTGCCGTCGTCGCCCCTCGGGCCCGTCGGGCCGGTCACCGCGGTGGCCACGGCGAACAGGGCCGGCGCCTCGGTGCCGGTCGCCCACTCGCCGCCGTCCAGCGTCGTGCCCTCCGGGGCCTTCGCGTCCACCCGGACGGCCACGCCGAGCCGGGTCCGCTCGCTCGCGGGGAAGACGAAGCCCGCGCGGGTTCCGGCCTGGCAGGTCAGCTGCCGGGCGTCACGCGAGAGCGTGCACGGGGCGGCCGCGCGCCGGCCGTTCCAGTAGAACCGGGCCTCCGGGAAGGTCGTCCGTTCCGGGGCGGTGATCCGGAAGGTGCTGCTGACGGCCCGTTCCGTCCCGGTGGTGGCGGCGATGACGACGCGGCCCGTCCGGCCGGGAGCGATCGAGGGGACGTACGGCTGGGAGAACCGCGGACCCGCCGAGTCGGCGAGGGCGGGTACGGCCGGCACGAGACAGGAGGCGGTGACGGCCGCGACGATCACGGCAGCCGAAACGGAGCGGTGAGCAGACAAAGAGGGTTCCTCCGCGCAGGGAAGGGCGTTGGTGCTGGGGGAAGGCAACCCAGTTATCGCGGATCACGAGCGGCGGCGGCGCGTACCACGCGGGAACGATCACCCGCCCGCCGGATGAATCGCCCTGCCGCTGCAGCGCCGACGGCGGCCAGCGCCCCCGCCGCGGGCAGCAGGTACGCCGTCGGCGGCCCGAGGCGGTCGACCGCCAGGCCCGCCGTGGCCGAACCGGCCGCGATGCCCGCCAAGATGGCGGTGACCGCGAGGGTCATCCCCTCGTTGAGGCGGCCCGCCGGGGTCAGGGCGTGCACCCGGGACATCGCCGTCACCATCGTCGGGGCCGTGGCCATGCCGGCCACGAGCAGGGCCCCGGCGAGTGCGGCCACCGAGCCGGTGGCCGCCGCGGCCCAGGGCAGGGCCATGAGGACGGCCAGCGCGCACAGGCAGGTGCGCAGCGTGCGGGGACGCAGGGTGCCGTAGAGCAGGCCCGCCGCGCAAGAGCCCGCCGCCTGGAGGGCGAGGACCAGGCCGGAGGCGGCCCCCAGCCCGGCGGCGTCGAGGTGGGCGATCGAGGTGACCTCCATCGAGCCGAAGACCAGGCCCAGGCAGCCGAAGAGGACCAGCAGCGGAGCCAGGGCGCGCAGCGGCGAGCCGTGCCGGGGCGCCGCCCCCGTCGCCGGGGGTTCCGTGGAGCGCTGGGCGGTGAAGACCAGCATCCCGGTGAGGAACAGGGCCGCGCCGGCGAGGGTCCCGGCCTCGGGGAAGACGGCCGTGCAGAGGAAGGCGGCCAGCACCGGGCCGAGCAGGTAGCAGAGTTCGTCGGCGGCCTGCTCGAAGGACATCGCCGTGTGGTGCGAGGCGGGGGCGTCGCGCAGCAGGTGGGTCCAGCGGGCCCGGGACATGCCCCCGATGTTCGGGGTGGTGGCGGTCGCGGCGTACGAGGCGAAGAGGGTCCAGGCCGGGGCCCCGGTCCGGACGCACACGACCAGGGCGAGGGAGCCGAGGACCGCGACCAGGGTGGCGGGGACGGCGATCCGGGCCTGCCCGTACCGGTCGACCAGCCGGGCCGTCCAGGGTGCGACCAGCGCCATGGCGGCCAGACCGGTCGCCGTGACCGCCCCTGCGAGGGCGTACGAACCGCGCTGGCCGGCGATCATCATGACCGCGCTGATCCCGAACATGCCCGTGGGGAGCCGGGCGAGGAGGTTCCCGGCGGTGAAGGCGCGGGTGCCGGGCAGGGCGAACAGGCGCCGGTACGGGCCGGCGGCGCGGCCTCGGCCGGAGGCAGGGGTGGCAGAGGTGGCAGGGGTGGCAGGGTCGGCCGGGGCGGCGAGGACGAGCGTGGTGCCGGAGACGGTCATGAGGGGCATGGCCACCAGCCTCGGCCGGGCCCGGGTCCGGCGTCCAACACCTGTTCGGCGCCCATTCACCGCTTTCCGTTGTTAGTCTCCGGGGGTGAATCCCCGTGATGTGGACCCCCGGCTGCTGCGCGGGTTCGTCGCCGCCGCCGAGGAGCTGCACTTCACCCGTGCCGCCGCCCGCCTCTACGTCGCCCAGCAAGCCCTCAGCCGCGATGTCCGGCGGCTCGAACAGGCCCTGGGCACAGGGCTGTTCGTCCGCACCACCCGCGCCGTCGAACTGACCGCCGACGGGGTGCGGCTGCTGCCGCTCGCCCGGCGGGTGCTGGCCGCGCACGAGGAGCTGGCCGCTGCCTTCACCGCCCCGCGCGCGCTCCTCGTCGACCTGAACACCGACGGCCCGAGCACGGGCCGCCGGGTCCTGGAACGCGCCCGCGAACTCGCCCCGGACTGCGAGCTGATGGCCCGCTTCGAGAGCGGACTCACCCACGCCGCCGCCGAGATCGCCGCCGGCCGGCTCGACGTCGCCTTCGGCTACGCCGACGGGCTGGCCCCGGCGCTGCGGACGCGCCTCGCGCAGGTGCCCGTGCGGTACGAGCCGCTCGCCGTGCTGCTGCCGGAGGGGCACCCCCTGGCCGCGGAGCCCGCCGTACCGCTGGACGCGCTGGCGGGGGAGACCGTGTACGCGGGAGCCGGGAACCCGCGGACCGTGGAATGGACGGAGCTCGCGCGCGAGCTGTTCGCCGGGCGCGGGATCGAGCTGGCGCCGCCCGCCCCCGTGGCCGTGGGGAAGGAGGAGTTCCGCCGGGTGATGACGAAGACCGGCAACCCGGTCCTGGCCACCGTGGACTTCCTTGACATGCCCGGCTGCGTGAAGCGCCCGCTGACCGACCCCGTGCCGCTGTCCCCGCTCTCGATGGTGTGGCGGCGGGGCTTCGGCCATCCCGGACTGGACGCCCTGCGCGCCGCGGCCGGCGGACTGGCCGCCGAGCAGGGATGGCTCGAACCGGCCCCGGGGAGCTGGGTCCCCGCCCGGCTCACACACGGCCCCGGCGCCTGGTGAGAGCAAGGTTTCCCGGCGGTCATCCGGTGGGGACCGGGGCCGAAACGCGCCCTTCCTACGGTCGTCACCACGGACGCGACAGCTGTGGAGGCGTGTGATGACCGGTACGACCGCACCGCGCAAGGGGGGCCGCTGGATCGAGCAGTGGGATCCCGAGGACGAGACGTTCTGGCAGGAGACCGGGGAGCGGGTGGCCCGCCGGAACCTGGTCTACTCCGTGCTCTCCGAGCACATCGGGTTCTCCATCTGGACGCTCTGGTCCGTGATGGTCCTCTTCATGGGACCGCAGTACGGGATCGACCCGGCCGGGAAGTTCTTCCTGATCGCCACCGCGACCTTCGTGGGGGCGCTGGTACGGGTGCCCTACACCTTCGCCGTCGCCCGCTTCGGCGGCCGGAACTGGACCGTCTTCAGCGCACTGCTGCTGCTCGCGCCCACCGTGGCCGCGATGCTGGTCATGGAGCCCGGGACCTCGTACGGCACCTTCCTGGCCGTGGCCGCCCTCACCGGCGTCGGCGGCGGGAACTTCGCCTCCTCGATGACGAACATCAACGCCTTCTTCCCGCTGCGCAAGAAGGGCTGGGCGCTCGGGCTGAACGCCGGCGGCGGCAACATCGGCGTGCCCGTGGTGCAGCTGGCCGGACTGCTGGTCATCGCCACCGCCGGGGCCGGGCACCCGCGGTTCCTGCTGGGCGCCTACATCCCGCTGATCGTGATCGCTGCGGTGCTGGCCGCCGTACGGATGGACAACCTGGCGCCCGTACGCAACGACACCGGGGCGGTCCGCGAAGCGATCAAGGACGCGCACACCTGGATCATGTCGTTCCTCTACATCGGGACGTTCGGGTCCTTCATCGGATACAGCTTCGCCTTCGGACTGGTGCTCCAGACCCAGTTCGGGCGCACCCCGCTGCAGGCCGCCTCGCTGACCTTCATCGGACCGCTGCTCGGTTCGCTGATCCGGCCGGTGGGCGGCGCGCTCGCGGACCGGTTCGGCGGGGCGCGGATCACCCTGGGGACCTTCGTGGCGATGGCGGCGGCGACCGGTGTGGTGGTGTTCGCCTCGCAGCGGCAGTCGCTGACGGTGTTCCTCGTCGGCTTCGTGGCGCTGTTCGTCCTGAGCGGGCTCGGCAACGGGTCGACGTACAAGATGATCCCGGGCATCTTCCAGGCCAAGGCCCTCGCCCGCGGCATGAGCGGCGAGGCCGCGGCCGCCTACGGGCGACGGCTCTCCGGGGCCTCCATGGGGCTGATCGGGGCGGTCGGCGCGCTCGGCGGGCTGGGCATCAACCTGGTCTTCCGGGAGGCGTTCCTCACCTCCGGGTCGGGCACGGCGGCCTTCGTGACCTTCCTCGGCTTCTACGCCCTGTGCTGCGCGGTCACGTGGGCGGTATACCTTCGCCGGCCGGCGGCCGCGGTGGTCCAGACGGCCGGGGCCGAGGCGAAACCCCAGCTCACGTCGGTGTAACCGGGGCGAAATACGGGTGAACCGAGTCCGACACGCCACCTTGGCAGGCTCGGTCCACCCGTACCGCCCCCCATGCACGTCACTAGGCAGGTCACGATGGACGACACCAAGACCGGCCCGCTCTCGGGCTTCACCGTCGGAGTCACCGCCGCCCGGCGGGCGGACGAACTCATCGCCCTGCTGCGCCGGCGCGGCGCCTCCGTGCTGCACGCGCCGGCGCTGCGGATCGTCCCGCTGGCCGACGACAGCGAACTGCTCGACGCCACAAAGGAACTCATCGGCTGTGCGCCGGACGCCGTGGTCGCCACCACCGCGATCGGGTTCCGCGGCTGGATCGAGGCCGCCGACGGCTGGGGGATCGGCGAGGAGCTGCTGGGGCGGCTGCGGACCACCGAACTGCTGGCGCGCGGACCGAAGGTCAAGGGCGCCATCCGGGCCGCCGGGCTGGTGGAGGCCTGGTCCCCGGAGTCGGAATCGCTCGCCGAGGTACTGGAACGGCTGCTGGCGGCCGGGGTGGCCGGGCGGCGGATCGCCCTCCAGCTGCACGGGGAGCCCCTGCCGGGCTTCGTCGAGGCGCTGCGGGCCGGCGGGGCGGACGTGGTGGTGGTCCCGGTGTACCGGTGGATGGCGCCGGAGGACCTCGCCCCGCTGGACCGGCTGCTGGACGCGGTGGCCGGCGGCGCGGTGGACGCGGTCAGCTTCACCTCGGCCCCGGCGGCCGCCTCGCTGCTGTCCCGCGCGGAGGAGCGCGGAGTACGGGAATCCGTGCTGGCGGCGCTGCGGGGCGGGGTGCTGGCCGCGTGCGTGGGGCCGGTGACGGCGCTGCCGCTGCAGGCACACGGGGTGGACACCGTGCAGCCGGAGCGGTTCCGGCTGGGCCCGCTGGTGCAGCTGCTCTGCCAGGAGCTGCCGGGGCGGGCGCGGGTGCTGCCGGTGGCCGGGCACCGGCTGGAGATCCGCGGGCAGGCGGTCCTGGTCGACGAGGAGCTGCGGCCTGTGCCGCCGGCCGGGATGGCCCTGCTGCGGTCCCTGGCGCGGCGCCCGGGGTGGGTGGTGTCGCGGGCGGACCTGCTGCGGGTGCTGCCGGGGGCCGGGCGGGACGAGCACGCCGTGGAGACGGCGATGGCCCGCCTCAGGGTGGCGCTGGGGGCTCCGAAGATGATCCAGACCGTGGTCAAGCGGGGGTACCGGCTGTCGCTGGACGCGGGCGGAGAGGTCAAGTACGGGGAAACCCCCGCCTCGTGACCGGCGGACAGGTCCCGAACCTGGTGCTGCGGCCTTTCCGGTCACGGCGCTAGGGTGCGGAAATGATCATTGACGGGGTGGAGATGAGGGGCCTCGAGCTCGGCGACGCCGCCGGGCTGGCCGCGGCCTACGCGCGCAACCGGGCGTTCATGGCGCCCTTCGAACCGGCACGGTCGCAGGACTTCTACACCGAGCACGGGCAGCGGGTCCGGATCGAGGGCATGCTCGCGGACCGGGACGCCGGGCGGATGGTCCCGTACGTGCTGGTCGAGGCCGCGGGCGGCACGCCCGTCGGCGCGATCAACCTCGGCTCGATCGCGCTCGGTCCGCTGTGCAGCGGCGGCATCGGCTACTGGGTGGACCAGGACTGGAACGGCAAGGGCCTGGCCACGGCCGCCCTGGAGCAGGTGTGCCGGACCGCCCGCGACGAGGTGGGCCTGCACCGGGTGGAGGCCGGGACCCTCCTCGACAACCTCGCGTCGCAGCGGGTCCTGCGGAAGGCGGGCTTCGAGGAGTACGGGCTCGCGCCGCGCTACCTCCACATCAACGGAGCCTGGCGCGACCACCGCCTCTTCCAGAGGCTCCTCCACGACGACCCGCCGAAGCCGTAACGGCAACCCCGTCGGGGGCTTCCGCTCGTACGCGCGGGGCGGCACTCTGGTGGGGCGCCCCACGACGCGAGGCGGTGACGGGCATGCGGTTCGACTGCGGGCGGGTCTGTCTGGACCTGGTGGCCACTGAGCGCATCCGGGACGGCGACGAGCTGCGGACGTGGCTCGCCGGGGCCGGGCTGGTACCCGACCGGACGCCGCTCGCGCGCGTCGGGCCCGACTGGGCGGCGGCCTTCCAGGCGCTGCGCCGCGACGTGGAGGCCCTCGTACGGGCCGAGCTGCACGGGACCGGCCCGGAAGAGGCGGCCCTCGCCCGGGTCAACGCGCTGGCCGCCGGGCCACCCCCGGGCCTGTGTGCCGTCCGGGACCAGCAGGGGCACCTCGTACGGGAGCTGTGCGGCGGAGTGGAGTGCGGGGCCCTGCTCGCGGCCGTGGCCCGGGACGCCGTCGAGCTGCTCACCGACCCCGGCGACCTGGCGCTGCTGCGGGCCTGCGAGGGCGACGGCTGCACCCGGGTCTACCTGGACACTTCCCGCGGCCACCGGCGCCGCTGGTGCTCCAGCGAGCTGTGCGGCAACCGGGAGCGCGTCGCCCGGCACCGCCGCCGTGCCCTGGCCGCGGGGCCGGTGTAGGCCCGCCCCCCGCCGGTTCCGGAACGGGCGTGCGGACAGGGTGCCGATTCGCGTACGGTTGACGGTCGCCCATGCACGTCAGAAGGGGGCCTTGGTGGCCGCGCAGAATGCCGCTGTCGACAGCACGGCGGATTCCGTCCGAGATCGGGAGATCGCGGTCGAGCAGACGCATCTCGACCGGGTGTACAGACGCCTCGAGGAGAAGATCCACGAGGCGGAATTCCTGATGAACGACGCCGCCAAGCGCGGTCAGGTGGGCACCCCCGGTGCCCTCGCCGAGCGCGACGCGCAGGTCTTCCGGGCGGGCATCCACCTGAACCGGCTGAACAACGAGTTCGAGGACTTCCTCTTCGGCCGCGTCGACCTGGTGCTCGGCAAGGACGGGGAGCGCGGCCCGGACGGCGCCTACACCTCCGTCGAGCCCGCCGACGACGCGATCCGCGAGGACCTCACCGCCGACATCGCCGAGACGCTGCACATCGGCCGCATCGGAGTCCTGGACTCCGACTACGCGCCGCTGGTCATCGACTGGCGGGCGCCGGCGGCCGCGCCGTTCTACCGCTCCACGCCCAAGGACCCCGGCCGCGTCGTGCGCCGCCGCGTGATCCGGTCCAAGGGCCGCCGGGTGCTGGGCGTCGAGGACGACCTGATGCGCCCCGAGGTCACCGCCTTCCTGGACGGCCGGGAGCTGCCCGCCATCGGCGACGGCGCCCTGATGGCCGCGCTCGGCCGGGCCCGTACGCACTCCATGCGGGACATCGTCTCCTCCATCCAGGCCGAGCAGGACCTGGTCATCCGGGCCCCCGCCGCGTCCGTCGCCGAGGTCGCGGGCGGGCCCGGCACCGGCAAGACCGCCGTCGCCCTGCACCGCGCCGCCTACCTGCTCTACCAGGACCGGCGCCGCTACTCCGGCGGCATCCTGATCGTCTCCCCGACCCCGCTGCTCGTCGCGTACACCGAGGGCGTGCTGCCCTCCCTCGGCGAAGAGGGCCAGGTCGCCATCCGGGCGCTGGGCTCGCTGGTCGACGGCGCCGAGGCGACGACGTACGACGACCCGGCCGTGGCCCGGATCAAGGGCTCCTCGCGGATGACCAGGGTGCTGCGCAAGGCCGTACGGGGCGCCCTGGAGCTCGGCGGCGCCCCCGACCGGCTGCGCGTGGTGGCCTTCGGGCGGCGCCAGGAGCTCGAGGCCGACGAGCTGAACCGGATCCGGCAGAACGTGCTCGGCGCAAGCACACCGGTGAACCTGCTGCGCCCGCGCGCCCGCAAGCTCCTGCTCGACGCCCTCTACGCGAGGTCCGGCCAGGCCGGCCGGCACAGCGACCCGGAGCTCGCCGCCGAGCTGCGCTCCGCGTTCGACGAGGACATCTCCACCGAGGACGCCTTCATCGACTTCCTGAACCGCTGGTGGCCGGAGCTCACCCCGCGCGGGGTGCTCGCCGCCATGGCCGACGAGCGCAAGCTCGGCCGCTGGTCCCGCCGGGAGCTGAACCCGCGCGAGACCCGCCAGCTGGCGCGCTCGCTGCGCCGGGTCGGTCCGGACGGCAAGGGCCCCCTGTCGGTGCACGACGTGGCGCTGCTGGACGAGCTCCACCAGCTGCTCGGCGCGCCCGCACGGCCCAAGCGGAAGCGGGAGATGGACCCGCTGGACCAGCTCAGCGGGCTGGAGGAGCTGATGCCCACTCGCGAGGAGACCCAGTGGGAGCGGGCCGAGCGGCTCGCGGCGGAACGCACCGAGTACGCGCACGTCATCGTTGACGAGGCCCAGGACCTGACGCCGATGCAGTGGCGGATGGTGGGCCGGCGGGGCCGGACGGGCACGTGGACGGTGGTCGGCGACCCGGCGCAGTCCTCGTGGACCGACCCGGACGAGGCGGCCGCGGCCCGCGACGAGGCCCTCGGGTCCCGGCCGCGCCGCCGGTTCACGCTGACCGTCAACTACCGCAACCCGGCGGAGGTCGCCGAGGTCGCCGCCCGGGTGCTGCGCCTGGCGATGCCCGGCATGGAGCCCCCGTCGGCGGTGCGCTCCACGGGCCTGGAGCCCCGCTTCACGGCCGCCGGGGACGATCTTGGCGCTGCGGTGCGGGAGGAGACCCGCAGGCTGCTGGAGCAGGTGGACGGCACCGTCGGCGTGGTCGTGGCGATGGACCGGCGCGCGGAGGCCGCGGGCTGGCTCGCCGGCCTGGGGGAGCGGGCGGTGGCGCTCGGCAGCCTGGAGGCCAAGGGCCTGGAGTACGACGCCACGGTGGTCGTCTCCCCGGCAGAGATCGCGGACGAGTCCCCGGCGGGCCTGCGGGTGCTGTACGTGGCGCTGACGCGCGCGACGCAGCAGCTCACGGTGGTCTCGGCGGAGCGGGACAGGCCCGACGCGTCCGGGGTGCCGGAACTGCTGCTTCCGTAGGCGTACGGCCGTATGGTCCGCGGCCATGCGCGTGGTGCGCACAACCGGCTGCCGGGAGGGGGACCGCATTCGGCGATCCTTTGTTAGCCTGGTGAAGGCACCGACTCGATCCAAGCCCCCGGGCCCAACCTTCGTCGCTTAGAGCGACCACTTGCCGCGAGGCGAGCATGGCGGGTCGGTGTCGTAGACGTAGCAGCACGCAGGTCCGCGCCTTCCACTCCGGTGGGGGGCGCGGACCTGTTTTTGTGTCAGCCCACCCTTCCGCGGACCCCTGGTATCTCGTATGGTGGAAGAGTCTTTCCGAAGTTTGTAGCTGGTTACCTTGTACCGGCTGGTAGGTGGGACGATCGGACAACAGGTCCCGCCGCGCCACCCGCTGTGTGCCCCGGGCCCTGTGTACAGCGATAAACCAGGGACAGAAGAGGAACACGGCCATGGCAACGGCGCCCAGCGTCTCGTATTCGATGACGGTCCGCCTGGAAGTGCCCGCGAGCGGAACCGCGGTCTCCCAGCTCACCACCGCCGTGGAGTCCTCCGGCGGCTCGGTCACCGGCCTCGACGTGACCGCTTCCGGCCACGAGAAGCTCCGGATCGACGTCACCATCGCCGCGACCTCCACCGCGCACGCGGACGAGATCGTCGAGAAGCTGCGGGAGATCGAGGGCGTCAGCCTCGGCAAGGTCTCCGACCGCACCTTCCTGATGCACCTCGGCGGCAAGATCGAGATGGCGTCCAAGCACCCCATCCGCAACCGCGACGACCTCTCGATGATCTACACCCCGGGCGTGGCCCGCGTGTGCATGGCGATCGCCGAGAACCCCGAGGACGCGCGCCGCCTCACCATCAAGCGCAACTCCGTCGCAGTCGTGACGGACGGCTCCGCCGTGCTGGGCCTGGGCAACATCGGCCCGATGGCCGCGCTGCCCGTCATGGAGGGCAAGGCGGCCCTCTTCAAGCGCTTCGCCGGCATCGACGCCTGGCCGATCTGCCTCGACACCCAGGACAGCGACGAGATCGTGGCGATCGTCAAGGCCATCGCCCCGGGCTTCGCGGGCATCAACCTGGAGGACATCTCCGCGCCGCGCTGCTTCGAGATCGAGGCCCGGCTGCGCGAGGCCCTCGACATCCCCGTCTTCCACGACGACCAGCACGGCACCGCCATCGTCGTCCTCGCCGCGCTCACCAACGCACTGCGCGTCGTGGGCAAGGCAGTTGGGGACGTCAAGGTCGTCATGTCCGGCGCCGGCGCGGCCGGTACCGCCATCCTCAAGCTGCTCCTCGCGGCGGGCGTCAAGAACGCCGTCAGCGCCGACATCCACGGTGTCGTGCACGCGGGCCGCCCCGACCTCGTCGACGCGGCCCCCGACTCCCCGCTGCGCTGGATCGCGGACAACACCAACCCCGAGGGCTACACGGGCACGCTGAAGGAGGCCGTGGTCGGCGCCGACGTCTTCATCGGCGTCTCGGCCCCGAACGTGCTCTCCGGCGAGGACGTTGCCGCGATGGCGGAAGGCGCGATCGTGTTCGCGCTCGCGAACCCGGACCCCGAGGTGGACCCGGCCGTCGCCCGTCAGACCGCCGCCGTCGTCGCCACCGGCCGCTCCGACTTCCCGAACCAGATCAACAACGTGCTGGTCTTCCCGGGTGTCTTCCGCGGCCTGCTGGACGCCCAGTCGCGCACGGTGAACACCGACATGATGCTGGCCGCGGCGACCGCCCTGGCGGACGTCGTCGGCGAGGACGAGCTGAACGCGAACTACATCATCCCGTCGGTGTTCAACGACAAGGTCGCCGGCGCCGTCGCGGGAGCCGTCCGCAAGGCCGCCTCGGCCGTCTGACCGCCGCTGTGACCGCCCTCACGGGCGCCCCGATCCCGGCGCGTCGCGAGATGCGGGCCGCGCGGGGCGCCTCTAGGGTTGCGGGGATGCCCGCGAGGTCCGCGGTGCGCAGCAGCGTATGGGCGAGGGCGTGGACGGAGCGTCACCGCGGCGTGACTGTGGCGCTTTTCGTGTGACCCCGGCGGGTGCCGGATTGGCTTTCCCGCCGCTGGTGGGGGCAGGATGCGTAACCGGGCGAGAGGGTCTGACGTTCAGACCCGGGTCCGGGGACTGTCCGAGGGCCCTGGCAGCATCGGCTTCGATCTCACGCCTCTAAGGCAAGTTGAACACGGGAGTACAACATGAACCGCAGTGAGCTGGTGGCCGCTCTGTCCGAGCGCGCCGAGGTGACCCGCAAGGACGCCGACGCCGTTCTGGCCGCGCTCGCCGAGACCGTTGGCGAGATCGTCGCCAAGGGCGACGAGAAGGTCACCATCCCCGGCTTCCTGACCTTCGAGCGCACCCACCGTGCCGCTCGCACCGCGCGCAACCCGCAGACCGGCGACCCCATCCAGATCCCGGCCGGCTACAGCGTGAAGGTCTCCGCGGGCTCCAAGCTCAAGGAAGCCGCCAAGGGCAAGTAGTCCTGCCCCGGCGCCGAAGGCCGCACAGGCCTTTGGAGCGGCAGCAGTACGGAGAAGGGGGGGCCCCCCCCCCCGGGGGGGCGCCCCGCGGGCCGCGCGGGGGGCCGGACCCCCCCAGCCCCGCCCCCCCCCCGGCCCGTGGGGCGCCGTCGGCCCCGGGACCCGCCCGGGGCCCAGGGGGCGCCTGAGGGGCCATGAGAAAGCCCCCCGGGGCCCTTGCGGGCCCTTCCGGGGGGCTTTCTGACGGTCCGACGGCCTGACGGTGGCTCTCGTCGGACCGGCGTACGGCTCAGACGAGGTCGCCGCCCGGCAGCTCGACCTTCGCGCCGAGCTCCACGAGCTTCTCCATGAAGTTCTCGTAGCCGCGGTTGATCAGGTCGATGCCGTGGACGCGCGAGGTGCCCTCGGCCGCCAGCGCCGCGATCAGGTACGAGAACCCGCCGCGCAGGTCGGGGATGACCAGGTCGGCGCCCTGCAGCTTGGTGGGGCCGGAGACGACCGCCGAGTGCAGGAAGTTGCGCTGGCCGAAACGGCAGGCCGAACCGCCCAGGCACTCGCGGTACAGCTGGATGTGAGCACCCATCTGGTTGAGCGCCGAGGTGAAGCCGAGCCGGGACTCGTAGACCGTCTCGTGGACGATCGAGAGGCCGGTGGCCTGCGTCAGGGCCACCACGAGCGGCTGCTGCCAGTCGGTCTGGAAGCCGGGGTGCACGTCCGTCTCCAGCGCGATGGCGTTGAGCGGACCGCCCGGGTGCCAGAAGCGGATGCCGTTGTCGTCGATCTCGAACGCACCGCCGACCCGGCGGAACGTGTTCAGGAAGGTCATCATCGAGCGCTGCTGGGCGCCGCGCACGTAGATGTTGCCGCCGGTCGCCAGGGCCGCGGAAGCCCAGGAGGCGGCCTCCAGGCGGTCCGGGAGCGCCTTGTGGTTGTAGCCGCCGAGGCGGTCGACACCGGTGATCCGGATCGTCCGGTCGGTGTCCATGGAGATGATCGCGCCCATCTTCTGCAGTACGCAGATGAGGTCCTCGATCTCCGGTTCCACGGCGGCGTTGCTGAGCTCGGTGACGCCCTCGGCCAGTACGGCCGTCAGCAGCACCTGCTCGGTCGAGCCGACCGAGGGGTAGGGCAGGCGGATCTTGCAGCCGCGCAGGCGCTGGGGGGCCTCGAGGTACTGGCCGCCCTCGCGCTTCTCGATGGTCGCGCCGAACTGGCGGAGCACGTCGAAGTGGAAGTCGATCGGCCGTCCGCCGATGTCGCAGCCGCCGAGGCCGGGGATGAAGGCGTGGCCGAGCCGGTGCAGCAGGGGGCCGCAGAACAGGATCGGGATGCGCGACGAGCCCGCGTGGGCGTCGATGTCGGCGACGTTCGCGCTCTCGACGTGGGTCGGGTCGAGCACCAGCTCGCCCGGCTCCTCGCCGGGACGGACCGTCACCCCGTGCAGCTGGAGCAGCCCGCGCACGACCCGGACGTCACGGATGTCGGGGACGTTGCGCAGTCGGCTGGGTCCGCTGCCGAGCAGAGCGGCGACCATGGCCTTGGGCACGAGGTTCTTCGCACCGCGGACACGGATCTCGCCCTCGAGCGGGGTGCCGCCGTGGACAAGCAGTACATCGTCACTGATGCCGGTCATGAATCTCGCGTTCCGGAGTGGGGTGGGCAGGGGGCCAGGGAAAAGAGTAAGGGCCACCACCCCTTTGTTTGTATGGCTGACGCGGCCGTAGGACTGTCATGAATTCGGTACAACACCCTCCGTACCCACCACATGGCGGAGCGTTGCGTTCCGCTCGCGCCGTCGACGCGCCCTCCCTCCTGCTGCCGTGCGCCCTGAGCTGCGGGCGATCCGATCTCCCCGCCCGCTCCCCGCAACGGGCGAATGTGCGGGATCATGGCGGCATGACCGAGGTGTCCTCCCTCACAGGGCGGCTGCTCGTGGCCACCCCCCGCCTCGCGGACCCGAACTTCGACCGCGCGGTGGTGCTCCTGCTCGACCACGACGAGCAGGGCTCGCTCGGCGTGGTCCTGAACCGGCCGACCCCGGTGGACGTCGGCGACATCCTGCTGCCCTGGGCGCCCTTGGCCGGCGAGCCCGGCGTGGTCTTCCAGGGCGGTCCCGTCGCCCTGGACTCGGCCCTGGGGGTGGCGGTCATCCCCGGCGAGGAGGGCCCGCTCGGCTGGCGCCGGGTGCACGGGGCGATCGGGCTCGTCGACCTGGAGGCCCCGCCGGAACTGCTCGCGGCGGCCCTGGGCTCCCTGCGCATCTTCGCCGGCTACTCGGGCTGGGGCCCGGGCCAGCTGGAGGACGAGGTGGGCGACGGCGCCTGGTACGTCGTGGAGTCGGAGCCCGGCGACGTGTCCTTCCCGGACCCCGAGCGGCTCTGGCGGGCGGTCCTGCGCCGCCAGCGCAGCGACCTCGCGATGGTGGCCACCTATCCGGACGACCCGTCGCTCAACTGACCACCGCGGCGTTCAGTACCCTGGTTTTTATGAGCACTCTTGAGCCCGAGCGCGGGACTGGTACGGGGACCCTCGTAGAGCCGACGCCGCAGGTGTCCCACGGCGACGGCGACCACGAGCGCTTCGCCCACTACGTCCAGAAGGACAAGATCATGGCGAGCGCGCTCGACGGGACCCCCGTCGTCGCGCTCTGCGGCAAGGTCTGGGTGCCGGGCCGGGACCCGAAGAAGTACCCGGTCTGCCCCATGTGCAAGGAGATCTACGAGTCCATGGGCCCCGGCGGGGACAAGGACAAGGGCGGCAAGGGCGGCAAGGACAGCTAGTCCGGCCCTCCCGCAGCAGGCCAGGCCCCCGGGGTGCGCATCGGCGCACCCCGGGGGCCTTCGGCGTGAAGCGGTCTCCGGGAAGCGGGGCGGAAACGCACCCCGCTTCCCGGAGACCGCTTAGGGTCGGCGCGACGAGCACCCTGCGGAACCGGCGTTGCGCAGGGCGCAACAGGCTGCTGCGAAGGGCTGACGCATGGACCTGATCCCCGTACCCCGGGCTGCCGTCTTCGACGAGGGCGCGCGCCGCTACGCGTTCGGGCCCGAGCCGGTGCTCGCCGTCGGACCGGGCGCCGAGGGGGCCGCGCGCCTGCTGCGCCGCGAACTCGGCGCGGCCACCGGCTGGAGCCTGCCGGCCGCCGGGCCGGGCGCGGCCGCAGCGATACGGCTGGGGGTCGGCCCGCTCGACCCGCTCGGCCTGATCGGCCCGGAGTCCGGGCCGGGGGAGGGGCTCGGCCGCGAGGCGTACTCGCTCTCCGTCGGCGCGACCGGCGTCGAGCTGACCGGTGCGAGCGAGGCCGGGCTGTTCTGGGGCGTCCAGACGCTGCGTCAGCTGCTGGGGCCGGACGTGTACCGCAAGGCCCCGCTGCCCGGCCGCGCCTGGAGCCTGCCGTACGTACGGATCGCGGACGCCCCCCGGTTCGGGTGGCGCGGGCTGATGCTCGACGTCGCCCGGCACTTCATGCCCAAGGACACCGTCCTGCGGTACATCGACCTGCTCACCGCGCACAAGCTCAACGTGCTCCACCTGCACCTGACGGACGACCAGGGCTGGCGCGTGGAGATCAAGCGCTACCCGCGCCTCACCGGGGTCGGCGCGTGGCGGGCGCGCAGCCGCTGGGGCCACCGGGCATCGCCGCTGTGGAACGAGACCCCGCACGGCGGTTACTACACCCAGGACGACATCCGCGAGATCGTCGCCTACGCCGCCGAGCGGCACGTCCGGGTGGTCCCGGAGATCGACGTACCGGGCCACTCGCAGGCCGCGATCGCCGCGTACCCGGAACTGGGCAACACGGACGTGGTCGACACCGAGGCGCTGGAGGTGTGGGACGACTGGGGGATCAACGAGAACGTGCTCGCGCCGACCGAGGCCGTACTGCGGTTCTACGAGGGGGTCTTCGAGGAACTGCTCGAGCTCTTCCCCGCCGCGGTCTCGCCCTTCGTCCACGTGGGCGGCGACGAGTGCCCCAAGGCGCAGTGGAAGGCCTCGAAGGTCGCCCAGGAGCGGATCCGGGAGCTCGGCGTGGACGGGGAGGACGGGCTCCAGTCCTGGTTCATCCGGCACTTCGACACCTGGCTCGCCGAGCGGGGGCGGCGGCTGATCGGATGGGACGAGATCCTGGAGGGCGGGCTCGCACCGGGCGCGGCCGTCTCCTCGTGGCGGGGGTATGCGGGCGGGATCGCCGCCGCCGAGGCCGGGCACGACGTGGTGATGTGCCCCGAGCAGCACGTGTACCTGGACTACCGTCAGGCGCCGGGCGAGCAGGAGCCGATGCCGATCTCGTACGTCCGGACGCTGGAGGACGTCTACCGGTTCGAGCCCGTCCCGGCCGGGCTGTCCGCGGAGGCCGCCGCCCACGTGCTCGGCGCCCAGGCCAACGTGTGGACCGAGGTGATGGAGAACCAGGACCGCGTCGACTATCAGGTGTTCCCGCGGCTGGCGGCCTTCGCCGAGGTGGTGTGGTCCTGGCAGCCCGCGCCGCGGGAGCGCGACTTCGCGGGGTTCGAGGCGCGGATGGCGGCGCACTACGCGCGGCTGGACGCCCTCGGCGTCGGATACCGGCCACCGGCCGGCCCCCTGCCGTGGCAGCGCCGCCCCGGGGTGCTCGGGCGCCCGAAGGACGGGACGCCCCCGAACGTGTGACAACCAGAACCGGAACTCTGGCCGGATTTCCGGCGATACGGGGAAAAACGGTCAGTAGGCGGATCTGTACGGGTCCCGGCGGTGCGGCCGGTCGTGCCGCGATGGGGGAGCTCCGGCCGGGGGGCGCCCCCGCCGACCCTCGCGCCGGGCGTCGGGGAAGATGTGCCAGAGTTGCCACCTCCCGGCGGTGAGCACGTACCGTACGGCGGACAGGCGTGAGCGCCGGGACCGGGACATCGGGAAGGGGCAGCTGGGTTGACCACGCACGCACCGCAGGCGGCGCAGTCCGTGACGCTGCCGGCCTCGCTCGACGAGGCCGTGGCGGCACTCACCGCCATGCCCGCCGCCGTGCCCGTCGCGGGCGGCACCGACCTCATGGCCGCCGTCAACGCCGGGCAGCTGCGGCCCGCCGCACTGGTGGGCCTGGGGCGGATCAACGAGATCCGCGGCTGGCAGTACCAGGACGGCCACGCGCTGCTCGGCGCGGGACTCACCCACGCGCGGATGGGACGGCCGGATTTCGCCGCTCTGATCCCCGCGCTGGCGGCCGCCGCGCGCGCCGCCGGGCCCCCGCAGATCCGCAACGCCGGCACCCTCGGCGGCAACATCGCCTCCGCCGCGCCCACGGGCGACGCACTGCCCGTGCTGGCCGCCCTGGAGGCCGTCCTCGTCATCGTCGGCCCGGCCGGATCGCGCGAGATCCCCGTGTCGCACCTGCTGGCCGGCCGCGAGATGCTGCGGCCCGGCGAGCTGATCGGCTTCGTCAGGGTGCCGCTGCTGCACGCCCCGCAGGTGTTCCTCAAGGCCACGGGGCGCACGGGACCGGGGCGCGCGGTGGCGTCCGTGGGGCTGGTACTGGATCCCGCGCGCCGGGGTGTGCGCTGCGCGATCGGGGCGGTCGCCCCGATGCCGCTGCGCCCGCTGGAGGCCGAGCAGTGGGTGGCCTCGCTGATCGACTGGGACGGGGAGCGGAACCTGGCTCCCGAGGCACTGGAGGCCTTCGGCGAGTACGTCGCCGCAGCCTGCGTGCCCGACCAGGGGGAACCGGTGGCCCCCGGTGTACTGCATCTGCGGCGGACGGTGGCCGTGCTGGCGCGCAGGGCCCTGGGGAGGGCGCTGAGCTCATGAGCGGGAACGAGAACGAGAACGTGACCCAGGGGAACGGTACGGCGAGCTGGGGCTGGGAGCCGGTGCCGCAGGGCGGCGAGTACGACTCCGACGCGACGGCCTTCGTGAAACTGCCGCAGGACATGCTGGACGCGCTGGGGACCGGGGAGCCCCTGGCGGCGCCCGGGCACGGGTACGTGCCGCCGCCGATGATCGTGCCGCTCGGCTCGGCCAGCACCGATCCGGCGGCCACGGGCACGTGGACGATCCCGGTGCAGTGGCCGGAGGCGGGCGCGTCGGCCCCGGCCGCCCCGGCTCCGGTCGGCGGGCCGATTCCGGCGTCGATCCCGATTCCGGCATCGGTGGCCGCGGCGTTCGCCGAGGGGGAGCCGGAGGCGGAGCGCGCGCCCGCTCCCCGGCAGGAACCGGACGCGGGGGCGACGGCGGAGTGGCGCTTCCCGGACGAGGCCTCGTCGACCGGGCAGTGGGCCGCCGACTGGAGCCAGGCCCCGGCGACGCTGCCGGGCGGCGCCGCGGCGCCGTGGGCCGACCACCCCGACTACGCGGCTCAGCAGCCGGAGCCCGGCACCCTGCCGGGAACGGACGACGCCGTGGCCTCGGCGGCCGCCGAGCGGCTGCTCGGCGGGCCCGGGGTCGGCTCGGTGCCGCGGCGCGGACCGCGCGTGCTGGGCGGACCGGGAGTCGGCACCCCGCTCCCCGACGCGGGCGAGCCGGTGCACCCGGCCCCGCACGACATCGAGGCCGCGCACGGTCCGGCGGCGATGCCGGTCGAGGAGGAGCGGCCGCATCCGGTGGCTTCCGGCGGGCTGGACATGTTCGGCGGAGTGCGGGGCGGGGCGGATGCCGGGCGCGGGGCCGGGGCCGAAGTCGAGGCCGAGGCTGAGCTCGGGGTGGTTTCCGAGGCGTCCGAGGCGGAGGCCGGGCCCGCGGCCGCGGTTGAGGCGGAGGCGGAGGCGTTCGCGGAGCAGTCCGCGGAGGCGTTCGCAGAGCAGTCCGCGGAGGCGTTCGCGGAGCCCGGCGGTACGGACGGGCACGGTTTTGCCGCGGTCGTCCCTGGACCGGCCGGGATTCCGGGTGGGTCCGCGCCGATCGGGGACACCGCCGACATCGCTGTGGCACCGCCGACCGAGGACACCTCCGAAGGTTTCCCGACCGGGGTGCCGACGTACGAGGAAGAAACGGCGGCAGCCGGGGCCGTCGCCCATCACGAGCACCCGCAGGCGTCGTACGTCCTGCGCGTCAACGGGGCCGACCGCCCCGTCACCAGTGCCTGGATCGGCGAGTCCCTGCTCTACGTGCTGCGCGAGCGCCTCGGCCTCGCCGGCGCCAAGGACGGCTGCTCGCAGGGCGAATGCGGCGCCTGCGCCGTGAAGGTCGACGGCCGGCTCGTCGCCTCCTGCCTGGTGCCGGCAGCGACGGCCGCCGGGAGCGAGGTCCGTACCGTCGAGGGGCTCGCGACGGGCGGGGAACTCTCGGACGTGCAGCAGGCGTTGTGCAGGTCGGGTGCGGTGCAATGCGGGTTCTGCGTGCCCGGCATGGCCATGACCATCCACGACCTGCTGGAGGGCAATCACGCCCCCAGCGAGCTGGAGACGCGGCAGGCCCTGTGCGGGAACCTCTGCCGCTGCTCCGGATACGCGGGGGTCATCGACGCCGTGCGCGAGGTCGTGGCCGGGCGCGAGGCGGCGGCCGAGGGGGCTCAGGCTTCGGCTCAGGCTTCGGGGGCGCGCATTCCGCATCAGGCAGCGCCCGGCGAGGGCGGCATCCACCACGGAGGCACGGCGTGAGCGGGCAGGACGCGGCGACGGCGACGACAACGGTGAACACCACGGTCACGGCCCTGGCGGCGGAGGCCGGCGCCACGGCCGCCGAACAGCGGGCACCGAGCGGAATCGGAGCATCCGTACCGGCCGCCGACACCCGCGCCAAGAGCGCGGGCACCTTCCCCTACGCCGCCGACCTGTGGGCCGAGGGCCTCCTGTGGGCCGCCGTGCTGCGCTCCCCGCACGCCCACGCCCGGATCCTCTCCATCGACACCTCGGCCGCCGCCGAGATGCCCGGCGTGCGCGCCGTCGTCACCCACGCCGACGTCCCCGGCGCCACCACGCACGGCCGCCGGATCGCCGACCGGCCGGTCTTCGCGCACGACGTCGTACGCCACCACGGCGAGCCCATCGCCGCCGTCGCGGCCGACCACCCGGACACCGCCCGGCTCGCCGCGGCCGCGATCGCCGTCGAGTACGAGCTCCTCGACCCGGTCACCGACCCCGAGCAGTCCTTCGGCGCCCCCGCCCTGCACCCCGACGGCAACCTGATCCGGCACATCCCGCTCCGCTACGGCGATCCGGAGGCCACCGGCGAGGTCGTCGTCGAGGGCCTGTACCGGATCGGCCGCCAGGACCCCGCGCCCATCGGCGCCGAGGCCGGGCTGGCCGTGCCGCGCCCCGACGGCGGCGTCGAGCTGTACACCGCCTCCACCGACCCGCACACCGACCGCGACCTGGCGGCCGCCTGCTTCGGCCTCGAACCGGACCGCGTGCGGGTCGTCGTCACCGGCGTGCCGGGCGCGACGGCCGACCGCGAGGACGCGGCGTTCCAGCTCCCCCTCGGCCTCCTCGCCCTGCGCACGGGCTGCCCGGTCAAGCTGGCCGCCACCCGCGAGGAGTCCTTCCTCGGCCACACCCACCGGCACCCGACCCTGCTGCGCTACCGCCACCACGCGGACGCGGAGGGCCGGCTGGTCAAGGTCGAGGCGCAGATCCTGATGGACGCGGGCGCGTACGCCGACGCGTCCTCCGAGTCCCTGGCGGCGGCGGTGGCCTTCGCCTGCGGCCCGTACGTCGTCCCGCACGCCTTCGTGGAGGGCTGGGCGGTACGCACCAACAACCCGCCGTCGGGCCACGTGCGCGGCGAGGGTGCGATGCAGGTGTGCGCGGCGTACGAGGGCCAGATGGACAAGCTGGCGGCCGCCCTCGGCATCGACGGCGCGGAACTGCGCCTGCGCAACGTACTGGCGACGGGAGACCTCCTCCCCACCGGCCAGACGGTGACCTGCCCGGCGCCGGTGGCCGAACTCGTGCGCGCCGTACGGGACTTCGAGCTGCCCGCCCTGCCGAAGGACACCCCCGAGGACGAGTGGCTGCTGCCCGGCGGCCCGGAGGGCGCGGGCGAGCCGGGCGCGGTGCGGCGCGGGGTCGGGTACGGCGTCGGCATGGTGCACATGCTGGGCGCTGAGGGCGCCGACGAGGTCTCCACGGCCACGGTGAAGGTGGTGGACGGCGCCGCGACCGTCATCTGTGCGGCGGTCGACACCGGCCAGGGCTTCGCGACCCTCGCCCGTCAGATCGTCCAGGAGGTCCTGGGCGTCGACGAGGTGACGATGGCCCCGGTCGACACGGACCAGCCGCCGGCGGGCCCGTCGGCGCACGGCCGCCACACGTGGGTGTCGGGCGGCGCGGTCGAACGCGCGGCGAAGATGGTCCGCACGCAGCTCCTCCAGCCGATGGCCCACAAGCTCGGCATGTCCACGGAACTCCTGCAGATCGCGGATGGCCGGATCACGTCGTACGACGGCGCGTTCTCCACGACGGTCGCGGAGGCCATAGAAGGCAAGGAGCTCTGGGCGACGGCCCAGTGCCGCCCCCACCCGACGGAGCCCCTGGACGCGGACGGCCAGGGCGACGCCTTCGTGGGCCTCGCCTTCTGCGCGATCCGCGCGGTGGTGGACGTGGACATCGAACTGGGCTCGGTACGGGTCGTGGAGCTGGCCGTCGCCCAGGACGTGGGCCGCATCCTCAACCCCCGCCAGCTGGAAGCCCGTATCGAGGCGGGCGTCACCCAGGGCGTGGGCGCGGCGCTCACGGAGAACCTCCGCACGGTCTCCGGCCTGGTCCGCCACCCCGACCTGACGGGCTACGCCCTGCCGACCGCCCTGGACGCCCCGGTGGTCCGCATCGTCAAACTGGTCGAGGAACGGGACGTGGTGGCGCCCTTCGGCGCGAAGGCGGCGAGCGCGATCCCGGTGGTGACGGCGCCCGCGGCGGTGGCCTCGGCGGTCCGTTCGGCCACGGGCCGCCCGGTGAACAGGCTCCCGATCCGGCCATCGGCGGCGGTCGCCGCGCCCAACTCGTGACCGTGTGACCCGCATTGCACCTGCAACCTCGGAGTTGGGGCTGTCGGTGCTGGTCGCTACAGTGACGGGTGAGGTTGCGCACGCGCGCGTGCGAACGGGGACGGGGAGTCGGGGAGGCCAGCGTGGCAGTGGAGAGTGAGCCGGGTCTGTTCGGGCAGGGCCTTACGGCGGGGCTGGCGGACGCGATCAGGGCGCAGGCGGCGGCGCTGTCGGTCGAGTACGACACCATGAAGGAGTACAAGAGCCTGGTGGACGGCCTCCTGACGTCGTTGGAGGACTCCCAGGCGGACCACGGAAAGCTGGCCCACGGCACACTCCCGGCGGGTGCGCTGGGCACGGGCTTCCCGGAGGCCGAGGACCTCTTCAGGTCGTACAACACCGTCCACGCGGAGCTGCAGAAGCTGTCGAAGGGGCTGGCGGGGCAGATCGAGGCCCTGGGCATCGCGATCCTGACGGCGGGCAAGGGCTTCGGCGATGTGGACGAGGAGACCAAGCGGCGCATGGCGGCCATCGCCAAGGAAGCCCAGGAGAACTACGTCAAAACGCGGGACCCGTATGCGGACCAGCCGGCCGGTGACCCGCCGCCGAACGACCCGGGTACGAACGGCGGCACGAGGCGGCGGGGCGCTGATATCTGATGGGAACGAACTTCGAGGGTTACTCGCACGCGCAGCTGGCCGCGATGGTCGCCTCACTCGACCCCAAGACGGTGTCGCAGCGGGGCACGCAGCTGACCGACGCCGCCAAGGCGATCAAGGAGATCGGCCAGAAGCTCAAGGACCACAAGGTCAAGGGCTGGGAGGGCGAAGCGGCGACCGCCTTCCAGGAGTGGGTCAACCGGGCGGGCAGCGCGACGCTGGTCCTGGCCGACTTCAGCGCCACGGGCGGCCACTGGATGACCTTGGCGGCCCAGACCATGTCCGAGATCCACATGCCCAAGTACGACGCGGGCGCGGAGGCCGCGCTCAAGGAGAACCTCGAGATCTCGCGGAAGTACCACAACGACCCGGACGCGAAGCAGCTGGGCCAGGAGGCGTGGTCGAAGCTGAGCGGGGACCATGCGCGGGCGGTGGATGCGCTGACGAAGCTGTCGCAGTCGTACAGCTTGTCGAAGACGGAGATGGACAAGGCGACGATTCCGACGTTTCCGGCACCGCCGCTTGTGTTCGTGCCGGACAGGGCGTACGGCGAAGTCGACAGGGCCCGCCCGGGTGGAAGTTCCGGAGTGGAGAGCTACTCGGGAAGCTCCTCATATGCATCGTCGGCACCCGGCGCCAGTGGTACTGCAAGCGAAACGGGCTGGGTTCCCGGGCACCAGGCGAAGCCGGACAGCACCCTTCCGCCGACAGCTCCCGTGGTGGTGACGCCGGACCGCGACGTGGACGTGGACCTCGATACCGTCACTACGCTCCCGAACCCGACCCTGCCTCCGGTAACGACGCCGCCTGTTAGCCCGCTGCCAACAGGCCCCACTGGGCCCGTCCCCGTCGCTATCGTCCCGCCTCTGGCTACGCCCCCGGTCGGCGGCATGAAGACGATCCCCGGCATTGGCCCCGTTGGCCTCCCGCCCGGAGGCCCGGTCCCGGGTACGAGCGGGCCTCTCGGCAAGCTCGGTCTGCCTCCGCGTGACACCGGCATCATGGGCGGCCGCCCGGTGACCTCCACCGGCCCCAGCTCGGGCATCCCGCGCGGCACCGTCATCGGCACCGAAGCCGGGCATGCGGGCCGTCCCGTGAACGGCATGATGGGCGGCGGCCTGGGCGGTGCCCATGGCGGCGTGGGAGGACCCGCCGGGGGCCGGCGGCTGGCTACGGAGCCGGGAGGTATCGTCGGCGGGCGCCAGCCTGCGGCGGCCGGTCGCGCGACGCCGTTCACGCCGGGCGGCTCGGGCCTCGTGCGGAACACCGCTGGTGGCATCGGCGCGGGTGCGAGTACTCCGGGCAGCCGACGCGATGACCAGAGGGGCGAACGCCCCGACTACCTGGCCGAGGACGAAGAGACCTGGCAGGGCAACCGTCGTGTTGTCCCGCCGGTGATCGACTGAGCAGAACGGACGTTGTACGGGATGCGCATGCGTAAGACGACCTCGGCCCTGGTCGGTCTTCTGCTGGCCGGGGTCGCCGCGACCCCGGCCCACGCGGAGACGATTCGATCGCAGCAATGGCATCTCGACGCCATGAAGGCCGACGACATCTGGAAGATCAACACAGGCAAGGGGATCACCGTTGCGGTGATTGATTCGGGCGTCGACCGCATCCCGGAGCTTGAGGGGCAGGTCCTCCCTGGCGCGGCGTTCCCTGTTGGCTCTGCCGAGGGAGGCAGAGACAACGATTACGACGGTCACGGCACCGGTATTGCTGCGATGATCGCCGCTACCGGAAAGCACCCCAGTGGTGACGGCGCCTACGGGCTTGCACCCGGCGCGAAGATCCTGCCGATCCGGGTGCCCGATGTACTCGAGCCGGCGAAGGCCCCATCCATGGTCGCCGCCATTCGATATGCGGCAGACTCGGACGCCAAGATCATCAACATTTCCAAGGCGATTGACGGCAAGCCTGAGGACGATAGGGACCGCGCTGAAGCCGTCAAGTATGCGCTTTCCAAGGGGAAGCTGATCTTCGCCAGTGCAGGCAATTACGGGAACAGGACGATCATGTACCCGGCCGCAACTCCCGGAGTCGTGGGTGTCGCAGCAGTAGACGCCCAAGGGGAGCCGACCAAGGAGTCGCAGCAGGGTGCCTTCATCGACATGGCGGCCCCCGGTATCGACATCGTGACGGCCTGCAAAGGCAAGACGGGGCTGTGCACGACCCACGGCACCAGCGATGCGTCCGCCCTGGCCTCCGCCTCCGCCGCCCTCCTCTGGTCCGCGCACCCCGACTGGACCAACAACCAGGTGCTCCGTGTCCTCCTGAACACCGCCGGCAAGCCCGCCGACGGCTCGGAGCGCAACGACTTCGTCGGCTACGGCGTGGTCCGCCCCCGCGTCGCCGTGCCCACCCCCGGCGACCCCGGCCCGGCGAACGAGTTCCCGCTGCCCGATCTGGCCGCAGCCGAGGCCGCGGCCAAGTCGCCCTCCGCCTCCGCGGACGGCAAGGCCCCCGACGCGGCGGCGCCGTCCCAGCCGGCGGCCCAGGCCGAGGAGAAGAAGGAGGGCAGCCTCCTTCCCTGGATCGGACTCGGGCTGGGAGCCTGCCTGCTGATCGGCGGGGCCGTCACGGTCGTCGTCGTACGCCGCAACCGCTGACCGCAGACCGCTGACCGCTGACCCGACCTGACAAGGGAGTTCACGCGATGTCGTTCGACGAGGAATGGTCGGCGGCACGCGCCACGGCCGCCGCCAACGTCTCCATGCGGCTGAACCAGGTCCCGGTCGATCCGGGCGGCGGCGGGGGCGGCGACCTCGACCTCAACCAGGACCACATCGGCGCCATCGGCTCCGAGGCGTACAAGCTGCACTCCCGGCTGCAGACGGACGGCAAGCACGCCGCGACCTCCACAGCCGAGGCCGCGGGCGCGCTCACGAAGGAGAACTTCGCCAGCGGCGCGGCGCTGCTCAAGGCGAACACCCTCTGGGAGAGCCAGGTGAAGACCCTCGTGGCCGCCTGCGCGAACATCTCCAACGGGCTGAACTACTCGCTCTCCTCCCACGCCAAGGACGAGGAGCAACTCCGCGCCGACTTCACCACGTCCGCGCTCACCTCTTACCTCAAGTAGGCGCCCGCATGCTGACGTACGAGAACGTGATGAACGCCCCGCTGGACAAGCTCCAGACGGCCGTCACCGACTGGAAGGCGATGGTCGACAAGCTCGACGAACTCGCCGAGGCGGCCCGCAACGGCATGAAGACGAAAGCCGACAAGGCGGAGTGGAGCGGGGTCACCGCCGGAGTGGGTCGCGAGTTCGTCGCCAAGACGGCCAAGGAGTTCGAGGACGCCGCCAAAGAGGCCAAGGGCGTGCACCAGGTTCTCGCCGACGGGCATGCCACCATCACCGCGGTCCAGGCCGAGATCAAGAAGCTGGCCGAGGAGGCACCGGCCGCCGGCTTCCGTATCGACGCGGTCGGACGGGTCACCGCCATCCCGCTGCCCGACGCGAAGGACCAGTACGCGGCGCAGCACGATCCCGACTACCAGGCGACCGTCGGCAAGAACCGGAGCCTGTGGCAGCAACGGGTCAACCGAGCCGTCGAACACGCCCAGGATGCTGATGAGTCCCTGGTGCGGGTGCTCCAGATCAATGTGGCCGACGGCCACAACTTCAGCGAGCCGCGTTACACCACCCTTGACGCAGAGCAGGTGGATCGTGCCGTCGACCTGATGAAGAAGGTCACGGGCGAAGGGGGCACCGCACGTAATCCCGAGGCTCTGCGCGAGCTGGAGAATCTGCTCGACGACAACCGCGACGACCCCGAGTTCGCGACGAGCTTCTACCGCAGGCTGGGCCCCGATGGCACTCTTCAGGCCTACGCGACACTCTCGCTGGACGCGACGGGTCTGGGGTTGCCGGGCGCAGACCGGGCCTTCCGGGTCGGCAACATCCAGAGCGACATGGGCGCGATGCTCGGTCTCGCCACGCACAAGGACGTACCGAACCACCTCGACGCGGCCTGGACGACCGGACTGATGAAGGCCGGCCGCAAGGAGATGGACGTCACCGGCGGGGTGACGAAGATCTACGGCTACCAGGCCCTTGGCGCGCTGATCCGGGAGGGAAAGTACGACACGGAGTTCCTGACCTCGGTCGGCCGCGACATGATCGCCATGGACCGCAAGAACCCGAAGGCCTGGGAGTACACCACCCCGCTCAGCATGGACATGGTCCTCAACCAGGGGGAGGGCGGCGGCCGCGGGTTCTACCCCCTGACCGGGCTCATGGAGGCGTTCGCCAATAACCCGGACGCATCGACGGCCTTCTTCAACGAGCCGGTCCGCGAGGACAGCAACGGCGACGGCATCGTCACGAAGGACGACAAGCCGGTCAAGGGGCAGCACGGCCAGGAGCGGGGCATGGTCGACTACATGCTCGACAAGCAGCCGCACATGGACAGCTTCGACATCACGAAGACCGGGGATCTCCACCCGGCGCAGCAGGCGGTGGGCGACGCGCTCATGGCTGCCGTCTCCCACCGCAGCCCGGGTGACGAGGACTCCCCGCCGGTGCCGCACAGCGCGGAGATGAAGGCCGTCATGGAACGAGTCGTCGAGAAGATCGGCGACAAGTGGGAGCTGGTCGTGGGAGAGCCGGGCAAGGGCGAGGGCCCGTTGAAGGGTCTGTCCGGCCACTTCGGGCAGATGGCAGCGGAGTACATGCCGGATATTCAAGCCGCTGCCGATGACAACAGCGGCATGATCAAGGCGAATGGCGTGATGGCCGAGTTCGACAAAACGAACATGGCATATTTCATCGGGGCGGTGGGTCAGGATCCGGACGCATACGGTGCGATCACGACTGCCCAGAGGACGTTCACCACGGCATTGGTCTCCGATGTCTTCAATCATCGGAGCGAATACGAGAACGTCGGCGCCGCTATCGTGAGTGCAGTGCATCCGGGTGGCGAGATCGCCGGGATCCTGTCCCAAGCTCGTGCTGAGGGAGTGTTTGGAGAGAACGCCCACAAGCAGGAGGAGTACGTCAAAGGCGTCGAGGACAACGCAAAATGGGTCAATCGAGGTATCAGTGCCGCCGGCGGTAAGTATCTGGAGATGCTCCCACTCGCGGGTGACGTCGTCGAATGGCTCCAGGAGGACATCACCGAGAGTGTGGTCGAGGGGGCAAAGGAGGACGCCGCCAAAAAGGTGGAGGGCAGTAATCAGGAGGCTGTAAAGGACTTCGTGAAAGCCCAGGAAGGGGCGTCCCAGTCCGCCTCTGATTCGGTGCGTATTGCCGCGGAGAGGCTTGGTCTGTCCGAGCGTACGTTCGGTTCCTATCGGGGTGTGGCTTCCGCTGAGACGGCGAACGCGTTCACGGTCGGCAGGGGTCTGGTGGCCACGATGAACGGCAGCTCCTGATGGTTGGGCGAAGCGGCGCTCTGGCAGCCGTCATGACAGCTTTGGTGCTCGTGACGGGTTGTTCCAAGGGGGCGCCTTCAGTCAGTCCGGAACTCCCGTCGTCCACCTGCTTCGGGGCGTTCACTCCGGCCGAACTCTCGCCATTCATGGGCACCGGAAAGGAAGTTCGAGTCTCCTCGCCAGTCGATATCCGACTGACTGCGGATCGAACTCGTGAGAGCTGCCATATCGATGTGGACGGCAAGAATCGATTCGTCGCGAGCGCCCATCGGCAGCCGGTGGGGAGTGGACACAGCTGGCCTCCCCTGCTCGCTGATAAGAAACCTGAGCCGCTTCCCTTCGTGAAAGACGGAAAGCTCTGGGATGACGGTGCAGCCGTCTTCCTCACGTGTGAGGGTCCTGCGGAGTCCTTCGAGCTCGAACTGTGGGTGACCGGGGTCGTGGACGGGGTTAAGCCGGACGAACGGCGCCCCAAGTTCACCGCCCTGATGGAGAAGTACCTGGAGTTCGCGAAGCAGCAGACCCGATGCGGCATGTAGGGCCCGAACACCGCGAAGGCCGCTCAGGAGGGTCCTGAGCGGCCTTTCGGGGAAGCCGTGACCGGAATCGAACCGGCGTAACTCGCTTTGCAGGCGAGTCCCTCAACCACTCGGGCACACGGCTGTGGGTGGTGATGGGCACGACCGTACGGGGGGCGGCGGGCCGGGGGGAAGGGGGGCGCGGGGGGTGCAATGTGACTGCCATGCCGCGTTCACAGTCCACGGGTCCTAGGTCCCGGGGACGAGGTGGGGTCCGTCCAATTGACAGGGGCCAAATCCCGGCACGCCCCTTACTCTGGGGCGATGAGTGCCCTTGAACCCCGTGTGCCCCGGATAGCCGAGCCGATCCCGCCTGCCCAGCAGGGCGGGATTCTCGGGGCCGCGTACCGGACGCTCAGCATCGGGATCATCTCCGTCGTCTTTCTGATCGCCTTCGAGGCCACCGCCGTGGGCACGGCCATGCCCGTCGCCGCGCGGGAGCTGGACGGGATCGGGCTCTACGCCTTCGGCTTCTCCGCCTACTTCACGACCAGCCTCTTCGGCATGGTCCTGTCCGGGCAGTGGGCCGACCGGCAGGGGCCGTTGCGGCCGGTGACCGCCGGGATCGCGGCCTTCGGTGCGGGGCTGGTGGTCTCCGGGACCGCCGGTGCCATGTGGGTGTTCGTCATCGGCCGGGCCGTGCAGGGGTTCGGCGGCGGGCTGGTCATCGTCGCCCTGTACGTCGTCGTCAGCCGCGCCTACGAGGACCGGCTGCGGCCCGCGATCATGGCGGCCTTCGCCGCGAGCTGGGTGGTCCCGTCCATCGTCGGCCCGCTGGCCGCCGGGACCGTGACCGAACACCTGGGCTGGCGGTGGGTGTTCCTCGGGATCCCGGTCCTCGTCGTCGTCCCCCTCGCCGTCGCCCTGCCGGCGATACGCAGGACCGCCTCCGGACCGGTGGATCCCGACGCGCCGCCCGTAGCCTTCGACCGGCGGCGGATCCGGCTGGCCTTCGGCATCTCGCTCGGCGCCGGGCTGCTCCAGTACGCCGCCCAGGACCTCCGGTGGCTCTCGCTGCTCCCGGCGCTGGCCGGAGTGGCGCTGCTGGTGCCCGCCGTGCTGGGCCTGCTGCCGCGCGGGACCTACCTGGCGCGGCGCGGGCTGCCGTCCGTGGTGCTGCTGCGCGGGGTCGCGGCGGGGTCGTTCATCGCGGCGGAGAGCTTCGTCCCGCTGATGCTGGTGACCCAGAGGGGGCTGAGCCCGACCCTGGCAGGGTTCTCGCTGGCGCTGGGCGGGCTGACGTGGGCGGGCGGCTCCTGGGTCCAGTCGAAGGGGCGGATGGCTCCGTACCGGCAACGGCTGATGGTGGGCGGGATGGTGATGGTGGCCGTCGCCATCGCCGCGGCGCCCGCCGTGCTGATCGAGTCCGTGCCGGTGTGGACGCTGGCGCTGGCCTGGGCGCTGGGGTGCCTGGGGATGGGGCTGGTGATCGGCTCCACGAGTGTGCTGCTGCTGAAGCTGTCGGCGCCGGACGAGGCGGGCGCCAATTCCGCGGCGCTGCAGATTTCGGACGCGCTCGCGAACGTGGTGCTGCTGGCCGCCGGCGGTGCGGCGTTCGCCGCGCTGGGCGGGGGCGCGGTGGGCGCCTCGCACGCCCTCACGGAAGGCGCGGGGGCCTCGCACCCGGTCGCCTTCGTGGTGGTCTTCCTGCCCATGGCCTGCGTGGCGCTGGCGGGTGCGTGGGTCGCGACCCGGCTGGAGCCCGCCGCGGGTGAGCGCCGCAATCCGTGAGCGCCGCAGTCGCAGTTCGCAAGCGCCGAACCCGGGTGCGCCGTGACCAACCGCCGCGCTAGCTTCGCCTCATGAACGAGCTGATCATCCGGCTGTCCGGCGCCGAGCGCGCAGAGCTTGCCGACCTTGCCGACGCTGCTGGGCAGCGGCCCGAGGAGGCCGCACTGGAAGCCGTACGGGCACATCTGCGCGCCGAGCGGCAGCGGGTCGGGGAAGCCGCCGAGCGCCTCGCCGGGCAGCATGCCGGACTGCTGAAGCGGCTCGGCGCATGACCCGCCACCTCACCCTGGCCGAGGTCCTCGACCTCGCCCGGCACGCCTGCCTCGCCCGGGACCAGCCCGTCGAGCTGCGCGCCCCCGGGCTGCTCGAGTCGGCCGTGCACCGGCCGCGGGCAAGGATGTTCGGGACGCCGGCCTACGAGGACCCTTACGAGCAGGCCGCCGCGCTGCTCCACGGCGTCGCGACGAACCACCCGCTGGTCGACGGGAACAAGCGCACGGCCTGGCTCGCCGCCGCCACCTTCCTCGCCGTGAACGGAATCGATCTCGGCGACGCCGACCAGGACCTGGCGTACGACCTGGTCATCGACGTGGCGTCGGGGCACGAGGGGGACGTCGGGCGGATCGCCGGGCGGTTGCGGTCCCTGCACGAGGCGGTGTGACGCTCGCCGCACCGCCCGAGGTCACGGGCCTGTCCCTCCGCGAGGGGCGGGCCCGTCCCGGTAAGGTGGCCCGGTTGTCCTACGTACGACTGCCGAGAGCGACGAACCGGAGACCGTGACTACTACCGCCTCCCACCACCTCTCACCCGCCTTCCCCGGCCGTGCCCCCTGGGGCACCGCGGGCAAACTGCGCGCCTGGCAGCAGGCGGCGCTGGACCGCTACATCCAGAACCAGCCGCGGGACTTCCTCGCGGTCGCCACCCCCGGCGCAGGCAAGACCACCTTCGCGCTCACCCTCGCCTCCTGGCTGCTGCACCACCACATCGTCCAGCAGGTCACCGTGGTCGCGCCGACCGAGCACCTGAAGAAGCAGTGGGCCGAAGCAGCGGCGCGGATAGGCATCCGGCTGGACCCGGAGTACTCCGCCGGGCCGCTGAGCAAGGACTACCACGGGGTGGCCGTCACCTATGCCGGTGTCGGCGTGCGCCCGATGCTGCACCGCAACCGCTGCGAGCAGCGCAAGACCCTGGTGATCCTCGACGAGATCCACCACGCGGGCGACTCGAAGTCCTGGGGCGAGGCCTGCCTGGAGGCCTTCGACCCGGCGACCCGGCGCCTGGCCCTGACCGGAACGCCCTTCCGGTCCGACACCAACCCCATCCCCTTCGTCGCGTACGAGGAGGGGAACGACGGGATCCGGCGGTCCTCCGCCGACTACACCTACGGCTACGGGAACGCGCTGGGAGACGGGGTCGTCCGGCCCGTCATCTTCCTCTCCTACAGCGGCAACATGCGCTGGCGGACGAAGGCGGGCGACGAGATCGCCGCCCGGCTCGGCGAGCCGATGACCAAGGACGCCATCTCGCAGGCCTGGCGCACGGCGCTCGACCCGCGCGGCGACTGGATGCCGAACGTGCTGCGCGCCGCCGACCAGCGGCTGACCGAGGTCAGGAAGGGCATCCCGGACGCGGGCGGCCTGGTCATCGCCTCCGACCAGGACTCGGCGCGCGCGTACGCCAAGCTGCTGCGGGAGATCACGGGCAGCAAGGCGACCGTCGTGCTGTCCGACGACACCGGCGCATCGAAGCGGATCGACGAGTTCAGCGCCGACGGCAGCCGCTGGATGGTCGCGGTCCGGATGGTGTCCGAGGGCGTCGACGTACCCCGGCTCGCGGTCGGGGTGTACGCCACCACCATCTCGACGCCGCTGTTCTTCGCCCAGGCCGTCGGGCGCTTCGTGCGATCGCGCAGACGTGGCGAGACCGCGTCCGTGTTCCTTCCGACCATCCCCTACCTGCTCGGCTTCGCGAACGAGATGGAGGTCGAGCGCGACCACGTCCTCGACAAGCCGAAGAAGCAGGGCGAGGAGGACCCGTACGCCGAGTCCGAGAAGGAGATGGACGAGGCGAACCGGCAGGAGGACGAGGACACCGGCGAGGACGAGCAGATGTCCTTCGAGGCGCTCGAGTCCGACGCCGTCTTCGACCGGGTGCTGTACGACGGCGCCGAATTCGGCATGCAGGCGCACCCGGGCAGCGAGGAGGAGCAGGACTACCTCGGCATCCCCGGGCTGCTCGAGCCGGACCAGGTGCAGATGCTGCTGCAGAAGCGGCAGTCGCGGCAGATCGCGCACAGCCGGCGCAAGCCGGACGCGGAGGCGGACCTGCTGGAGCTGCCGGCCGAGAGGCGGCCCGTGGTCTCGCACAAGGAACTGCTGGAGCTGCGCAAGTCGCTGAACACGATGGTGGGCGCGTACGTCCACCAGAGCGGCAAGCCGCACGGGGTCATCCACACGGAGCTGCGCCGGGTGTGCGGCGGGCCGCCGAGCGCGGAGGCGACGGCGGGGCAGCTGCGCGAGCGGATCAAGAAGGTGCAGGAGTGGGCCACCCGGATGCGGTGAGGTGACCCCCGGCCACGACGGGGACGGGCCCGTGCGCAGGCGCGCACGGGCCCGTTCGCGTGTACGGACCTGCGCGGTGGGACGGCGGCGCTAGGCGGTGCCGGTGCCGGCGACGTCCCGCCCTCGGCGGTGGGGGACAGGGAGAAGCGGGAGGCGGGAGCGTCCGTGCCGAACTTCATCCGAACCTTGAGGTCGAAGACCTCGTCCTTTCCATGCCGGCGTCGGCGAGGCGGTCGGTCAGTTTTTGCACGAAGATCAGAGTAATGGCGGGGTAAAGAGCTCTTGGAGGGATCGAGGTCACGAATTGACACCAAGGGTCGGGCAGGAACCGGCATAAAGGGGTAGCACGCGCCCGGATTCTGGACGAGCCCTTCCGCTGAGCGGACCCGCTCGCTACTGTCCCCGCATCGAACGCACCGTGGCAGCGCCGCCGCGGGAGCGCAGCCGGTGCCATGGCCGCTACCGGCGGCCTCTCCGTGCGCCGCCGCGGGACCGGCGGCGTGCCACCCCGAGAGTCACCGCCGCTCACCGAAAGAGGGAGAGGCGTCGTGACCGCGGAAACCTCCCAGACTCTCGACAGAGGGCTCAGAGTCCTCAAACTGCTCGCCGACACCGACCACGGTCTGACCGTCACCGAGCTTTCCAACCGCCTCGGTGTGAACCGCACCGTGGTCTACCGGCTCCTGGCCACCCTGGAGCAACACGCCTTGGTCCGCCGTGACCTCGGCGGCCGGGCCCGGGTCGGGCTCGGCGTGCTGCGGCTGGGCCGGCAGGTGCATCCGCTCGTACGCGAAGCGGCCCTGCCCGCGCTGCGGTCGCTGGCCGAGGACATAGGTGCCACCGCGCACCTGACCCTCGTCGACGGCACCGAGGCGCTCGCCGTCGCCGTCGTGGAACCGACCTGGACGGACTACCACGTGGCCTACCGGGCCGGCTTCCGCCACCCGCTGGACCGCGGGGCCGCCGGGCGGGCCATTCTGGCCGCCCGTCAGGGGTCCCTGATCGATCCCGGATACACGCTCACGCACGGGGAGCTGGAGGCGGGCGCCAGTGGCGCTGCCGCGCCGCTCGTCGGGATCACCGGGCTGGAGGGCAGCGTCGGTGTGGTGATGCTGGCCGACGCGGTGCCGGAGCGGGTGGGGCCGCGGGTGGTCGACGCGGCGCGCGAGGTCGCGGACGCCCTTCGCTAGCCCGTCGGTCGGGGGCCGGGTGCGGCGCCGTTGCCGGGGCTCCGCCCCGGACCCCGCGCCTCAAACGCCGGCGGGGCTGGGTTTTGTCCAGCGAGGCCGGGTTGGTCGTCCGGGGCCGGTCTGCCGGCCAGGCCCGCCGTTTGCCCGCAGGGCTGGATGGTGCGGCCGGGCAGGGTGGTGCCGGCGGGGCTGGGATGTGCCGGCCGGGCAGGTGGTGCCGGCGGGGCTGGGATGTGTGGGCCGGGCAGATAGATTGGCCGGGTGCTCTCTCGTCTTCTGCGTCTGCCGCGTCCCGTCGCCCTGGCCGTCAGCGCCGTGCCCGTGGTCGGGCTGTTCGCCGTCGCCGTCCTCGCGCCGCTGCCCTTCGTGGTCGCCCAGCCGGGGCTGACGGCCGATGTGCTGGGCGAGCGGGACGGCAAGCCCGTCATCACGGTCTCCGGCGCCCCGACCCGGCCGACCACGGGCCAGCTCCGGATGACCACCATCCAGGCCACCGGTCCGTCCACGACGGTGAACCTGCCCGAACTGCTCGACGACTGGTTCGACCGCTCCCGCGCCGTCATGCCCAAGGAGGTCGTCTACTCCTCGGGCGGAACGGACAAGGAGATCGAGGAGCACAATCTGGAGGAAATGGCCAAATCCCAGTCGGCCGCCGCGGAGGCCGCCCTCGGCTATCTCCACAAGGACCCCAAGGGCGTGAAGGTCGAGCTGAACCTCGCCGACGTCGGCGGTCCCAGCGCTGGCCTCCTCTTCTCCCTCGGCATCGTCGACAAGCTCGACGGCGACGGCAGCGGCGGCGACCTCACCGGCGGACGCACCATCGCCGGTACGGGCACCATCGCCGCGGACGGCGCGGTCGGCGCGGTCGGCGGAGTGGCCCTGAAGACCCAGGCAGCGCGACGCGACGGGGCGACGGTGTTCCTCGTACCGAAGGCCGAGTGCTCGGACGCGCAGTCCGAACTCCCCGAGGGGCTCCGGCTGGTGCCCGTCACTTCCCTGACGGACGCGGTGAACGCTCTGCGGGCACTGAACCGGGGCGAGGACGCTCCGTCCTGCTGACATCGCCGTGGTCCATGGCGCGCCACGCGGGGAAGACCAGCGGCGCGAGCGTGGTCAGCAGATAGGTGCCGCCGAACAGCAGCAGCGCCTTCGCCGCCCCGAACCCGTCGACCAGCAGGCCGGCGGCGAGCCCGCCCACCGGCATGGTCAGCTCGCAGCCCGCCGTGGTCACCCCCGAGACGCGGCTGCGCAGCCGCTCCGGCACCTGCTCGTACATCACCGTGGACAGGATCGGGTTGAGCACGCCCACGCCCAGTCCGGCCAGGGCCATCGTCACCGCGAGCGGGAGTGTGGTGCCGGTGAGCGCCGCCACCACGTAGCGGGTGGCACCCGAGGCCAGGAAGGCCGCGGCGAAGACCGTCCTGCGCGGGAAGCGTTCGCCCCATGCCCCGTAGAGCAGGGCGCCCAGCAGCGCGGAGCCGCCGAAGAGGGAGACCAGCAGGCCCATGGCGGCGGCCCCGCCGAGGGAGTCCTGCGCGTGCACGGGCAGCAGTACGGAGGACCAGCCCTGGTCGAGGCCGTTGGTCATCATCACCATCACGGTGATGCCCATGAGGAGGCGTGAACGGGTCAGGAAGGCCCAGCCCTCGGCGAGTTCGGCCCGGTAGCCCGCGAAGGACACCTTCCCGGCGGTCCGTTGGGGCTCGGCGGCCGGTACCCCGCGCAGGAAGGCGGAGACCAGCAGCGCCGACGCCCCGAACGTCGCCGCGTCCAGCAGCAGTACGGTCTCGGCGCCGAAGGCGGCGATCAGTACGCCGGCCAGCGCGGCCCCGATCATCCGCGCTCCGCGCGAGACGGCGTCGTAGAGGCTGGCCGCCCGGGCCAGGGTGATGCCCGCGTGCTCGGCGAGATTCGGCAGCAGCACGTACCGGGAGGTCAGGCCCGGGGTGTGTACGAGCCCGCCGACGGCCATCAGCGCGCACAGCATCCAGAACTCCAGCACGCCCGCGTGGTGCAGGAGCGGGATCGCGCCGACCGCCAGCCCGCAGATCAGGTCGGAGGCGGCGGAGACCCGGCGGCGGCCGATCCGGTCGATGACCGGTCCGCCGACCAGGGCCGCCACGATGACGGGCAGGGTGGCGCAGAAGGCGACGACCCCGGCCCGGCCGGCGCTGCCCGTGGTCTGCAGTACGAACCACGGGACGCCGATGAGGGTGAGGGAACTCCCCGCCATGGAGATCGTGTTGGCGGCCAGGACCGCGGTGAAGGGCCGCCTGCTCATGCCGCGAGCTGATGCCGGGCGCGGCTGTGGACGTGGTCCGGCCGCAGCAGGCGGATCCCGGCGGAGATCAGGGCCTCGCCGAGGCGGTCGCGCAGGGCGGGGGTGGTGTCCACCGAAGCGGCGAGGCGCCAGGCGGCGGCCTCGGCGGCCAGTTCGGCGGTGCGGGTGGCGTGCGTCAGGGCATGGGTGAAGGCGTGCATGGCAGGACTCCTTCTGCGAAAGGGTGCTATTCGGCGGTGCGGCGAGGGATGGCGTGCGTGTGGAAACGGACCGTTTCCGTGCGGTCCTGGTCCGAGCCCGAGCCAGATCCCGAGTCCGACGGCGGCAGGTCGCGGTAGCTGTTGATCAAGTCGTGCATCTTCTCGATCAGCTCGAGGCTCTGCGCCGCGGTCAGTCTCAGCGTGAAGTCGCTGAGGTCCGAGGCGCCCCGCCACTCGGTGGGCCACTCGTGCGCCGTGGCGAGCCACGTGTTCAGCTCCTGCGTGTGGATCTTCGCGATCTCGGCCAGGAAGACGTCCGCGGCGCCGCGCGTCGCCGGGTCGTGGATCAGTCCCTCGTCGAAGGCGGTGCCGTCGTGGGAGGCCTTCCACCAGCGCTCACGGCCCTTGCCGTGCTCCGGCGCGTCCTCGACGAACCCGTGCGCGGCGAGCTGGCGCAGGTGGTAGCTGGTGGCGCCGCTGGACTCGCCGAGCTTCGCGGCCAGTTGCGAGGCCGTGGCCGGGCCGTCCTGACGCAGGGAGGCCAGCAGGCGCATGCGCAGGGGGTGTGCCAGGCCGCGCAGGGCGTGGGCGTCGAGGGTGCGGACTGAGGGCTGATTGCCGGGCTTCTCGGGCATGCCTCCACTCTAGAGTTGCAAAGACTTCTCTGCAAGGGTTTCTTTGCAAGGACTTCTTTGGAACTCAGCGGTCGTCGTCCTCCGCCGCCTGCTCGACCAGCGGGATGATCCGCAGCGGCACCGGGTTCTCCATCACGATCGCCGTCGACGCCCGCACGATCCCCTCGAATCCGACGACGCGGTCGATCACCCGCTGGAGATCGGCGTTGGACCGGGCCACCAGCCGGCACAGCATGTCCCCGTGCCCGGTGGTGGTGTGCAGCTCCAGCACCTCCGGTACGCCGTCCAAGTGGGCCCGTACGTCGGCCCCTTGGCCCTGCTTGATCTCCAGGGTGGCGAAGGCGGTGACCGGGTACCCGAGGGCGGCCGGATCGACCTGGGGGCCGAAGCCGCGGATGACTCCGTTCGACTGGAGCCGGTCGAGGCGGGCCTGTACGGTCCCGCGCGCCACCCCGAGGCGGCGCGAGGCCTCCAGGACGCCGATCCGGGGCTCGCGGGCGAGCAGGACGATGAGGCGGCCGTCGAGTTCGTCGATGCCCACAGGTGCCTCCGCGGTGGTCATAGTGCACAGATGTTTCAGCCATCCTCCGGCTGTACTGGGCAGTCTGTACAGTCAAACAGGAAACTATTGCGCAGCTTGTGGATCGGCGGGACTCTGCGGTCATGACTGAGACCCTCGACACCACCCCCCACACCGCGCGTGAGGCAGATCCCTTCCCGGTGAAGGGCATGGACGCGGTCGTCTTCGCCGTCGGCAACGCCAAGCAGGCCGCGCACTTCTACTCGACCGCCTTCGGCATGAAGCTCGTCGCCTACTCCGGACCGGAGAACGGCGTCCGCGAGACGGCCAGCTACGTCCTCACCAACGGCGGCGCCCGCTTCGTCCTGACCTCGGTCATCAAGGCGACGACCGACCACGGCCGCTTCCTCGCCGAGCACGTCGCCGACCACGGCGACGGCGTGATCGACCTGGCCATCGAGGTCCCGGACGTGCGGGCGGCGTACGCGTACGCCGTCGAGCACGGCGCCCGCGGCCTGGACGAGCCGTACGAGGTGAAGGACGAGCACGGCACGGTCACCCTGGCCGCGATCGCCACCTACGGCCAGACCCGCCACACGCTGGTGCAGCGCGGCGACTACACCGGCGTCTACCTGCCGGGCTTCGTGCCCGTCGGCCCGATGGTCGAGCCCCCGGCCAAGCGCACCTTCCAGGCCATCGACCACTGCGTGGGCAATGTCGAGCTCGGCCGCATGAACGAGTGGGTCGCGTTCTACAACAAGGTCATGGGCTTCACGAACATGAAGGAGTTCGTGGGCGACGACATCGCGACCGAGTACTCGGCGCTGATGTCGAAGGTCGTCGCGGACGGCACCCTGAAGGTGAAGTTCCCGATCAACGAGCCGGCGATCGCGAAGAAGAAGTCGCAGATCGACGAGTACCTGGAGTTCTACGGCGGCGCGGGCGTCCAGCACATCGCGCTGGCCACGAACGACATCGTCGCCACCGTGCGGTCGATGCGGGCGGCGGGCGTGCAGTTCCTGGACACGCCGGACTCGTACTACGACACGCTCGGCGAGTGGGCGGGCGAGACGCGGGTGCCGGTGGAGACGCTGCGCGAGCTGAAGATCCTCGTCGACCGCGACGAGGACGGCTACCTGCTGCAGATCTTCACCAAGCCGGTGCAGGACCGGCCGACGGTCTTCTTCGAGATGATCGAGCGGCACGGCTCGATGGGCTTCGGCAAGGGCAACTTCAAGGCCCTGTTCGAGGCGATCGAGCGCGAGCAGGCCAAGCGGGGCAACCTGTAGGTCGTACGGCCCGGCCCCCTGGCTCCCGCCGGGGGGCTTCGCCGTGCCCGGGCCCGCGGCTCACACGCCGGCGGGGCGGAATCGGCTCAGCGGGACGACGGGGTCGGGGTCGGGGTCGGGGTCGGAGACGGGGACGGCTTCGGCCGCTCCGCGGGCTTCGGCTTGGGCTTGGCCGCCTTCGGCAGCTCCGGGGCCACCCAGGGCGTGGCCGGCTGCATGTGCTCCGGGCCGCCCGCCGGCGGCTGGCCGATCGTCGCCAGGGCCTCCTTCGCCAGCGGCGCCCGCAGCGGCGAGAAGTGCGGGTTCGTGCGCATCGCCTCCTGGAGGTGGCGCCGCGTCGCCGCCTCGTCCCCCAGCCCGCGCTCGATCATCGCCCGGTGGTACGCGAACTCCGCGCTGCGCAGCCCAAGTTCGGTCGCCTTCTCCGCGTACTCCAGCGCCGCCGAGTCATCGCCCGCCTTGTGCAGCGCCCAGCCCAGCGCATCCGCGACCTGCACGCTCTTGTGCCGCGACCACTCCTCCGACAGCCGCCGCACCGCCGCCGCCGGATCGCCGTGGTCCGCCTCGTACAGGCCCAGCACCACGTCGTCGTCGACCCCGCTCGAGCCGTCCCGCACCGCCAGCGCGTCCAGCATGCCGTACGGGACGCGCGCCTCCTGCTCCCGGCCCAGCGAGTCCAGCAGCTCGCCCAGTTCCAGCGCCAGCCGGGGCAGCGGAGTGCGCCCCAGCGCCATCCGGTAGTCCCGCACCGCCTCCCCGCCGCGCCCCAGCGCGGCCAGCGCCCGGGCCCGGCCGCCCAGCGCCTCCGCCTGCGCCGGATCCGTCCGCAGCGCGCCCTCGTACAGCCGCAGCGCCTCGCCCGGCTCGCCCCGCTCCCAGGACAGCTCCCCGAGCCGGAACAGCGCGTACGCCTTCTCCGCCGGGCCCTTGGCCGCGGCCGACGCGTGCTCCATCGCCACGACCGCGTCCTCGCGCCAGCCGCGGTCCCGGTAGACCTGCGAGGCCCTGATGTACGCCACCAGGCCCGGCCGCAGCTCCAGCAGCCGCTCCATCGCCGCCTGCGCGGCCTTGTAGTCGCCCAGGCCGGTGTACGCGTCCACGAGCACCGGGTACGCCGTCCACCGCCGCGGCGACTGAGCCCGTACCAGCTCGCCCCACTTCTTGCCGGTCCCGAAATCCCGCCGGGCATTGGCGAGGGTGCCCATGCCCGTCATCGCGTCGAAATTGCCCTTCTCGGCCGGGCGTACCTCCAGGGACTTCTTCAGCGCCTTCTCCGCCTTCGGGAACCAGGCCGGGTCCGCCGAGCGCCGCGCCTGCTCCAGGTAGGCGGCGCCCAGGACCGCCCACGAGGCGTCGTCGTCCGCGTGCTTCGCCAGCCACTTCTCCCGGTCGGCGACCAGCGCCGTCAGGTCCACCGCCGCCGCGGGCGCGCCCATCCCGACCGCCGCCGCGGCCCGTTCGCTCGGCCCCGGCGGGCGGGCGTCGTCCCCGGTCCGGGCCGGCCGGATCAGCAGGGCCCCCGCGATCAGGACCACCGCGACCGCGGCCGCCACGAGCGTCTTGCGGCCGGTGAAGGTCACGGGCGGCGCCGGGGTCTGCGCTTCCTCGTCGATACGGTCGATACGGTCCATGGGCTCACTGTGCGTCAATATGAAGAGCTCTCCGAGGTGCCCGAAGCCGGTCGCGGCCGTGTTCACACCGATGGCCCCCGCTGTCACGCTGGTCCCATGGATGACGATCTCTTCGCACGTCTTCGAACGAGCCTGCTGGCAGGGCTCCCCGCCGAGGCGCTCCTCACCGACCCCCAGGTGACCGCCTCCTACGCCACCGACATGGCCAGCTTCTGCGCCGCGGGCACCCCCGCGGCCGTCGTCCTGCCCCGGAGCGTCGAACAGGTCCAGCACGTGATGCGCACCGCCACCGCCCTACGGATCCCCGTGGTGCCGCAGGGCGCCCGTACGGGCCTGTCGGGCGGGGCCAACGCCTCCGACGGCTGCATCGTGCTGTCACTCGTCAAGATGGACCGGATCCTGGAGATCTCCGCCGTCGACCGGATCGCCGTCGTCGAACCGGGCGTGGTCAACGCCGTGCTCTCGCGGGCCGTCGCCGAGCAGGGCCTGTACTACCCGCCCGACCCCTCCAGCTGGGAGCAGTGCACCATCGGCGGCAACATCGGCACCGCCTCCGGCGGGCTGTGCTGCGTCAAGTACGGGGTCACCGCCGAGTACGTGCTGGGCCTCGACGTGGTCCTGGCCGACGGGCGGCTGCTGAGCACGGGCCGGCGCACCGCCAAGGGCGTCGCCGGATACGACCTCACCCGGCTCTTCGTGGGCTCCGAGGGCAGCCTCGGCGTCGTCGTCCGGGCCGTGCTCGCGCTGCGGCCGGCGCCGCCCCGGCAGCTCGCGATGGCGGCGGAGTTCCCCTCCGTCGCGGCCGCCTGCGAAGCCGTCTGCGCCGTCATGGAGGCCGGCCTGACCCCCTCGCTGCTGGAGCTGATGGACCGTACGACCGTCCGGGCCGTCAACGCGCTCGGCAGGATGGGCCTGCCGGAGGCCACCGAGGCCCTGCTGCTCGCCGCGTTCGACACCCCGCACGCGCCCGAGGACCTCGCGGCCGTGGGGCAGCTGTGCACGGCCGCCGGGGCCACCGCGGTCGTGCCCGCCGAGGACGTGGCGGAGTCGGAACTGCTGCTCCAGGCCCGCCGGATGGCCTTCCCCGGGCTGGAGGCGCTGCGGCCCGCCACGATGATCGACGACGTGTGCGTACCGCGCTCGCGGCTCGCCGAGATGCTGGACGGCACGGCCGAGATCGCCCGTACGCACGACCTGCTCATCGGGGTCTGTGCGCACGCGGGCGACGGCAACACCCACCCGATCGTCTGTTTCGACCCCGCCGACGAGGACGAGACGCGGCGGGCCCGCGAGTCCTTCGGCGAGATCATGGCGCTGGGGCTCTCGCTCGGCGGGACCATCACCGGCGAGCACGGGGTGGGCGTGCTGAAGAAGGAATGGCTGGCCCGCGAACTCGGTCCGGTGGGGCTGGAGATGCAGCGGGCGATCAAGGCCGCCTTCGACCCGCTGGGCCTGCTGAATCCCGGCAAGCTCTTCTGACCCCCGGCTGATGCCCCGGCCGTTCCCGCGTCCGTTTCCCCCGGCCGTTCCCGCGGCCGTCCTTCGGCCGGCATCACAGGTCCCCGTCGGCGGACTCGTCCGAGGGCCAGGGGTCGCGCAGCCACAGCTCGTCGGCCGGGGTCGGGGTGAGCAGCTCGGCCAGCGCGTCGTCCAGGCCGAGCCGCTCGGCCTCGGTGCCGGGCGGCACGATGCGCAGGGTGCGCTCCAGCCAGGCCGACACGGAGGCGGCCGGGGCCTCCAGCAGGGCGTCGCCGTCGGGCGAGCTGAGCGCCATGCAGAGCACGGCCTTGTTGTCGATCTTGGTGGGCCAGATCCGGACGTCGCCGTGGCCGCACGGGCGGAACACCCCCTCGACCAGCAGCTCGCGGGCGAAGGTCCAGTTGACGGGGGCGCTGGAGCCGGTGTGGAAGGTGATGTGGACGGCGTACGGGTCGTCCGTGAGGTAGAGGAGCCGGGCGGGTACGGGGACGCTGCGCTCGGGGGACAGGACCAGCTTGAGTTCCAGCTCGCGCTCGATGACGGGGTGGTGCATGGCGGCCTCGCTTCGGTTCGGTGCGCGGGGGCGGATCGCGCCCCACACCCAAAGAGAGCTCCGGTGTGCCCGGGTATGACGCGACTTCGGGCGGGGAATCGAAGCTTGGCCGATTTCTGTCGGGTGACCGGAAACAGCCGCATGGCCCGGGGTTCGCCCGAAGGTTTGCAATCTCCCGTTACCGGACCTGTCGGGGGGCGGTTCTTGGCTATGGTCCTGCCCTGCACATGCCTCAAGCCACGATCGGAGTTGGGGACATTGACGGCCTCCCCTGGTGACGGCGAGCACGCGGCCCGCGAGGGCTACTACCCCGATCCGTCCATCCCCGGGTACGTCCGGTACTGGAACGGTGCCGCCTGGGTTCCGGGTACGAGCCGCCCTGCCCCGGCACCTGCCCCTGCCCCTGCCCCGGCACCTGCGCCGGCACCTGCGCCGGCCCCCGTTCCCGTGGAGGAGACGGGGCCGGTGTTCCTGGACCAGACCTCGGCGACGGCGGCGGTGGCCGAGCGGCCCGCCGAGCAGGCGGTGTGGCAGGCCGACCCCGCCCACCAGGCCGGCTTCGGCGGGCCGCGCGACCACCGGGTGTCGTGGGGCAGCCCGTCGGAGCCCGAGCCCGAGCCCGAGCGGGAACCGGTGCCGGAGCCGGAGCGGGAGCGGGTGGCCCCGCTTCCGGCCCGGGCCCCGGCCGCCGGGATCTCCCTCGCCCGTACGCCGTCCGCCGCGGCCGGGATCCTGTCGGCCCGCTCCCCGGCAGCCGCGGCCGCGGCCCCCGCCCCGGCTCCGACCCCGGCATGGCCCGATGCGCCCGGGGCGTCCGCAGGGTCCAGAGGGTCGGGCCTGACGTCCTCCTGGCCCGAGGCGCCGCCCGCCGCCGCGGAGCCCCCGCCCGCCGCGGTCCGGTCCGAGCCCTGGCCGCCCCGGCCCGCGGGCGCCCGCCCGTCCGTCCCGGCCACCAGGCCGTCGGCCCCGGCGGAACCCCGCCCCGAGGCCCGGGCGCCCCGGCACGAGGCCGCCGTCGAGGCGTGGACGCCGCGCCGGGAGGACGCAGCCGAGGCCCGGGCCCCCCGCCACGAGGCCGCCGCCGAGACCCCGGCGCCCCGACGCGCCGCCGAGACCCCGGCGCCCCGCCGAGCAGGCGACGCCGAGGCACCCGCCCCCCACCGGGAACGTGCCGGGACGCCGCGTGAGGTGTTCGAGCGGATGGCCGAGCGGGCCGTGCGGCCCGCCGGGCTGGTCCGACGGGCCGTGGCCCGTGCCGTGGACTCCCTGGTGTTCGCGGCGGTCGCGGCGGCCGCCGCCGCGCCCCTGCTCCCCGCCGCCACCGCGCACCTCCAGGCCAAGGTGGACGCCGCCCGCACGAGCGGCCGCACCACCACCGTCTGGCTGCTCGACGGGACCGTCGCCGGCCACATCGGCCTGGTCCTCGGCGCGGTCCTGCTCTTCGGCGTCTTCTACGAGGCCCTGCCCACCGCCCGTTGGGGCCGCACCCCGGGCAAGAAGCTGCTCGGCGTGCGGGTGCTGGCCGCCGGCACCCTGCGCCCGCCCACCGTCGGCGCGGCCCTGCGCCGCTGGCTGGTGTTCGCCCTCCTCGGCCCCGTCGGCAGCCTCTGGTGCCTCGTGGACCGCCCGCGCCGCCGGGCCTGGCACGACAAAGGGGCCGGTACGTACGTGGCCCGCTGAGCCGCCCGTGACGGGCCCGTCCCCCGGATGGATGCCGTCACGTTGCGGGGTTGACGGTGCCGGGTTCGACTCGGGCCATGAGTACCGATCAGCCGCCGCCGGGCGAACGGCCCGAGGACGACCCGTTCCTCAAGAAGCCCCAGGAACCGACGCCTCCGTCGGGCGGTTCGCCGTACGGCTCGCCGCCCCCGGGCTCACCGCCCCCCGGCCCACCGCCCCCCGGCGGCACCGGCGGCGGCGGATACACGCCCCCGCCGCCGCCCCCGTACGGAGGCGGCGGCGACCCCTACGGCGGGGGCGGCGGCTACGGCATGCCCGATCCGCTCGCGGGGATGCCCCCGCTCGCCGACTTCGGCAAGCGGCTCGCCGCCCGCATCATCGACGTGATCATCGTCGCCGTGCCGCTGTTCCTCATCCAACTGGCCTTCGGCACCAAGCGGTACATGGTCGAGACGAACGAGGGCGAGGACATCAGCGAGGTCATCACGCGGTCCTACAGCGGCAGCGGCCTGATCATGACGCTGATCTCGATCGTCGCGTACCTCGGCTACGACTGGTGGTTCACCAAGAAGAACGGCCAGACGATCGGCAAGAAGGCGATGGGCCTGCGCGTCGCGATGCTCAACGACGGCAGCGTCCCGCAGTCCAGCCCGGCCCTCGCCCGCGCCGCCATGCTCTGGCTGCCGACGCTGATCTGCTGCTTCTGCCTGTGGCCGATCGCGATCGTGATCTCGATCCTCGTGGACAAGCCGTACAAGCAGGGCCTCCACGACAAGGTGGCCAGGACGGTGGTCGTCCAGTCCACCCCCTAGTCCGTCTCTTTCAGGGAGGTGTCGCGTCGCCTGCGGATCGCTCCGGACACGGTCCGCGCCTGGCGGCGCCGTTTCCTGGAGCACGGCCTGGACGGGCTGAGGTCCGTGACGTCCGTTTGTCGTCCGACCAGCGGGGCCTGCGACTGTGCGCCTGACTGCGGCAAACGGGTATCGACTGTTCCGCGGCTGTCTTGGGCATGTCACAGGACTGTCGCCGAAGGCCTCTGCGCTGGATCGCGCACTTATTCATCCCTTATCAAGAGTGCACAGGCGTCACATTGTTGATGCACAGTCATGGGGGAGTAGAAGAGTGAGCACCATCAGCATGCGCAAGAGCACCCTGGCCGCGGTCGCTGTCGCGGTCGCCGGCACCATGGCCCTGACCGGATGCAAGAACGGCAACGAGGAGCTGTCCCCGGCCCAGCCGACCTCCTCCGCTCCGGGCGGCGCCCCGGCCAGTCCCAGCGCGGCGGCCAGCCCCTCGACCGGCGGCGGCGAGGCCCCCGCCGGGGCGGCGGGCACGGCGAAGTCCGGCCAGGCCTTCAAGCTCGGAGAGACCGCCACGGTCCCGTTCGACTACGGCAACAACAAGGGCGGCACCATCGACCTGACGGTCACCACCATCGAGCAGGGCAACCCCGCCGACCTGGAGCCGCTCAACCTCGGCGACAAGGTGAAGGGGATGATCCCCTACTACGTCCGCTACACGGTCAAGAACGTCGGCACCACGGACCTGTCGTTCTCCACCGTGGGCCACATCAAGGGCCTGCTCCCGGACGGCAGCGAGGCCCAGGGCGTCTCGGTCATCGGCAAGTTCGAGAAGTGCAAGGGCGATTCGCTGCCGAAGGGCTTCACCAACGGCCAGACGCAGAACGGCTGCGCGATCGCGCTGGCCCCGTCCGCGCAGACGAAGGTGGCCGGCGCCCAGTACTGGGGCAAGCCCTACAACAACCTGAGTGACGGCAAGCCCCTCACCTGGAAGTAGCGGGCGGCCTACCAGGCCCCCTCTCCGCCGCCGAGCCCCCCGCGAGGGTCTCCTGCCGCAGCAGAGCCCGCTGGAGCTCCGCCCAGTGCGGAGACCAGCGAGGCTGGCGAAGGCCAAGCGCGCTGAGGGATACCGGACATGTGAGGGAAGGGGTGGTCCCTCGTCGTGGGGCCGATTCGGTAGTTGGCCGGTCCCGGGAACTCCGGATACCTCAGGGTGGCCGGGAGCCCCCGCGGACGTGGCCTCGGCCGTGCCTGCCGGTGACGTGTGTGGCTCAGTCTCGGGTTTCGGAGTGGAGGGCTTGGACGAGTGTGGCGAGCATGCCGGCGGCGCTGCCGTCGTGGTCGCTGCCGGCGGTCCCGCTACCGCTCTGGATGTTGGCAGTTCGGTCGATTTCCAGGACGGAGTCGGCGTGGGAGTTGTCGATGACGGTGATCAGGCTGTCGCTCGCAGCCGCGGGGACCGCGCTGCCGCCGAGGCCGGTCAAGACGAGGAAGGCGCAGGCTCGCACTCGTGCGCTGGTCACACGTGCACGCTCGTGTTCTCCCGGGCAGCGGGGAGGGTGCGGTGGCGGGTGATGTTCTTCGCCACCAGCCGGGTGGACTCGGCCACGCCGATCTCTCCCCCGTCTTCGGCGGCGGGCAGGCGTCCGTCAGCGCGCCGGAGCTCGGCCAGGGCGGTGTCCATGGCCTTGTGCGCGGCGAAGAGGCACGGGGTGCTGTAGATCGCGACGTCGACGCCGAGGTCGGTCAACTCGCCCAGGGACAGGCGTGGCGACTTGCCGCCGGCGATCTGGTTGAACAGCAGCGGCTTTCCGCCGACCACCTTCCGGATCCGCTCGATCCACTCCACGCTGCGGACCCCGTCGACCAGGACGACGTCGGCGTCCGTGGCGGCCAGCGCCTCGGCCCGCCGCAAGATGTCGTCCTCTTCCGTCGCGTCGGTTCGGGCAACCACGACCAGGTCCCGCCGGGTCGCCAGCACCATCTCCAGCTTCTCCAGGTACTCCGCCAGCGGCAGCACCAGTTTCCCGTCCGCGTGCCCGCACCGCCGCGGACGCTTCTGGTCCTCGAGGATGACGCCGGAGGCACCGATCCGCTCCAGGCCCTCCACGACGTAGCAGGCCACCTCGGGGTCGACGTAGCCGTCGTCGATGTCGACGAGGAGGTGGTGGCCCGGGAAGGCGCCGCGCAGGCGCTGGACGAAGGCCATCATGTCGGGCCAGGCGATGAACCCGATGTCGGGCAGCCCGTAGTACGAGGCCGCGAAGCCGAAGCCTGAGACGAACATCCCGTCGTAGTGCTGGGCCGCCACGGACGCCGAGTACATGTCGTACACGCCGATCAAGGGTGTGGTGCCAGGCTTCGCGATCGCCTCCCGCAGCGTGTTTCCGTAACTCATGGTCAGACCTCTCCAAAGACGCGGCTCACAGGGAAGTGGGATAGCGGCGGTGACACGGCAGCGCTTTACCCAAAACAGATCTTTTCCTGACCATTTCTGGGGGAATGGTTCCTGCGCGGGTGCCCTCACGCCAACGGCGTAGCCCGTTCACCGCAGAAACGTCACTTGGCTGCCGGCCGGTTTGTCCCTTCGAGCGTCATCTGCCCCTCGCTTGCCACTCGCCCCGTCTCGGGCCGGGAAGCGCGGAGTCCACCGCTCCGTCCAGGCCCTCGAACGCGGCCTCCGGGCGTGGCTGGCCGACTGGAACGAGCAGCCCCGGCCGTTCGTGTGGACGAAGACAGCCGACGAGATCCTCGGCAGAGCCGCCGCCTACTGCCACCGAATCTCTGACTCAGGTCACCAGACCGTCAGTGGTGAACGGGGTGTTCCGCAGCGGCCGTCCGGGGTTCGACCACCCGGGCGGCCGTCGGCGTGTCCTCGTGCGGGAGCTGCGCGGGGACGGGCGCGGGTGCCGGGGCGGCCGCTGCCGGGCCGCGGCGGGCCGCGTGGCGGCCCCGGCGCCTCGGGACCGGCGCGGTGACGGCGACGAGCAGGCCGAGCGCGAGGGCGGCGGCGGAGATGGCCGCGATCCAGAACCCCGAACTCGTCCGCGAGAGCAGCAGCATGGCGATCGTCGACACGACGACGGTGGCGGACCCGTAGGCGAGCTGTGCGGCAGTCGGACGCGGCATGGCGATATCCGTCCTCGGTGAGGGGAGGGGGAGTCGGCTCAACTAGGTCGCGCGTCAAGTGACTCTACGACGGGGGATGCCCGAGCGGAACCGCCAGTAAGCGTGACCTAACCCACGGTGCCGGAGCACGGGGGGCGCACGGGGTCATCGCGCACGCCGCCATCGGCCCGAAATGCCCGGCTGAGGCGCGTGCCGAGCGGTCGTGACGCGGCCTTCGCCCCATATGGCTGCGGAACGTCCGAATAGCGGAACTGGCTGACCGCATAGTGCAGTTGTAAGGAACAAGTCAAGGTCTGTCTTTTCTTTCGACTCTCCGGTCAAATGTCGTCACTTGAGACGCGCGCCGCGCGGAACCCCCCGCTCCTATGGAGCCGTTCCGACCGTCCATGCGGCCGCGGGAGGGGAACGACATCAAGTGACCAGCAATTCCGCCAGACGGCGTGCGCTTCGTACCGCCGCCGTCGCCGTGACCATGGCCGCCTGCGCGAGCAGCGCCACCTTCTTCACCGTCGCCTCGGCCCAGGCCGACGACAGGGGCCCGACCGCCCCCGCGGCCGACCACCAGGACCCGACCGCTCCTTCCAAGGTGGTCGAGCACAACCTCCAGGGCCCGTTCAGCGAGCAGCAGGCGCAGCAGCGCAAGGCCGCCCTGGAGCAGGTGCTGACCGGCAAGAAGGACGTCGAGCAGCGCGGGGCCTCCAAGGTCGTCAAGCTCGACGAGAGCAAGTACGTCGAGCTCGGCCGCGAGAAGACCGACAAGATCTTCACGATCCTCGTCGAGTTCGGCGACCAGGTCGACAACACGACCATGTTCGACCCGGACGGCCCCGGCCCGAAGCCGGCCGTCCCGAAGTACGGCGGCACCCCCGGCCCGGCGCACAACACGATCGCCGAGCCGGACCGCACCAAGGACAACAGCACCGCCTGGCGCAAGGACTTCAGCCGCGACTACTTCCAGGAGCTGTACTTCGGTACGGGCCAGGGCAAGCACTCGCTGAAGACCTACTACGAGAAGACCTCCTCGGGCCGCTACTCGGTCGAGGGCGAGGTCTCCGACTGGGTCAAGGTCCCGTACAACGAGGGCCGTTACGGCTCCAACTACTGCGGCCAGACCAACTGCGCCAACGTGTGGGACACCGTCAAGGACGGCGTCACCGCGTGGACGGAGGCCCAGAAGAAGGCCGGCAAGACCGACGCCGAGATCAAGGCGCAGCTGGCCCAGTACGACCAGTGGGACCGCTACGACTTCGACACCGACGGCAACTTCAACGAGCCCGACGGCTACATCGACCACTTCCAGATCGTCCACGCGGGCGAGGACGAGTCGGCCGGCGGCGGCGTGCAGGGCACGAGCGCGCTGTGGGCGCACCGCTGGTACGCCTACGGCACCGCGGCGGGCAAGACCGGCCCGGACAACAACAAGGCCGGCGGCACCCAGATCGGTGACACCGGCATCTGGGTCGGCGACTACACGATGCAGCCGGAGAACGGCGGCCTCGGCGTCTTCGCGCACGAGTACGGCCACGACCTGGGCCTGCCGGACCTCTACGACACCTCCGGCGGCGGCGAGAACTCCGTCGGCTTCTGGTCCCTGATGTCGGCCGGCTCCTGGCTCGGCACCGGCAAGGACTCCATAGGCGACCTCCCGGGCGACATGACCGCCTGGGACAAGCTCCAGCTGGGCTGGCTGAACTACGACACGGCCAAGGCCGCGACGAAGTCCACCCACAAGCTGGGCGTGGCGGAGTACAACACCAAGGACAAGCAGGCGCTGGTCGTCGAGCTGCCCAAGAAGCAGGTCACCACCGAGGTCGTCGCTCCCGCCGAGGGCGCCTCGCAGTGGTGGAGCAACATGGGTGACGACCTCAAGAACACCCTCACCCGCTCCGTGGACCTGACGGGCAAGACGTCCGCCGCGCTGTCCCTCAAGGGCTGGTGGGACATCGAGGCCGACTACGACTACCTCTACACCGAGGTGTCCACCGACGGCGGCGCCAACTGGACCGCCCTCGCGGGTACCGCCGACGGCACGGCCATCCCGGCCGACGCCTCCGGCAGCCCGTCGCTGACCGGTGTCTCGGGTGCCTGGCAGAACCTGAACTTCCCGCTCGACGCCTACGCGGGCAAGAAGATCGACCTCCGCTTCCGCTACCAGACGGACGGCGGCGCGGGCGGCAAGGGCTTCACCGCCGATGCCGTCACCCTGACCGCGGACGGCGCCGCGCTGTTCACCGACGGCGCCGAGAACGGCGACAACGGCTGGACCGGCAAGGGCTTCTCGCGCATCGGCGCGGGCTTCACCAAGGAGTACGCGCAGTACTACCTGGCCGAGAACCGCCGCTACGTCTCGTACGACTCCACCCTCAAGGTGGGCCCGTACAACTTCGGCTTCGGCACCACCCGTCCGGACTGGGTCGAGCACTACCCGTACCAGGACGGTCTGCTGATCTGGCAGTGGGACACCTCCCAGAAGGACAACAACACCAGCCAGCACCCGGGCCAGGGTCTGATCCTGCCGATCGACGCCAACGCCAAGCCCATGAAGTGGGCGGACGGCACCCTGCTGCGGAACAAGATCCAGCCGTACGACGCCGCCTTCAGCGCGTACTCCACGGACGCGTTCACGCTGCACAAGAACGGCGAGTCGCTGTTCCTGAAGCCGAAGCCCGCCCAGCTGGTCTTCGACGACCGCAAGGGCAAGTACTACTACGACGAGAACCCGACCGGCTCGGTGAAGGTCACTGACACCAACACCAAGATCAAGATCGCCAAGGAGACCTACGACGGTCTCGTCATGACGGTCGAGGTCGGCCCCTCCTCGAAGTAATTCGATAAAATCGCAGGTCAAAGCATGATCGGCCGTCGCCCTCTAGCGGGCGGCGGCCGATCGCGTTTAGATGCGTGGTGCGAGTTTCTTATTGACGGGGGAGATGACAGCCATGCCCGGTGGAGGTTTCGTCAGATTGCCAGGCGGCAGCGTGGTGGTCGCGCTCACGCTGCCGAGGCCCTCGGGAGAGGGCGGGAACGTGCGCGTTCTGGTGCACGCCGCGAACCGGGCCCGCGCCCTGACCAGGCTGCGGAACCTCGGCATGCGGGCGGTGTACCTGCGGGGCAACGCGCAGCCGCCGACCCCGGACGAGGTCACGGCCGTCCTGCACCACCCGGACGGCCTGCTCTGGCGCTGCGCGCCCGACATCGAGGACGAGCTCTGGCACCCGATCCGGGCTCTGCTGGGCACCTAGGCGGGTCCGGGAGGGCCTAGGCGGGGCCCGGGCGGGCCTGGGCGCCCACGAGGACGACCCCGGCCGCCCGGAGCTCGTCCAGGGCGCGGGCGGTGGTGTGGGGGGCCACGGCGGCCGTCAGGTCCAGCAGCACGCGGGTGGCGAAGCCGGCGCGGGCGGCGTCGAGGGCGGTGGCCCTGACGCAGTGGTCGGTGGCGATGCCGACGACGTCCACCTCGGTGACGTGCCGGTCCCGCAGCCAGCGGGCGAGCTCCGTCCCGTTCTCGTCGGTCCCCTCGAACCCGCTGTACGCGGCCTCATGCGCGCCCTTGTCGAAGACGGCGGCGACCGCGCCGGACGCGACGGCGGGGGCGAAGTTCGGATGGAAGCCGACGCCCTCGGTTCCGGCGACGCAGTGGACCGGCCAGGAGGTCTCGTAGTCCGGCTCGGCCGGGGGGCGGGCGAAGTGGCTGCCCGGGTCGATGTGGTGGTCCCGGGTGGCGACCACGTGCCGGTAGCCGGGGGTGGCCTGCCCGATGAGCTCGGTGACGGCGGCGGCGACGTCGGCTCCGCCGGTCACTGCGAGGCTGCCGCCCTCGCAGAAGTCGTTCTGTACATCGACGACGATCAGTGCGCGGTGCATGACGTGTCCTTCGGCTCAGTGTCCATGATGCGGCCGGCGGGCCCTGCGGGGCTCTCTCCCCCACCCCGCCCCTTCCCGAAACCGGGGCGGAGCCCCGGGAGCGGACCCGCAGGGCTACGCGTACTCCGTCGGGATCACGGCCTCGCCCCGCGAGAGCTGCGTCGCCGACAGGGGGAGCCCCGCGCGGGCGGCCCGGTGGCGGTCGCGCGCGGCCTCCAGCGGCTCGCGGGCGATCACCTCGCCGGCCTTGACCAGCTGTATCAGCAGCTGCTGGTCCGCCAGGGCCGACGGCACCGGTCCGGTCCCGACCACCTCCGCCTCGGCGACACCCTCGGAGTCCAGCCGCCGCGCCGCCCACTTGCGGCCGCCGATCGAGGTCTTGCCGCCCGTGGACTTCTTCGCGACCGGCGCCAGCGCGGCCTTCGGGTCCGCCGACGTCGCCCGCGCCACCAGCTTGTAGACCATCGAGCACGTCGGGTGCCCGCTGCCCGTCACCAGCTGGGTGCCCACTCCGTACGCGTCCACCGGAGCCGCCGCCAGCGAGGCGATGGCGTACTCGTCCAGGTCCGAGGTGACCACGATCTTCGTCCCCGCGGCCCCCAGCTCGTCCAGCTGCTGCCGCACCCGGTGGGCCACCAGCAGCAGGTCGCCCGAGTCGATCCGGACCGCGCCCAGCTCCGTCCCGGCCACCTCCACGGCCGTCCGTACCGCCTCGGCGACGTCGTACGTGTCCACCAGCAGGGTGGTCCCGCTGCCCAGCGAGGCCACCTGCGCCGTGAAGGCGTCCCGCTCGCTGTCGTGCAGCAGGGTGAAGGCGTGGGCGCTCGTGCCGACCGTCGGGATGCCGTACCGGAATCCGGCCGCCAGGTCCGAGGTGGAGGTGAAGCCGCCGACGTACGCGGCGCGGGACGCGGCCACGGCGGCCAGCTCGTGCGTGCGCCGGGCGCCCATCTCGATCAGCGGCCGGTCGCCGGCCGCCGAGGACATCCGGGAGGCGGCCGCGGCGATCGCCGAGTCGTGGTTCAGGATCGACAGGATCACGGTCTCCAGCAGCACGCACTCGGCGAAGCTGCCCTCGACGCGCAGGATCGGCGAGCCGGGGAAGTAGACCTCCCCCTCCGGATAGCCCCAGATGTCGCCGGAGAACCGGTACGAGGCCAGCCAGTCCAGGGTCCGCATGTCGACGACGGCCCGCTCGCGCAGGAAGTCCAGCACCGCGCCGTCGAAGCGGAAGTTCTCCACCGCGTCGAGCACCCGGCCGGTTCCGCCGACCACGCCGTAACGGCGTCCCTCGGGCAGCCGCCGGGTGAACACCTCGAAGACCGAGCGGCGGTCGGCGGTGCCGTTCGCCAGGGCGGCTTGCAGCATCGTCAGCTCGTAATGGTCCGTGAAGAGCGCTGTCGACGGCACGTCCACCGGCAGCCCCAGGTCCGCAGGGTTCATGCCTGGGATGCTAGCGCACATTTCGTCAAAGTGACGAGATGTAGGGCCCGTTTGTGCGACGGACCCGTCACGGTGGCAGCATGGGACAAGTGAGTGTTGCTCCCATTGAGATCGAACGCACCGAGTCGGCCGAAGAGACCTTCGCGGTCCCGGAACCCGACGTCCCCTGGGTGACCCTGGTGCACAACGACCCGGTCAACCTCATGAGCTACGTGGAGTACGTGTTCCAGGCCTACTTCGGCTATTCGAAGGACATCGCGCACAAGCTGATGCTCGACGTCCACCACAAGGGGCGGGCGGTCGTGTCGAGCGGCACCCGCGAGGAAATGGAGCGCGACGTGCAGGCCATGCACGGCTACGGCCTGTGGGCGACCCTCTCCCAGGACCGCACCTGATGGGCGGCACGTTCCAGCCCCTGAAGGGCGGCGGCGCCGCCATCGCGCTCGACGAGATCGAGATCTCGATCCTGCGCTCCCTGGCCGTCCAGCTGCTCGAGCTGATCGGCCCCGGCGAGCCCGAACCCGCCGAGGACGCCGACCCGCTGGCCGCGCTGTTCGCCTCCGACGGCCCCACCGAGCCCCCGTCGGACCCGGCACTGGCCCGGCTCTTCCCCGACGCCTACGGGAGCCCGGACGGCCCCGGCCCCAAGGAGGACGCCGAGGAGCTGCGGGCCCGCTCGGCGGAGTTCCGCCGCTTCACCGAGAACGACCTCCGCACCCGCAAGCGGGAGGACGCGCTGGCCGTCGTGCACAGCCTGGACCGGCTCACCCCGGCCGGCGACGGGGCGGCGGTGCTCGAGCTGACCGGGGAGCTGCCGCTGCGCTGGCTCGGCGCGCTCAACGACCTGCGCCTGACCCTCGCGGCCCGCCTCGACATCACCGAGGACGACGAGAGCGCGGTGCTGTTCCGGCTCCCGGACGACGACCCGCGCAAGCCGATGGTGATGGCGTACCTCTGGCTGGGCGGCCTCCAGGAGACCTTGATCGAAACGCTCTGAAGGTCCCCGGAACACGGCCGCGTTCGCTCAGCGGACGCTCAAATCCGGATAACGATCAGATCACCGCGATGCGGTGGTCTGATCCATTTCGGGACCTCTGTCCTGAATTCACCGTGCCCTGCGTCACATTTCCCTCCCTCGGTCACCCGTAAGCACGTGATAAATCTTCACGACCGCCGCCGGGACGCCACCCATGTCCCGCGGCCTGCTTGAACCGGCGGACCGCCGGCGTGCAACTCCATCCGTATCCGGGGGGATCGAGGACCCGATCCGCAGCCAGCAGAAGGCGCGGGTCGGCGTGGAGAAAGGCGCACCAGACATGACCTCTGTGCAGGTCGAGCAGCACGGCAAGACGCCCGGTGAGGGCACGCAGGGCGAGGGTGGCGAGGGCTACCACCGCACACTCGGCGCCCGCCAGATCCAGATGATCGCGATCGGCGGAGCCATCGGCACCGGCCTCTTCCTGGGCGCCGGCAAGGCGATCTCCAAGGCCGGCCCGAGCCTGATCCTGGCCTACGCGATCGCGGGCCTGGTCATCTTCTTCATCATGCGGGCCCTGGGCGAGCTGCTCATGTACCGCCCCGTCGCGGGATCGTTCTCGGACTACGCCCGCGAGTTCCTGGGCCCCTTCTGGGGGTACGTGACCGGCTGGACCTACTGGCTCTTCTGGGTGGTCACCGGCATCACCGAGGTCACCGCGGCCGCGCAGTACATGGCGTACTGGACCCACGACAGCTTCCCGCAGTGGGCGTACGCGCTGATCTTCACCGTCATCCTCTACGGCGCCAACCTGATCTCCGTGAAGCTCTTCGGTGAGCTGGAGTTCTGGTTCTCCATGGTCAAGGTCACCGCCATCGTCGGCATGATCCTGATCTGCGCCGGCATCCTCACCATCGGGTTCTCCGACGCCGCCGACACCGCGACCGTCAGCAACCTGTGGAACGACGGCGGCTTCTTCCCCAAGGGCCTCGGCGGCACGCTGATGACCCTGCAGATCGTGATGTTCGCCTTCCTCGCGGTCGAGCTGGTCGGCGTCACCGCCGGCGAGTCCAAGGACCCCGAGAAGACCCTGCCCAAGGCCATCAACACCGTGCCGTGGCGCATCGCCGTCTTCTACGTCGGCGCGCTGATCATGATCCTGTCGGTCGTCCCCTGGACGCACTTCCAGCCGGGCGTCTCGCCCTTCGTCGCCGCCTTCGAGCGCATGGGCCTGGGCGTCGGCGCCGCGATCGTCAACTTCGTCGTGCTGACCGCGGCCCTTTCCTCCTGCAACTCGGGCATGTACTCCACCGGCCGCATGCTGCGCGACCTGGCGCTCAACGGCCAGGGCCCGAAGTTCTTCACCAAGCTGACCAAGAGCGGCACCCCGCTGATCGGCACCACGTTCTCCGCCGCGCTGATGCTGGTGGGCGTCTGGATCAACTACGTCGCCCCGGGCAAGGCCTTCGACTACGTCGTCTCCTTCGCGACCATCTCCGGCATGTGGGCCTGGATCATGATCCTGGTCTGCCAGCTGCGCTACCGTGCCAAGGCCGACCGCGGCGAGCTGCCGCAGTCCGCCTTCCGCGCGCCGGGCGCCCCGTGGACGAGCTGGTTCGCCCTGCTCTTCATCGGCATGGTCATCGTGATGATGGGCATCGACAAGGACGCCCGCGTCTCGCTCTACTGCGCCCCGCTGTGGGGCCTGGTCCTGGGCCTGTCCTACCTGGCCCTGAAGTCCCGCAACCCGCGCGGCGCCGCCTTCACCAAGGCCTCCTGAACCAGGCCTTCCCGGCTGAGCTTGTCCAGGATATGGGCCCTCCCGTACCACTCCTCGGTACGGGAGGGCCCGTCTGCTTATCCTGTCGCTCATGCTGACCCTCACCCAGGCCCTGTACGACCAGATCGTCGAGCACGCCCGCCAGGACCACCCCGACGAGGCGTGCGGCGTCGTGGCCGGACCGGCGGGCACCGGCCGTCCCGAGCGCTTCATCCCGATGCTCAACGCGGCCCGCTCGCCGACGTTCTACGAGTTCGACTCGAAGGACCTGCTGAAGCTCTACCGCGAGCTGGACGACCGCGACGAGGATCCGGTGATCGTCTACCACTCGCACACCGCGACCGAGGCCTACCCCTCCCGCACCGACGTCACGTACGCGAACGAGCCCGAGGCGCACTACGTGGTCGTCTCGACGGCGGACAAGGACGGCCTCGGCGAGTTCCAGTTCCGTTCGTACCGGATCGTCGAAGGCGTGATCACCGAGGAAGAAGTGCGGGTCGTAGAGGCCTACTGACCAGCATGTGAGCACAAACCGTCCGCGATGCGGGATACCACTCCAAACGGGGGACCTGGAATCGTTAACATGACCGCATGGTTTCCCACGACGTGAGCATCGAGACGCCCGGCAGGCTGCTGCTCGTGGCGCGGCTGCACGTCGACCTGTGCCGCCTCGCCAGCGCGATCTGTCCCGCCGTCTGAGCACCAGAGCACCAGAGCCCACTGTGCGCGGGGGCCGACGAACCGCGCGCCTGCACGTACTCGTGTACCGACGTACTCACGCCCTCCCTCACGACTGGAGCCAGCCATGGCCATCGAGGTCCGCATCCCCACCATCCTCCGCACCTACACCGACGGCGAGAAGGCCGTGTCCGGTGAGGGCGCCACCCTCGCCGACCTGTTCTCCGACCTGGAGACCCGGCACAAGGGCATTCGCGAGCGACTCGTCGACGAGGCAGCCGCGGGCCAGCTGCGCCGCTTCGTGAACGTCTACCTCAACGACGAGGACGTCCGCTTCCTCGACGGCATCTCCACCCAGCTGAAGGACGGCGACCACGTCACCATCCTTCCGGCCGTGGCCGGCGGCGCTGTCTGATGCGTTACGACTCCCCGCTGGCAGCGGTGGGCAACACGCCGCTGGTCCGGCTGCCCCGGCTGTCGCCCTCGGACGACGTCCGCATCTGGGCGAAGCTCGAGGACCGCAACCCCACCGGCTCGATCAAGGACCGCCCGGCGCTCCACATGGTCGAGCAGGCGGAGAAGGACGGCCGGCTGTACCCCGGCTGCACGATCCTTGAGCCCACCTCGGGCAACACCGGGATCTCCCTGGCGATGGCGGCCAAGCTCAAGGGCTACCGGATCGTCTGCGTGATGCCGGAGAACACGTCGCAGGAGCGGCGCGACCTGCTGGCCATGTGGGGAGCCGAGATCATCTCGTCGCCGGCGGCGGGAGGGTCCAACACCGCGGTGCGGGTGGCCAAGGAGCTGGCGGCGGAGCACCCGGACTGGGTGATGCTCTACCAGTACGGCAACCCGGACAACGCGGGCGCCCACTACGCCACCACGGGCCCGGAGGTCCTCGCCGACCTCCCGTCGATCACCCACTTCGTGGCGGGCCTGGGCACGACCGGCACCCTGATGGGCGTCGGCCGCTACCTGCGCGAGAACGTCCCCGGCATCAAGATCGTCGCGGCGGAGCCGAGGTACGACGACCTGGTGTACGGCCTGCGGAACCTGGACGAGGGCTTCGTCCCGGAGCTGTACGACGCCTCCGTGCTCACCACCCGCTTCTCGGTGGGCTCGGCGGACGCGGTCACCCGGACCCGCGAACTCCTCCAGCTGGAGGGCATCTTCGCGGGCGTCTCCACCGGGGCCGCGCTGCACGCGGCGATCGGCGTCGGCCGCAAGGCCGTGGCCGCCGGCGAATCGGCGGACATCGTCTTCGTCGTGGCCGACGGCGGCTGGAAGTACCTGTCGACGGGCGTGTACACGGCCGCCACCACGGAAGAGGCCATCGAGGTCCTCCAGGGGCAACTCTGGGCGTAGCCCGGCTCCTCCCCTCTTCCGCGGATCCCGAGCCCGCTTCCCCTCCACCGGGGGAGCGGGCCGCGGCATTTCCGGGCGACATCGCCCGAATGGCCCACGGAGGTCGCCGGGACGGTGGTACGGGCCGAGGCTGAACGTGCCCGACCGACCCTACAGAGAGGGTGGTGGCTCGATGACGACCACTCCCAACCCCGCGGCCCCCGGCACTTCCGGTACGCCTCCTCCTTCGGGGAGCGCTTCCGGCTGGGCGGCGGGAGGCTCGATGTTCGCCGCCGTCCTGATGATGATCAGCGGCGTGTTCGCGATCTTCGAAGGCATCGCCGCGCTCGCCAAGGACGACGTCATCTGGCGGGTCCGCGGCTACACGTTCAAGTTCGACCTGACCGCCTGGGGCTGGATCCACCTGATCCTCGGCATCGTCGTCCTGATCGTCGGCATCGGAGTCCTCAAGGGCACGCCGTGGGGGCGGGCCCTGGGCGTCGCCCTGACCGGCGTCATGATCATCTTGCACTTCCTGTGGCTGCCCTACCAGCCGTTCTGGTCCCTGATCACCATCGCGCTCGGTGTCTTCGTGATCTGGGCCCTGTGCGTCGACCGCAGCCCCGGCGCCCTCTGACCCCCAAGGGCCCGCCGCGGGCCGGGACGCCGATGGGGCATCCCGGCCCGCGGCGGTCACCCGGGCCCCGCGCCCAGCAGCTCCGCAAGGATCGCCGCGTGGCTCGACTCCGGGTCCTTCACCGCGGTCAGGAGCGTCAGCGGCCCGGCCGCGGCCAGGCCCCGCAGGCGGTCCAGCTCCGCCACCGCGTCCGGCTCCGCCAGCTCCGCCTCGTACCGCTGCCGGAACTCCCCGGCGGAGCCGCCCGCGTGGAACCACTTGCGCAGCTCCGTCGACGGCGTCACCTCCCGCGGCCATTCGTCCACCGCCGCCGCCTCCTTCGCCAGCCCCCGCGGCCACAGCCGGTCCACGAGCACCCGGACCCCGTCCGCCCCCGGCTCCGGGGTGTCGTAGATCCGCCGGATCCGGATCACCGTCCGCCTCCCAGGCCCTTGATCTCGTCCCACACCGCCGGATCCAGCATGCCCACCCGCCTGTCGAACTCCCACAGCGACACTTCCTCCGGCCGGTCCGCCTCCAGGAAGCCCGCCCGACCTCCGGCCCCCACCGTCCCCGGGGGCAGCGGGATCACACCGGCCCGCCGGTCGTCGTACTTCCCGCTGATCCACGCGACCCGCGCCCGGTGCCCCCGTACCTGCTCGACCGCCATCACCAGGCAGATCCGGCCGTCCGCCAGGTACCACAGCTCACCCGCCCGGGGCCTCGGCGGCGGCCCGGGACCGTGCGCGGGCGCGGGCCTGGCCCGGCGGGGAAGCCACAGCCGCCCTCCGGCGAACAGAGCCACCAGCGCCACGACCACGACCGCGGCCACCGCGGGCCACCAGGACGTGTCCATGTTTCGACCGTAGCCGTGCGGGAACGCCCCGGCATGGCAACGTGTGGCAACGCCTGTGCCCACCGTCGCTCCCCCGGGTGACAGCACAGGTGATTCCCCCCACAACGGCCCGCCGCGGAGGAGCGACCAGTCGTTTCGCGCCTTACGCTCAACCCACGCACGGCCCGCATTCCGTCCACGGACCGTCCACGGAGGTTCACGCTCCATGAAGCTCACCGTCGTCGGCTGCTCGGGCTCGTTCCCGTCCGCGGAATCGGCCTGTTCGAGCTACCTCGTCGAGGCCGACGGCTTCCGGCTGCTCCTCGACATGGGCAACGGCGCCCTCGGCGATCTCCAGCGCCACATCGGTCTCTACGACCTCGACGCGATCTTCCTGAGTCACCTGCACGCCGATCACTGCATCGACATGTGCGCCTACTTCGTCGCCCGCTACTACCGGCACGAGGGCGGCCGCTGCGGCACCATCCCCGTCTACGGCCCCGAGGGCACCGAGAAGCGCCTGACCACCGCCTACGACGACGTCCCCGACGAGCGCTCGATGAGCGAGGTCTTCGACTTCCGCACCCTGAAGTCCGGCACCTTCGAGATCGGCCCCTTCCAGGTCCGCACCGAGCGCGTCAGCCACCCCGTCGAGTCGTACGGCATCCGCGTCGAGCACGGCGGCCGCTCGCTCACGTACTCCGGCGACACCGGAACCTGTCCCGAGCTGGGCCTCCTCGCCGAGGGCACCGACCTCTTCCTCTGCGAGGCCTCCTTCACGCACGGCAAGGAGGACATCCCCGACCTCCACCTCAACGGCCGGGAGGCCGGGCAGTACGCCCAGGGCGGCGGGGTCGGCCGGCTCGTCCTGACCCACATCCCGCCGTGGACGGACCCCCAGCAGAACCTCGCCGACGCCCGCGCGGTCTACCCGGGCCCGGTCGACCTGGCCTACGCGGGCGCCGTCTACGAGGTCTAGGCCGCCTCTTCCGGATCCTGCCTGACCCGCGCCATGGCCTCGTACGAGCCGCCCGCCCGGGTTCGCCGTGCAGTGCCGACAGGCCGAAGCCCCCGCCTTTCGCAAGGAAAGGCGGGGGCTTCGGTGCTGATTGCGCGCCGTGCGGCTGAGGCCTACTTGGCCTCGGCCTTCTCCATCTCGGCGATCTCCTCGTCGGACTCGCGGCCCGGCGTCGGAAGGTTGAACTTGACGATCGCGAAGCGGAAGACCACGTAGTAGACCGCCGCGAAGCACAGGCCGATCGGGATGATCATCCACGGGTTGGTGGCGAGCTTCCAGTTCAGCAGGTAGTCGATCAGGCCTGCGGAGAAGCCGAATCCGTCGTGAACGCCCAGGCCCCAGGTGACGGCCATGGAGATACCGGTCAGCACCGCGTGCACTGCGTACAGGGCGGGGGCGAGGAAGAGGAAGGTGAACTCGATCGGCTCGGTGACACCCGTGATGAAGGAGGTCAGCGCGAGGGAGATCATCATGCCCATGACGGCCTTGCGGCGGGCGGGCTTGGCGCAGTGCGCGATGGCGAGCGCGGCGGCCGGGAGGCCGAACATCATGATCGGGAAGAAGCCCGACATGAACTGGCCGGCGGTCGGGTCGCCTGCGAAGAAGCGCGGGATCTCGCCGGTGACGATAGTGCCGTCAGCCTTGGTGAAGGTGCCGACCTGCTGCTGGAAGAAGGTGTTCAGGAACTGGTGCATGCCGACGGGGATGAGGCCGCGGTTGAACACGCCGTAGATGCCCGCGCCGACGGAGCCGAGGCCGATCAGCCAGTCACCGAAGTCGGCGAGGGCGGAGCCGACGGGCCCCCAGGCCAGGCCGAAGAACACGCCGAAGGCGGTGCCGACGAAGGCCATGATGATCGGGACCAGCCGGCGGCCGTTGAAGAAGCCGAGCCAGTCCACCAGCTTGGTGCGGTGGTACTTCTCCCAGATGATGGCGGAGACGAGGCCGACGATGATGCCGCCGAGCACGCCCGGGTCCTGGGGCTTGCCCTTGGGCAGCAGCTCGGTGACGGATCCGTCCATCGGGAACGCGGTCAGCACGTTCTTGTAGACGAGGAAGCCGACGAGCGCCGCGAGGGCCGTCGAGCCGTCGGCCTTCTTCGCGTAGCCGATGGCGACACCGACACAGAAGAGCAGGGCGAGGTTGGCGAAGACCGCGTCACCCGCGCTGGCGAAGACGCCGGCGACCTTGCCCCAGCCCAGACCGTCCTTGCCGAAGACGTCGTCCTGGCCCAGGCGCAGCAGGATGGCGGCGGCGGGCAGAACGGCGACGGGCAGCTGGAGGCTGCGGCCTACCTTCTGCATGCCCTGCATCACGCTGGAGCCCCGCTTCTTGGCGGGAGCGGCGGTTGCCGTACTCATCAACTTCCTCCAGTGGGCAAGGCGCCGCCAGGGAAACGGGGGACGGCGACGTCTCGGAAAGGGGGGATACGCGGGCCAGACAGGCCCGCGTGGTCTACACCAATAGGTGGTGTAGACCAGTTGTAACACGGTGAGGGATAGATAAGGAACCTTCGATTTCCTGTGGTCTACACCACATGGCGCGGCGATCGGCTCCACACCCGGGCGATCGGCCCTCCGGACATGGCCGAGGCCCCCGGATCCGAAGATCCGAGGGCCTGGGAGCAGGGCCGAAAGGCCCGGCCGGGGGCGGGCGGCGGCGGCTACGCCTTGAGGTTCTCCTTCTGCATCTCCTCGATCTCCTCGTCCGACTCCCGGCCCGGCGTCGGGATGTCGAACTTCGTGATCGCGAAACGGAAGACCGCGTAGTAGACGACCGCGAAACACAGGCCGATCGGAATGATCAGCCAGGGCTTGGTCGCCAGGCTCCAGTTGATGACGTAGTCGATCAGGCCCGCCGAGAAGCTGAAGCCGTCCTTCACTCCCAGTGCCCACGTCACCGCCATCGACACGCCCGTCAGCAGTGCGTGGATCACGTACAGCAGGGGCGCGACGAACAGGAAGGAGTACTCGATCGGCTCCGTGATGCCCGTGACGAAGGAGGTCAGGCCGACCGACAGCATCAGGCCGCCGACCTCCTTGCGCCGCAGCGGCTTCGCGCAGTGGGTGATCGCCAGCGCCGCCGCCGGGAGGGCGAACATCATGATCGGGAAGAAGCCGGAGAGGAACTGCCCGGCCTCCGGGTCCCCGTTGAGGAACATGGCGATGTCGCCGTGGACGACCGTGCCGTCCGGCTTGGTGTAGCTGCCGAACTGGAACCACACCGGGACGTTCAGGAACTGGTGCAGGCCGATCACCAGCAGCGCGCGGTTCGCGACGCCGAAGATGCCTGCGCCCCAGGCCCCCAGGCCCACCAGCCAGTCGGAGAAGCTCTCCAGCGCGTCACCGATCGGCGGCCAGATCCACAGGCAGAGCACGGCGAACGCGATCGCGACGAAGGCCATGATGATCGGGACCAGCCGGCGGCCGTTGAAGAAGCCCAGCCAGTCGACCAGCTTCACCCGGTGGTAGCGCTGCCAGAACCAGGCGGCCAGCAGGCCCATGACGATGCCGCCGAACACCCCCGGGTTCTGGAAGGCGTACTCGGAGAAGGTGTCGTCCGGCCCCAGGCAGCCGCCCCGGATGTCCTTGGTCCCCTCCGGGCAGCTCTTCGGGAAGGCCTGCAGCACGGCCCGGTAGACGAGGAAACCCACCGCCGCGGCCAGGGCGGTCGACCCGTCCGCCTTCTTGGCCATGCCGATCGCGACGCCGATGCAGAAGAGCAGCGGCAGACCGAGGTCCGCGTTCAGCAGCGCGCCGCCCGCGCTGGCCATCACCTTGGCCACGTTCGTCCAGCCGAGGCCGTCCGCGCCGAAGACGTCGTCCTGGCCGAAGCGGTTCAGGATGCCTGCCGCGGGCAGTACGGCGATCGGCAGCTGCAGGCTGCGGCCCATCTTCTGCAGGCCCTGGAACAAGCCGTTCCACCACTGGCGGCGTGGCTCTGCTGCGGCGCTGCTCGCGCTCATCGGCGTCCTCCCTGACCGGCCTCGTTTTGGCGGCGGCAGCACGTGCGGCACACTGGTGTAGACCAGTTGTGGGCAGGCTGCTGCTGATCGTCATCATTCGGCAGGCGGCAGTCATGTGCTCGCGTAGCTGGGCCAACCGTGCGTTACCGTGACAAAGCGGACTGCGTGGAGCGTTGTCCACGTACCGGACGCCGAGACTCGTTCTTCGTAAGACCCAGGGAGAAACACATGGCCACCAAGGCTGAGAAGATCGTCGCCGGGCTCGGCGGTATCGACAACATCGACGAAGTCGAAGGCTGCATCACCCGCCTGCGCACCGAGGTCCACGACGCGAGCCTGGTCGACGAGGCCGCCCTGAAGGCCGCCGGCGCCCACGGCGTCGTCAAGATGGGCACCGCCATCCAGGTCGTCATCGGCACCGACGCCGACCCGATCGCCGGCGAGATCGAAGACATGATGTGAGCTGAGCCCACGCGCTCGGCCGGCTGAGCCCGCCGCGCTCGGCCCCACGCCTCGGACCCCGTCCCGGACCCCTCCGGACGGGGTCCTCGCGTTGCTCCACAGAGGCTAGGCTCGGAGCCATGTCTCGCATCGACGGCCGTACGCCCGAACAGCTCCGCCCGGTCACCATCGAACGCGGATGGAGCAAGCACGCCGAGGGCTCCGTCCTCATCTCCTTCGGAGACACCAAGGTCTTCTGCACCGCCTCCTTCAGCGAAGGCGTCCCGCGCTGGCGCAAGGGCAGCGGCGAAGGCTGGGTCACCTCCGAGTACTCGATGCTGCCCCGCTCCACCAACACCCGCGGCGACCGCGAGTCCGTCCGAGGCAAGATCGGCGGCCGCACGCACGAGATCTCCCGCCTCATCGGCCGCTCGCTGCGCGCCGTCATCGACTACAAGGCCCTCGGCGAGAACACCATCGTCCTGGACTGCGACGTCCTCCAGGCCGACGGCGGCACCCGCACCGCCGCGATCACCGGCGCCTACGTCGCCCTCGCCGACGCCGTCGCCTGGGGCCAGCAGAAGAAGCTGATCAAGGCCGGCCGCAAGCCCCTCACCGGGACCGTCGCCGCCGTCAGCGTCGGCATCGTCGACGGCGAACCGCTCCTCGACCTCTGCTACGAGGAGGACGTGCGCGCCGAGACCGACATGAACGTCGTCTGCACCGGCGACGGCCGCTTCGTCGAGGTCCAGGGCACCGCCGAGGGCGAGCCCTTCGACCGCAAGGAACTCAACGCCCTCCTGGACCTCGCGGCCGGCGGCTGCGCGGACCTGGAAGCCATCCAGCGGAGCGCGCTCGACCTGTGAGCGGCCCGTGAGCGGCAACCGCGACGCGCGGATTCGCGTCCGTCCTGGTACGGGCGCACGGTGTCACAGCCGTGCGCCCGTCCACGTACCTGACCCCTGGGGGACCCGATGATGAAGCAGACGATGAAGCCGAAGCACCGCGTCGCCGCCCTGGCGCTGGCCGCGGCCCTGGCCATACCCGCCCTCTCCTCCTGCGACGCGATCTCCACGGCGATGGACTGCGCCAACACGGCGGTGGCCATCACGGACGGCGCCAACGACCTCCAGCAGGCGGTCTCCCAGGCGGGCAACAGCCCGCAGGACGCCCAGAACGCGCTCAACCAGATCGAGGCGAACCTCAAGAAGATCGGCGACCAGACCGACAACACCGACCTGGGCAAGGCCATCGACTCGATGAACACCGCGGTGAAGAACGTCCGCACCGCCATCGAGAGCGGCGACGCCACCCCGGACATCCAGCCGGTCGCGGACGCGGCGAGCGAGATCTCCAAGGTCTGCACCCCGGGCTGACGGCTCCGGCGGGGCCGGAATAATGACGGCATGACCTCCACGCCGCCGCGCCTGATCCTGGCCACCCGCAACGCCGGCAAGATCGCCGAACTCCACGCCATCCTGTCCGACGCCGGCCTGCCGCACGAGCTGGTCGGCGCGGACGCGTACCCCGAGATCCCGGACGTCAAGGAAACCGGCGTCACCTTCGCCGAGAACGCCCTGCTGAAGGCCCACGCCCTCGCCCGGGCCACCGGCCTGCCGGCCGTCGCCGACGACTCCGGCCTGTGCGTGGACGTCCTGAACGGCGCCCCCGGCATCTTCTCGGCCCGCTGGGCCGGAACCCACGGCGACGACAAGGCGAACCTGGAACTCCTCCTGGCCCAGCTCGGCGACATCGCCGACGAGCACCGCGGCGCCCACTTCTTCTGTGCGGCGGCCCTGGCCCTGCCGGACGGCACCGAACGCGTCGTCGAGGGCCGCCTCCTGGGCACCCTGCGCCACACCCCGTCGGGCACGGGCGGCTTCGGCTACGACCCGATCCTCCAGCCGCTGGGCGAGTCCCGCACCTGCGCCGAACTCGCCCCGGCGGAAAAGAACGCCATCTCCCACCGCGGCCAGGCCTTCCGCGCCCTGGCCCCGGTACTGCGCGAACTGCTGGGCTGACGCCGGTACGCCGAAGGCCCGGCTCTGGGAGCCGGGCCTTGGTTTCTGCGGTTTGTGCGGCCGATGGGATTCGAACCCACATGGACTTTCGTCCAGAGGCACCTAAAACCTCCGCTTATACCGTTCAGCAACGGCCGCTCGCGCCGCAATCCTAGCCGGAGGGCCGCCGTTGTGGGTCTCAGATTGAAGTCTGACGGCGGGTCAGGCCGCCTCCGCACCAGGTGCTGGTGACCGCGTGGCGGTTGGGGCAACGGCGGCAGGTTTTCCCGGCGGTTGCCGCGCCGGCGTTGCGGCCGGTTCGTCCGATGAGCGCAGCGGCCCGCACCGGTGGGGTGCGGGCCGCTGCGGCGGGAAGGGCCGGGGTCAGACGCCCAGGTCCTTGATGATCTTGGCTACGTGGCCCGTGGCCTTGACGTTGTAGAAGGCGTGCTGGACCTTGCCGTCCTCGTCCACGACCACCGTCGAGCGGATGACGCCCGTCACCGTCTTGCCGTACAGCTTCTTCTCGCCGTACGCGCCGTAGGCGGTCAGGGTCTCCTTCTCCGGGTCGCTGACCAGGGTGACCTTCAGGTCCTCCTTCTCGCGGAACTTCGCGAGCTTCTCCGGCTTGTCCGGGGAGACGCCGATGACGTCGTAGCCGGCCGTCGCCAGGACGTCCAGGTTGTCCGTGAAATCGCAGGCCTGCTTGGTGCAGCCCGGCGTCATCGCGGTCGGGTAGAAGTAGACGATCACCTTGCGGCCCTTGTGGGCGGCCAGCGAGACCTCGTTGCCGTCCGCGTCGGGCAGGGTGAAGGCGGGGGCGGTGTCGCCCGGCTGAAGTCGCTCGCTCATGTCGGCAGTCTCCTCGGGAGGGGATCGGTATGGCATGAGCCTAAGCTGACGGAGCTGACAGACTGTCCATGACGGATCACGCCCACAGACGACACGACGACGGAGGCAGCGCGGTGCCGGAAGCCAGGACCCCCGCACAGATCGAGGCGGACATCGTCCGCCGCCGCGAGCAGCTCGCCGAGACGCTCGACGAGATCGGCGTGCGCATGCACCCGAAGACGATCATCGGGGACGCGAAGGCCAGGGTCGCCTCGACGGTCGACCAGACCGCCGGGCGGGCCTTCGTCGCGGTGAACCGTCTCGTGACGGACGCGAAGGCCTGCCTGCGCCACGACGACGGGACCCCGCGCGTCGGCCGGATCGTGCCCGTCGCGCTGGTGGCGGCCGGTGTGGTCGGGCTGCTGGTCGTCTCGGCGCGGCGCAAGCGCTGATGACCCTGCGGAGCGCGGGCCGGGCGAGGGCGGGTAGGTTCGGGGCGTGAGCGAGAACACCACCCACGACAAGCTGCCCATCCGGATGCTGCACGACCGCGTGCTCGTGAAGTCCGACCTGCCGGAGGGCGAGCGCCGCTCGGGCGGCGGCATCCTCATTCCGGCGACGGCCGCGGTGGGCAAGCGGCTCGCCTGGGCGGAAGTGGTCGCCGTCGGACAGAACGTACGGAGCGTGGAGCCCGGCGACCGGGTTCTGTACGACCCCGAGGACCGGGCCGAGGTCGAGGTGCGGGGGGCGACGTACGTGCTCATGCGCGAGCGGGATCTGCACGCCGTGGCCGCCGAGCGGCTGGAAGGCGCGAAGGACTCGACCGGGCTTTACCTCTGATTCCTCTGTGAAGACTGCTCTACAGGGCTGGTGGCCGAGGTCACCAGCCCTTTTCGGTGTCCTTTGCTACGGTTGAGGGGAACCCGACGAGACGCGCCGTACCGGGTACGACAAGACGACGCACCCCGTATCGCTCGATGTCTCGGAGGTGCCGTCATGGCATGGGTTCTGCTGCTTCTCGCCGGTGTGCTCGAGGTCGGCTGGTCGATCGGCATGAAGTTCACCGAAGGATTCACCCGGCTGTGGCCCAGTGTGTTCACGGGCGCCGGGATCGTCGCCAGCATGGTGCTGCTGTCCTACGCAGCGAAGACCCTGCCCATCGGCACCGCGTACGGCGTATGGGTGGGCATCGGCGCCGCCGGTGCGGCCGTGCTCGGTATGGCGGTGCTGGGTGAGCCCGTCACCGCCGCCCGGATCTTCTTCATCTGCCTGCTGCTGGTCGCCGTGGTGGGGCTGAAGGCCACCTCCGGCCACTAGCCGCTGCTCGGACGGGGCTATTCGAGGAAGGCCGACGGGGGGCGCATGCCTCCCGACGCGCCCGCGTCGGCGCCCTGGCTCGCGCCCTGAGCGGCGCCCTGGGTCGTGCCGGCCTGGGTGCCCGCGGAGGTGCCGCCCTGGGCGCCCTGGGTGGTGCCTCCGTTGTCCTGTCCTCCTTGGGTCCGGCCGCCGTTGGTCCGGCCCCCCTGGTCCTGTCCGCCGTTGTCCTGGCCGCCCGTCGGGTTCGGCGGGGTCGGGCGGGTCGGGCGGACGGGCGGGGTCGGGGAGCGGTCGCCGGGTGTCGGCTCCTCCGGCGGGAACGGCTCGAAGCTGGGCGACGGCGGAGGCTGGGAGGCGCCGGGCTGGAGTTCCAGGTCGAAGTCGACGGGGTCGGCGCCCTCCAGGGCGGTCTTCGTGTACGCGGCCCAGATCCGGGCCGGGTAGCCGCCTCCGCCGATGCGGGATTCCCCGAGGGCGTCGTACAGCGACTGCAGGGCGCCGGTGTCCGGGTCCTGGCCCATCATCGCGACCACCGTGACGAGGTCCGGGGTGTACGCGGCGAACCAGGCGGAGCGGTCGAGTTCGCCGGTCCCGGTCTTCCCGGCGGCCGGGTGGCCGGCGGCGAGGGCGGCCGTGCCGGTGCCGTTGTCGACGACGCTGACCAGCATGGACGTGGTGGTGTCGGCGGCCTCGCGGCTGATCGCCTGGGTGGCGGTGCGCTCGGGCAGGGCGATCGTGTCGTCCTCCTTGGTGATCTTCTCCAGGAAGGTGTAGGGCGTGCGCCGGCCGTGGTCCGCGAGGGTCGCGTACGCCTGCGTCATGTCCAGGACGCTGGCTTGGAGGGTGCCGAGCGCCATGGCGGGGACGGGTTCGAAGTTCGGGGTGGTCTCGGGGATGCCGAGGGCGACGGCCGTCTCCTTGACCTTGAGGGTGCCGACGTCGACGGCCATCTGCGCGTACACGGCGTTGACGGAGAGGTCGGTGGCGGTGTTGACGGTGATGTTCCCGTACGAGACCTGGCCCTCGTTCTCGGGGGCGAAGCGGATCCGGCCGCCGACGACGGGGCGTTTGTTGTCGCCGTTGTAGACGGTGTGGGGGGTGATCCGGCGGCCGTCCTGGGTGCGGGAGTCGTTCTCGACGGCGGCGGCGAAGACGAACGGCTTGAAGGTGGAGGCGACCTGGTAGTCGTGCCGGGTCGCGTTGTTGACGTACTGCTTGGTGTAGTCGATGCCGCCGTACAGGGCGACGACCTTGCCGGTGGCCGGGTCGATGGAGACCCCGCCGGCCCGGACCACCCGGTCCGCCTTGCGCTTCTCCGGGTCGAGTTTGGCGACCATCTGGTCGTCGACGGCTTCGACGAAGGCGTTCTGGCGGCGCCTGTCGATGGTGGTGGTGATGCGGTAGCCGCCCTCGGCGAGGGTCTTGTCGTCGAGGACCTTGTTCTCGACGATGTAGTCCTTGATCGCCTCCACCAGGTATCCGCGCTGGCCGGACAGTCCGGCGGCCGCGCGGACCTTGCCCGGTTCCGGGAACTGGGTCGCGGCGCGTTCGGCGGCCGGCAGCCAGTCCTTCTTGACCATGCCGTCGAGCACGTAGTTCCAGCGGGCGAGGGCGCGGGGGCGGCTCTGGGGGTGCGAGACGACGTCGAAGGCGCTGGGGGAGTTGAGGAGGGTGGCCAGGTAGGCGCCCTCGGCGGTGGTGAGTTGGCCGGCGTCCTTGCCGTAGTAGGCCTGCGAGGCGGCCTGGATGCCGTACGCGTTGCGGCCGAAGTAGCTGGTGTTCAGGTACCCCTCGAGGATGTAGCCCTTCGATTTCTCGCGACCGAGTTTGATCGCGATGAAGAACTCCTTGACCTTCCGGTTGATCGTCTGCTCCTGGCCCAAGTAGTAGTTCTTGACGTACTGCTGGGTGATCGTCGAGCCGGACTGGGTGCCCTTGCCGGTCGCGGTGTTCCAGGCGGCGCGGAGCATCGCCTGGGGGTCCACCGCCCGCTCGGAGTAGAAGTTCCGGTCCTCGGCGGCCAGTACGGCCCGCTGGACGGTCAGCGGGACCTGTGACAGCGGGATGTTGACGCGGTCGACCTCGCCGTCGCGGGCGAGCTGGGAGCCGTCGGAGTAGAGGTAGACGTTCGACTGGGCGGTCGCGGCGGCGTTGGCCGGCGGGATGTCCACGAGCAGGTACCCGGCGACGAGGGCGCCGCCGAGCAGCAGGGCGAGGAGCAAGACGGTTCCCAGGACCATGCGCCAGGTGGGCAGGATGCGGCGCCAACCGGTCCGTTTGCGCCGGGCCTTCTTGCCGGCCTTCGCGTCGGCGGTCCTGCCGGCCGTCCTGCCGGCCGTCCTGTCCGGCTCGGCGGGCGCCGCCGCGGGTGGTCCGTCGGGCGTGTCCGGGTCGCGAGGGGTCCAGCCCGGTGGTGGTGACTGGTCGCTCATCTCCAGGACTCCTCGGCGCCGTGCGAAATATCCACTTCTGTACCTCATGGTGTCTACCCGATTGGCCGCCGATTCCGCTCCGGACGGGGGTAAATCGGTCGCGTGGCTCGCCCCTCCGCACTAAGCTCGCGCGCTTTGGCCGACGTAGGAACGACGTGGGAAACGGAGGGATACGGTGCGTCAGAAAGTGCGGCCGGGAGTCCGGCACCGGGTGCCGCTCTACCTGGCTGTCGCGGCCGGAGGGTTCAGGCGCTACGCCACCTACGGCACGGCGACGGCGGCCGGGGTGTTCACCAACACCGTGTTCGGTTTCATCGTCGCGTACACGTACATCGCCCTGTGGGACGAGCGGCCCGGCCTCGGCGGCTACGACCAGGCGCAGGCCCTGACGTTCGTATGGGTGAGCCAGTCGCTGCTCGCCGCCGGGGCGCTGATCGGGGGCGGTTTCCAGGAGACGTTCCAGGAGCGCGTCCGTACGGGCGACATCGCCGTCGACCTGTACCGGCCGGCCGACCTCCAGATGTGGTGGCTCGCGGCCGACCTGGGACGGGCCGCCTTCCAGTTGGTGGGGCGCGGGGTGGTTCCGCTGGCGGCCGGGGCGCTGGCCTTCCAGCTGGCGCTGCCCGCCGATCCGGTGCGCTGGCTGCTGTTCCTGGTCTCCGTCGTGCTGGGGCTGGTGGTGAGCTTCGGGCTGCGCTACCTGCTGGGGCTGGCCGCGTTCTGGCTGATGGACGGGTCCGGGATCAATCTGATGGCGCAGGTCGTCACGGTCTTCTTCTCCGGTGTGCTGCTGCCGCTCACGGTGTTCCCGGGCGGGTTCGGGGAGTTGGTCCGGAGCCTGCCGTGGGCGGCGATGCTCCAGGTCCCGATGGACGTGCTGCTGGGTAAGCACTCCGGGGCCGGGAGCGCCGCCGGAGCGCTGGGGTTCCAGGCCGCGTGGGCGTGCGTACTGCTGGGCGCGGGGCGGCTGTTGCAGTCGGCGGCGACGCGGAAGGTGGTGGTCCAGGGTGGCTGAGGCGGTACTGGAGCGGGAGCCGGGGCCGGAGCCGGAACGGGAGCCCGAGCGGGAGCCGGAACGGGAGTTCGCGGCGGTGGAGGTGCCCCGGCGCGGCCGGGTGCGGGAGGGGCTGCGCGGCTACGGGCTGATCGCGGCGATGTGGATCCGGTCGACGATGACCTACCGGACCTCCTTCTTCCTCTCGGTGTTCGGGAACGCGGCGATCCAACTGCTCGACTTCGTCGGGATCTGGATCATGTTCCAGCACGTGGACGCGCTGGGCGGCTTCTCGCTGCCCGAGATCGCCTTGCTGTACGGGTCCTGCTCGGCCTCGCTGGGCCTGGCCGACCTCCTGCTCGGCAACACCGACCGGATCGGCGCCCGCGTCCGCGACGGCTCGCTCGACACCATGCTGGTGCGCCCGGTTCCGCTGATCGCACAGGTCGCGGCGGACCGGTTCGCGCTGCGCCGGCTGGGGCGCATCGGGCAGGGTCTGGTGGTGCTGGGCTGGGCGGTGTCGGTGCTGGACGTGGACTGGTCGGCCGGGAAGGTGCTGCTGGTGCCCGTCATGATCGTGGCCGGGGCGGCGATCTTCGCGGCGGTGATGGTGGCCGGGGCCGCGTTCCAGTTCGTCGCCGGGGACGCGGCGGAGGTGCAGAACTCCTTCACGTACGGAGGGAACGCGATGCTCCAGTACCCGCCGACGATCTTCGCGAAGGACCTGCTGCGCGGGGTGACCTTCATCGTCCCGCTGGCCTTCGTCAACTGGCTGCCGGCGCTGCACGTGCTGGGTCGGCCCGATCCGCTGGGGCTGCCGGGGTGGGTCGCGTACCTGAGCCCGCTGGTGGCCTTCGTGGTGTTCCTGCCCGCGTCGCTGGCGTGGCGCGCGGGAGTCCGTTCGTACCGAAGCACGGGGAGCTAGTGGTGTCGGATCCAGCTGTGCAGGATGCGCTGATCTCGTTGGACGGGGTCGAGAAGGTCTTCGGCGTACGGCGCCGGGTGGGCCTGATGCGCCGGGAGAAACGCGAGGTCAGGGCGGTGGACGGGATCAGCTTCGCGGTGGCGCGGGGCGAGATGGTCGGCTACATCGGACCCAACGGCGCCGGGAAGTCGACCACGATCAAGATGCTGACCGGCATCCTGACGCCGACCGGCGGCCGGCTGCGCGTCGCGGGGATCGACCCGGCGCGGGAGCGGATGCGGCTCGCGCACCGGATCGGCGTGGTGTTCGGGCAGCGCACGACGCTGTGGTGGGACCTGCCGCTGAAGGACTCGTACGGTCTGATGCGGCGGATGTACCGGATCCCGCGGGCGCGGTACGCGGAGAACCTCGAGCGCTGCGTGGAGCGGCTGGACCTGGCCGAGCTGCTCGACGTTCCGGTACGCCAGCTGTCGCTGGGGCAGCGGATGCGCGGGGACATCGCGGCGGCCCTGCTGCACGATCCGGACGTGCTGTACCTGGACGAGCCGACGATCGGGCTCGATGTGGTGAGCAAGGCGAAGGTGCGGGGCTTCCTGCGGCAGCTGAACGCGGAGCTCGGCACGACGGTGCTGCTGACCACGCACGACCTCCAGGACATCGAGCAGCTGTGCGAGCGGGTGATGGTGATCGACCACGGGCGGCTGATGTACGACGGGCCGCTGGCCGGGCTGCACGCGGCGGGGTCGGTGGGGGAGAGCGAACGGACGCTGGTGATCGACCTGGAGCGGGAGCTCGGGCCGATCGAGGTGCCGGGCGCGCGGGTGGTGAAGGTGGACGGGCCGCGCCAGTGGCTGGCGTTCCCGGCGGGGGCTTCGGCAGCGCCGCTGGTCGCGGCGGTGGCGGCGCGGTATCCGCTGCTGGACCTGTCGGTGCGGGAACCGGACATCGAGGACGTGATCGCGCGGATGTACGCGGGGCGGGAGTAGCGGGGGCCTCGTGGCGGGCCGGGAGCCGGGAGCCGGGGGCCGGGGGCCGGGGGCCGGGGGCCGGGGGTAAATCAGGGGCAACCCGGAGTCGGACAGGGGTTCAAGCCGTACAACTCCCCGGGTTCCCTGCATAGGCTGGTCCGCATGAGTGACGAGCGGCCGGAGAAGCCGTTGCCGGAGCTGAGGGCGTCGGATGCCGACCGGGACCGGGTGGTGGAGCGTCTGCGGGACGCCGTCGCCGAGGGCCGGCTCGACATGGAGGAATTCGAGGAGCGGCTGGAGGCGGCGTACACGTCCCGTACGTACGCGGAACTGGAACCGCTGACCAGGGACCTTCCGGCGGCCGGGGGCGCGGCGCCGCTGCCGGCGCCCGCGGCGGCCGCCGGTTCGTCCTGGCCGGCGCGGATCGGCGGCCGGGGCACGTCCACGAACGCGATCGCGGTCATGTCGGGGTTCCAGCGCAAGGGGGTGTGGACCGTGCCCGCCCGCTTCGACGCGGTGGCGTTCTGGGGCGGCGGGGAGCTGGACCTGCGCGAGGCCAACTTCGCGGAGCGCGAGGTGGTGATCAACTGCATCGCGATCATGGGCGGCATCCAGATCACGGTGCCGCCGGGCGTGGAGGTCGACGTACGGGGCATCGGCCTGATGGGCGCGTTCGACCAGCGAGACAGCCCGGGCCCGGCGGAGCCGGGCGCTCCGCGCGTGGTCGTGACGGGCCTGGCCTTCTGGGGCGGCGTGGAGATCAAGGTCAAGTCGCCGAAACGCCCCCCGTCGGGGCCGTCACTGCAGAAGCGGCCGTAGGGGCAGGCCGTCTGCGGGGCCGCCGGGCGACCGGGGGCGCCGGCGGGCCAACGGGGGCGGCCGGCGGGCCAACGCGGGTGGCCGCCGGGCCCCGACCGCCACCCCCCGCGGGAGCGAAACGGCGTGCCGGGAACTCCTGGCGCCTCCCAGTAGTCGGATGCTATGCAGACAAAACCGGCGCGCCCCGGGGGAAGGCAGGACCACGTGGACCACCGCACCACCACCGGAGGTGCCGCCCCACCGCCACCGCGACCGCCGTCACGCGCGGCCGCGGCAACGGCAACGGCCACGGCAACGGCCAGGGCGACGGCAGCGGCGGCGTCACGCGGCGCGTTCGTGTTCAGCGCCGCCGACGAGGAGCGCCGCCGCGGCGTCCGCCGGATGAAGACCACCGCGACCGGCCTGCTGATCCTGGTCGCGCTGGTCTACGTACTGGCCAAGTACGCCCAGCACGCCTGGGGCGCCGGCGGCTGGGCCGGCTACGTCGCGGCCGCCGCCGAGGCCGGCATGGTCGGCGCGCTCGCGGACTGGTTCGCCGTCACCGCCCTGTTCCGGCGGCCCCTCGGCCTGCCCATCCCGCACACGGCGATCATCCCGACCAAGAAGGACCAGCTCGGCATCTCCCTCGGGGAGTTCGTCGGCGAGAACTTCCTCTCCTCCGACGTGGTCAAGGCCCGCCTCCACTCCCTCGGCATCGGCGGCCGCCTCGGTGCCTGGCTGGCGGAGCCAGCGCACGCCGACCGGGTCACCGCGGAGCTGGCCACCGCCCTGCGCGGAGCGCTGACCGTACTGCGCGACGCCGACGTGCAAGCCGTCGTGGGCGAGGCCATCACCCGGCGCGCCGAGACCGCCGAGATCGCCCCGGGCATCGGCAAGACCCTGGAACGGGTCGTCGCGGACGGCGGTCACCACCGCGCCGTCGACCTGGTGTGCGCCAAGGCCCACGACTGGCTGGTCACGCACGGGGAGTCGGTGATGGACGCGGTCCAGGGCGGGGCGCCCGGCTGGACCCCGCGGTTCGTGGACCGCAAGATCGGCGACCGCGTGTACAAGGAGCTGCTCCGCTTCGTCACGGAGATGCGCGACATGCCCGCGCATCCCGCCCGCGGGGCGGTGGACCGCTTCCTGACGGACTTCGCGGCCGACCTCCAGTCGGACACGGAGACCCGGGCCCGGGTCGAGCGGCTCAAGTCCGAGCTGCTGCAGCGCGGCGAGATCCAGGACGTGATCGCCTCCGCCTGGACCGCGATCCGGTCGATGATCATTTCGGCGGCGGAGGACGAGCAGAGCGAGCTGCGCCTGCGGGTGCGTTCCTCGCTGATGTCCCTGGGGGCGCGGCTGGCCACGGACGGCCGGCTCCAGGACAAGGTGGAGGGCTGGATCGAGGGCGCGGTCGTCTACGTCGTCACCACCTACCGGATCGAGATCACCTCCCTGATCACGGACACGGTGGCGGCTTGGGACGCCGAGCACACGTCCCGCAAGATCGAGGCCCACATCGGCCGGGACCTGCAGTTCATCCGCATCAACGGCACGGTGGTCGGCGCCCTGGCGGGCCTGCTGATCTACACGGTGTCCCGCGCGGTCGGCGCGTAATCCCCACGGGCCCGGCAGCCCTTCCGACCGGTAGTCGCTACCGGCCGGCGAGCCCTTCCGCCGGTCCTCAGCCGCGGTCGGCGACGGCCCAGGACGCGGCGGCCACGACCCCGGCGGCCCCGAACACGGCCGGCCACGCGCCGACCTTCTTGGCCAGCGGGTGCGCGCCCGCGAAGCCGGCCAGGTACAGCGCGCCGAGCCCGGCCGCCGCGGGCGCGCCGCCCCGGCGGTGCCACTCGCGTCCGGCGGCGAGCCCGGCCGCGCCGAGGACGACACCGCCCAGCGGCCGCTTCTTGGTCCACCGGGCGACGGCGTAGCCGCCGACCAGCCCGGCGGCCGCCACCACGGAACTCGGTACCCGCGCCATGTCGAACTCCTCGGTTTTTCCCGTCATATGGGTCGCTCGCTCGCTCGCTCGTTCTCGTTCTACTTCTCGTACGAGGCTAACGCGGCCGCCCGGCCATCCGGCGGGCGCCCAGCACCCACACCACCACGACCACGGCTCCGCCGATCAGGGCGTCCGGCACCGCGTCCCGTACGGCGCGCGGCAGCAGCGCGACGACGCCCAGGACGAGAAGAAAGGCGAGCGTGCACCGGCCGGCCGCCCGAAGCAGTCTGTCCACGGCTGCTCAACGCGGGGGCGGGGCCTGTCGACACGGAGGGCGCGGAGGGGATTTGTCGCACACTCGCCGGATCCGTGCGATGTGCGCCGAAGGAACCCGAAGGGCATACATTCACTCTCCCCACCCAAAGGGAAAAATCCCGCCTCTCACCACGCACTCAGGAGCCAGGACATCGTGATCTGCTACGGACAGGCCGTCCTCGACCTCGCGGACGAACTGGTCGACGCCTACGCCGACGTCTTCTCCGGTCCGCCCTGGAACGAGGACGAAGAAACCATTCGCCAGTTCGCCGCCCGCCTCCCGGCCGACGCCCGACGCCCCGGCTTCCGTACGGCCCTCGCCCAGTCCCGGGTCGGCATCGACGGCTTCGCCACGGGCTGGATCACCCCGGCCACCTTCCCCAAGAACCGCGCGTACGCGCAGGTCCGGGCACAGCTGGGCCCGGACCGCGTGCGGGAGCTCCTGACCGGCGCGCTGGAGATAGACGAACTCGCCGTACGCCCCTACGCGCGCGGCCGCGGAACGGGCCGGGCCCTGCTCACCGAGATCACCGCCGACGCCCCGGACCGGCGTGCCTGGCTGCTGACCTCCCGCCTGGCCACCGACACCGTGGCCACGTACCGCCGCCTGGGCTGGCACGAGGTCCCGGCCCGCCCGGGCACGGAGACGGGCGTGATCGTCTTCCTCTCCCCGGACCACCCCAGCCGCTGAGGGGTGTCCCCCACCCCCCGCCGGGGCATACCCGCCGCATGATCACACCCACCGACCAGCCCCAGCCCCAGCAAGCCGGCCAGCACCCGCCGGCCACGCACACCCAGCTGCCTCAACAGGGCGGACAGGCCCGACACCGCAGGCACCCCGGTCAGACCCGGCAGACAGGTCAGGCCCGGCAGACAGGTCAGCCCCAGCACCCCGGTCAGGCCGAGCACTCCGGTCAGACCCAGCACCCCGGTCAGCCCCGGCACCCTGGTCAGCCCGAGCATCCCGCTCAGGCCCAGCGCCCCGGTCAGACCCGGCAGACGGGCCAGCCCCAGCGCCCCGGTCAGCCCCAGCGCCCCGGCCAGCCCCAGCACCCTGGCCAGCCCCAGCGCCCCGGTCAGACCCGGCACCCCGGTCAGGCCCGGCAGACAGGCCAGCCCCAGCACCCCGGTCAGGCCCGGCAGACAGGTCAGCCCGAGCACCCCGGTCAGGCCCAGCAGGCAGGTCAGCCCCAGCACGCAGGTCAGCCCGAGTCCCCGGGTCAGCCTGAGCATCCCGGTCAGCCCCAGCGCCCAGGTCAGGCCCAGCGCCCCGGTCAGACCCGGCAGACAGGTCAGCCCCAGCACCCCGGTCAGGCCCAGCAGGCAGGTCAGCCCCAGCACGCAGGTCAGTCCCAGCACCCCGGTCAGCCCCAGCACCCCGGTCAGACCCGGCAGACCCGGACGCCCGAGCAGACCCGGACGCCCGAGCGGCCCAGCCGAACCCGGCAAGCAGGCCAACCCCAGCAGCCTCCCCAGCCCCCAGTGCCCCGCCAACAGCCCCCAGCGCCCCACCAGACCTCCGCGCCCCACCCGACCCCCGCGCCCCACCAGACGCCCGCGCCCCGCCGCCAGCTCAACCTGGCCACGCGTCACCAGCTCGCCGCGGCCGGCGTCCCCCACGGCACGATCACCTCACGGACCCGCCCGGGCGGCCCCTGGCAGCGCTTACTGCCCCGGGTCTACCTCCTCCAGACCGGGCCCCCGGACCAGCGCCAACGCGCCCTCGCCGCCGTCCTGTACGCCGCCGAACCCGCCGCGGACCCCCTGTCCGGCGAAACGGCCGCCCTCACCGGCGCAGCAGCGCTCGCCCTCCTCGGCATCCGCGAGGCCCCGTACGGCCCGGCCGCCCCGGCGGACGTCCTGATCCGCGCCCCGCGCCGGCTCACCGGCACCCCGGAGGTCCGCCCGCTCCCCACCTCCCGCTGGCCGCGCACGATCACGGTCTGCGGCATCCCCAGCACCCGCCCGGTCCGCGCGGTGGCCGACTTCGCCTCCCGCGCCGTGGACGCCGACGCCGACCGCATCCGCTCGACCCTTGCCCACGTGGTCCAGGCCGGCTGGTGCCACCCGCACGACCTGCACGCCGAACTCCGCGCCGCCCGCCTCCTCGGCCGCCCCGCGATCCGCGCCGCCGCCTCCGAACTCCTCGCCGGAGTCCGCTCGATCGCCGAGGCCCAGGCCCGCGACGTCCTCACCGCGACGGACCTCCCGACCCCCCTGTGGAACGCACGCCTCTACACCCCGGACGGCACCTTCCTGGCCAGCCCGGACGCCTACTGGCCCGACGAGGGCGTGGCCCTGGAGATCGACTCGGCGGAGTACCACTACACCCGCGACGCCTGGCACGCCACCCTCCGCCGCCGCCTGCGCCTGGAGTCCCACGGCATCCTCGTCGTCAGCGCCACCCCCTCGATACTCCGCGACACCCCCACAGAAGTCCTCGCAGCCCTCCGCACCCTCCTCACCCTCACCACCCCCCGCCCCACCCCACCCAACGCCCTCGCCCGCGGCCACCAACAACTCTGGCTGCCGTTCTGAGTGGGCCCGCGCCCGAGCGGTTCACAATGGTGGGGTGGAGAAACTGGCAACGACGGCGACCGTGCGTACTCGAATGAGTCGCCAGAAGAGCCGCGACACCGGCGTGGAGGTGGCCTTGCGCAAGGCACTGCACGCCAAAGGGGCTCGGTACCGGATCCACCGGAAGCCGGTGAAGGGCGTCAGGCGCGAGGCCGACATCGTGTTCGGACCGGCACGCGTGGCCGTGTTCGTGGACGGCTGTTTCTGGCACTGCTGCCCCGTGCACGCCACGTGGCCGAAGAACAACGCCGAGTTCTGGCGCGCCAAGATCGAAGGGAATCGGCGTCGCGACCTGGACACGGACGCCCGGCTGGCCGAGGCGGGATGGCTGGCCGTGCGTGTCTGGGAGCACGAGCGGGCGGACGAGGCGGCAGAGCGCGTGCTGGAGGTCGTCGCAAGTCGTCGCGCGAGCACACGTCCCAAGTCCCGAGCGCAAGGCTCCATCTCGAATATTTGACAGCACCCTCCTTGTCAAATAACCCCTGTTAGGGTGATCGCGACGTACGCGGTGGCGAGCCGAACAGCGGAGGGCGATGCATGGATCACCGAGGTGAGGCTTTCGGTCCCTGGCTGGCGCGGCAGTTGAACCGAATGGACATGTCGCAATCCGACCTGGCAGCCCGACTCGGGTTGACCCGTGCGGCCGTTTCCGCCTGGGTGAATGGGCGTGCGGAGCCTCGTGAGGAGACCAAACGGTCGCTGGCCGAGGTATTCGGCACCAACCCCGACCTGGTCGAAAGTCGAACGAGCGACATATCGATGAATCGTCCGTTGCGGTGGCACCATCGCACGGCTCATGCCGACGGCGGGCGCGAGTACGGCAACGCCGCTGCCTTCGCTTTCGACGCGGACATGGCTGTTCTGGCCCGGGAGGCCACTCAGAACGCGCTTGACGAGCGACTCGACGCCAACGCGCCGGTTCGAGTGCACTACACGTTGCACGAATTGACGGGCGAGCACCTCTCCTCGTTCCTGGCCGCGCTCCAATGGGACGAGCTGCGCCCGCACTACGACCGGGCGGCCTCGGCGGAGCAGAAGGTGTCGAGGAGTCTGCGGGCGGCGTTGGACGAACTGGAGTCGAAGAACTCGCTGCTCCTGCTGCGCGTGGACGACTTCAACGCCAACGGGCTCACCGGACCGGAATATCACGACGGGCGCTTCGCCGCCGTCGTCAGGCGCCAGCTCGACAGTCACAAGCAGTCCGGCGGTCGTGCGGGCGGGTCATACGGCCTGGGCAAGGCAACGCTGTGGGCGGCCAGCCGTTTCGGTCTCGTCCTTATCAACTCCACGCTCTCCGAGCCGCACGAGGGCCGGACCGAACGACGCGTCATCGGACGTCTCGACCTGCCGTGGCGGCAGGTCGACGGCGAGGCCTTCGCCGGCCCGGCCTGGTTCGGCGAGCCGGATACGGACCCGGAACACAAGGACGTGTCGCGGTCGTGGTGGGCCGACGAGGACACGGCGCGAAGTTTGCACCTCGAGCGGCACACCGGCGAACCCGGCACGACGTTCCTGGTGGTCGGCGCCCACGATGCTTCGGGCGACGCGGAGGAGTTGCGTGACCTCCACGACAAAGTGGTGCGATCACTGGCCGACGGCTTTTGGGCGGCGATGATCGGAGGCGCCGCGGCAGGTCCCCTGCTGGAGGCGCGCGTGTCCACGTTCCGGGACGGGGAAGTCGTCGTGCCCGAGGAGCGAGTCGATCCCCACACCCGCCACCCTGCCTTGAGTCGCGCCCTCCAAGCGCACCTCGACGGCCGGACGGTCGACAGCCTGACGTCGGAGGACCACGTGGCGCGCGCCGAGGTGCCTCTGATCGTGACGCCTTTGAAGGGCAAGGGAAGAGCGCGGGACAAGGGCAGGGAGCACCGCGCCGTCCTTCTGCTGACTCCGGCGGCCGACGCGGACGAGCGACACAGTCGGGTGGTCTGCATGCGCGGCAACCGCATGACCATCACGGAGCATCGGCCGCGCGAACTGCCTCTGGGGACAATGCCGTTCCAGGCGGTACTGCTGGCCGGTTACGCAACGGACCGAAACGGTGAGGACGTGGCCCTGGCCGAGGAGTTCCTGCGCGCCTCGGAGCCACCCGAGCACGACCGTTGGGACCGGACAGAGGAACTCACATCGCTCTACGAGCGCGGCGCCGTCAGTCGTCTGAAGGAGTTTCGCAGCGATGTCGACAGGGCCGTGCGCGCCTTGGTGGGCAGGCGTGAGATGAAGCGCGCGGGTGGTCCTGCGGCGCTGCGCGAGCTGCTCACCTGGGACGCCCAGACCGGCGCGGCACGGCGGACCCAGGGTTTCCCAACGGTCCGTGGGGTGACGGCTCGCGTGGAGGAATCCGGAGCGTGGAGCGTGACCGTGGACGTCAGACTCCCTCTTGCCGAGGACCCGTGGCGATTGACGCCCGTCGCGAAGTTCGATGTGCGTTCGGGCGGGCGTCCGGTGGTCGAGTGGGCGGCCCTTGCCGCCGAGGAAGACTGCCGTGTGGAGAAGGGTGACCTCGTCGTCGAGCCTGGCGTGCGCAGGGCGGTGTTCCGCGGGATCACCGATCCCGCCACGCATCCGGTGCGCAGCGGATACGCCCGACTCGTGGTGGAGGTTCAGAAGGCTCGCGGAGGTTCGGCGTGACAGCGGTTTTCCCCTATCCGACGCTCTTCGGGGACGTGGAGCTGAGAGTCGTGTCGGTCTCGGTGGACAATCGGGAGCTCCCCTATTCGATGATCTCTGCCGGGGATCGGGCCGTCGCCCTGCACCAGGCGGGGCGTGGCGCGTGGGACCGGGCCCGGCTTCGGCTCTCGGTGGCCTTCCCGGAGGCAGAACTCGGATCGGGCCCGTGGTCCGATGTGGTGTTCCTCGCCGTCCTTTCGGAGAAGGCGACCAACGCCCGTACCACCTCGGTGCTTTCCCGGGCCGCGGACGGGACGATGCAGGGAACCATCGAGCTGGACAGCGTGGCGTACCTGCGGCGGGCCACGCTGGGCGTGTCGGTGGTCGCGACGGTGGAAGGCGTGGCAGGCCGGCTGGTGGGGTCCGCCGCCAGGGACTGGTATGTCGATCTGAAGGCCTCGACGCCTGCCAGGCAACGAGAGATCGAGATCGTAGAGGTGGACTTCAAGGAGGGTGAGCACGAGTGGCTTCGCCCCTACAAGGAGTCTGCTTGGATCGTCGAGACCACGGGCGATGTTCCGACCGTGTACCTCAACACCGGAGCAGTCGAGGGTTTGATGGAGGCGCTCGGTGGCTCCGGTGGCAGCCCGGCAGAGCGGATGCTGCGTGATCTTGCGGCCACCCAGATCGCCCAGGACGCCTGGACCGCGATGTTCCACACGGCCATCAGCGATCTGGACGCGGACGACGACGGAACTCCGATACTGCCCAAGGGGTGGCGCGAGTCGGTGCTGCGGTCCATGCTCCCCGACGTGTTGCCGGGCCGCCAACCGACCGACGCGCTCTATGAGATCGTCGAACGGCGGACCAGGGGCTACGGATGGGCCGAGATCCAGACCGGCGTGCAGTTCGCGGCCGGGAGGCGAAGCCGTGCGACGAGGAACCTGACCAATGCGGTGCGTTCCGTGCAGAACCTCGAAGGGGCCGGTGGTATGCGGTGAAGCGAGTCGACGGTGGAGAACTTCCTCCGACCTTGGGCTTGTTGACGGATGCTTCGGTGGCCAAGTACCTCGGTCGGGCAGTGCAGGCAGGCCAGGAGCGACCCCCTCAGGTCGCGCTCCGAAGGGCGGCCGAAACGCTGGGCGGTGCAGACCGGTGGCGGACCGAACCGGTGCGTGTCCTGGTCGACGAGGCGATGCGACGCTTCGAGGACCGTCGCACGGCTGCGGATGGCTGGCTCGCACCCCGGCTGCATGCCACCCTGCGCATGACGCGGGCCGAGGCCGCGGACGGCCGAGTGTGGAACTTCATCGCCATGGTCGTCGCCCCCGACTACGTCGCTTGGCGGCATCGGGGAGCCGACACGGACGGCGGTCCGGGCACGGCGACGGCCGCCCGCTTCTGCGGACCGCACTACACGCAGGCCTTCTCGCGCCTCTGGTGGGCCGCGGAGCTGTTCCGCAACGGGCCCGACTACCGCCCGGTCGAGACCGCCTGCCGGGTACAGGACGTGTTGCAGACCACGATGCGCTTGGACGTCATCGATCACCGCCCGACCGCACAGTCGATCCTGAAGGTTCTCGAACGGCAGCTCGCGGCAAGCGTGACTCGGCCCGGGGACCAGATCAACGCGCTCTCCTCAGCTGTGAATGCTGCCGGCAGCACCCTGGTGTACGACGTTCTGGCACCGGACCGACCGGCCGATACCGACGCACTCCAGGACTGGATCGACGAGGCGGAGGGCTCGGCGGCGGCTCCCTGGGATCGGCTGCCGGAAGGTCCAGAGGACGGCGAAGTGAGCCCCACCTCGGTGGATGCCCTTGTCCCGATCTTCGAGCAGTTGCTGGCCGAGGCGCCGCTGCGAGACCGCTCGGCGGGGAGGAAGAACGTTCCCGCGCCGCGGGTGCCGGCAGGGGTGAGCCTGGCCAAACCGTCGGACCCCCTCTGACCGGGCGGCCCGACGGCTCGGGTCAGTTGTGCCGGGCCAGGAACGTGTGGATGGCCTCTGCCAGCATCCTGCCGAGGCCGACGGGAACGGCGTTGCCGATCTGACGGGCGATCTCGATCTTGGTTCCGTACCACTTGAAGGTCTCGGGGAACCCCTGGATGAGGGCGGCCTCGTAGTGGGTGATCGGTCGGTGCTCCGTCGGGTGCAGGTAACGCCCCTTCTCCGGCTTGTAGAACTCCGTCCGGATCGTCACCGAGGGCGCGTTCTTTCGCATGCGGCCCATGACGTCGCCGGATCCGGAATTGTGGTTGTCCCAGCTTTCGGTGGAGAGATAGAACTCCTGCCCCTTCAGTCGGCCGTAGTCCTTCTCGGTGGAGAGCCGAATACGGCCGGTTCGGTCGACGCGATAGCTGACCCCGCGGAGGTTCTTCCGGTTTCCGTTCTCGGGAATCGCCATGTACCGCGCGCGGGAAAGATCCTCTGGGTTTCGGCCAAAATGAAGATCCGTCGTGAGGTAGTGCCCGGGGACGGCGCCGGCAGAAATCGCCTCGTCGCGCGGATCGGGCATGCGCTCCAGGATCGGGCGCTTCGCGGAGACGTCGAAGACCTTCGAAACCGGAACCCAGCGCGGCAGAGCCTGACCACCGGGCACGGAATCGAAGAGTGCGTCCTGCGCCTCGTCGGACTCGTGCCCGTTTTTGTGGTGCGTGGGTGCCGGGTGCCGCAGCGGCTGGGTGAAGTCCTTGTGCGTGCAGATGACGATGACGCGACGTCGTGCCTGCGGGACTCCGTAGTCGGCCGCGTTCATCACGGCAGGCACCACCGTGTAATCGTGGAGCGGATGCCCGGGGGTCGCGGAAGCCGACAGCAGCTCCGCATACTGCGGCGACTTCAGGAAGCGGTCGACGTTCTCGATGACGAACACCTTGGGGTGGACCTTGGCCACCACACGCACGTACTCCTGCCAGAGCTCGTTGCGAGGGTCCGTCGGATCCTCCTTGCCGAGCCCGGAGAACCCCTGACAGGGGGGACCACCCATGATCACGTCGACCTGGCCCTTGAAGGGGGTGGGATCGAACCTCGCGATGTCACCGGCGAAGACGTGCGCGCCGCCGAAATTGGCCGCGTAGGTGGCGGCCGCGGCGCGGTCGAACTCGACGGCGGCGACAGAGGTGAACGGACTCGCCGTTCCCGTAGGGGTGTACCGGCTGAATCCCGAGGAAAAGCCCCCAGCCCCGGCGAACAGGTCCATGACGCGGATCTGCACAGGTTGAGACGGCTGGGGCTGCTTTCTGGTCATGAGGGTCAAGTGTAGTCACCGAGCTGAAGGCCCATAGCGTCTCTCTCCCTGTCCGTCAGGCTCGCAGCGCGGCGGCGATGGAAGTGCCCAGCACGCGTCCGACCGGAGGCGGTGAGGCATGGCCCACCTGCCGGTACATCGCGGTCTTGCGGCCCTCGATCCGCCACGAGGGAGGGAACCCCTGCAGCAGTGCGGCCTGGGCCACGGTCAGGGGCATCATGCCCGCCCGGCCGATCGCCGGATCCCAATGGAAGCCCGCGTCCGGGACGGCGTCCGCGACTGTCGCGCCATCGACCCCCATGCGCGCCCATGCGCGCTTGGACCCCGTCGGTCCCAGGTCGGCACCACCACGTTCCCAGGAACCACCGACGAGGGTGGGGGCGGGCTGGTGGGCCTGTGCGGCCCAACTGCGCGCCTGGGCCCAGCCACCGGCGGACATCGATTCCAGCAGCGCCTCGCCGACTGTTCTGTGCGGATCGGTCGTCGGAGTCGGTTCGACGAAGGCATCGAGCACGTCGCCCTTGAACGCCAACAGAATTCCCTGACGACGAGTTTGCGGCACACCGAAATCCGCTGCGTTCAAGACGAACCAGGTATGCCTATAGCCCAGGTGCGACAGTTCCTCCGCGACATAAGAGCGAATCGCTTCGTAGGCAGGCTTCGTCACCAGGTCGGGCACGTTCTCGACGAGCAGTGCTCTGGGCTGCACGCCGTGGAGCAGCAGCATCGTGGCGCGGAGCAGTTCGAGTTCGGCCTCGCTGTCCCGGCGCGCCACGGTGGCCGTTGCCCTTACCCGCGGCAGGCCCGCCGACAGCAGGTCCACGTCGTACGTCTCGGTGTGCTCGGACGGGTCGAAGTCGAGCAGGTTCGTTTCGAGGACGTTCCAGGAAGGACGGTTGGCACGCAGGGTGCGGCACGCGACATCGCGGTTGTCGAGCAGGAGGACGGGGTCGAAGCCGGACTCCTCGAGGCCGAGTGCCAGTCCACCGGCGCCCGAGCAGATGTCCAGGGAGCGAAATCGTCCCGTCGTGCCTGTGTTCATGCCGCCCCCGGAGTCCCAGTGAGGGCGGCGGCGAGACAATGGTCCGCCTCGCCGCCGCCGTACCAGGAGATCAACTCTTGTCGATCTCAGTGACGTCGATGATCGCACTGGGCTTGGAGGAGACCGTCGTGAATTGGACGACCTGTCCGTTGGCGCTGTGGGCCGATGCCGGGGCCACGAAGGCGAACGCCATGACGATCTTGTCCGAATCGATGCGCCGATCCGCGCTGATGCTGCCTTGATGAACGGTCTCGATGATCGGGTAGAGGACGATCGCGCCGCGGCGTTCGCCCACGAGAGACTCCGTGGCCTCGTCCCCGGAGGTCCCGAGCGCTCCGGCGATCCGATGGGCCACCCCACGGTGTTTCTTGTCGCTGATCGCTCCGAAGAGGGGTCCTCGGTCCGCGCGGCGGTCACGGGAGAACCACGAGTACGGCCGAACCGCCGAGCCGAGGGCGACGGTCTTGGCTTCCCCGCCCGAGGCGTGCTGCGGAGCCAGTACGACCCAATCGTCCACCTTGCCGGCTTCGGTGATCTCGGAGAGGTACCGAAGGTGTGGAGGAAACTGCTCGGGAACCTCCCAGTGCAGGTTGCGGAGCGTGTCCAGGAGCGTGTTCGCAGAGAAGATCCCAGTCAGGGCGCGGAAGCGGTGGACGACGCCCTTGTCCGTGAAGTGGTACCCGTACGTGACCGCCTGGGATTCGAGGGATTCGAGATACGGAAGCCACAGCTCCGTATTACGTCGGAGATATTCGCCCTTCTGCGGATAGGCGGTGGGCTCCTCCCAGCGTCCGGCGGATCGTACGAGTTCCAGTCTGGCGTTGTACATCTTGTTCGGGCTGGTCGGCTTCAGCCACGGTAGGTGTTGGGAAACCAGGGGAGGGATTTGGGCGGGTGTGATCTGCGGCCGACCATCCACCATCACGGAATACCGGTGCAGCTCCGAACGGAACGCCTCCTCGTCGCGGCAGATCGCCTGGAAGGCGTCGTACAGATCCACCTCGGTCCGCCCCATGGTCTCCCTGCGTCCGAGGTAGAGACGCACCAGATCGCGGTAACCCTTGCGGAATCCGAACCAGCGCCCCATCTGCATGAGCGTTGAGGCGTTTCCGGCCCGGCGGCGGAAAAACGACACGGTCAGCCCTTCGACCGTGAATCCGCGGGCCAGCTTCTGGCCCCCGATGAGGATCTTCCAGATAGGACGCTTGTCGAAGTCGGCCTCTCCCGTCTCCAGGTCCTTGTCGCCGTTCACGACGATGATCGGTTGGCCGTCACCGCCGATCCGCACACTCGCCGGACCGACGTAGCGCATCAACTCGTCGTAGGAAGCAGGTACGGCCTGACCGTCGGCACGGACCTCCGAGACCGGTGCGACATCCGTCTCGAAGAGCTTCCGCAGCCGTTCGTGCCCGCGTGGACCGGTGTACCCCGCGTTGTGCCACAGGTTCAGGACCCGATCGTGGAGGTCGCGGTGGACTCCGGTGCGCACCGACTCGTGGACGAGCATCGTGTGGTGTTCGAAGTAGCCGTCACCGAGTCCGCCCGCGTCCTCCCGGTACATTTTCATGGCGGCCGTCAGCACGAACATGTCCATGGCCTGCTGCAGGCAGGTGTCGTCCTCTGCGTCGTCGACGATGTCTCGCACGTGCGCCTTCTCGTTGGAGTTGGCGACGGTGCGCTCGTGCTCCTCCACCTCGCTGTCCAGATCGTGGAAGTCGCGCGCCCCCATATATCCCTCTGGGCGGGGCAGAGAGATGAGGAAGTCCTTGGGAAAGATGTCCTCGGTGTCGCTCGGGTCCACGAAGACGTTTGCGAAGGGAGTCGCCGTGTAGCCCACGTACTGCGCACGCGGCAGCATGTTCAGCAGCTTCGAGATCTGCTCGTTGATCGCGCTGCGCTGAACGTCCGGCTTCGCAGTGTTGACCGAGGCCTCGTCCGACTCGTCGTCGATGATCAGGACGGGGATCTCCGCCAATGGAGTCTTGATCTTTCCCAGATCCTTGACGAGCTTGGCCAGCACCGTCTTGTTCTTCTTGACCACCATCAGGCGCGCTGCGGAGCGGTGCAGGTTCTCCCGGTCGTACAGGGGCAGGGCGGGTTCGCGCTTCTCGAACTCCAAGGCGGTGATGCCCTGCAGCAGACTCTTGTAGTCGTCGCCCCGCGTGGTCATGCGCACGATGTCGAACGCCCCGAGGGCGGACGGAAGGCTGCCGAAGCTCACGAACCTGCCGGCCATCCAGGCAGGGTCGTCGGCGTAGTCCGATTCCAGCTCGTCGGCCCCCCGCAGGATGTTCTCCTTGCCGACGAGTTCCATGTCGAGGCGCCGCTGGGTCTGGGCGCGCAGCATGTTGAGCGTTCCCCCGAGAACGATCACCAGTCGATAGCCCGCATCCACGGCCTTGGCCATGACACCGGTGAAGTTGGCGGTCTTCCCGGACTGTACGTAGCCCACGACGAGCCCCTTGGACTGGTACACCGCCGAGTCGGTCGGGTCGGCCAGCCGCTCGATCACCTGATCGGTCGCCACGTCCAACGCGGCCACGGCGTCGGCCGGCCACCCCTTGGCGGCGAGCAGCCCGCGGTAGGCGGGCCAGTAGTGAGGCCGGCTGAGTTGTGACTGGGGCGTGTACCAGGGCTTGTGCTCCGGGCTGATCACCACGGAGACCGCCGCCTTCGATACGGGGATCAGCCCGTCGAGCAGCGTGCGTGTGGTCTCCTCCAGCTTCAGCAGGCGGTGGATCTCGGCCCTCCGCTCGTCCGTACGCGGCCGGGTGTCGGTCCAGGTCGGCCGGTCGGCGTAGTCCCATCGCGTGAGCTGTTTACGCCACAGCTCGACGAGCTGATGCGTCGAGCGGGATCCCTTCAGCGCTGCTTGGAAGTCCGCCTCGTCGGCGTAGGCCCCGGCTTCCGGGGCCATGTCCTCGGCCTGGTACTCCAGGGCACGGGCCAGGTTCTTCGGCCTGCTGCCGTCGAGATCGGACAGCACGGCACTGTGCAGTTGGAGCCGGAGGGTTTCGTTGCTGGTCAATTGAGGGTCCTCGTCGGTCACGGAAGACGGAAGTCGGTGAGGTCGACCGGCGGGCCGGGTGCCGAGCTCAGATGGGTCACGTCCATGCGGTAGTCGATCGATGAGACGTGCTCTCGGACGGAGAAGGGAATCATCGACTCGGTCAACCTCGGCAGCTGCTCTGCCGGGACGAGCAAAGGCGCCGTGCGCAAAGTCCAGCGTTCATCGTCCGGGTCGCTCTCGCTCCACCCGCCGGAGGCGAGGGCGCTTTCCAGGCGCGCGGACGCGATGCGATGCGCCGCGCGGGCGTCGCGGATCACCGCGGCCACCGACTCACCCAGGGAGCGGCCGCCGAGTCCACCACGCGTCAGTTGAAGCGAGGCGAACCACAAGGGTCGTCCGGAGCTCTCCGTGAGCTGGTGTATCCCGTGAACGGTGTGTCGACGCCTCTCGGATGCGGTGGTCTTCACCTCGAGATCGGAGTCGGACAGCCCGAAGTCGTGCTGCTCCGCCTTGGGGCCGGTCCACGCCTCGACCGCCTGCGCCCACCCGTGGGAGCGCGCCACGGCGCGCAACACCGCAAGTTCTCCGTGCAGTCCTATGCGACGTTCCACTCCGAGGCCGCGCGGCTGGTCGAGCAGCCGCCCCCAGGCCCGGACCGTCTCCTCGAAGGCCTGCCCGAGATCGCGCTCGCCGGTGATGATGCGGTCCGCGATGGCGATGAGAAGATCGTGGAAATCGCGCATCAACGCCACGTGGGTGGTGTGGATGCGGGCCATCCGCGCTTCGCCGCGTCGCACCTGGTCGATGGTCACGGCCGGCAGCGATGAGCGCGGTGGCTGCTGATGGCGGTCGAGTTCCACCTGCAGCGAAATCTCCTGCCCGCCGTCCCCGATCTCATACCAGACCGCGCGCTCCGCGGTCGGTGCGGAGAGCCGGTAGCTGGCTGCCTGTCGTTCCCCGAGATAGTGCTCGACGGTCGACCAGGGCAGCTCCGGGTATCCGCCGGTATCAGTCATCGTCGCCCATGCGTTCCAGTTCGGTGCGTGCGGCGGCCACCAGGATGGACTGCCACAATTGAAGGTTGTCTTTTTCGCGGCTCCCGCTGTATTCCTTCTCGAATACCTGGTGGAGCAGGAGGTACATGAGGGACTTCAAGGTAGGGGCGTCATTGAGACCGCCGCGCCGTCCGCCGAGAATCGCCGACCGATAATGGTGATTCAAGGCGATGGTTCGGTTCTCCCTGTCGACATCGAAGAACAGGCTGTTGTCCAAAGCCTGCCAGCGGATGGCGATGGGCTCTTCGCCTGGCAGCAGGGGCAGCTCGTCCTCGATGGCCTCCCGTACGGCGGGATCGAACCCCTTGCCCGGCCCGACGACGGACTTTCGAGTGGTGCCCGCCCGCTTGCGTGCCTCCCGATAAACCGACTCGGCGTCTGCGACGTAGTCGACGAATCGCCGCCCGTTGGCGTCCCGCGCCTCTTCCAAGGCGGAGATGAACTCGGGGGAGACCTCCACGCCTTCCTTTTTCACCGTCAGCCGGAAAACTTCGTTTCCATGTGGCGGAAGGTCGATGGCGACGCGGGAAAGCGACAGGTGCTGGTCGGGCTGCCGGAAATTGTTCCACCCGCCTGCCTGCACGAGACGATTGTGCCGGTAGAAATAGAAGCCCTGGCGTTCCAGAACGGAGCCGACCGCCTTGTATCCGTCCAGGGTTGATTTCGCCGGCCAGACGTGGGCGTCGAGGGAAACGGGGCGAATGGAATCGAGATCCACGGTGAAGCGCCGTGGGTAGTCGAGGTGACCTGGTACCGGATATCCGAACGGGTCGAGGGGCTCGACTCCGAAGTTCATGTACTCGGTTCCGGTGTTCACGTCCTCGACCGCGATCGTGATGTTGAAGTCGTCCTTGGCGAGGAACCTGTGCAGGTACAGACCGAGCTGGAGGCCGAGTCGGTTGATGGTCCGGTGCAGGTAGCGGTCGGTTTGCCCACCTCCGCCGTTCCGGGGGAAGTTCTTCACCCCGTCCCAGCGGATGACGGTGCCCTGCCAGGTGATCGGCCGCTGGGCGTACCGGTCGATCAGTGTCTGTGCATAGTCGGCTGCCACGATGTCGCACTGGTACCCGTTCACGGCCCGCTCCATCAGCCAACGACGGCCCACGGCCCTGGTCCTGCGCGTCTTGCTCACGACCGTCACCGCGGACGCGTGGCTCAGTGATGCGGACTTCAACCCGGTGCCGAACATTCCCAGGGCTTCGGAGGCGTAGTCGCGCCGGCCCCCGACGGTCATTGCGACGTCGAGTTCCTCCTCGGTCATCCCCTTCCCGTCGTCGATGACCAGGAGGCTTACGAGCCGGTCCTCGTCGCGCAGGAAGTGGATCACCACGTCCCGAGCCCCGGCGTCAATGGAATTGTCGACGAGATCGGCGATGGCCACCTCGAACCCGTATCCCTGGCTGCTGAGCGCCTCCATGTACCGGGCGTCAGGAGGGAGGTGCTTGCTGCCGGTGGTGGGAACCTCGAACTGCCAGTCGTCGGTCATTACCTGCCTCGCGGATCGTCGAATCGAGGACGAGCCTAATCCGCGCGTGTCACTTGCGGCAGGTCTGGGTGAATACGGCCGGCTCGTCGACCGTGGAGTCAGGGGTTGGTGATCCCGTGGCACTCCGCGTAGGGCTTGCCTGAGGTGCACCAGCAGGGGTTTGTGGGGGTGGGGGGCCAGGGGGTGGCTTTGCCGCGGGCGGCCAGGGTGGTGGCGTATTCGGCGAGGAGGGAGGGGGAGGCCGGCGAGGTTCGTTCCGAGGCGGCGAAGGCCTCGTAGGAGGGGACGCTGGCCGTGACGATGCCGAGGTTCGTGGTGCCCGAGGCGGCGAGGGCGCGCAGGGAGGTCTCGATCTCCCGGAGGTGGGCCTCGTGCGAGGGGTACTCCGCGGCGAGGGTCGGGTACGAGGTGAGGAGTTCGGCCAGCTCGCGGGCGGGCCAGTGGAGGATCGCCACCGGGAACGGGCGGGAGAGGGCGGCGCGGCGGTCGCCCAGTTCGGCGCGGAGGCGGGCGATCTCGGCGCGGAGTTCGGCGGGGTCGTCGGAACCGAGGGCCCAGATGCGCTTCGGGTCGTGGAGTTCGTCGAGCGGGATCGGGCCGATGTGGCGGGTGTCGGCGACCATGTCCCAGTCGTCGTGCGGACGCCCGAGCAGGCGCCGGACCCGGTGGCGGCCCGTCAGGAGGGCGGTGGTGGCCGGAGTGAGCGGGTCGGTGTCCGCGATCAGGAGGCTCGCCGCCTCGGTGAAGCAGTCGTGCGAGGCTTCCAACTCGTCGTGGGCCTCGAGGGTTTCCGCGATGACCTCCCAGGGCGCCGGGTCCTTGGGGGAAGCCGCGCGGATGCCCGAGATCAGGGCGCGGGCCTCCGGTTCGTGGCCGTACTCCCAGAGGTTCGCCGCCTGCAGGGCCTTGATCAGGTGAGGGTTGGCCGGGGAGGCGGAGAGGAGCTGGTCGTACAGCGCGCTGGCGCGGTCCCGGGCGTCTGCCAACTCGAGGTGGGCAGCGGCCTGGAGGAGCAACGGCTCCTGGTCCTCGGGGTAGCGGGTCGCCGTGCGGATGAGGCGCTCGGCTTCGGCGATGTGCTCGGCAGGCGTGTCAGGGCGCATGGATCACACCGTACTGCTGCTGGTCAGTTGACGGGGGAGGACTTAGGGTGCCGCCCGTGCGGGATCACATACCTGTGGTGGTTCAGGGGAGCGGCCGGCGGGCGCGCCGGGCCGGGCTCGCGGGGGTGCTGTGGGCGGCCGCCGAGCTGACCGTCACGGTGGGGGTGGTGGTCCTGCTGCTGGTGGTGCACCAGGTGTGGTGGACCAACCGGCAGGCCGTCGCCGCCGCGCAGGAGCAGGTCAAGGCCCTGGAGAGCGACTGGGCCCGTACGACGCCGGAAAGTCCTGCCGAGGAGTCCGCCGGCGCCGATCCGGTCGCCTCCGCGCAGGCCGGCGACACGGAGCCCCGTTCGTCGCCGCCGTCGCTGTCGCCGGAGTCGTCCGCCCCCCGGGCACCTGCTGCCAGAGCGCCCGCCCGGGACCGGGCGTACGCCGTCCTGCGGATCCCCCGTCTCGGTCTCACCGTGCCCGTCGCGCAGGGGATCGACAAGCGGGCCGTGCTCGACAAGGGGTACGCGGGGCAGTACCCCGGGACCGCCGGGCCCGGGGAAGAGGGGAACTTCGCGCTGGCCGGGCACCGCAATACGCACGGGGAGCCGTTCCGGTACATCAACCGGTTGCGGGCCGGCGATGAACTGGTCGTGGAGGTGCGTGGGAAGCGGTTCACGTACGTGGTCGGGAAGGTGCTCGGGGAGACGACCGAGCGGGATGTGGGGGTCATCGCGGCCGTGCCGCGCAGTCTGGTGAAACCGGACTACGGGTACAGCGAGCCCGGTGCGTACATCACGCTCACCACCTGCACGCCCGAGTACACGTCCAAGTACCGGCTGGTGGTGTGGGGGACCCTCAGGTCCTGATCCCGCCTCATCCCGCCTGATCCCGTCTCGTCCCGACTCCTTGTCAGTGGGGCCGGTTAGTATCGATGGCAAGTCGCGTCTCTCGTACGGAGGTTCGCGCGGGGGAGTGGAAGGGGGAGGTCCGTATGGCTCGGCGCTTCCTGCTGTTCGTCTCCCGCACCTCGTGGGTGGCGGCTCTGCTGCTGCTCGGGGGAGTGCTCGCGCTGTTCGCCGGGGAGGGCGGGCTGGGCGCGGTCGTCGTCGCCCTGGCCGCCACCGTTGCCGTGGGCGCCGAGGCCCTGGCTGCCGCCGCGCGTCTGGCGCGGCCCGTGCCGCCGCACCGAATACGCACCGCGATCCGTGATCGCGAGCAGCGCACGGCGTTCCTGCCGCAGCGCGATCCCGATGCCTCGGGCCGGTCGCGGCCCAGGGCGCCCGGCCGTCCGGTCCCGACGGCCGCGTAGGGGCGCGCAGCACCGCACCACTTTTCGCCTTCTGCTGACTGACTGATCACTGTCGTCGCCCCTCGCGGGTCGTCACGCCGAAATGCATCTCCCTGCATCTCTTTCGACGTCGACGAGACCCTTCGGAGGGCCCGCGTGTCCGTTTTCACCCACCTTGTTGCCGAGCTGGGCCGGCTTCTCGAGCCGGTACTGGCCGAGTCCGCGACCGCTGCCGCGATCGTGCTGTTCACCGTGCTCGTGAGGCTCGCCCTGCATCCGCTGAGCCGGGCCGCCTTCCGCGGGGCGACGCCGGCGGCGGGCTGCCTCCCGGTGCTGCTGCAGCTGCCGGTGTTCTTCCTGATGTACCAGGCCTTCTCCTCGGGGGGCGAGCTGTTGGCGCACCGGCTGTTCGCCGCGCCGCTGGGCGCCCGGTGGACCGAGGCGCTGGGGGAGGGCGGCCTGTTCGGGGAGCAGGGGCTGGTGTTCCTCGGGCTGTTCGCGGCGATCGGGGTCGTGGCCGCGTGGAGTGCGGTACGGGGGCGCCGGGCTGCCGCCGAGGCCGCGCTCGCCCCGGCCGGGGCCGCGGCTCCGGCCGGGGCGAGCGCCGAGCAGCAGGAGGTCATGCGCAAGCTGGGCGGCGTACTGCCCCTGCTGTCCTTCGGGACGCTGATCACGGCTGCCGTGGTCCCGCTCGCGGCAGGGCTGTACCTGCTGACCACCACGGGCTGGTCGGTGGCGGAGCGCGTCTGGCTGCAGTCCCGCGCAGGAGCGGGTGCAGGGGCTGGGGGCGAGGCCGCAGGTGGGGCGGCCCGCGGAGGTGAGCGTTCCAGTCTGTGAACAGGGTCTTGCGGATTGTTCGGACTTCTTGGAGGATCGACCAATCCTCCGATGGCCGCAACCCATCGGCCGGCGCATGGGCCTGCCCATGCGCCGACCACCCACGACCACGGGAGAATGCCCATGAAGCTGCTGCGTGTCGGACCCGTCGGGTCGGAGCGCCCCGCGCTGCTCGACCAGGACGGCGCCCTGCGTGACCTGTCCGGCCTGATCACGGATGTGGACGGCACTCTCCTCGCGGAGGACTCCGTACTCTCCCGGGTACGGGAGGCGGCGGAAGCGGGCGAGCTCCCGGTCCTGGACGCCGAAGGGCTGCGGATCGGCGCGCCGGTCGGCCGCATAGGCAAGATCGTGGGCATCGGGCTGAACTACTTCGGGCACGCGGCCGAGATCGGCGCGGAGCCGCCGGCCGAGCCGATCCTGTTCCTCAAGGCGGCGGACACCGTGGTCGGCCCGGACGACACCGTGCTGATCCCGCGCGGCAGCGTGAAGACCGACTGGGAGGCCGAGCTCGGCGTCGTCATCGGCAGCACCGCCCGCTACCTGGCCTCCGCCGAGGAGGGCCTCGCGCACGTCGGCGGGTACCTGCTGGTCAACGACGTCTCGGAGCGCGAGTTCCAGATCGAGCGCGGCGGCACCTGGGACAAGGGCAAGAACTGCGAGACCTTCACCCCGCTCGGCCCGTGGCTGGTCACCGCCGACGAGATCCCGGACCCGCAGGTCCTGGACGTGAAGCTGTGGGTCAACGGCGAGCTCAAGCAGGACGGCAACACCGCGGACCAGATCTTCCCGGTCGGCGAGGTCGTCCGGTACCTGAGCCAGTTCATGACCCTGTACCCGGGTGACGTCATCGTCACCGGTACGCCGGCCGGCGTGGCCATGGGCCAGCCGGAACCGAAGCCGTACCTGCGGGCCGGCGACGTCGTGGAGCTGGAGATCGCCGGCCTGGGCCGCCAGCGCCAGGAGTTCAAGGGCGCGTAGCGCCGCACGTGGCGCGTACACGCGAACACGCGAACACGGAAACATCCGGAAGGGGCGGGGCCGCCGATGGCAGCCCCGCCCCTTCCGCGCGCGTGGTGTGCGGTGCGGATCAGCCCTCGGTCGGCGTACGGCGGCGGCGGTTGGCGAGCACCAGGCCCGCGCCCGCGGCGAGCGCGGCGGCGCTGCCGCCCGCGAACCAGGCGTTCTCGGAACCGGCGCCCGTGTTCGCGAGCGGGGCGGACCCGCCCGCCGCGGTCACGTTGCCGTTGCCGCCGGCGCCCTGGGCCGCGATCTGGGTCGTGCCGGTGCCGGTGCCCGCGGACCCGTTCTTGTCCTTGTCCTTGTCCTTCTTGTCCTGCTCCGCCTTGGCGGCCGCTTCCTCGGCGGCCTTGTCCTTGGCGCGCGCCTCGTGCTGGCCGGTCGCCAGGAACGCGGCACGGTCCTCGGGCGTTCCCTTGAGGGCGGCGAGGGCGGCCTTCTTCAGCTCCGGACCGGCGTTGTTCACCATCGACGAGATCAGGACGCTGTTGTCCTCGTCGCGCAGCTTGTGCTGCCCCGTCTTCACGAACTCACGCAGCTCCGCGTTGGACGGGTGCCCGTTGAGGAGCGCGTTGATCGCCGCCTTCAGGCCCGGGCCGGCGCTCTCGTACACGCGCGACAGCTCGACGCGGTCGTCGCTCGCACGCACGTGGTGCTGGTCGACCTCGATGAACTGGCGCACCTGCTCCGGGGTTCCGCTGCGCAGGAGCTTCTCGACGGCCTCGCGGATGCCGTTGCCCGCGCCGTTCAGCATGCGGAAGAGCTCGACCTGGTCGTCCTCGTACCGGGCCTTGTGCTGCCCGACGGTGAGGAACTCCTTCAGCGCGGCGTGGGTTCCGGCCCGCAGGGCCTTCTCCGCCTCCCGCTTGACGGCGACGCCGCCGGTGCTGTGGATCTGGAAGACCCGTACCTGGTCGTCGACGTACTGCTCCTTCTGCCAGACGACCTCCAGGAAGTGCCGCATGTCCGCGGCCGTCCCCTTGAGCGCCTTCTCGGCCGCCTCGCGCACGCCCCGGCCGGTCGCCGGGTCGGCCAGGATCGCCTGGATCGCGGCCCGGTCCTTCGCGGCCTGCGGGTCCTCGGCGGGCTTGTCCGCGGGCTTGTCCGCCGGGTTCCCCGCCGGGTTCCCCGCGACCGGCCGGCCCTCGGAGTCCTGGTCGGGCGCGGTGGGGGCCGACGGCGTGGACGGGGTCGAGGCCGACGGGACGTCAGCGGCGAAGGCCGGCGAGGAGAGCAGGACGGCCGGGGCTATCGCGGCGGCAGCGACGACCGACGCGATCCGGGGCAGCTTCACAGAAGATCCATTCTTCACACACGTGATGATCATGTTGATGGCAATCTGTGCAGGATAGATCGTTTGTGCGCCCCGGGTTCGCCGATTTTCAGGAGCGCCGGCTCACAGTTCGACGGCCACTCCGTCCCGGGACGAGGTGCGGGCCGCCTCCAGCACCTCGAGGCAGTGCGCGGCCTCGTACGCAGTGACCGGCGCGGGCCCTCCCTCGCGCAGGGCCGCCGCCACCGCCGCGTAGTACGCCGGGTAGTCGCCCGGGGTCGTCGGTACCGGGGTGCCGCCGCCGGTCAGCGGGGACTCCCCGGAACCCAGCAGCCCCCACAGGTGCTCGGGCTCCTCGCCCCACGCCGCCTCCGTGCCGGGCCGCAGACCCTCGCGCAGGGCGCCCTCCTGCGGGTCGAGGCCGTACTTCACGTAGCCGGCCCGGGAGCCCAGGACGCGGAAGCGCGGGCCGAGTTGGGCCGTGGTGGCGCTGACGTAGAGGTGGGAGCGGATCCCGTTCGCATGCGTGAGCGCGATGAAGGTGTCGTCGTCGGTCTCGGCGCCCGGCCGGCGCGCGTCGGCCTCCGCGTAGACCCGTACCGCCGGGCCGAAGAGCACAAGCGCCTGGTCGACGACGTGACTGCCCAGGTCGTACAGCAGGCCGCCGATCTCCTCCGGGGCACCCGACTCGCGCCAGCCGCCCTTGAGCTGGGGGCGCCAGCGCTCGAAGCGGGACTCGAAGCGCTGGATCTCGCCGAGTTCGCCGTCCGCGAGGAGGCGGCGGACGGTGAGGAAGTCGTTGTCCCAGCGGCGGTTCTGGAAGACGGACAGGAACGTTCCGGTCCGCTCGGCGAGGGCGGCGAGTTCGCGCGCCTCGGCGGCGGTGGCGGCGAGCGGCTTGTCCACGACGACGGGGATCCCCGCGGTCAGGGCGGCCGTGGCGAGCGGGACGTGGGTCCGGTTGGGGGAGGCGATCACGACGAGGTCGAGGGCCTCGGCGCCGCCCGCGCGCGCCCACAGCTCGTCGGGGGAGGCGGCGATCCGGACGTCGGGGAACTCGGCGCGGGCCTGCGCCTGCCGCCCCGGGTCGGAGGTGACGACGGTGTCGAGGACGAGCCCGTCGGTGGCGGCCACGAGCGGGGCGTGGAAGACGGAACCGGCGAGTCCGTAGCCGATCAGGCCGACGCGGAGGGGGGCGGAGCGGCGGGTGGCGGGGGCGGTGACGTTCATGGGTGCCACTTTGGCAACAGCGTTGTCGAAGTGCAAGGAGGGTGGACAATGGGCGGGTGAACAGGGGAAACGGGGACGGACACGGAGACGACGCGGACGGGCACTACGGGTACGGGTACGGGCACGGGTGCCGGCACGGGCGGGGGCGGGGCGGGGTGAACCTGCCGGCGCTGCGCGGGCACAACGAGGCGCTCCTGCTGGACCTGCTGCGCGGCGCCGGGCCGGCGGGGCTGGGGCGTGCCGAACTCGCCGCCCGTACGGGGCTCACGCCGCAGGCCGTCAGCAAGATCACGGCCCGGCTGGGCGGGGAGGGGCTGGTCGCGGAGGCCGGCCGCGCCGTGTCCACCGGCGGCAAGCCGCGCACCCTGCTGCGGCTGGTGCCGCAGGCCCGGTACGCGGCCGGGGTGCACCTGGACCGTGACGAGCTCCGGGCGGTACGGGTGGACCTGGCGGGCACGGTCGTCGCCGAGAGCCGCGGCCCGCTGGACTTCGGGGCCGGTCCGGACGTGGTGGTGGAGGAGGTCGTACGGGCGCTCGCGCGGGTCGGTGACCCGGGCGGGCAGCCGTTGCTGGGGGTCGGCGTGGCCGCGCCGGGGCCGCTGGACCACCGGGCCGGGGTGATGGGCCGGGTGACGGGGTTTCCGGGGTGGGAGGGGTTTCCGCTGCGGGAGGTGCTGGCGGGGCGGCTGGGGGTGCCGGTGCTGCTGGACAAGGACACGAACGCCGGCGCGGCCGCCGTTGCGCCCGGATCCCGCGGCACCTCGGTGTACCTGCACGTCGGGACCGGGCTCGGGGCCGGGCTGCGGCTGGGCGGGGAGGTCTACCGGGGCGGGCGTTCGGGGGCGGGGGAGTTCGGGCACCAGGTGCTCCGGCTGGACGGGCCGCCGTGCCGGTGCGGGGCGCGGGGGTGCGCGGAGGTCTTGTGCCTGGCGGCGGTGGCTCGGGGGGATCTTGCCGAGGCCGCGCGGATCGTGGGGGAGGGGGCGGCGAACCTGGTGGCGCTGCTGGATGTGGAGCGGGTGGTGTTGGGCGGGCGCGTGGTGGCAGGGGCGCCGGGGGTCTTCCTGGACGGGGTCCGGCGGGTGATCGCGGTGCGGGGGGCGGGTGCGGGGCCGGTGGGGGTGGCTCTGGCAGAGGCCGGGGTTGCGGAGGGGGCCGCGGAGCTGGTGCTCGGGCCGGTTTTCGGTCGGGCGGAGTGAGGGGCCGGTGCCGTTGCCGTTGTTGTCGGGGCCGGGCCTCGTGTGCCGGCACGGCCGAAGCCTTGGGCGCCGCCCGGAGGGATTGACCGGGCGGGCCTCCGGAAAGATCTGGGGCTCCGCCCCAGACCCCGCGCCTCAAACGCCGGCGGGGCTGGATGGGGCCGGGTTGGCTGGGCCGGTGGGGCTTGATCGGGTGTGGAGTTGGATCGGGCCGGATCGGGCCGGGGTGGCTGAGTCGGGGCTGGATGCGGGGCTGGAGGGGTGGGTCGGGGTGGACGGGTTTCGGTGGGGGGCTGGAGGGGGGTGGGTCGGGGTGGACGGGTTTCGGTGTGGGGGCTTGACCGTTTGGGCTGTTCGGGGGTAAAGCGGAGGGGTTTGGGCGTGGTGGGCAGGGGTGGGGTGATGGGCGTGGGAAGGTGCGGGTTGGGCAGGGTGATAGTCACCTCGTCCGACCATCGTCCCGTCCGGTGAGCAGCGAAGGGTCTTCCATGCGAGTGCGCAAAGCCCTTGCCCTCGGCGCCGTCCTCTCCGCCGCCCTGGTCGCCACCGCACCCACCGCCGGCGCGGACATCGGTACCGGCGGCGGGGCCCGCCCCGCGCCCGCGTTGCCGTCCCGCGCGCAGGCCACCTGCGGGGACGGCAAGAGCCACGCCTTCCCCATCGGGGCCCGGATCCGCGGCGGACCGGCCGTGTACCGCACGGGCGGCGGCCCGCAGACCTGGTACCTGGACCTGACGAACACCACCGACTCCCGCTGCACGGACATCCACCCCGTCGTCGTCCTCACCGACAAGGCCCGCGCCCTGCGCCCCGCCCACCTGCGCATGGAGTTCGACACCCCGAACGGCACCCTCCCCGTCAGCCTGGAGCGGACCGACCGCGACGAGATCATCGCCGTCTTCGACGGCGGGTCCGCCTTCCCAGGTTTCACCGTCGCCGCGGGCGGCTCGCTGACCGTCCGGGTCGGCCTCGCCTTCGCGCCCGACGCGCCCACCGGTGAGGTCGTCGCGGACGCCGCCCTCGTGCAGCGCAAGGGCGACGACGGCGACTGGGTGGGCGAGGCGGGCGGCTACCGGTTCTCCGTCGAGGGCCCGGAGGACCCCTACGAGGCGGGCTCCCTCGCGCACACCGGCTCCCGCGAACGGGCGTACGGGATCGGGGCCGGTGCCGTGGCCGCCCTCACCCTCGGCGGCGGACTCGTGATCGGGGCCCGGCGGCTGCGCGGCCCCGCCCGCTGATCTCCGTACACCCGCCCCGCATAGAGTCCCAGGGTGGAAGAACAGACCCAGCACCACCGTCCCGGCTCGCCCGTCCGCTCCGGCATCCCGGAGCACGGCCGCATCCCGAAGTACTACGCCGTCAAGGCCCGCATCGCCGAGCTCCTCGACGAGCTCGGCGAGGGCGGATCGCTGCCCACCGAGCGCGATCTCGCCGAGCGGTACGAGGTGTCCCGCGAGACCGTCCGCCAGGCCCTGCGCGAGCTGCTGCTGGAAGGCCGCCTGCGCCGCGCCGGCCGCGGGACCGTCGTCGCCGGCCCGAAGCTGGAGCAGCCGCTGTCCCTGGCGAGCTACACCGAGGGCGTCCGCCGCCAGGGCCGCCGTCCGGGCCGTCACCTGATCGGGCTCGAGCGGTTCGCGTGCCCGCCCGACCTCGCCCCCGGCATCGGCGCCGAGGCCGGGGAGCCGGTCTGGCACCTGGAGCGCGTCCTGCTGGCCGACGACGAGCGGGTCGGACTGGAGAGCACGTACGTGCGGGTGGCCCGTGCGCCGCGGCTCGACATCGACTTCCAGCCCGACTCCTCCTTCTACGGATACCTCCGCGACCGGCTCGGCATCTCCTTCGGCGACGCCGACGAAAAGCTGGAGACGGTCCTCGCAACGCCCCGCGAGGCCCTGCTGATCGGCACGCCGCCCGCCCTCCCGATGCTGCTCATCCACCGCTTCTCGCGGGACCAGGACGGCCGGCCGCTGGAGCGGGTGCGTTCGCTCTACCGTGGCGACCGGTTCAGCTTCACGACCCGTCTGCGGCCCGAATAGTCCCGAGGGAACCACCCTTGCCTACCCCAAAAAGGACGTATCCTCATCACGGAACGGTAACGGGTCTAGTCCAAGCTTGGGGGGCTGTTCACCGGCGCGTCGTCCGCCGGATCCCCCCGGGTCACGGGCCGCGCCCACCGTGGACGGCGTGAGAGTCATAGTCGTCGGAGGCGGCGTGGTCGGCACCATGCACGCCTGGCAAGCAGTCCAACGCGGCCACGAGGTCGTCCAGATCGAGCGAGAGGCCGAGGCCCGCGGCGCGTCCCTGCGCAATTTCGGCCAGATCTGGGTCAGCGGACGGGCCGGGGGCGAGGAGCTCGACACCGCCCTGCGGGCCCGCGAGCTCTGGGAGCGCATCGGCGCGGAGGTGCCCGGACTGGGCTTCCGCGCCATCGGCTCCCTCACCCCCGTCCGCAACGCCCGTGAACACGCGGTCGCCGAGGCGGCCGCGGCCCGCCCCGACGCCGCCGCCCGCGGCTACAAGCTGGTCACCGCCGCGGAGGCCCGGGAGATCAACCCGGCCCTGCGCGGCGCCTTCGAGGCGGCGCTGTGGTGCGAGCGGGACGCGGCCGTCGAACCGCGCACCGCGCAGCTCCACCTGCGCGAAGCCCTCACGGCCGGCGGCCGGTACACCTTCCTCCCCGGGCGGGAGGTACGCGAGGTCGCGGGCCCGGGCGCCGTCCGCGACGACCACGGCGACGTCCACCGCGGTGACGTGGTCGTCCTGGCCACCGGGGCCTGGCTGTCCGGCCTGGTCCGCGAGCTGGTTCCCGACCTGCCCGTGCGCCGCGTCCGCCTCCAGATGATGCAGACCGCCCCGCTCGGCGAGCCGCTGACCACCTCCGTCGCGGACGCCGACAGCTTCCGCTACTACCCCGCGTACGCGTCCGGCGCCCTCGACGCGCTGGCCGCCGAGCAGGCACAGGCGCCGATCGCCGCCGCCCACAAGATGCAGCTGCTGATGGTCCAGCGCCTGGACGGCGGACTGACCATCGGCGACACCCACGAGTACGAGCACCCCTTCGCGTTCGACACCCTCGAAGACCCCTACGAGCACCTCGCCGAGGTGGTCGAGTCCTTCCTGGGCCGCCCCCTGCCGAAGATCAGGCACCGCTGGGCGGGCGTGTACGCGCAGTGCACCGACACCACCCGCGTCGTCCACCGCCAGCAGGTGGCCGACGGCGTCTGGCTGGTGACCGGACCCGGCGGGCGCGGCATGACCTGCTCGCCCGCCATAGCCGAGACCACCGCGAACGAACTGGGCTGGTAAGTCTGATGACCGAGCCGATGACCGAGCCGATGACCGAGCCGATGACCGAGCACCGCAAGCAGAACCTGATCGTCCTGGACATGGCCGGCACCACCGTCGCCGACGGCGGCCTCGTCGAGCGCGCCTTCGAGCGCGCCGCCGAGCGCCTCGGCGTCGAGCCGGGCAGCGCCGACCACGCCGGGAAGCTCCAGTACGTACGCGACACCATGGGCGAGTCGAAGATCTCGGTCTTCCGCCACCTCTTCGGTACGGAGGAGCTCGCCCGGCGCGCCAACTCCGCCTTCGAGGAGGCGTACGGGGAACTCGTCGACGGCGGCCTGATCGCCCCGGTCCCCGGAGCCCGCGAGGCCATCGAGAAGCTCCGCTCCGACGGCCGCACCGTCGCCTTGACCACCGGCTTCGCCCGCGTCACCCAGGACGCCATCCTCGACGCCCTGGGCTGGCAGGGCCTGGCGGACCTCACCCTGTGCCCCGCCGACGCGGGCGGCCGCGGCCGCCCGTACCCGGACATGGTGCTCGCCGCGTTCCTGCGCACGGGCGCCGTGGACGACGTACGGGAGATCGTCGTCGCGGGCGACACCGCCTACGACATGCTCAGCGGCCGCCGCTCCGGCGCCGGGACCGTGGCGGGCGTCCTCACCGGCGCCCACGACCGCGCGGCCCTGACCGGACACGGCGCGACCCACGTCCTCGGCTCCGTCGCCGAACTCCCGCAGCTGCTGGCGGAGCCGGCGTGAGCGGCATCCGCTTCGAGGGGGTCAGCGTCGCCTACGGCGGCCACACCGTCCTGGACTCCCTCGACCTGACCGTCGAGCCCGGCGAGGTGATGGCACTGCTCGGCCCCTCCGGCTCGGGCAAGACCACGGCGCTGCGGGCGGTCGCCGGTTTCGTACGGCCCGCCGCGGGCCGGGTCCTGATCGGCGGCCGGGACGTCACCGCGCTCCCGCCGCACAAGCGCGGCATCGGCATGGTCGTCCAGCAGTACGCGCTCTTCCCGCACATGAAGGTCGAGGCCAACGTCGCCTTCGGCCTCAAGGCCCAGAAGGCGCCGAGGGCCGAGATACCCGGGCGGGTCGCCGAGGCCCTGGAGATGACCGGCATGGCGGCCTTCGCCAAGCGCTACCCGCGCGAGCTGTCGGGCGGCCAGCAGCAGCGCGTGGCCATCGCCCGCGCCCTCGCCATCCGCCCGGGGGTGCTCCTGCTCGACGAGCCGCTGTCCGCGCTCGACGCGCAGCTGCGCTCCGGGATGCTCGCCGAACTGGCCCGCCTGCACCGCGAACTGCCCGACGTCTCCATCCTGTACGTCACCCACGACCAGGTCGAGGCGCTCACGCTGGCCGACCGGATCGCCGTCATGGACAAGGCCCGGCTCCAGGACTTCGGCACCCCGCAGGAGCTGTACCGGGCCCCGCGCACCGAGTTCACCGCGTCCTTCGTCGGCAACGCGAACCTGCTGCCGGTGACCGTGGCGGAGGCGGGCGCGGTCTTCGAGGGCCGCCCGCTGGCCCTCGACCGCGGCCGCGCCGTGCCGGGGTCCACCGCGACCCTGTGCGTACGGCCGCACCTGCTCGGCCTCGGTGACGGCCCGAACGCGCTGAGCGGGCGCATCGCCGAGGTCCAGTGGCGCGGCTCGACGCACCGGCTGTACGTCGACGTCGACGGCCACCGCGTGAAGGCGGACCTGCCCGAGCTGCGGGAGACACCGGCCCTGGGGGACCGGGTCACCTTGCACTTCGAGCCGCGCGACGCCGTGCTGCTGGCCGCAGGGGTGTCCGATGGCTGAGGCCCCGTCCGTGGCCGCCGGCCCGGCGGTCCCGGCCCAGGCCGGGCCCGCACCCGGCCCGGCCCCCGCCCCCGCCGGGGGAGGCGGTGCGCTTGCGGCCGACACCTCCCGGCGGGCGGTCCCCCGGTGGGTGTGGACGGTCCCGCCCGTCGCCGTGCTCGCGCTCGTCTTCCTCTACCCGCTCGCGCTGGTGGTCCAGCAGTCGCTCACGCCCGAGAACGGCGGCGGGGCGTTCGACGCCTACGGGCAGGTCTTCGCCTCGCAGGCCTTCCGCGAAGCGCTCGGCACCACCGTGTGGCTCGCCGTCGGAGCCACCGTCGGCTGTCTCGTCCTCGGCTTCGCGCTCGCGCTGGTCATCGCCTTCGTGCCCTTCCCGGGGGCCCGGGCCGTCGCGAAGTTCATCGACGTCTTCCTCTCCTTCCCCTCCTTCCTCATCACCCTCGCCCTGCTCTTCATCTACGGCACCGTCGGCATGGCCAACGGCGTGTGGACCGACTTCACCGGCGCCGCCGACGGGCCCTTCCACTTCCTGACCACCCCCTGGGGCGTACTGCTCGCGGAGATCACGTACTTCACGCCCTTCGTGATGCGCCCCCTGCTCGCCGCCTTCTCCCAGCTGGACACCGCCCAGCTGGAGGTCGCCGCCGGCCTCGGCGCCCGGCCCGCCCGGATCATCCGGCAGGTGATCCTTCCGGAGGCGCTCCCCGCGCTGGCCGCGGGCGGCAGCCTCGTCCTCGTCATGTGCCTCAACGAGTTCGGGATCGTCCTGTTCACCGGAGCCAAGGACGTCACGACCCTGCCGATGCTCATCTACGGCAAGGCCATCCTCGAATCCGACTACGCGGCCGCCTGCGTGGTCGCCGTCGTCAACATCGTGATCTCCGTCGGCCTGTTCGGCCTCTACCGGGTGGTGGGCAAGCGTGCTGGTGCATAGCAAGACGGGCCGCTGGGCCGTCTGGAGCCTCTTCGGACTCCTCTTCCTGCCCCTGTTCGCCCTGCCCCTGCTCGTCGTGGTCGCGGCCTCCTTCGCCACGCACTGGTCCGGCGCCTTCCCCTCCGGACCGACCACCGCGAACTACGCCTCCGCCGTGCAGGGCGAGTCCCTCCAGGCCCTGACCACCAGCCTGGTCACCGCCGTGGCCGCCAGCCTGCTCGCGCTCACCGTCGGCACCTGGGCGGCGCTGGCCGGCGCGGCGCTCGGCAAGCGCGGCGAGCGGTGCCTGGACGCGCTGTTCATGCTGCCCGTCGCCGTGCCGTCCGTGGTCGTGGGCCTCGCCGTGCTCGTCGCCTTCAGCCGGCCCCCGCTGCTCCTCAACGGCACCAGCTCGATCGTCATCCTGGCGCACACGATCCTTGTCACGGCGTTCGCCCACCAGTCGGTTTCGGCGGCGATCGTACGGCTCGACCCCGCGTACGAGCAGGCTGCGGCCTCCCTCGGCGCCCGCCCCGGCTACGTGCTGTGGCGGGTCAGGCTCCCGCTCCTGCTGCCGTCGCTCACCGCGGCAGCGGGGCTCTGCTTCGCCCTGTCCATGGGCGAGCTGAGCGCCACGATGATGCTCTACCCGCCGGACTGGATGCCCCTCCCGGTCCGGATCTTCACGGCCACCGACCGCGGTTCGCTCTTCAGCGGCTCCGCCGTCGCCGTGGTCCTGATGGCCACCACCCTGCTCGTCCTGCTGGCCGTCTCCCGCATCCGCACCAAGGCCTCCTACCGCTGACCTCGTACCCCCCGCTGATCCTCTGCCGACTCCCTTTTCCCGTAAGGAAGTTCCATGCCCAGCAAGCTCGTGCTCCGCACCGCAGCCGCCGTCACCGGCAGCCTCGCCCTCGCCGTCTCCCTCACCGCCTGCGGCGGCTCCACCACCGCCGACTCGGGCAAGGGCGCCGAGGAGAAGGTCGTCACCGTCTACAGCGCCGACGGCCTCAAGAGCGAGAAGGGCGACGGCTGGTACGACAAGGTCTTCGCCGATTTCACCAAGAAGACCGGCATCGAGGTCAAGTACGTCGAGGGCGGATCGGGCGAGATGGTGCAGCGCGCCGTCCGCGAGAAGACCAACACCCAGGCCGACGTACTGATCACCCTGCCGCCCTTCATCCAGCAGGCCGACGGCAAGGGCCTCCTCCAGGCCTACAGGCCCCAGGGCTCCGAGAAGGTCAACGGCGCCGACAAGGCCGCCGACGGCAAGTGGACCTCGGTCGTCAACAACTACTTCGGCTTCATCTACAACAAGAAGGAGCTCGCCGAGGCCCCCAGGACCTGGGAGGAGCTGCTGGACGCCAAGTACAAGGGCAAGCTGCAGTACTCCACCCCGGGCGTCGCGGGCGACGGCACCGCCGTCCTCATCAAGTCGATGCACGACTTCGGCGGCAAGGAGCCGGCGATGGAGTACCTGAAGAAGCTCCAGGCCAACAACGTCGGCCCGTCCTCCTCCACCAGCAAGCTGGCGCCGAAGACCGACAAGGGCGAGCTGCTCGTCGCCAACGGCGACGTCCAGATGAACTTCGCGCAGTCCAAGTCCATGCCGAACATCGGCATCTGGTTCCCCGCGAAGGACGGCGGCAAGCCCACCACCTTCGCCCTGCCGTACGCGGCCGGCCTCGTCGACAAGGCCCCGCACACCGAGAACGGCAAGAAGCTCCTCGACCACCTGCTCAGCGAGGAGGCCCAGCAGCTGGTCAGCGGGGTCGGCGGCGGCTTCCCGGCGCGCACCGACGTCAAGCCGACCGATGCCAACGCCGTCGAGCTCACCAAGATCATGACGGGTGTCGAGGTCTTCGAGCCGAACTGGGCCGACATCGACGCGAACCTCACCGCCTACGTCGACGCGTGGAAGTCGGCAACCGGCAGCTGACCGGTCACTTCCCGGACACCCTGGTCCGGAAAAGTGACGCTTGCATAACGGGTCTGGACCAAAATGCCCTTCGGTCCGGGCCCGGTGGCATGTCCCCGCACCTGTCCCCGCACCTTCGCCGCCCACCTGCTCCCCAGGAGGAGTACGTGTCCACTGCCCTGCCCGGACGACGCGTCATCGCCGTGACCGCATCCGCCGCCGCCCTGATCGCCGCCTCCGCCCTGGCCGCCCCGGCCGGCGCCGCGGACGCCGCTGCCGCCGCCAACACCGACAAGGTGCTCGTCATCGGCATCGACGGCGCGGTCCTCGACCGCGTCAAGGCGGCCAACGCCCCCTACCTGAAGGGCCTGATGGCCCAGGGCCTGACCGCCCGCAGCACCCTGTACGCGAACCCGATGGCCGCCACCTCCTCCGGCCCCGGCTGGTCCACCATCGCCACCGGCGTGTGGCCCGACAAGCACGGCGTGAAGGACAACTCCTTCGCCGGCAAGAACTACACGGCCTACCCGGACTTCCTGACCCGCATCGAGAACGCCAACCCGGCGCTCAACACGTACGCGGCCGCCGACTGGGAGCCGATCACCTCCACCGACGCGGGCGGCCCGATCTTCTCCGCCAAGGTCGACAAGCGCCTCTCCCTCAAGGGCGACCGCGACGGCTACGGCAGCGAGGACCCCAAGATCGCCGCCGCGGCCGCCGCCGAACTGCGCGACCAGAACCCGGACGCCGCCTTCGTCTACTTCGGCGAGATCGACATCGCCGGCCACTCCTACGGCGCCGCCAGCCAGCAGTACCTCGACGCGATCGGCCGCTCCGACAAGCTGATCGGCCAGGTGCTGACCGCCGTACAGAACCGCCCGACCTACGCCCAGGAGAACTGGAAGGTCCTGGTCACCACCGACCACGGCCACACCGACGCCGGCGGCCACGGCGGCTCCACCATCCAGGAGCGCGGCACCTTCGTCATCGCCAAGGGCGCGGGCATAGCCGCCGGTTCGGTACGGGACGACGTCAAGCTGGTCGACGTCGCCGCGACCGCGCTCGCGCAGGTCGGCGTCTCCACCGCCGCGCTGGACGGCGTCCCGCTGAACGCCCCCGACAGCGACCCCTTCGACACCCTGCGTCCGGGCCTGCGGGGCCGCGTGGACGAGACGGGCATCCCGGCCGGGGTGCAGGGCTTCACCCACACCCCGCCCGCGGGCTGGTCCGTCGACAACTCCCGGATGGGCACGGGCGGTGTCGCCGAGTGGGCCGGATGGGCCTTCGCGACCGACGAGTTCTGGAGCCGGGCCCAGCGCGACCAGTGGCGCGAGCTGAACGTCCGCTCCCGTGACGTGTTCGCCGTCGCCGACTCCGACGAGTGGGACGACAAGAGCCACACCGGCAGCTTCGACTCCACCCTGATCACCCCCAAGTGGGCCGTCACCGCAGGCACCGTGAAGACCCTGTCCTTCCAGACGCACTACCGCCACGAGGCCGGGCAGACCGCCCAGGTCCTCGTCTCCTACAACGGCGGTGCGCCCACCGTCGTCAAGAGCTACACCGCCGACGCGGTGGCCAGGGCCGAGTCCCTGAACCTCCAGGTCCCGGCCGGTGCCACGGACGTCCAGATCCGCTTCCGCTACAGCGGCAGCAACAACTGGTACTGGACCGTCGACAACGTCCGCCTGGGCTGAGCCCGGGCCCCGGGGTCCGGGCCGTGGACGCCCCGTACGTCCGCGACCGGGCCCCGATAGGGTGGTAGAGACCAGCGGTCAGACCAGAGGTCCCAGAGGTCAGACGCCACCGAGAGCGGAGAACAGTCCAGTGGCAGAGCGCAAGCCGATCGAATCCTGGCTCACCGACATGGACGGGGTCCTCATCCACGAGGGCACCCCGATCCCCGGCGCCGATGCCTTCATCAAGCGGCTGCGCGAATCCGGCAAGCCCTTCCTGGTGCTGACCAACAACTCCATCTACACCCCCCGCGACCTCCAGGCCCGCCTCAGCCGCATGGGCCTCGACGTCCCCGTCGAGAACATCTGGACCTCCGCGCTGGCCACCGCGAAGTTCCTCGACGACCAGCGCCCCGGCGGCACCGCGTACGTGATCGGCGAGGCCGGTCTGACCACCGCCCTGCACGACATCGGCTACGTACTGACCGACCACGAGCCGGACTACGTGGTCCTGGGCGAGACCCGCACCTACAGCTTCGAGGCCATGACCAAAGCGGTCCGGCTGATCAACGCGGGCGCCCGCTTCATCTGCACCAACCCCGACGAGACCGGCCCCTCCACCGAGGGACCGCTCCCCGCCACCGGCGCGGTCGCCGCGCTGATCACCAAGGCCACGGGCAAGACGCCCTACTTCTGCGGCAAGCCCAACCCGCTGATGATGCGCACCGGCCTGAACGCGATCGGCGCGCACTCCGAGACCAGCGCGATGATCGGCGACCGGATGGACACCGACGTGCTGGCCGGCCTCGAGGCGGGCATGCAGACCTTCCTCGTCCTCACCGGTCTGACCTCGGTCGAGGACACCGAGAAGTTCCCGTACCGCCCCACCAAGACGGTCGACTCGATCGCCGACCTGGTGGACCTCGTTTAAGTCGTTCGGCTGACACGTACGGCGCCGCTCCGGATGCGGAGCGGCGTGCCGCGCGTGAATCTCCTTGTTGAGGAGGTTCACCATGCGCAGTGTTCACATCGCTCTCCGTGCCGCCGGGGTGGCCGTCGCCCTGACGGCGTTCTCCGCGGTGACCGCGCCCACCGCCCTCGCGGGTGAGGAGGACCGGGGCGACCGCGGCGACCGCGGCAGCATCTCGGTCGAGCCGAATCCGGCCCACCCGGGATCGCAGGTCAAGCTGCGCGTCAACGGCTGTGACGGCACCAGGGGCGCGGCCAAGTCGTCCGTCTTCGTGGGGGACGCCGAGCTGTACGGACGCGAAGGCGGCCGCAGCCCGCTCTACGGCGAGGCGGTGATCAGCTCGCACGCCCAGCCGGGCCGGCACTCGGTGCGGGTGACCTGTGACGGCCACGACAAGGTCAGCGGCTCCATCGAGATCTCCCACCGGCGGCCGAGCCACCACGCCTCCCCGGTCTGGCCGGTCCACGCGGGCGGCGGCGGCATGTCCGCCGAACTCGCCGAGAACTCCCGGCCGGCCGCGGCGGCCAAGAAGGACGACCACGACGACGACGGGCCGGGGCTGCCGCACACGGTCATCGGCGCCGTCCTGGCCGCCGCGGCCACCCTGGCCGTCGCGGGCCGGGCGCTGGCCCTGCGCCGCCGCCGCAGCGGTGACTGAACGCGCGGCGATCGGGCGAGCGGCGCATGAACGAGTGGCGCACGAGCGAGGGGCGCATGAGCGAGGGCAAGTCCTCCGGCGGTGGCCGACTGCTGACCTTCGCCGCCTGGTCGGTGCTGGTCCTGGGCCTGTGGCTGTGGGGCCGGCAGATCACCGGGGTCCCGGCCCCGGTCGCCGGCCAGGCCGGCGGGGCGATGGGCCAGGCCCTGCCCGCGGCCCGCGCCCCGCTGAACGCCTCCCTGCCGCAGCGCGTCGACGTGCCCTCCATAGGCGTCCAGGCCCCGGTGATCTCCCGGGGCCTGGACGCGGACGGCGCGATCGAGCCGCCCCCGTACGACAGCCCGGGCACGGTGGGCTGGTGGAGCAACGGCGTGCAGCCGGGCGCCGCCGGGGCCGCGCTGATGGTGGGGCACGTGGACACGAAGTCCAAGCCGGCCGTGTTCTACGGGCTGAGTTCGGCCCAGCCGGGCGAGAAGGTACGGGTGGTGCGGGCGGACGGTTCGGTCGCCGAGTTCACCATCGAGGACGTACGGGTCTACGAGCGGGCGGCCTTCGACCCGCACAAGGCGTACGGCCAGCGGATCAGGGGCCGCGCCGAGCTGAGGCTGGTGACCTGCGGCGGTACGTACGACAAGGCGGCCAAGGAGTACACGGCCAACGTGGTGGTCTCCGCCTACCTGACGGGCGCCGGGCTCCGGCCGGGCACGGCGGCCTAGCCCCGCCCCGCGGGGCAAACGAAGAAGCCCCCCGCAGCTTTCGCTGCGGGGGGCTTCCTCCGTCTGTGCGCCGCCAGGGACTCGAACCCCGGACCCGCTGATTAAGAGTCAGCTGCTCTAACCAACTGAGCTAGCGGCGCTTGCTGACAGGGAAAACTCTACCCCACCTCGAGTGGTGCTCGTGACCAGCCACGCCCGCCTTGTCCGATTAACCCATGTTTGAGGGGTTTATCGTGCACGATATGTGTGGCCGTGCCGCATCTGATGACCCGCCAGATGCGGCCCTGGCTGACCAGTGGACGAGCAGGGGAGTGGACGGAACCGCATGACGATGCAGCCGCCGACGCATGTGCAGACGCCGATGCCGATGCCCGCTTTCGAGGAGTACGAGCCCGCGGGCGACTGCGCGTGCCGGGGGTGCGCCCAGCGCCGTCGCGCCCTCGCCCGCGCGCGGGCCATACCGCTGCGCGACGGGGGTCATCCCGCCGCCCGCGGGGCCCGCCGGGCGCTGGTCCTCGCCACCGCCGCCGGGGTGGTCCTGAGCGGTGGCGGCGCAGCCGCGGTGGCGGTCACCACCCCGGCGGCCGGGCCGGTGGCCCTGGACGATCCCGGCTCCCCGCAGGGCGGGCGCGCTCCGCTGCACGGCCCGAAGAAGGGGCCGGTCGGCAAGCCCGGGGCGCCCGCCGGGGTGAAGCGGATCGACCGGACGACGATCATCAACCGGGCGAAGCTGTGGCTGGACGCGAAGGTCCCGTACAGCATGTCCGAGTACTGGACGGACGGATACCGGCAGGACTGCTCGGGCTACGTCTCGATGGTCTGGAACCTTGGTACGAACGAGTGGACCGGCAGCCTCGACAAGTTCGCCACCAAGATCACCAAGGCCGAGCTGCTGCCGGGGGACATGCTCCTCTTCCACAACCCGGCGGACCCCAACAACGGCTCGCACGTGGTCATCTTCGGCGGCTGGGCCGACGAGACGCAGACGCACTACATCGCCTACGAGCAGACGCGGCCCACGACGCGCAAGCTGGCCACGCCCTACGGGTACTGGGCCAACGGGTCGAAGTACGTCCCCTACCGGTTCAACGGGGTCACGGGCGGGATCGTGCCCGAGCAGCCGGTGCCGGACCCGAAGCCGGTGCCGGACCCGAAGCCGGTGCCGGACCCGAAGCCGGGGGATTCGACGGTGTTCCCGGGCGCCGCGCAGTTCGGTCCGGGCCAGACCAACGACCACGTGGCCCGGCTGGGCCGGATGCTGATCGAGCGCGGCGCGTACCGGTTCTACCCGAAGGGGGTGGCGGACCGGACGTGGAGCGAGCACGACCGGCTGGCCACCCAGGCCTTCCAGGCGGCCCAGGGCTGGACCGGCGCCGAGGCGGACGGCGTTCCGGGCGCGCACACCTGGCGCCTGCTGGTCGAGCGCCAGGGCAGGGACATCCCGCCGACGGTGGAGGCAGCGCCGGGGCCGGGCGGGGTACGGGCCTACCCCGGGGCCGCGGTGTTCCGCCCGGGCCGGTCGCACGCGGCGATCGCCGCCCTCGGCCGCCAACTGATCAAGAAGGGCTTCGGCAAGCACTACACGTCCGGCCCGGGGCCGCGCTGGAGCGAGGCGGACCGCCGCAACGTCGAGGCCTTCCAGCGCGCGCAGGGCTGGCGCGGTGCCTCGGCCAACGGCTACCCGGGCCCGGAAACCTGGCGCCGGCTGTTCGCATGACGGAGGACACGATGTACCCCACGCACACCACCTCGGCCACGGGCACCTTCCGGGTACCGGCGGCGACCGGCCCTGTTCCCGCCGCCGCAGCCGCCCCTACACCCGCTCCCGCCCCTGTTCCCGCTCCCGCCCCTGTTCCCGTTCCCGGCCCCGCTCCGGCGCCTTCGCCGGTGCGGGGTGTCGCCGCACCCGCGCCCCGCGAGGCGGTTCCGGTTCCGGTCTCGGGCGAGACCTCGACCGGCTGGGCCACCGCCCCGGCGGTCCTCCTGGCGCCCGGCCCCGAGGTGCCGGCCGCCCGGGCCCAGGCCGAGCCCGAACCGGTGCACGCGGGCCTGGACATCCCGCACCCCCAGGACGAGGCGGCCCGCGCCCCGGTGGCCACCCTGCGCCTGCGGATCACCGACGCGGAAGCCGCCGCACCACCTCCGGAACCGGAGCCCGCGCCGGCGGCCCCGGCGACCGGGCCGCAGCCGGACCCCTGGCGCGTGCCGAGGCTGGCGGCGGCCGGGGCCGAAGCCGCGCCGCAGCCGGACCCCCGGCTGGCGCCCGTGCGGCCGAAGGCCGAAGCCGTACCGCAGCCGGACCCCCGGCTGGCGCCCGTGCGGCCGAAGGCCGAAGCCGTACCGCAGCCGGACCCCCGGTCCGTGCCGGAGGCGGCGGCCGAGCCCGGGCCGGCGTTCGCGGACCCGGACCCGGAGCCGGAGCCCGACCCCGGCCCCCAGCCCGAGGCCGTACGGTCCGGTGTGCCCGGCCCCGGGGTGGTCTCGATCGTCGCCCGGGCCGTCGCGCGCGCCCTGGTGGAGGAGGGCGACACCCGGGACACCCAACCCGCCCCGCCCGGCCCGCCGCTCCGCGGCGCCGCCGTCACCGAGGTGCCGGTGCACCTGCCGTTCCCCGGTGAGCGGACCGCCGCGCCCGCCGCCGAGGCCCGGGCCCAGGCCCCGGCCCCCGCCCCCCGGCCGCCGGCCACCCCCCGCCCCGCCCCCGGCCGCCGGGTCCCCCGCGGCGACGACCGGCTCCGGGAGCACCGCGGCCCGGTGCTCCCCGGCTGGATCGGCGTGGCCGTCGGCGGGCTCGCCCTCGCCGGCTGCACGGCCGTGCTCTGGCGGGCCGGGGCCGTCCCCGCCCCGCTCGTGGCCGCGTTCGGGGGCACCCCGCGCGCCTATCAGGGACTGCGCGCCACCCACTGGCCCCCGCTCGCCTTCCTCGGCATCGTCGCCCTCCTCGCCCTCGGCGGCCTCGGCCGCTCCCGCGCCGGCCATGCCTGGGTGCTCACCCTGTTCGGCCGCTACCGCGGCACCGTCCGCCGTACCGGACTCACCTGGATCAGCCCCCTGCTGCTGCGCCGCCGGGTCGACGTACGCCTGCGGCACTGGCGCAGCGAACCCATGCCCGCCGTGGACTCCGGCGGCCTCGCCCTCCAGGTCGTCGTGCAGGTCGTCTGGCAGGTCAGGGACACCGCCAGGGCCGCCCTGGCCGTAGCGGACCACGTGGAGTACCTGGCCGAACAGGTGGAATCCGCGATGGCCCGCGTGCTCTCCCAGCTCCCCGCCGACGCCTTCCACGAGGACGCCCCGACCCTGCGCGACGCCGAGGCCGTCGGCGACGCGCTGACCCGGATGCTGGCGGCGGAGACCGAGGCCGTCGGGATCGAGGTCTTCTCGGCCCAGCCGACCCGGATCGAGTACGCGCCCGAGGTGGCCGAGGCCATGCGCCGCCGCCGGGTCGCGGCGATCGACGCCAAGCACCGGGACTCCGTGCTGACCTCGGTCGTGGACGCCGTCGACGACACCGTCCACCGGCTCACCTCGCGCGGGCTCGTCGAGCTCGACGACTACGAGCGCAAGGCACTCGTGAAGGACCTCACCGTCGCCTTCTACACGGGGCGCTGCGAGTAGCGCGCCCGGCGGTACGGGACGAACGGGTGGCCGGATCCGACCGGACCACCCGTTCGTCCGTTGGTATGGACATGGCCAACTGCCGTCAATAGTCTGGAACTTGGTCTAGACCTAAGATCCGAACACCATCCCCACGCGTGCGCACGCTCTCGCCGAACTCCCCCCACGTTCAAGGAGCATCATGCGTCACCTCCGCATGCCCGGACGGGCGGGCGCCGCCGCGCTCGGCCTCGGCCTCGTCGCCGGAATCACCCTCCTCGGCGCCCCCAGCGCCAGCAGTCACGGCTACACCGACACCCCCATCAGCCGCCAGAAGCTCTGCGCCAACAAGACCGTCTCCGACTGCGGCGCCATCCAGTGGGAGCCGCAGAGCGTCGAGGGGCTCAAGGGCTTCCCGGCCGCCGGGCCCGCCGACGGCAAGATATGTTCCGCCGGCCTCCCGCAGTTCGCGGAGCTCGACAACCCGCGCGGCGGAGCCTGGCCCACCACCAGGGTGACCAGCGGGCAGAGCTACGGCTTCCGGTGGCAGTTCACCGCCAACCACTCCACCACCGACTTCAAGTACTACGTCACCAAGAACGGCTGGAACGGCACCAAGGCCCTCACCCGCGCCGACCTCGAGCCCCAGCCCTTCCTCACCGTCGCCTACAACGGCGCCCGGCCCGCCATGACCACCGTCCACCAGGGCTCCATGCCGAGCGGCCGGACCGGCCGGCACCTGATCCTGGCCGTCTGGACCGTCAACGACACGGCCAACGCCTTCTACGCCTGCTCCGACGTTCAATTCTGACGCTACGTCAGCTAATCTCCGGCGGCATGCGGACGACGACTGCACCCGAGACCGTCGCGGAGCTCGTGGCGCGCCAATGGGGCGACCACCGGCCGGGGCTGAAGTACGAGGACACCGGAACCGCCGTCCTCAGCCACCACCGGACCGCCCAGGAGGCCGCCGCGCGCGCCGCGCTCCTCGTCGACCTCATGCCCCCGGGGGCCGAGCCGCACCTCGGGGTCCTGCTGGACAACACCCCCGAGTTCCCGTTCTGGCTCGGCGCGGCGGCCCTCGCGGGGGCCGCCGTCGCCGGGATCAACCCCACCCGGCGCGGGGCCGAGCTGGCCCGCGACATCCTGCACACCGACTGCCGGATCCTGATCACCGAACCCGCCCACCTGCCGCTGCTGCGCGGCCTCGACCTGCCGGGCGTACGCCTCCTGGTCACGGGCACCGAGGAGTACGAGGCCCTGCTCGCCCCCTATGCCGCCGCCAAGCCCGGCGAGGCGGCGCTGGGCACCCCGGGCCCGGAATCCCGGCTGCTCCTCTACTTCACCTCCGGCTCCACCGGCGCCCCCAAGGCCGCCATCTGCACCCAGGGCCGGCTCGCGGCGGCCGGGTCCGCGCTGGCCCGCCGGTTCTCGGTCACCCCGCAGGACGTCCACTACGTCTGCATGCCGCTGTTCCACGGCAACGCGGTCATCGCCGACTGGCTGCCGGCGCTCGCGGGCGGGGCGTCGGTGGCGCTGCGCCAGCGCTTTTCCGCCTCGGCGTTCCTGGACGACGTACGGGCGTACGGGGCGACGTACTTCACGTACGTCGGGCGGGCCGTCCAGTACCTGCTGGCCACCGAGCCGCGCCCCGACGACCGCGAGCACACCCTGCGGCTCGGCTTCGGCACGGAGGCCGGAGCGGTGGACGCGGCGCGCTTCGCCGAGCGGTTCGGGGTCCCGCTGGTGGAGGGCTACGGGGCCACCGAGGGCGGCGCCTCCGTCCAGCGCACGCCGGACACCCCGCCGGGCGCGCTGGGCCGGGCGGGGGAGGGGGACGACCTGGCGGTGATCGACCCGCAGACGGGCGCCGAATGCCCGGCCGCGGTGCTGGACGCGGAGGGCCGCCTGCTCAACGGCTCGGCCGCCATCGGCGAACTGGTCAACCGGGGACGGAGCCTGTTCGAGGGGTACTGGCGCAACCCGGACGCGGAGGCCGCCCGTACGCGGCAGGGCTGGTACTGGACGGGCGACCTCTTCTTCCGCGACGCGGCGGGCTTCCTGTACTTCGCCGGCCGCACGGACGACCGGCTGCGGGTCGACAGCGAGAACCTGGCCGCGGCGGTGATCGAGAACATCCTGGCGCGGTGGGCCGACGCGGCCGCGGTCGCCGTCTACGCCGTCCCCGACGAGGTCGCGGGCGACCAGGTGATGGCGGCCGTCGCCCTGCGGGAGGGCGCGGCTTTCGACCCGTCCGCCTTCTCCGCGTTCCTGGCCGCGCAGCCGGACCTGGGCACGAAGATGTCCCCGCGGTACGTCAGGATCATGGAGACCATGCCCGTCACGGCCACGAACAAGGTCCACCGCGTGGCCCTGCGCCGGGCCGGCTTCCTCTGCCCCGACCCGGTCTGGCACCGCCCCCGGACCGGGCCCTACCGCCCCTTGTCCGAGCCGGACCTCGCCACCCTCCTGGCAGCGTACGAAGCCCAGGGCCGCCGCCCGCTGCTGGACCGCTAGGGCGCGCCGCCGTTGCCGGGGGCCGGCCCCCGGACCCCCGCGCCCCAAACGCCGGCGGGGCTGGATGTGGCTGAGCTGTGCCCGTACCTGCCACCCGCGGGTTGGATGGCGCTGCGCGCCCTTCTGGGCCGACGCCAGCCCAAATGGCACTGCGCGCACTTCCGAGCGGACGCCAGCCAAAAATCCAGCCCCGCCGGCGTTTGAGGCGCGGGGTCTGGGGCGGAGCCCCAGGTCTTTGAGCCGCGCCGGCGATTGAGGCGCGGGTTCGGGGCGGAGCCCCGGGCTTTGGGCCGGGCCCGGGGGTAGGGCTGGGCATACCCCCGGACACCCCCTGGGGCCATGGGGCGGCGGGGCCGCGGGGCCTACCTTGGGCCGATGGACGACACCTGGCAGAGCCTGAGCCGCGGCCGATACCTCCGCTCCGCAGGACCCTGGCGTGCCGCCGGATACCTGGCCGGCGGGGCACTCACCGGCATCCCGGCCCTCCTCGCCCTCGTCCTGCTCACCGGCACCGGCCTCCTCCTCGTCGGCCTGCCGCTGCTCGCCCTCGCCGGAATCCCCCTCGGCGCGCTCGAGCGCCGCCGCCTGCGGCTCATCGACCCCGACCCCGCCCCCACCCCCCACCGCACACCCGCCGAACCCGGCCTCGCCGCCTGGGCCCGGCTGCGCTACCGCGAACAGGCCACCTGGCGCGAGCTCGGCTACGCCGTCCTGCACGGCTTCCTGCTCTGGTGGGTGGACCTCGCCGCCCTCGGCATCCTCCTCGGCGTCCCGCTCCTCCTCCTGACCACCCCGCTGCAGCTCGCCCTCGCCGGTGACGGCGAGGTCAAGGTGCTCAAGACCTGGCTGATCACCGACTACCCCGCCACCTTCCTCTGCGCAGCCGCCGGCGCCCTCCTCCTCCCCGTCCTCCTCTATCCCCTCGGCGCGCTCGCCGGCGCCCGCGCCGCCCTCACCCGCGCCCTCCTCGCCCCCCGCGAGCGCGAGCTCCGCGGCCGCCTCGCCGAGGTCACCCGGTCCCGCGCCCGCCTCGTCGCCGCGTTCGAGGCCGAGCGCCGGCGCATCGAGCGCGACCTCCACGACGGCGCCCAGCAGCGGCTCGTCGCGCTGACGATGACCCTCGGCCTGGCCCGCCTGGACGCGCCGCCCGGCCCGCTCGCCGACCAGCTGGCCACCGCCCACGACGAGGCCGGCAAGGTCCTCGCCGAACTGCGCGAACTGATCCACGGCATCCACCCCCAGGTGCTCACCGACTACGGACTGCCCGGCGCCCTCGCCGACATCGCCGAGCGGTCCGCCCTGCCCGTGGACGCGCACATCGACCCCGCCCTGCCCCGCCTGCCCGAGTCCGTCGAGGCCGCCGCCTACTTCGGCGTCTGCGAGGCCCTCGCCAACGCCGGCAAGCACAGCGGCGCCGCCCGCGCCGCCGTCACCGCCCGGCACACCGGCGCCGCGCTGCTGATCGGCGTACGGGACGACGGACGCGGTGGCGCCGATCCGGCGGCCGGTTCCGGGCTGACCGGACTCGCCGACCGGATCGCCGTCCTCGATGGCACACTGACGATCACCAGCCCGCCCGGCGGGCCGACCGTCCTGAGCCTGGAGATCCCGTGCCCGGTGAGTCCCTGAGAGTCGTCCTCGCCGAGGACGGCGTCCTGCTCCGCGAAGGCCTCGTCGGTCTCCTGACGCGTTTCGGCCACCGGGTGGAAGCGGCCGTGGGCGACGCGGACGGGCTGCGCGCCGCCGTCGCCGCGCACGCGCCGGACATCGTCGTCACCGACGTACGGATGCCCCCGGGCTTCACCGACGAGGGGCTGCGCGCCGCCGTCGAGCTCCGGACCGTCCGCCCGGACCTGCCGGTGCTGGTGCTCAGCCAGTACGTGCAGCGCTCGTACGCCGCCGACCTGCTGGACTCCGGGGACGGCAGCGGCGTCGGCTACCTGCTGAAGGACCGGGTCGGGCAGGTGGAGCAGTTCCTCGACGCGGTGGTCGCGGTGGCCGGCGGCGGCACCGTGGTGGACCCGGAGGTCGTACGCCAGCTGCTGCGCCGGCGGCGCGACCCGCTGTCCGCGCTGACCCCGCGCGAGCGCGAGGTGCTGGGCCTGGTGGCGGAGGGGAAGTCCAACGGGGCGATCGCCCGGGAGCTGGTGGTGTCCGAGGCCGCCGTCGGCAAACACATCGGGAACATCCTGGGAAAGCTGGACCTGCCGCCCGCGGAGGAGACCCACCGCCGGGTGCTGGCGGTCCTCGCGTACCTCCGCCGGTAATGGTTTTGAGCACCCCAGAGGAGCAGGTAGTATTTTCTCTGTCAGCAGGCGCCGCTAGCTCAGTTGGTTAGAGCAGCTGACTCTTAATCAGCGGGTCCGGGGTTCGAGTCCCTGGCGGCGCACCTGTCCTTCGGGCGGTTTCCGGTTCACGGGGAACCGCCCGAAGTGTTTTCCGGCTTCCTCCCGCCGGCCCCCGCTAGAGCGTGAGCGACAGCAGCAGCGGCGCGGCCTTCCGGTTCAGGGTGTCCGCCGCGGCCCGCAGCCGGTGCGCGTGCTCGACGGGCATCGACAGGGCCAGGCAGCCCACCGAGGCCCCGGCCGTGATCGGGACGGCCGCGCAGACGGTGCCCACGGCGTACTCCTGGAGGTCCAGCACGGGCACGGTGGCCGGCTGGGCGTCCAGCTTGGAGAACAGGATCCGCTCGTTCACGATCGTCTTCGACGTGAGCCGCGCGATCTTGTGGCGCGACAGGTGGTCGCGCCGCCCGTTCAGGTCGAGCTGGGTCAGCAGGCACTTGCCGACCGCGCTGGCGTGCGCCGCGGAGCGGAAGTCGACCCACTCGTGGACCTTCGGCGTGCGCGGGCTGTCCGCGAACTGCGTGATCCTGACCTCGCCGTCCACGTACCGGCTGATGTAGACCGCCGCCCCCACGGAGTCCCGCAGCCGGTCCAGGGTCTCCTGGAGCTTGTCGGTCAGGGCTTGCTGCCGGTCGACGCCGGAGCCGAGCAGGACGAGGGAATCCCCTATGGCGTAGGCGCCGTCGGACACCTGCAGGACATATCCCTCCCGGCGCAGCATGAGCAGCATCGGGGCGAGATGGACTGCGGGCAGGCCGGTCTCACGCGCGATCTGCACATCGGTCACACCGCCGGTGTGCCGTGCGATCGTTTCGAGTACGCGTAGTGCGTACTGCACAGAGTGGAACGGCGCGGTCGGCTCGGGCTTCAGCGCCACGGTTTCCCCCTAGCAGGTTGTTACCGCTTGCCCTACCACGATAGCCATCAAGAGGCCCATGTGGAGCGCCTGTTGAGGAGATTGATGGCTCAATCACGTCTCCCCGCCAGGATCTACTCCGCTGGCATATGCCATGGTCACGCGCACTGGCCTGGTGTGCCGGGAATGCCCGGGCATCGCCGACGGTTCGAGTTCTTCGTACGGACGAGGAATCGAGACGGGAGCGACGATGAGTGACACCGGGGACGCGGGCCGGCAGGAGAGCCGCGACGGGATCCGCGGCACCGCGAGGGGCGGCGCACCCGTACCGCTCTCGGTCCTGGACCTGGTGACCGTGGGCGCCGGCAGCACCGCCCACGCCTCCCTGCGCACCAGCGTGGAGATCGCCCGGCTCGCCGAGTCCCGCGGCTACCACCGCCACTGGGTCGCCGAGCACCACTCCATGCCCGGCGTCGCCAGCTCCTCCCCGGCCGTCATCCTGGCCCACCTCGCCGCGCACACCTCCCGCATCCGGCTCGGCTCGGGCGGGGTCATGCTGCCCAACCACGCCCCGCTCGCCGTCGCCGAGCAGTTCGGCACCCTGGAGGCGCTCGCCCCGGGCCGGATCGACCTCGGCCTCGGCCGGGCTCCCGGCACCGACGGGCGCACGGCCCAGGCGCTGCGCGGACCGGGCCGCCTCGACGAGGCCGCCGAGGAGTTCCCCCGGCAGCTCGCGGAGCTCATCCGCTTCCTCGACGACGACTTCCCCGACGGGCACCCGTACGCCCGCGTGCACGCCGTGCCGGGCCCGGTGCAGGGGCCCGCCGGGCGGCCGCCGCTGTGGCTGCTCGGCTCCTCCGGCTACAGCGCCCGCCTCGCCGGCGAGCTCGGCCTGCCCTTCGCCTACGCCCACCACTTCTCGGCGGCCGGCACCCTGCCCGCGCTCGACCTCTACCGGCAGAGCTTCCGCCCCTCGGCCGTCCTGGACGCCCCGTACGCCCTCATAGGGGTCTCCGCGCTGGCCGCGGACACCGAGGCGGAGGCCCGCGCCCAGGTGCTCACCGGAGCGCTGTCGATGCTGCGGCTGCGCAGCGGGCGGCCCGGCCTGGTCCCGGCGCCCGAGGAGGCGGCGGCGTACCCCTTCTCCCCGCTGGAGCGGGAGTTCGTGGACGGCTGGGTCGCGAACATCGTCCACGGCACCCCGGACGAGGTGCGCGCCGGACTCGACGCCCTGGCCGCGCGGACGGGCGCGGACGAGCTGATGCTGACCGCCAACGCCCACAGCGGCGCGGCCCGGCTGCGCTCCTACGGGCTCGTCGCAGATGCGTACGGGATGCCGCCGCAGGGCCCGGACCCGGTGTGACCGCAGGGAAACGGGGTTCGGCTGGTTTGTTGCCGAAACCTTGCCGGGGGATGGCCTAAGGCACCCTTAAACCGCTCGTCACCCGGGGTGGCGAGCGGTTTCTGATGTGCGCTCAGCTCTCTGACTTGGGCATTTGGCAGCTCAGTGGTCTAGTCCTTCTTTGGTCCAAACCATTGACTGGGGCATGGCGTGATCGCTATCACTTCTCTCACCTGAAGCTGATGCTCTCCCCTCCCACCCCCCGGAGGCAGTTCATGCACATCCGTAAACCCCTCATCGCGGCCGCCGCCACGGCCGCGCTGGCAGCCGGTGCGCTCGCCTCCTTCGCCGGGCTCGGTACCGCCCAGGCCGCCGATGCCTCCGTCACCGCCTCGGCCGGCGGCGTACGCATCGCCTACTACGACCAGTGGAGCGTGTACGGGAACGCCTTCTATCCCAAGCACCTCGACACACGGGGGATAGCGGGCAAGCTGGACGTGATCAACTATTCGTTCGGCAACATCCACCCCACCGAACTCACCTGTTTCGAGGCGAACAAGGCGGCGGGCGACGACAACAACCCCAACGCCGGGGACGGCGCGGGCGACTCGTACGCCGACTACCAGAAGTCGTTCAGCGCCGCGGACAGCGTCAGCGGGGTCGCCGACAAGTGGGACCAGCCGATCGTCGGCGTCTTCAACCAGTTCAAGCAGCTGAAGGCCAAGTACCCCCACCTGAAGATCAACATCTCGCTCGGCGGCTGGACGTACTCGAAGTACTTCAGCGACGCTGCCAAGACCGACGCCTCCCGCAAGAAGCTCGTCTCCTCCTGCATCGACCAGTACATCAAGGGCAACCTGCCGGTCGAGGGCGGCTACGGCGGCGCGGGCTCGGCGGCCGGGATCTTCGACGGCATCGACATCGACTGGGAGTACCCGGGCTCGGCGGGCGGCCACCTCGGCAACCACTACGCCCCCGAGGACAAGCAGAACTTCACGCTCCTGCTCAAGGAGTTCCGCCAGCAGCTCGACGCCCACGGCGCGGCCAACGGCGGCAAGAAGTACCTGCTGACCTCCGCCCTCCCGGCCGGCCAGGACAAGATCAAGCACATCGAGACGGACAAGATCGGCGCGTACCTCGACTACGCGAACATCATGACCTACGACATGCACGGCGCCTGGGACGGCGACGGGCCGACGTACCACCAGTCCCCGCTCCAGCCCTCGGCCGCCGACCCGACCGACCCGATCGCGCCCGGCACCGAGAAGTACAGCATCGACAACGCCATCGACTCCTGGATCGACGGCAACCCGGCCTACGGCATCGCGGGCGGCTTCCCCGCCAACAAGCTGACCCTGGGCTACGAGTTCTACTACCGCGGCTGGAAGGGCGTTCCGGCGGGCACCGCGGGCGGCCTCGCCCAGACCGCCACCGGCGCCTCGGCCGCCCGGCCCACCAGCCAGCAGGCCGGCATCGCGATGTACAAGGAGCTCGGCGGGATCGTCGACAACCCGGCGAGCACCTTCTGGGACGACCAGGCCAAGGCCTCGTACTTCTACAAGGACGGCGAGTTCTTCACCGGCCTGAACCAGCGGTCCATCCAGGCCCGGGTCGACTACGGCAAGCAGCGCGGCCTGGCCGGCGCGATGATGTACTCCCTGCTCGGCCTGGACGCCAACACCACGCTGCTGAACCAGATCTCGGACGCCCTCGGCGGGGCGACGCAGCCGCCGGTCACCACGCCTCCGACGACCACCCCGCCGACCACGACGCCTCCGACGACCCAGCCGCCGACCGGCTGCGGCTCGACCCCGGCGTACGTCGCGGGCACCGTCTACACCGCCGGCAACGAGGTCTCCCACAACGGCCGCAAGTACAAGGCCCAGTGGTGGACGCACAACGAGACCCCGGGCACCACGGGCGAGTGGGGTGTCTGGAAGGACCTCGGCGCCTGCTGATCTCCCCCCACCCCGCGCCGAGCGGCACTCCGCCCCGCACCCGTGTTCCGGGTGCGGGGCGGAGGTGTGTCACATGGTTGTGGAATTCCGGATATCTCTGCGTGCCGATGTCGTTACGCTCGGCCACAGGCTCAATCCGACCCACGTCTTCATGGGGGTGACCGTCCCGTGGTCCAGGCCCGCGACCTCGACCCCAGCGCCTCGCCGCTGGACTACTACGGCTACGAACTGCGCCGCCTGAGAGAGGCCGCAGGCCTGAAGCAGCAGCAGTTGGGCGACGTCATCTACTGCACGGGCTCGCTGATCGGCCAGGTGGAGAACACCAAGCGGGTGCCGACGCGGGACTTCTCGGAACGGGTGGACGCGGCGCTCGGCACGGACGGGACGTTCTCCCGGCTGGTGGGGCTGGTCCTGCGGAGCGTGCTGCCGACGTGGTTCCAGGCGTACGCGGAGATGGAGGCCCGGGCGGCGTTCATTTCGGCCTACCAGGCTCAAGTGGTGTACGGACTGCTCCAGACGGAGGCGTATGCACGGGCTGTACTGGCGACCGGAATGCCGGACCGGATCGATGAGTTGGTTGCGGCTCGGATGGAACGTCATCGCATCCTGCACCGGGAGAGGGCGCCGATGGTCTGGGTGGTGCTCGACGAGGGGGTGCTGCACCGGCCGATTGGCGGTCGGCAGGTGATGCGTGAGCAACTCGCCCATTTGTTGAGCCATCACGAGAACCGGTGGGTGCAGATCCAGGTGCTCCCCTATGCGGCTGGGCAACACGCAGGCCTGATCGGGTCATTCAACGGACTGCGTTTCACCGACGATCCGGACATCGTCTACACGGAAGACCTCATCTCGGGCCACATGACGGCCAACCCCGACACAGTCAGGGAAGCCGCGCTTCGTTACGCTCACTTGCAGGCCGCCGCACTCTCCGTAGAGGACTCGGCGGCGTTGATCACGCGGGTCATGGAGGAGCGTTATGGGGAGCAGCCAGAACCCGATGGGCGAGACGTGGCGCAAGTCGTCGTATAGCGGCTCCAGCGGGGGCGACTGCGTCGAGTGTGCGCCCCTCGGCGCCACCGCCTGGCGCAAGGCCTCGTACAGCGGTAACACCGGCGGTGACTGCGTCGAGGTGGCCACGCAGCCCTGCCTCGTCGCCGTCCGGGACTCCAAGAACCCCGACGGCCCCGCCTTCGCGGTCGCCCCGGAGGCGTTCACCGCCTTCGTCCGCAGTCTCTGACCCGTACGAGGCCGGCCCCGCACCCCTCCCGGTTCTCAGACCAGGGGGTGCGGGGCGGGCTCGTCGGGCTGTGCGGAAGCGGAAGCCGACGCGGCGGCCGCGGCCTGGCGGCTGATCATGCGGGCGATCACGTCCGGGGCCACCGCACGGGAGTAGAGCCAGCCCTGCCCCGTGTCGCAGCCGACGCGGCGAAGCCGGGCCGCCTGCCCCGCGGTCTCCACGCACTCCGCCGTGACCGTCAGGCCCAGCCGGTGCGCGAGCTGGACCATGGCCTCCACGATCGTCTCGTCGGCCGGATTCGGGTGCGTGCCCTCCTCATAGCGGAAGCCCCGTACGAAGGACCCGTCCAGCTTCAGCACCGACACCGGCAGCCGGCTGAGGTAGGCGAGGTTCGAGTACCCGGTGCCGAAGTCGTCGATCGCGATGCGCACGCCCATGTCGCTGAGCGCCTGGAGGGCCTGGAGCGGCCGGCCCGCCGAGCCCATCACGGCCGATTCGGTCAGCTCCAGCTGCAGCAGCTGCGGCGCGAGCCCCGTCTCGGCCAGGATCTCCGCGACGTCGCCCACCAGGTCCGAGTCCCACACCTGCCGCACGGCCACGTTGACCGACACGAAGACCGGGGCGTCGCTGGGCTGCTCGATCTGCCAGCGCCGCGCCTGCCGGCAGGCCGTGCGCAGCACCCACTGCCCCAACTGGACGATGGACCCGTCCTCTTCGGCGATGCCGATGAACCGATTCGGCGTCAACGTGCCGAACTGCGGGTGGTTCCAGCGCACCAGGGCCTCGACCCCGCGCACCGCGCCGCTCTCCAGGTCCACCAGCGGCTGGTACTCCAGCTCGAACTCCCCCCGCTCCACGGCCGGCCGCAGCGTCGAGGACAGGGCCTGGCGCGTCATGCGGTGCGCGTTGCGCTCCGGGTCGAAGAGGGTCCAGCGGGCCTTGCCGTCCGCCTTGGCCCAGTACAGGGTCGTGTCGGCGGCCTGCATCAGCCCCGTCGCCGAGGTGCCGGCCGTGGTCCGCTCCACCACCCCGATCGACGCGGAGACCGACAGCCGCTGCCCGGACAGGTCGAAGGGCTCCTGGACGGCGGCCAGTACGCTGCGCGCCAGGTCCGCTAGCTGCTCCGTGCCCGTGGAGTCCTCGACCAGCAGGGCGAACTCGTCGCCCCCGAGCCGCGCCACGAGGTGGCCGCTCGTGCGGCCGTACCCGGACTGGTCGGCGCACTGGGTCAGCCGGGCGGCGACGGCGGCCAGCAGCCGGTCGCCGACGCGGTGGCCGAGGGTGTCGTTGACCGCCTTGAACCCGTCGAGGTCCAGGTAGCACAGACCGATCCGGCCGGTGCCGCCCCCGTGTTCGTACGAGGACGCCTCCAGCGCGGCGGAGAGCCGCTCGAAGAACAGCGCCCGGTTGGGCAGCCGGGTGACGGGGTCGTGCATCTGGAGGTGGCGCAGCCGCGCCTGGAGGTCGCGCCGGTCGCTGATGTCGGCGACGGACAGCAGGACGTCGCCGGTCCCCGGTACCGGCCCCAGGGTCACCTCGGTCCACAGCGAGTGCCCGTCGGGGTGTTTGAGGCGGCGGGTGCACCGCAGCCGGGCCTGCCGCCCGCGGAGCACCTCCTGGTACGCGGCCCAGGTGCGGGCCTCCGCGGCCAGGTCCACCAGGTCGGCGGCGCACCGGTGGACGAGTGCGTTCGGCTCGGCGCCGAGGAGGCCGGCGAAGGCCTCGTTGGCGGCGACGACGTACCCCTCGCGGTCGACGACGGCCATGGGGAGGTGGGCCGCGTTGAAGGCGGCCCGGTAGTCGCGCCGCTCCGATTCGGCGCGCGGCGGGATTGCCGTTGCCGACACTGCCGCGTGACGCTCCGTAATGGCCGATCGGATGCTGTCGGCCGCCGAACCGGTTCCTTCTGGGGTTCCGCTCACCGTTGGCTCCCGCAGTGCTCGTGAGTGTCCGTGCAGGAAAGTGTGCCGATCATAGAGGCTGCCGGGAGGCCCTATCCAGCGGCGTCGCCGTGTGGGGGGCGGGAGTTCGGCGTGATGACGCAGTGACGGCCCGGGCCGGGGCGATCGTTTCTGCGCGGCTCTGAGCATGCGGAGGCCCCTGCTGATCTCGCGTGATCGGACGTGACGTTCTGTAGGTAGGCGAGTGAAGGCCAAGGGTCACCGGCTTGCCGGATTGCTCACTCGTGTGGGGCAGAGCAACAGGGCATTGGTAAGACAAGCGCCTCAAGGTGGACGAACAGGTACGAATCCACCACCGGAGGTCGATGTGGCGCGTCAGCTGACACCCGGGGGAGTGGACCGTTCCCGCATCCGAAGTACGGCGGCAGGCCTCACCTCCCTGACGGCGCTCGCCGCCATGTCGCTCGTCGCGGGGCCCGCGGTGGCCGATTCCGGGGCCGGCCCGTGTGCGCTGACCCGTACGGCCGCACATCATTCGCTGGGCCTCGACACCTGGAACGGCGCCTACCCGCGGCCCGAGCGCACCCTCGACGCGGTCATGGTCTTCCTCTCCTTCCCCGACCACCGGACCGCCCTCGCCCCCGAGGAGATCGCCGGCGACTACTTCCCCGCCACCAGCGACTTCTTCGAGCGGGCCTCCTACGGCCGGTTCCGCCTGGTCCCGCATCCGCAGAAGCAGTGGGTCCGGATGCCCAAGCCGTCCACCGCGTACGGGATACAGCGCGACTGGGCCCCGGAGGACCGGGCGGCCTACCTGCGGGACGCGGTCGCGACCGCCGACGCCCAGGTGGACTTCGGCAAGTACGACGTCGTCTACTTCGTCGCCGATCCGGACGCGCCCGGGGTGGACTCCGACGCCACGAAGGTCGTCAACTTCGACCGTCCGATCCGCGCCGACGGCACGGACCTGCGGCGGATCGTCACCGTCTTCGAGCGGCACCCGCCGGACCGCAACGTGCTCGCCCACGAGACCGGGCACGTCTTCGACCTGCCCGACCTCTACCACCGGCCGACGGACGGCAAGGGCGACTGGGACACCTACGTCGGGGACTGGGACGTGATGGGCAGCCAGTTCGGGATGGCCCCGGACCTCTTCGCCTGGCACAAGTGGAAGCTCGGCTGGCTGGACCCCGGCCAGGTGGACTGCGTCCAGTCGGGCTCCTCGCTGCACACCCTCCAGCCGCTGGCCGAGGCCCCGGTGCGGGGCCGTACGGGAGGGACCCGGCTCGCCGTGGTCCGTACGGGACCCGGCAGCGCGATCGCCGTCGAGGCGCGCGGCTCGGCCGGCAACGACGGGGACACCTGTACGGAGGGCGTCCTGGTCTACCGCGTGCGCAACGAGGCCGCGTCGGGCGGCGGGCCGATCGAGGTCCTCGACGCGCATCCGGCGACGGAGGCGTGCTGGGACCGCTCCGTGTACCCGCCGCTCGCGGACGCGCCGCTGGAGGTGGGCGAGACCTTCACCGTGCCCGGGGAGCGGATCACCATCGAGGTGGCCGACCGGACCCAGTCGGGCGCGTACACGGTGAAGATCACGACCTGAACGACGAAGAAGGCCCCCACTCCGAGGAGTGGGGGCCTTCTTCCGTCTGTGCGCCGCCAGGGACTCGAACCCCGGACCCGCTGATTAAGAGTCAGCTGCTCTAACCAACTGAGCTAGCGGCGCCTGCTGACGTCGTAGACATTACCAGGAGGTTCCGCGGAACTAAAAATCGATATCCGCAGCTCGGGCGGCGCGGACGAACGCCCACAGCAGGGCCTCGGGCCCGGGGAGCCAGGGCGTGCGCGCGTCGGGCGCGACCAGCCAGCGGGACGGGCCCGGGGCCGCGGCCAGCGGCGGCACGGTGACGGCGTCGCCGAGCCCGTGGCACAGCGGCGCGGGCGCGGAACGGGAGCCTCCCCATTCCTCCCATGCCAGCAGGGCCGGAAGCCGGTGGGCGGTGCCCGTGGCGGCGAAGAGCAGCATCCGGCCCCGGTGCACGGCGACCGGGCCGGAACCGGGGCCCTCGGCCCAGAGCAGGTCCAGGATCCGGCGCCCGAACACGACCGGGACGTTGACGACGTCGAAGGCGTTCCCGCAGGGCAGCGCGGCGGGCGCGGTGGGACGGGCCTCCCAGGCCGCGAGCGTGCTCCGGGGGTGCGCGCACGCGGAGACGAGCCAGGCGGCGCCCTGCGGGGTGACGTGGGTGGCGGGGGCGGTGCGTACGTCGTGGGCGGGGCGTCCGGGGGCCGTCGTCAGCGTCGTCATGCCTCCAGGTCTACCCGCCGTAACGTTCCGGTTTCTGCGAGTTACAGAAATCCGGGACAGGGCGGGCACCGCTGCGGTATGTTGCGCCCCGCATATGCCAGCCGCTCTGCCGTCAGGTTGATTCCGGGCCCGCGTCGCGCTGGAGGGATTCGCCGAACTCGATCATCTTGCGGGCGTAGTCCTCGGTCCACTCCGCCTGCTCCGCGATCAGCGCCGGCGACAGCCGGTCGAACCGCCGGGGGTCCGCCAGCTGCGCCGCCGCCAGGGCCTGGAACTCCACCGCCCGCTCCTGCGCGGCCCGGAAGGCCAGCGTCAGCTCGGTCGCACGGGCCAGCAGCTCGAGCGGGTCCTCGATCGACTCGAGGTCGAAGAAGTGCTCCGGGTCCGTGGCGGCCTCGGAGGGCTCGAAGAGCAGGGGTGCGGGCCGAAGCCTCCGCTCGGTCCGCTCGGGCTCTGCCATGCCTGTCCTCCTGCTGCGCGTGCGAAATGCTTCCGGGCCACCGTCCATTGTCCAACGCCCCGCAAGACCGCGGCGAGACCGGGCTCACACGGTGACGGCCTCGGCGGCGCGCCCGGCCGCCAGCTCCGCCACGTCGTCGAGTACGCCGGCCAGCTGGTCCGCGAAGCCCTCCGGCGCCTCGAACCCCTCGGGCCCGACCAGGCCCGGGATGCCGGGAACGGCGAGGGAGCGCGCGGCGGGCTGCATGCCGACCCGGGTGAGCACCGGCAGCAGCATCTCGGCGGCCGGTGCACCGCCCGTGGGGCCCGCGCTGTAGCTGACGATGCCGACCGGCTTGCCCTGCCACTCGCGGTAGAGGAAGTCGATCGCGTTCTTGAAGGGGGCCGTGAAGCCGCCGTTGTACATCGGCAGCACGAAGACGAAGGCGTCCGCCGCGTCGACCAGCGCGCTCCAATCCCGGGTGTGCTGGTGGGCGTAGACGCCGCTGGAGGCGTACTCGGGCTCGTCCAGGAAGGGCAGCGCGATCTCGGCGAGGTCGACGGGGGTGACCTCGAAGCCGCCGCGGGAGCGGGCCTGCCCGACGACCCACTCGGCGAGCGGGCGGCCGGAGGAGGTGGGGCGGGTGGCGGCGGAGATGACGTGGAGACGGGTCACGGTGTGGACTCCCGATCGGTACGTGTGGTTGTTGACGTGTCACCTATAAAACCCGGGGTGTGGGTGACGTGTCAACCATCTAGGTGATGTGTCACCGACCTGGTTACAGTGCTGACATGACCCCCCCATCCGAGCCCCGCTGGCTCTCGGAGCCCGAACAGGACGCCTGGTACGCCTGGCGGCGGATGTTCCCGCTGGTCAACGCAGAGATCGCGCGGGACCTCGGCCAGGACAGCGGCCTCTCCGAAGCGGACTACGACGTCCTGTCGGTGCTCGGCTCCACGGACGGCCACCGCATGCGGATCAGCGCGCTGGCCGTGCTCATGCACTGGTCGCGCAGCCGGCTGTCGCACCAGCTCACCCGCATGGAACAGCGCGGGATCGTCCGCCGCGAGGAGGTCGCCGGCGACGGCCGGGGCGCGGAGGTGGTCCTCACCGGGGCCGGGGTGGACATGATCACGGCCGCGGCCCCGCTCCACGTGGAGTCCGTACGCCGCCACCTGATCGACGTCCTGACGCCGGAGCAGCTCCGCGCCCTGGCCGAGATCGGCGAGGTGCTCCGCACGCGGATGGGCGCCGAGCGCAAGGGCAGCGAGCCCAGGTAGTCCCACGAGCGGCGGAGCTACGGCTTCCAGGGCACCCGGTGTTCCGCCAGGTGGGCCAGGACCGAGTGGTTCGCCTCCCAGCCGTCGGGGAACTTCACCGTCACGCCCAGCTGCACCGGCTCCGTCGAGGGGTGGTCGTCCAGCAGCTCCGCTATGCCCGCCCGGGCCACCACCACGCAGGCGTGCCGGTGCCGGGAGGCCAGCACGCACAGGCGGCCCGTCTCCAGGTGGAAGGCCGTCGCGTCGGGGCGGCCCGACAGCGGGTGCAGGATCACCGTGAGGTCGTACTCCCGCCCCTGGAGGCGGTTCGCGGTGTCCACCGTGACCCCGGCGACCCCCTGCGCGGCCAGCGCCGCCCGGATCGCCGACGCCTGGTCGCGGTGCGCGGTCCCCACCGCGACGCGGTCCGCGGTCAGCGGGGCCGGTCCCGCCGACTGCTCGTCGGAGGTCACCGCCCCGCGGTCCAGGGCGCGGCGGACCACCAGGGCCACCGCCGCCACCGCCTCCGGGTCGGTGCGCGGGGTGTGCCGCGCGGGCAGCTCCAGCAGGCCCCAGCCCGACTCGGCGGCCTCGTCCAGCACCTTGTCCGGACCCGACCCGTCCGAGGAGACCCCGTACGACAGCCGCCGCTCGCCCCGACCCGTACCGCTGCGGAACTGCGTGTACGGGTAGAACGCCCGCGAGACCAGCGGCGCGGCCGTCGCCGGGAGCCGCCACGACACCGGCAGCCGGTGCTGCGGCAGCTGCGGGTTGTGCGCGAGCAGGGTGCTCACCGCCGAGGCGGAAGGGTCGTACGACAGGCCCGCCCACTGCTCCGCGCCCACCACGCTGAAGGGGTCCAGCTGCCCCGGATCGCCCACGAACAGCGCCCGCTCGAACAGCCCGGCCACGGCCAGCAGCGCGTCGGAACGCATCTGGTAGGCCTCGTCGACGATGGCGTGCTCCCAGGGCTCCACGTCCTTGACGTACGCCCACTTCGCCGCCGTGGAGATGGTGATCGGCAGCTCCGCGAGGTCCCCCGGCTTCGCGGAGAGGGTGACCGAGGGCAGCTCGCGCAGCGCGGGGTCGTACGCGTCGCCCTCGCTGCTGTGCAGCCGGCCGACCCTCAGCCCCGGATCCTTGTCCGCGAGCCGCAGCACCAGGTCGTCGACCTGCGCGTTGGTCTGCGCCACCACCATCAGCCGGCGCCCGGCCGCGGCCAGTTCCCGGGCCGCCCGGACGACGAGCGTGGACTTGCCGGCCCCGGGCGGGGAGTCGACGACCACGCCCCGCTCGGTCCCGTGCAGGGTGTCGCGCAGGATGGCGGCGGTCGCCTCGGCGGCGGCCGCCCCCGGGTCGAAGGTCGCGGTCACAGGAGGTCCTCGTCGGTCACGGCGTCGGGCAGCACGGGGGCGGTCAGGTGTCCGGGCGGGCCGCCGTGGGTCCACGGGGTCCGCTCCGGATCCGGCAGCTTCGGGCCGCCGCGCGCGTCGTGCTCGAAGAGCGTCCAGCACACCCGGTCGCCCTTCTCCGGCACCGAGCCCGGTTCCGGTTCCCGGCCGCGGCCCATCTTGTCCAGGAGGCGCAGCACCAGCCGCCCGTCCTCCGCGAAGCGGACGAACTGCGCGCTCTGCGGGCGCCCGTCCAGCGAGCGGTAGACCTTCCCGCCGCCCCCGTCCGCGAGCTGCGGCCGGTCCTCGGTGGCCACGGTCACCAGCGGGCGCGGGCTCGGCCGCTTCGACTCCGTCCACTCCATCACCACCTCGGTGACCTCACCGGCGAAGGCCTCGCCCGCGAGCCGCCGGCCCGCCATCGCCAGGGGGTCGTCCAGCGCCTCCTGGGCGTCGAGGCGCACCTGCTCGGTCTCCCGCGTGGCCAGCTTCTGCGCCGCCGTCACCGCGTCGTCGCGGCGCGGCTGCGGCGGCTCGCCCGCCCGTACCCGGTCCCGGTGGCCGGTGTACGACCAGCGGTCGCGCGTCCAGCGCTCCTCGGCCCGCAGGCCGGCGGGCAGCGCGCGCAGCAGGTCCAGGGACCGCCACACCGCCTCCCACGTGGGCCGCATCTGGTCCACGACCAGCGCGCGCACCGCCTGCTCGGCCAGCTCCGCGCGCTGCGCCGCGTCCGGGGCGCCGGAGGTGCGCGCCGCGTCGTAGCGGGCCATCGCCGGGGCCAGGAGCTTGTTGTCGAAGGCCGGGTCGGTGGCCGGACCGGCGGGCGGGACGAGCAGGCGGCCCTCCCGGTCCCGGCCCAGCTCGGCCCGCAGCGCCGCCTCGGCGCCGGATTCGCCCGGCGGCGGATCCATCCAGGCCAGCAGCGCGCCCAGGTGCTGGTCCTCCAGATTGCTCTGGCCGCTCGCCCAGTGCCGTCCGAGCAGTTCCGTCGCGGACAGGAGCATCGAGGAGCCGGGCACCCGCGCCCGCTCGCCGAGGTGGGTGAACCAGCGGCCCAGCAGCGGCACCTTCGCAGGCGCCGGATGCGGATGGTCCGGATCCTCCTCGGCCGTCCGCCGGAACCGCATCGACCGGCCCAGCAGGCGCACGTACTCGATGCCCGCCCGGCTCGGCACGATCAGCTGCGGCGCGTCCAGGCACAGCTCGGCCTCGACCTTGGACTTCCGGCCCGTCTCCGGGTCGGTCTCGGTGCGCTCCACGAGCTCGACCGCGTCGCCGTACGCGTCCACGTACGGCAGCACCTCGCCCGCGAGCTCCGCCAGGAAGGCCCACCGCAGATCCCGGTCGCGCGGCTGCGGTACGACCAGCAGCCGCGGCTCCGCGCGGTCCGTGCCGACCAGCGCGCCGAGCGGAGCCCCGGCCTCACCGGCGGTCGTCAGCGGTACGAGGACCAGCGGGCGCTCGCTCAGATGCCGGTGCCGTACGGTCGCGAGCGGCTGGGCCCGGCCGGCCCGCACCGCCTCCAGCCGGGCCAGGGTGGTCAGCAGGCTCATCCGGACCCCTCCAGTACCTCGGCGCGAAGCCGGGCCGCCCGGTGCAGCGCGGCCGCGGTCGGATCCTCGGCGCAGCCGGCGCCGGCGGCCGCCGCCAGGGCCTGCTCGACGGTGGTCAGCGCGCCCAGCTCGCCCCGTACGGAACGGCCCAGCGCGGTCACCTCGTCGGCGGCGCGGGCCCGTTCCCGGCAGTGGAAGGCCAGCTCGCAGGCGGCCAGGCACTCGGGCGCGTAGGAGGCGTCCACCGCGGCCACGGCCGCGGCCAGTTCACCGGCGGTGCGCGCCGGGTCGAAGCTGAGCCCCTCGGGCAGCGCGGCGGCCAGCTCCTCGACCCGGGTCAGCCGCTCCAGCTGGCGCCGGGTCACGGAGCGCTCGCGGCGGACGTCGACGGGCGCGGCGGCGGGCAGGTTGGAGAAGTCCTTGGGGCACACCAGCAGCACGGTGTGCCCGACCTCGGCGCCGGCCAGCTTCCCGGCCGTCTTCTCCAGGGCCAGCACGTAGACGGCGGCCTGGCGGGCGGCGGCGCCGACCTTCGCGGCGTCGGCGGCCCCGTCGATCATCGGGAACGACTTGATCTCCACGACGGTCCAGCGGCCGTCGGGATGCACGACGACGGCGTCCGGCTCCAGGTAGGCGGGTGTGCCCGCGACCTCCAGGGCCAGCATCGGGTGGTCGAGCAGCGTCCACGCCCCGGTGTCCCGCCCGGCGGCGGTGGCCTCGCGCAGGGCCAGCGCGGTCCGGGCGGCGCGGCCCTCGGGTCCGGCCGCGGTCAGGTCGGGGACGCGGGTGTCCGCACCCGGGGGCTCGGCGCCGGCGCCGAGGTGCCCGTGCACCAGCCGCAGCAGCTCGGCCCCGCCGTCGCCCTTGACCTTGGCCTCGAAGGAGTTCCCGCGCACGATGGCGAACTGCGACTGCCCGAAGGGCGCGGGGGAGCCGAGGGCCGAGGCGAGGGCGGTCTTGTCCACGCCGGCCCCGTCGAGCAGGGCGCGTCTGCCGCAGCCCGGGTTGGCGGCGAGCGCCGCCAGGGCCCGGGCGTCGAGCGGGCGGGGCGGAACGGCCGGGCCGCGCAGGCCGGCGAGCCGCTGCCGCAGGGTCGTCTGCGGAGCGCTGCGGGGCGGGTAGGAGCTCACCCGCGGAAGTGTCCCATCCGCCACTGACAATCGTGCACTTACGGCGGAAAGGGGCCGCGGGGGGCCGTGGGTGAGCCCGCCCGTTCCCGTGTTGGATGATGTACGGACGACAGAATCGCAGTAAAAGCGCACAAAAGCTCACCCACCGGGAGAACTCACATGGCCCCCCGCATCCTGCTGGCCCGCCACGGCCAGACGGCGTGGTCCCAGCTCGGCAAGCACACCGGACGCACGGACGTGCCCCTGCTGGAGGAGGGCAAGCGGGGTGCCAAGCTGCTCGGCGAGCGGCTGGCCCGGGACCCGTGGAAGGGCCTGCCCGGCCTGGAGGTCCGCACCAGCCCGCTGGCCCGCGCGAGCGAGAGCTGCGAACTCGCGGGCTTCGGCGTCCGGGCGGAGCCGTGGGACGCGCTGATGGAATGGGACTACGGGGACTACGAGGGCATGACCCCGGCCGAGATCCAGGCGGTCCGCCCCGGCTGGCTGATCTGGCGCGACGGCGTACCGGGCGGCGAGTCCGTCGCCGACGTCGCGGCGCGCGCGGACGAGGTGGTCGCCTGGGCCCGCTCGGCCGAGCGCGACGTCCTGGTCTTCGCCCACGGGCACATCCTGCGCACCCTGGCGGCCCGCTGGCTCGGCTTCGAGGCCTCCTTCGGCGCCCGGATCCGCCTGGAACCCACCTCGCTGTCGGTCCTGGGCTGGGCGTACGGGGCCCCCGCGCTGGAGCGCTGGAACGACACCGGGCACCTGGACGCCTGAGTCCATCTCGGCCGAAAAGGCTGCTGCAGCAAGGGAGTTGGGCCGTCGCGCGGCTGAGAGGATGGGCCCATGACGATTACTTCCGTGGTGCTGCGGCGGCGCGTGGACGATCTCGGTCCGGCTCTGGACTTCTACGTACGGCTGACCGGCCAGCCGGCGACCCGGTTCCGGTTCGCCGGCCTGGACCTGGCGAGCGTCGGGCCGTTCCTGCTGTTCAGCGGGCCCGACGCGCTCGCGGAGCGGTTCGCCGGGGTGGCGGCCACGCTGGCCGTGGCCGACCTGGACGCGGCGGTCGCGCACTGCGCGGCCTCCGGGGGCGAGGTGGTCGCGGCTCCCGCGCCCACGCCCAACGGGCGCCGCGCGGTGGTCCGCCATCCCGAGGGCGGGGTCTACGAGTACCTCGGCGTCTGAGCCGGACCGCGTCAGACGGCGGCGTGCCGGGTGAGGAAGGCGCCCACGCGCGGGGAGCGCTGGTGCGGGACCAGGGTGCGGGCCGTATCGGAGAGCAGGGACCGCACCCGCGTGGACTGGACCTCGGCCAGCAGGTCCAGCACCCGGCCGCCCGCCCAGGCGGCCTCGTCGGGAGCTCCCGCGTGGGCCAGGTCGCCGGCCAGCTCGGCGGTGTAGAGGGCCACGTTCCGGGCGAAGTGCGGATCCTGCAGGTCGGCGGCGCGCCGGGCGTGCCGGGCGGCGCGGGCGTGCTCGCCGAGCGTCGCCCAGCACCTGGCCTCCAGGAACTCCAGCTCGGCCTCCCCGAAGAAGGACATCCACTCCGGATCCGCGCCCGCACCGCCCCGGGAGAACTCCGTGTGGGCCCGGGCCAGCGCGTCCTCGCAGGCCCTGCGGTCGGCCAGGCCCGCCCAGCCGCCCGCCTCCCGCAGCGCCAGCAGCGACAGCAGCCGCGGGGAACCCAGGGAGCGGGCGGCCCGGCGGCCCGCCTGCGCCGCCCGTACCGCCTCGCGGGAGCGGCCGCAGTCACGGGCCAGGAAGGCCATGTTGCTGAACGCGTGCGCCTCCAGGCCCGCGTCCCCCGACACCCGGGCCGTCGCCAGGGCCTCGGCGTAGTGCGAGCGGGCGTCGTCGAAGCGGCCGGAGTCGTGGGCGAGCCAGCCGACCGAGACGGCCAGTTCGCCGGCGCCCGCGTGCAGCCGGTCCTCGGTGGACTGCCGGGTGGCTCCCGCGTCGAGCAGAGCGTACGCGGCGCGCAGCGGCCCGGCGGCCTTGCGGTACAGCGCGTCGGCCCCGTGCCGGTCGTCGAGCAGCCGGATCTGGCGTACGGCGTCCTCGACGGCCGCGGCCTCGGACTCTCCGGCGCGGGAGGGGAGCCGGCGGGTGTCGCCGAGCAGGGTGAGGCTGAGCGTCGCGGCCGCCACGGTCGCGGAGCCGCCCGCCATGAACGCGCGACGCAGCACGTCGCTCTCCTTGGAACGGGAAGGGGACGGGCCCGGGGACGGGGCGGGAGCGGAGGGGTCGCGCAGCGCTGAGCGGCCGCGGACGGCCTCGCGCGGTGAGAAGCCCAGGTCGGCCAGGGTGCGGCCGGGGAACATGTGCAGGAAGACCCGCTCGTACGCGTAGTTGGGGCAGCGGATCTCGCCGGACTCGACGCGGCCGACGTAGCGGGCGTCGCAGGAAACCGTTTCGCCGATCTCCTTCGCGGCCCGGCGGACCAGCGCCGCGAACTCGGCCGGGGATTGCTGCCCGCGCAGCCGCCGGAACGTGGAGTTGGGTGAGTGGGGGGACGCCGCCATGGACGTGGCCTCTCTGGCAAGGAACGCAGCGCCGGTACGGGAAGGTGTGGGGAGGTGTGGTCCGGCGCGCATGAACGTACCGCCAGCGAGGGTCCCTTCACGCGATGTTTGTTTACAAAACGGATATCTCACCCGCGATCTGCCATGAACTGCCATCCTTTGCAGCGTCTTGCCGCCGCACCCGTTGACGTTCCGGGGCGTTGAACCCATGCGGAGTGGGAGGCGACTGACCGCTCCCGGCTCGTACGCGGATCGAGGAGGGGTTCCCTTGGTGGAGGCCGGCATGGAGAGCACTGGAACGAACACCGCGACCGACGCCCCGGACCTGGTGACCGTGCCCACCCGCCAGGGCCTGGAGGCGGTCGACATCATCCGCCGCGCCAGCCGGGCCGGGGCGGTGGGGCCCGTCCTGCACGACGGATCGGGCGACACCCTCGGCTTCCTCGTCCCGCCCGGCACCGCCGACGCCTGGGACATGCCGGGCAGCGCGTGTACGCAGACCAACGGGCGCGGGATGCGCTTCGGAGACGCGGTCCCGCCCGCCACCGGAGCCACCGGCTGGCTGCTCCCGCCGGAGGCGGTCGGGCCGGTCACCGACCCCGCGGTGCTGCGCGAGGCGCTGGGGGAGGCGGCCCGGCTGATCGAGGCCGCCGACAACTGCCGCTGACATCGCCGCTGACCGGCCACAATGGGGTGGTGGCAGGCAAAGACAGAGGCAAGGGCCGGAACAAGGGCGAGCAGCAGCGCGGACGCGGCGCCGCCGAGCCGGTCGTCGGGCAGGTGGCCGGCGGCCGGGCGGAGCTGGCGCCCGACCGCGAGCGCGCGGAGGCCTGGACCCTGCTGATCGACGGAGCCCCGCAGTCGCACGTGGACCTGGCCGACCCCGGGCACCTGGACTTCGCGTACCAGCGCCGGATCGGCCACCTGATCGACCTCGCCGCCCCCGCCCGGCAGCCGCTGAACGTGGTGCACCTGGGCGGCGGCGCCTTCACCCTCGCCCGCTACACCGCCGCCTCCCGCCCCCGCTCCACCCAGCAGATCGTGGAGATCGACGCCGCGCTCGTGGCCTTCGTACGGGAACACCTGCCGCTGGACCCGCAGGCGCGGATCCGGGTCCGGGCGGTGGACGCCCGGGCGGGCCTGGCCAAGGTGCCGGACGGCTGGGCGGACCTGGTGATCGCGGACGTGTTCAGCGGTGCGCGCACCCCGGCGCACCTGACGAGCACCGAGTTCCTGGACGACGTACGCCGCGCCCTCGCGCCCACCGGGTGGTACGTGGCGAACCTCGCGGACGGTCCGCCCCTGGCCCACCTGCGCGGCCAGATCGCGACGGCGGCGTCCCGGTTCGCGGAGCTGGCGCTGGCGGCCGATCCCGTGGTGTGGCGGGGGAAACGCTTCGGCAACGCGGTCCTGGTGGCCTCGGACCGCGAACTTCCGGTTGCGGAGTTCACCCGCCGGGTCGCGAGCGATCCGCATCCGGGCCGGGTGGAGCACGGCCGCGCCCTGGCGGACTTCGCCGGCGGCGCCGCGCCGGTCGCGGACTCCTCGGCGGTCGCTTCGCCGCAGCCGCCGCCCTCCGTATTCCGCTAGCCGACGGCCGACAATAAAAAGAGGTCTCCCGACAATCGGTCCTGATGCGTAGTGTGTTGATCCCTAGGAGGCCCGCCCCTCCTACGACGCGCTACGGAGACGGCCAACGATGTCTGATTCCCACGCTGGAACCCCGGGTACCCCCGCACCCAGCACCGCGACCCCCGACTACACCCGCAGGCTCGCCCGCCTGGAACAGTCCGGGCTCAAGCGCCTTCTGCCCACGCAGGCGCCGTACCGCTGGAACCTGCGGAGACTGCGGCTCGGCCGGGTCCTCGACATCGGCTGTGGCCTGGGACGGAACCTGCTCAACTGCGGCCCCGAGAGCGTCGGGGTCGACCACAACCCGCACTCCGTGCAGACCTGCCGCGAGCGCGGGCTGACCGCCTACACCCCCGACCAGCTGGCAGCGGCCGCGGACTGCGGTCCCGGCTCCTTCGACAGCCTGCTGGCCTCGCACGTGCTGGAGCACGTCGACGAGGAGACCGGGGCCGCGCTGCTGGAGCAGTACCTTCCGCTCGTGAAGCCGGGCGGCTCGCTCGTCCTCATCACCCCGCAGGAGGTCGGATTCCGCTCCGACGCCACCCACATCCGCTGGGTCGGCTTCGACGAGCTGCGCGCAGCGGCGGCCCGGGCCGGGGTCGGGGTGCGGCGCACCTACTCCTTCCCCTTCCCCCGCCCGATGGGCAAGGTCTTCCCGTACAACGAGTTCGTGCTGGTGGGCACCGTTCCGGCGGCGGCCCGCTAGAGGGCGGTCCGTACGGCGGGCGGTCCGTACCCGGGGCGATCGGTCAGGGATCGACGATCTCGACGACCGGCGGGTGGTCGTGCCAGGTGCAGAAGACGGACACCTCACGGCCGTCCCGCGTGAAGGTGACCCGGATCCAGTAGTCCTGCTTCCACACCTGCATCCGCCAGCCGGCGGCCGGGGTCGCGGAGACCAGCTCGGCCGAGGAAGCGCCCAGGTCGAAGACCACCCGGCCGCCCGAGACCGGGTAGGCCTTCACCGTGCCCCCGCGCGGGGACGCCTTCGGCGAGGGCTTGGCGGAGGCGGAGGAGGCCCCGGCGGACGGAGAGGCGCCCGACGTGGAGGCCGACGCCGATGGCTGCGGGCTCGGGGAGGCGGACGGGGAGCCCTCCGGCTGGGGGGACGGCGAGTGCCGCGTCGAGGACGACAGCGGCCGGGTGGCCAGCGGAACCGCGAGCGGGCGGTCGTAGGCGGTGCCGGACATGACGGTGTGCACGCCCCACCACGACAGCGTCACCGCCGCCCCGGTCGCCAGCGTCCAAGCCATGGCATGTACAAGACCTCGCTGCATCAGGGGACATACTGCACCACCCGTCACAGAGGCGGCCCGGCCCCTCCCCGGGGCGCCCGGATGGACTACGGTGCGGGCCATGGCAAGTGTGCTCGTGGTCGAGGACGACCAGTTCGTACGTTCCGCCCTCATCCGGCACCTGACCGAGGCCTCGCACACCGTGCGGAGCGTCGGCACGGCCCTGGAGGCACTGCGCGAGGTCGCCCACCACCGGTTCGACGTCGTCATCCTCGACCTCGGGCTGCCCGACCTCGACGGGTCGGAAGCCCTCAAGATGCTGCGCGGCATCACCGACGTGCCCGTGATCATCGCGACCGCGCGCGACGACGAGGCGGAGATCGTCCGGCTGCTCAACGACGGCGCCGACGACTACCTGACCAAACCTTTCTCCGTGGAGCACCTCTCGGCCCGGATGGCCGCCGTCCTGCGCCGGGCCCGCGCCGCCGCCGGGGCCGAGCCGCCCTCGCGCGTGCTGCGCGTCGGCGGGCTGGCCATCGACCCGCTGCGCCGCCAGGCCGAGCTCGACGGGACGGTACTGGACCTCACCCGCCGGGAGTTCGACCTGCTGGCCTTCCTCGCCGGGCGGCCCGGGGTGGTCGTGGCCCGGCGCGAGCTGCTCGCCGAGGTCTGGCAGCAGTCGTACGGGGACGACCAGACCATCGACGTCCACCTCTCCTGGCTGCGCCGCAAGCTGGGCGAAACCGCCGCCCGGCCGCGCTACCTGCACACGCTGCGGGGGGTCGGGGTCAAGCTGGAGCCGCCCCGGTGACGCCGCGATGAGGTGGGCGCTGGTCAAGGTGTGCCTCGCGGTGACCGCCATGGTGGTCGTGGCCTTCGCCGTGCCGCTGGGGCTGGTGGTGCAGGAGATGGCCAGCGACCGGGCCTTCTCCAACGCCGAGCGGCAGGCCGCCACGATCGGGCCGACGCTGTCCATCACCACCGACCCGGTGCAGCTGCGCAGGGCGGTCGAGTCCACGCAGATGGGCGCGGCCCGGCGGATGGCCGTCCACGTCCCCGCGATCGGCGACAGCCCGCCGGTGGACATCGGCGAGGGCCGGGCGGGCGCGCACGCCGTCGCGGAGACCCGGCGGATCGGCCGGGCCACGACGGCCTCGGTGCCCGGCGGGGGTTCGGCGCTGCTCCAGCCGACCGCGCTCGGGTCCGGTGACATCGCCGTCGTGGAGGTCTTCGTGCCCGAGAGCGAGGTCAGCAACGGCGTCACCACCGCCTGGCTGATCCTCGCGGGCGTCGGGCTGGCACTGATCGTGGGCTCGGTCGGGGTCGCCGACCGGCTCGGCGCCCGGCTGGTGCGGCCGGCCGAGCGGCTCGCGGACGCGGCGCACCAGCTGGGCGAGGGCCGGCTCGGGGCGCGCGTCCCGGAGGACGGCCCGAAGGAACTCCGCTCGGCGGCCGCCGCGTTCAACGCGATGGCGGACCAGGTGGTGGAACTCCTCGCCAACGAGCGGGAGCTGGCCGCCGATCTGTCGCACCGGCTGCGGACGCCGCTGACGGTGCTGCGGCTCAACGCGGCCTCGCTCGGCGACGGCCCGGCCGCCGAACAGACCCGCGAGGCCGTGGAGCAGCTGGAACGCGAGGTCGACACGATCATCCGTACGGCCCGCGAGCAGCGCGCGCCGGCCGCCGCGGGGGGCGGTGCGGGCGCCGGATGCGACGCCTCCGAGGTGATCCGCGACCGGATGGCCTTCTGGTCGGCGCTCGCGGAGGACGAGGGCCGCGAGGTGCGGCTCGCGGGAGTGGACCGTACGGTACGGATCCCGGTGGCGCGGCCCGAACTCGCCGCGGCCCTCGACGCCATGCTCGGCAACGTCTTCCGGCACACCCCCGAGGGCACCCCCTTCGCGGTGGACGTCCACGACGCCTCGGACGCGGTGATCGTGCTCGTCTCGGACGCGGGCCCCGGCATCGCCGACCCGGACGCCGCCCTGCGCCGCGGCAACGACGGCGGACGCGACGGCTCGACCGGCCTCGGCCTGGACATCGTGCGCCGGGTCGCGGAGTCGACGGGCGGCGACGTCCGGCTGGGGCGCTCGGTGCTCGGCGGCACCGAGGTACGGGTCTGGATCGGCCTGGACGGCCGGACGCGCGGCGGCTCGGGCGGGGTGCGGGCGCGGCGCGGCCGGCGCAAGCGGCGCAGCAACTGACGTAACGGGGCAGGGCCGGGGGCGCGCCTCGCGGGCGCCCTGTCCGTGGATCGGTACGGTCCGCGGCATGGACACCCTCATCTTCGGCGGCCTCCTCGCCGCGCTGATCGCCATGTACCGGGAGTCGTCCCGGATGGTCGTGCTCGGAGCGTGGTGGGTGATGCTGATCGCCGTGATCCTGCTGATGGCGCACCACATCACCAGCAGCCTCGCCCTGAACCTGAGTTACTGATGGCCGTCACGACGCACGGCCTCCTCACGGAGGACGTGCCGACGGGCGGGCTGCTGGGGCGGGTCCAGTACTGGTTCGCCTGCGTCTTCGCCATCGGCTGGACGGGTGTGGTCTGCGGTGGCCTCTTCTACCAGTTCGGGCTCTGGGAGTACCCGTGCCCGCTCTGCATCGTGCAGCGGATGTTCATGCTGCTGGCGGCGATGGGCGCGGCCTACATCGTGCGGACTGCGCTCGCGTACGGCACGGTGACCGGCCGGGACTACATGATGGGCTGGGGCCTGTCCCTGGTGGCGGTGACCGCCGGTTCCTTCGCGTCCTGGCGGCAGACGATGCTGCACATCCTGCCGGGGGACAAGGGGTACGGGAGCGAGGTGCTCGGCCTGCACCTGTACGTATGGGCCTGGATCCTCTTCCAGGCCTCGGTGGTGGCCATCGGCATCGCCCTGGCCTTCGCCCACTCGACGGCGGACCGGTCCGTTCCGGCGAACGTGCCGGGGCCGCTGCGGACGGTCGGCACGTTCGCGCTGGGGTTCCTGGGTCTGGTCCTCGCCGTCAACCTCGTGGCCGTCTTCCTCGAGGAGGGCTTCCACTGGTTCCTGCCGGACGACCCCGCCCGGTACCAGTTCTTCTACGACGTGGGGATCCTGGGCTAGCCGGTCTCCGACCCGGACGGTGGCGGAGATGTTGCCGCCTGTGTCCGGGCCGAACAGGGTGGGCGTGAGGGAAGGAGGCAGCATGAGAGTCATGCTCCGCGCCCACTTCGACACGGCTGCCACCAACGAGGCCATCGCGACCGGGGCCCTGCCCCGGGCGATGAAGAAGCTGATGGACACGGTCAAGCCGGAGGCGGCCTACTTCGGCCTGCACGAGGGCGTGCGGTCCTGCTGGATCGTCTTCGACCTGCAGGACAGCGCGATGATGCCGTCGCTGACGTGGGACCTCTTCCACGAGTTCAACGCCGAGATCGAGGTCGGTCCGGTGATGCGGCCCGAGGAACTGGCGAAGGCGCTGGCGGCGTTGCAGTCCGCGTAGCCGCCGGGACCGCCGAGAGCGCCAGGACGGCCGAGGCGACGGCGGCCGCGCACGCCACGGCGAAGGCCGCCCGGTGGCCGTACGCAGCCGCCAGCGGCCCCGCGGCGGCCGCCGCCACCGCCTGGCCGAGGATCAGGCCGCTGCCGACCACGGTCATCGCCTCGCCCATCCGCTCCGCCGGACCGGTCCGTTCCACCAGCCCGAACAGGGCGATCAGGTGCGGGGCCACGGCCAGCCCGATGCCCGCGAGCGCGAGGGCGGCGCCGGCCGGCCCCGACACCGCGAGCAGCGGCAGCGTGAGGACGGCCTGGACGGCGATCGTCCACCGCAGCCGCACGGTCAGATCCGCCGAACCCGGCCGGGCCACCGTCACGAAGCCGGCGATCGAGCTGGTCACGGCCATGGCGGCCCACACCAGCCCGGCCGTGCCCGGCGCGCCCAGCGACTCGGCGAGTGCGTTGACCCCGGTGTTGGCCCCGCTCCAGGCCGCTCCCTGGAGCACCGCCATCGCGAACAGCACCACCAGACCGGGCGACCACAGCCGTACGCCGGCCCGCGCGCCGGGGGCCGCGAGCGTCGGCCCCGGCACGGTCGGATGCACCGCGAACAGGGTTCCGAAGACGAGGATCAGCGCGGCGGCGAGGAGCAGCGCCGAGGCGGGGTGCACGGTCACGGCCAGGATCCCGGCCAGCGCGGGCCCGACCATGAAGCCGACCTCGTCCAGGGTGGTGTCGAAGGACAGGGCGGAGCCCAGCAGCTTCTTGTCCGCGCCGGCCAGCCGCGCCCAGCGGGCCCGGGCCAGCGGTCCGATCTGCGGGACGGTGAGCCCGGCGGCGACGGCGAGCGCCATGCGCACGGCCAGCGGCAGCCCGCCGAGGACGGCCGTGACGAGGGCGAGGAGCGCGGCCGCGTTGGCCGCGCAGGCGAGCAGCAGGACGGGGCGGTGGCCGCGCCGGTCGGCGAGCCGGCCGATGACGGGGCCGCCGAGGGCCTGGCCCAGCCAGAGGGCGGCCGCGACGGTGCCCGCGTCGCCGATGCCGTCGCGTTCGTTGATGAGCAGGAGCGTTCCGATGGGGCACAGCGCGGCGGGCAGGCGGGCGAGGAACGCGTAGAGGGGGAGGGCGGTACCGCCGAGTGCGAGCACTCCGCGGAGGCCGCCGCCCGGCGGCTCGGGCATCGGCATGGGCCGGGCGGGGCGGGTGGATCGGGTCACGGACAACCTCCATCCGCACGCCGACCCTCCCGTTTCTCCGGCGCGCGCCGTTGCCCGTTGGTCGTGACCGTACCGGCGGGGCGGCCGCCCCGGAAGCCCCTGTCCGGACGCGGGCCCGGGGGTGCGCGCCTCACCGGCCTCGGGTGTGCGCCTCAGCCGGCGTCGCCCGAGGCCAGCCTCTTGGCCTGGGCCCGGCCGACCTCGGCGGCGCGGTGCAGGTAGTCGGCGATGACGGCGAGTTCGGCGTCGGAGTAGCCCTCCAGTACGGCGCCGAAGGCCCGGCCGGGGGTGTCCCAGGCCTTGCCGATGCGCTCGCGGGCCTCGGGGGAGAGGGAGACCAGGGAGCGGCGGCGGTCGTTCGGATCGGCGCGCCGCTCGACGATGCCCGCCTTGACCAGCCGGTCGACGAGGCGGGTCGCGGAGCCGGAGGTCAGGCCGGTGAGGCGGGCGATGTCGCCGGTGCTGACCGGGGCGGGCTCCATGTCCAGGAGGGCGACGCACTGCATGTCGGTGGGGTGCAGTCCGACGTGGTCGGCCATGGCCTGGTTGAAGAGGGAGTAGTCGGCGTAGTGGCGCTGGCTCTCGGTGACGATGCGCGCGAGCAGCTCGGCGCGGCTCCACTCATCACCCGTACGAGGGGAATCGGTTGACATCGGCTTCTCCATGCTCCAAATTTATCTGTGTGACGCAGAGAATGTGTGGCGCAGAATCTGCATCACGTACCTATCCTATGAAAAGGAGCCAGCCATGTCGATCCTCGTCACCGGTAGCCGCGGCGCCGTCGCCCGAGGGCTCTCCGCCCTGCTCGCCTCCCACGGTCTCCCGCACCGGCTCGGATCCCGGGAACCGGACCGTCCCGATGCCGTCCGCTGCGACCTCACCGACCCGGCGACCTTCCCCGACGCCCTGGCCGGAGTCCGTTCCGTCTTCCTCTACGCGGAGGCGTCCGGTGTCGAGGCCTTTGTGAAGGAGGCGGTCACCGCCGGGGTCGAGCACGTCGTGCTCCTGTCCTCCTCCGCGGTGCTGAGCCACGGCGCCGCCGACAGCCCGCTGTCCGCGTCCCATCTCGTCGTCGAGCAGGCCCTGTCCGCCTCTCCCCTGCGGACCACGCTGCTGCGGCCGGGCTCCTTCGCGAGCAATGCCCTCGGCTGGGCCTGGCCGCTGAAGTCCGGCCGCCCGGTTCACCTGCCCTATCCCGGCTCCTTCTGCGACCCCGTTCACGAGGCCGACCTCGCCGAGGCCGCCTTCGCGGTCCTCGCCGACCCGGCTCTCGGCGGCCGCGCCCACACCCTGACCGGACCGCAGTCGCTGACGTTCGCGGCGCAGCTCGGGATACTCGGCGAAGTCCTCGGCCGGCCCCTACCGTTCGAGGCCGTCTCCGCCGAGCAGTGGAAGGCCGGGGTCGACGGCTGCATACCCGGGCCGTATGCCGATGCGCTCCTCGAGTACTGGGCTTCCACCGACGGCCTGCCGGTCGAGATCACCGACGCCGTCGAGCGCCTCACCGGCCACCCGGCCCGCACCTTCGGCCAGTGGGCCGAGGACCACGCCGACGCCTTCGGGGCCCCCGCCTGAGCCCCGTACCCGTACCCGTACGGCGCGGGAACGAGAAGAGGGGCCCCGGTCCGCTCTTCGCGGACGGGACCCCTCTGCTTCGCAGGGTGAGTGACGGGACTTGAACCCGCGGCCACCTGGACCACAACCAGGTGCTCTACCAACTGAGCTACACCCACCATGTCCGGTCGGAGAACCGACCGGCCGAAGAAAAGGGTACAGGGTCCGGGAGGGTGCTCGCTCCCCCGTTGATGTGCCCTTGGCTCCGGGTCGGCTATTCGGCGGGCAGGACGTACTTGGCGGCGATGCTCCGAGCCGTGTCCGAGTCGGGGCCGGGCTGCGGGACGAAGACCGCCTCCCGGTAGTAGCGCAGCTCGGCGATGGACTCCTTGATGTCCGCGAGCGCCCGGTGGTTGCCGTTCTTCGGGGGGCTGTTGAAGTACGCCCGCGGGTACCAGCGGCGCGCCAGCTCCTTGACCGAGGACACGTCCACGATCCGGTAGTGCATGTAGCTCTCCAGCGCGGCCATGTCACGCAGCAGGAACCCGCGGTCGGTGCCGACCGAGTTCCCGCACAGCGGCGCCTTGCGGGGCTCCTTCACGTGCTCCCGTACGTACGCCAGGACCTGTGCCTCGGCGTCCGCCAGGGTGGTCCCGCCGGCCAGCTCGTCGAGCAGTCCGGAGGCGGTGTGCATCTCGCGCACCACGTCGGGCATGGTCTCCAGGGCCGCGTCCGGCGGGCGGATCACGATGTCCACGCCTTCGCCGAGCACGTTGAGCTCCGAGTCGGTGACCAGTGCGGCCACCTCGATAAGTGCGTCGTCCGTCAACGAGAGCCCGGTCATCTCGCAGTCGATCCACACCATGCGATCGTTCATGTGTCCCACCTTATGCGGTCGCGGTCCCGGCGGGTCCGGGCCGCACATGCGGAAGGCCCCCCATCGGTGGTGACCGATGGAGGACCTTCGCTTGTCGTACCCGTGGTGAGGGTTACGCGTGTTCCCGCAGGACCCGGCCCGGGGAGTACAGCTCCGTCACCGTCGGGCCCGCCGCGGCCAGGGCCGCGGCCGCCCGCTGGGGCTGCGGAGTGCGCTGGTGCGGGACCGGGCTCTCCGAGAGCTGGGACACCTGGGCCACGTCGGCCTGCGGCCGCCGCGCCCGGTAGGCGGAGCGGTAGGCGGCCGGGGAGGACCCCAGCTGCCGCCGGAAGTGCCCGCGCAGGGCGACCGGCGAACGGAACCCGCAGCGCCCGGCGACCTCGTCGACCGAGTAGTCGGAGGTCTCCAGCAGCCGCTGTGCCTGGAGCACCCGCTGGGTGATCAGCCACTGGAGCGGCGCGCTGCCCGTCAGGGAGCGGAACCGGCGGTCGAAGGTGCGCCTGCTCATGTAGGCGCGGGCCGCCAGGGTCTCCACGTCGAACTGCTCGTGGAGGTGTTCCAGCGCCCAGGCGACGACCTCGGCCAGCGGGTCGGCGCCGATCTCCTCCGGCAGCGACCGGTCGAGATAGCGCTCCTGTCCGCCCGTACGGCGCGGCGGCACGACGAGCCTGCGGGCCAGGGCCCCGGCCGCCTCGCTGCCGTGGTCCGTGCGCACGATGTGCAGGCACAGGTCGATTCCGGCCGCCGTGCCCGCGGACGTGAGCACGTCCCCGTCGTCGACGAACAGCTCGCGCGGATCGACGTGGACGGACGGGTACCGCTTGGCCAGCGTCGGCGCGTACATCCAGTGCGTCGTCGCGGGCCGGCCGTCGAGCAGACCGGCGGCGGCGAGCACGAAGGCTCCCGTGCACAGTCCGACGATCCGGGCCCCCTCCTCGTGCGCCAGACGCAGTGCGTCGAGCGCCTCGGGAGGCGGCGGTGAAGTGATGGAACGCCATGCGGGCACGACGACCGTGCCTGCCCGGGCGATCGCCTCCAACCCGTATGGCGCGGTCAGTTCGAGTCCGCCGGTGGTCCTGAGCGGACCGTCCTCACCGGCGCACACGAGCAGTCGATAGCGTGGAACTCCCGCGTCCTGCCGGTCGATGCCGAACACGGAAAGTGGAATGGAGCTCTCGAAGATCGGTCCGCCGCTGAACAGCAGCACCGCGACGATCTCCCTGCGGCGACGCCCCGCGAGCTTCCGGCCGGCGTCCGCGACGACGGCGGTGGAATCCTGGCTCATGGCGCTAAGCCCCCCTTGGGTGTCGCGACTCCTTGGTCTGGTCGCACCTGCACGTTTCCCCTCGGCCTTGCACGTGGATCCCCCGCCGTAAATACATGATCGAATCTACTGCGTCCCGTGGTGTCGGCGTGACAAGTTCAGCACGCAGCGCTATGTCGACTTCTCAACTTGGCGAAAAGCATTCGATCAGGAAGCGTTCCGCTCCGCTACCTGCATGAGAAGCGTCCGGTCCGCCCGTGGCCAGTACCCGTAGGGTCGCAGCGCCCCCCGGCGTCTGTCGTCGCTGGTGGTAGGGGGGTTGGGGGGACATTCCGGCAAGAGGGGCACCCTGCCGGGAAGTTGGCTGAAAACGTGCGGGTGTGGGTGTGCGAATGAGTCAGTCGTGCGGGGGCGGCGCCGCGCGCGGGGCGGAACCGCCGCAGACGCGATGTCCACCGGACCCGCCGCGCGAGTGCCGGCCGCGCGGACCGGGGCCGGCCGGCGGCCGCTCCTGCGCCGGCACCCGGGCCGTGGCCCGCTCCACCCGCTCCGAGTAGCGCAGCAGCGCCCGGCACGCGGCCGTCACCGCGACCAGGCCGAGGGTGGCGACCGCCGCCCCGCCGAAGGACGTCCCGTAGACGACGAGGACCACGGGGACGAGCAGACAGCTGAAGGCGGCCCAGCGCACGACGTCACCCGCGGGGTCGTCGTGACGACGCCCGCCGGGGTGCACGGACGAGTGAAGGGCGGAAGGGTGGGAAGGGGAGTGGAGCGGTGCGGTCTCGGCGTAGTGGTGGACGGACTGCGTCGGCTGAGCTGGCTGGACGGGGTGTACCGGATGGCCGGGCACGGCGTGCTCCCTGCGGGCTCTTCCTGAACGGTCGGACTCGTGTCCAACGCCGCTCGACCGGGCTCGGTCACTGTGCGCACGGGTGGCGCCGGGTCCGATCGTCACTGGCTGTAGGGGACAGCGGGCATTGCCAAGGAGCGCTCGCTCCGGCATGCTCCCTGGGACGCTCTCCAAGGGCGGCAAGCCCTGTGCAGGACAGGAGTGTCGCCGTACCCTGGTGGGTATGGGCTTGGGAAGATGCTTCCCGGACAGAGCTCCGTCACCCAGCGTCGCCGATTTCGCCCCTGTTGCTTCCTCCAAGGACCTCTTCGCCGAGACACCCATGGCCGGTCACGAATTCTCCGAACCCGCGGACCGCAAGCGCAAACGGGTCGCCGACCCCGCGTCGGCCGCCGATCTGCGCGCGGTGGAACAGACGCGCCTGCCCTGCGATCCGGCCTTCCGGCACGGAGTCGTTGTGGGATTCGACGGATCCACGTCCAGTGAGCGCGCGCTCGCGTATGCGATCGGCATGGCCCGCCGCTCCGGCTCCGGTCTGATCATCGTCCATGTCGCCAACCGGCTGCCCACGACCGTCTGGGCCGGCTGCGAGCCTCCCGTATTCGTCGACGTGCCGGACCACCGCACCGAGGTGCTCGGGCTGGAACTGGCCTGCGCGGACTACCTGGCCGAGGTGCCCTGGATCCTGGTCGAGCGCGGCGGGGACATCTGCCACGAGCTGGAGGAGGTCGGCCGGGAGTATTCGGCCGACGCCATCGTGGTCGGCTCCACCCACGGGATCGTGGGCCGGATCTTCGGGTCGGTCGCGGGGCGGCTGGCCAAGCGCGCACAGCGACCGGTCGTTGTCATTCCGTGACCGCCGGTTAAGGCGATTGTGTGGTTGTGCCCCCGTGTAAAGGGTAGATAAATGCTGCTGGGACGCAGCAAACAACTGCAGATCGAAGGGAGCCCGCCGTGGACAATGGTGTCTCTGCGGGAAGCACGGCCTCGACTTCGACCCTGGGGAACATTGCCCTGGGTCTCACCCTTCTCGCGTTCGGTATCGGCCACACCGGTGTCATCGACGGAGTGACCGCCGCCGACTCCGTGTCGCTCGCCATGTACGTCGGCGGCGCGGCCCTGTTCCTCCTCGGGCTCCTCGAGTACCGCGGCGGCAACGGGTTCAACGGCACCGCGTTCGCGGGCCTCGGCGTCTTCTGGTTCACGTGGGCCAAGGGGGCGGGAGCATCGGTCTCCGAGGAAGCCGCCGGAACGTTTCTGGTCCTCTTCGCCCTGCTCGCGCTGACCCTCACGGTCTCCGCGGCGAGCGGTCTGTTCGGCCAGGGCGTCTACGCCCTGCTGACCCTGTCCCTCCTCCTGTTGGCCATAGCCTCGTTCGCGGGCAGCGACGGGCTCGCCAAGGCCGGCGGCTGGGCCGCCGCCGTGTCCGGGCTGCTGGCCTGGTACGGAGCCACCGCGGCACTGGCGCACTGGCCCATGGCGATGGGCAAGGCCTCGGGCCGCGGCGCGGTCGCCGCAGGCTGAGCACCCTGTGCGAAGACCCCCGTGCGCGGTGCGCACGGGGGTCTTCGCATGCCCGGGACGGGCAGGGCCGGTGCCTATTCGACCGTGACCGACTTGGCGAGGTTGCGCGGCTTGTCGATGTCGCGGCCCATGGCGAGGGCGGTGTGGTAGGCGAGGAGCTGGAGCGGGATGCCCATCAGGATGGGGTCGAGCTCGTCCTCGTTCTTCGGGACCACGATGGTGTGGTCGGCCTTCTCCTGCTCGCGGTGCGCGACGGCCAGGATGCGGCCGCTGCGGGCCTTGATCTCCTCCAGCGCCGCGCGGTTCTTCTCCAGCAGGTCGTCGTCGGGGACGATCGCGACGGTCGGCAGGGAGGGCTCGATCAGGGCGAGGGGGCCGTGCTTGAGCTCGGAGGCCGGGTAGGCCTCGGCGTGGATGTAGGAGATCTCCTTCAGCTTGAGGGAGGCCTCCAGGGCGACCGGGTAGCCGCGGACCCGGCCGATGAACATCATCGACTTGGCGTCGGCGTACTGGGCGGCGAGCTTCTTGATGTCCTCTTCGCCGTCGAGGATCTCCTGGATCTGGGCGGGCAGTTTGCGCAGGCCCTCGATGATCCGCTTGCCGTCGGTGACCGACAGGTCCCGGATGCGGCCCAGGTGCACGGCGAGCAGCGCGAAGGCCACGACCGTGTTGGTGAAGCACTTGGTGGAGACGACGCAGACCTCGGGGCCGGCGTGGACGTAGACGCCGCCGTCGGCCTCGCGGGCGATCGCGGAGCCGACCACGTTGACCACGCCGAGGACGCGGGCGCCCTTGCGCTTGAGTTCCTGCACGGCCGCCAGGACGTCGTAGGTCTCACCGGACTGGGAGACCGCGATGTAGAGGGTGTCGGGGTCCACGACGGGGTTGCGGTAGCGGAACTCGGAGGCCGGCTCGGCGTCCGCGGGGATGCGGGCCATGCCCTCGATGAGGCCGGCGCCGATGAGGCCGGCGTGGTAGGAGGTGCCGCAGCCGAGGATCTTGACGCGGCGGATGCCGCGCGCTTCGCGCGGGTCCAGGTTCAGGCCGCCGAGGTGGACGGTGTTGAAGCGGTCGTCGATCCGGCCGCGCAGGACGCGGTCGACCGCGTCGGGCTGCTCGGAGATCTCCTTGTGCATGTAGGTGTCGTGGCCGCCCATGTCGTAGGAGGCGGCCTCCCACTCCACGGTCTCGGGGGTGGCGGTGGTGGTGGCGCCGCTGGTGGTGTAGGTGCGGAAGTCGTCGGCCTTCAGGGTGGCCATCTCGCCGTCGTCGAGGGTGACGACCTGGCGGGTGTGGGCGACCAGGGCGGCGACGTCGGAGGCGACGAACATCTCCTTCTCGCCGATGCCCAGGACGACGGGGGAGCCGTTGCGGGCGACGACGATGCGGTCGGCGAAGTCGGCGTGCATGACGGCGATGCCGTAGGTGCCCTCGATCGCCTTGACGGCCTCGCGGACCTTCTCCTCGAGGGAGTCGGCCAGGGAGCGGGCGATCAGGTGGACGATGACCTCGGTGTCGGTTTCCGAGACGAAGACGACGCCGTCGGCCTCGAGCTTGGCGCGCAGCTCGGAGGCGTTGTCGACGATGCCGTTGTGGACGACGGCGACCTTGTTCTCGGCGTCGAGGTGGGGGTGGGAGTTGATGTCGCTGGGGGCGCCGTGCGTGGCCCAGCGGGTGTGGGCGATGCCGGTGGTGCCGGTGAAGCGCTTGGGGACGCGGGATTCCAGCTCGCGGACCCGGCCCTTGGCCTTGACGACCTTCAGGGCCGCGGCCTTGGGGCTGTTGACGACGATGCCCGCGGAGTCGTATCCGCGGTACTCGAGGCGCTGCAGGCCCTCCAGCAGCAGTGGTGCCACGTCACGCTTGCCGATGTAACCGACGATTCCGCACATACGGTTCTGCCCCTCCTGAAGTTCGGTACGTGTGCTCGGTGGCTGGGTCTCAGCCGTGGTTCGCTGTCGTGCGTCAGCCGTAGACGATGCGGCGCAGCTGCCGGAGCGAGAGCTCCGGAGGCGCCACGGCGCGGTGCGGCAGCTCGGCCGCGATCCGCTCGAAGATCTCCGCGTTGACCGCTCCGCCGGACTGCAGTTCCCGGTGGCGGCGGCGGACGAACTCCTCGGTCGTCTCGTCGAAGTACGCGAGCACGTCGAGGACCACCCGGGCGGCCTCGCCGCGCTGCAGCGAGGTGCTGCGCACCAGGTGGTCGACGAGGTCGTCGTGTGACGGACGGCGATCGAGCACGCGTAGATACTGGCGGGTCGGGGCGCCGAACGCAAAGATCCTGCCCGAAATCGGGCAGGATCCTTCTGGTCTGGACCAGCGGAATGGATGGATCCGGTCAGAAACGGCGCAAAACGGCCTGCTTGGCCGCCGCGAACTCGTCGGCCGTGAGGATCCCCGACTGGTGCAGCTCACCGAGTTCGCGCAAGCGCCGCAGCAGGGTGTCGTGGTCCGCCGCGGTCTCCTCCGCCGAGGCCGGCACCGCCGGCTGCGCGACCGGTCCGGCGCCCAGCGCGGCGGAGCCCGCCGGGTCGGCCGCGGCCGCCGCCGGGTGGGGCAGCCGGGCCGCCACCGCCGCCGCGACCAGGGCCATCAGCGGGTCGTTCTTGAAACCGAAGAGCTCCACCGTGAAGGGGTCGTACTTGGGCGAGGCCGGTGCCGCGGTGCCCGCCGGGAGGAAGCGCAGCCAGCCGCTCCCCAGCCCCTTCGACGGGGACCACTCCACCGACCGCAGGTCCGCCACCCGGAACACCCGCGTGCCGCCGGAACGCTTGGCCTCCTCGGCCGTCCAGTTCCACTCCAGGGACACTCGGTCCCCGTCGAAGGCCGCGGTCCCGTCGCCCGCGCCCGCCGTGATCGGGACCGCGGGGCCCGGCAGCAGGTACGCACTGGCGGGGCCGGTCTCCACCTGCTCCAGCAGGAGCGCATGGCGCACCTCGTCCACGAAGTACTCCGCCACCCCGGTCCGGTCCGTCTCCACGGTCAGCCGGTACGGGTCGGAGGCGTCCGGCAGCCGCCCCCCGGTCACCTGGAGCAGCGGGTCGGCGCCGTCACGCAGCCGCAGCCGCAACCGGCCCGCCTTGCGCCCCGGTTCGAAGCTGATCCCGGCCAGCGCGCGCAGCGGTACGGCCAGTTCGCCGAGCGTCTGGCGCAGCAGGCCCACCCCCTTGTCGCGGCCCGGCACGATGCGCACCGTGTCCCCGTCGAAAGTCCAAGTGCCGTCCTTCTGGATGATTTCCGCCATCCGTCGATTCTCGCACCGGCCACCCGGGCCCACTTGGCCTATACCTGAGCCATGAGAGTCCTGCGACGCACGCTCGGCACCCTCCTCGCCCTCTGCGCACTGGGAGCCGCCCCAGCCCTTGTCACAGCCTGCACCGCGGCCCGGGGCGACGACGCCAGACCCGGAGGCCACGCCCCCGCCGCCGCCCTCACCCCCTTCGAACGGCTGCTTCCGGCGCCCGTCTCCGCACGCGCCGAAGGCCCCGGGTACTCCTTCGGGGCGGGCACGGTCATCCGTACGGGCCCGGGCCCCGACGAGGAGGTCCGGCGGGTCGGCGAACTCCTCGCGGAGCAGCTGCGCGGCCCGAGCGGACTCCCGCTGCCCGTGGTCGACGGGGCCGAGGGGGACGGGATCCGGCTCCGGATCGAGGAGGAGGCCGAGGGGGTCGGGGCGGAGGGGTACCGGCTGGAGTCCGGACCGGCCGGGATCACCCTCACCGCGCGGACCCCGGCCGGACTGTTCCACGCCGGGCAGACGCTGCGGCAGCTGGTACCGGTGGCCGGGCCCGGGACGGTGCCCGGCGGGACGGTCGTGGACCGGCCGCGCTTCGCGTACCGGGGCGCGATGATCGACATCGCGCGGCACTTCTTCACGGTGGAGCAGGTCAAGAGGTACGTCGACCAGCTGGCCCAGTACAAGGTCAACACGCTGCACGTGCACCTGACCGACGACCAGGGGTGGCGCCTGGCGGTCGACTCCTGGCCGCGGCTGGCGGAGTACGGGGGCGGCAGCGAGGTCGGCGGCGGACCGGGCGGGCACTGGACGAAGGACGAGTACCGGGAGCTCGTCGCGTACGCCGGGCAGCGGTACGTGGACGTGGTCCCCGAGATCGACATGCCGGGGCACACGAACGCGGCGCTCGCCTCGTACGCGGAGCTGAACTGCGACGGGAAGGCGCCGCCGCGGTACACCGGGATCAAGGTGGGCTTCAGCTCGCTGTGCGTCGCCAAGGAGCGGACGTACGAGTTCATCGACCAGGTGCTCGGCGAGCTGGCGGAGCTGACGCCGGGCCGCTACCTGCACATCGGCGGCGACGAGGCGCACTCGACGCCGGCGGCGGACTACGCGGCCTTCATGGACCGGGCGCAGGCGGTGGTGGGCCGGTACGGGAAGACGGTGGTGGCCTGGCACCAGCTCGCGGCGGCGCGGCCCGCGCAGGGGGCGGTGCTGCAGTACTGGGGGCACGACCGGACGCCGGCCGCGGAGAAGGCCGGGGTCGTCGCGGCGGCTAAGGCGGGGCATCCGCTGATCCTGTCGCCGGCGGACCGGCTGTACCTGGACATGAAGTACGACCTGAAGACGAAGCCGGGGCTGGCATGGGCCGGGCTCGTGCCGGTCGAGCGGTCGTACTCCTGGAACCCGGGGGCGTACCTGGCCGGGGTCCCGGAGTCGGCCGTCCTGGGCGTGGAGGCGCCGCTGTGGACGGAGACGGTCGCCACGCGGGCGGACTGGGAGCTGATGGCGTTTCCGCGGGTGCTGGGCCTCGCCGAGCTCGGCTGGTCGCCGGCCGCTGCCCTTGACTGGGCGTCGTACAGCCGGCGCCTGGGCGCGCAGGGCCCGCGCCTGGACGCGCAGGACATCGCGTACTACCGCGCCCCTGACGTCCCGTGGTCTTAGCGGCGCGGCGCCGTTGAAAAGATCGGGGCGGAGCCCAGAGAAGGCGGGCGGCAGCCGAGGGACCGTATCGGCTGCCCGCCCACCCCCTCGTCACCGCCGCGCAGCGAACCGCGCGAGGGGGTTCTCGAGGGTGCCGATCAGCTGGAGCGCGGCGGACGGGTCGGCGAGGTCGACCATCTGCTCGTTGTTGCGCAGCTGGAGGCGGTTCAGGCAGGACAGCTGGAACTCCGCGGCGAACAGGTCGTAGCGCTCGAAGCGGTCCGCCAGGGCCGGCATGGAGTCCTGGTACTCGTGGGCGCAGTCCGCGACCGCCCGCCAGAAGGTGTCCTCCTCGCAGATGCCCTCCGTCGCCAGGATCGGGCCCAGGAAGCGGAAGAAGCAGTCGAAGACGTCCGTGAAGATCGACAGCAGCTTCATGTCCTCCGGGACGTCCGCCCGGACCCGCTCGACCGCGGGCGGCAGCACCGCGTCCGGGTCCATGACGACGATCTCCTCGGCGATGTCCTTGAAGATCGCCCGCTTCACCACGCCGCCCTCGATGACGAGGATGGTGTTCTCGCCGTGCGGCATGTACGCGAGGTCGTACCGGTAGAAGCAGTGCAGGAGCGGGACCAGGTAGGCCCGGAGGTACGAGCGCAGCCACTCGGCGGGGGTCAGGCCCGACTCCGCGATCAGGGCGCCGACGAAGGACTTGCCCTCGGCGTCGACGTGGAGGAGCGAGGCCATCGTGGCCAGCCGCTCGTCGCCCTGGAGGGAGTTCACCGGGGACTCGCGCCAGAGCGCGGCCAGCATCTTGCGGTACGGGGAGTACCGGTCGGTGGCGCGCTCGTACTGGCGGTGGTGGTAGCCGATCGCCGCGCGCTCGCGGATGATCGAGAAGTCGACGGACCGCAGCACCGGGTCCGACCCGATCAGCTGGTGGAGCCAGTCGTTGATGGCCGGGGTGGCCTCCATGTACGCGGCGGACAGGCCCCGCATGAAGCCCATGTTCAGCACCGAGATGGCCGTCTTGACGTAGTGCTTGCCGGGGGCGCTGGTGTTGAAGAAGGTGCGGATCGACTGCTGTGCCAGGTACGCGTCCGCGCCCTCGCCCAGCAGGACCAGGCGGCGGTTCGCGATCTCGGCGGCGAAGGTGATGGTGGTCTTGTTCCACCACTGCCAGGGGTGGACCGGGAACAGGTGGTAGTCCGCCAGGTCCAGGCCGAGGCCGGTCATCCGGGCGGCGAAGGCCGCGATCGTCTCGTCGCCCAGCTCGGCGCGCATGAACGTGTCGTGGTCCAGGCCCGCGCCCGCCGTGAAGGTGGAGACGTCCTTGCGGGCCGCCACCCACACCAGGTGGACCGGGCTCGCCGTCTCCGGGGCGTACGAGAGGTACTCGTGCACGCCGAAGCCGAGGCGGCCGTTGTTCGCGACGAAGCAGGGGTGGCCCTCGGTCATGCCGGTCTCGATGTCCTGGAAGGAGGACTTGGCGAGGACGGCGGAGGAGACCTGCGGCTTCGTGTACTTGAAGCCCGAACCGGCCAGGGTGGAGGAGATCTCCTCCAGGTAGACGGGCAGGACTTCGGCGCTCAGCCCCAGGGACTGCCGGAGCTCGATGTGGAAGTCGAGGGCGTCCAGCGGAAGCTCGCCGCCGTCCTGGTGGCGGGTGATGGACGACTCGTCCACCGCCCAGTGGTCCAGGGCGTGGTGGGTGGCCGCGAAGCGGTACTCCACCGAGGAGTCGTCGCTCAGGACCGAGTAGCGGCCGCAGTCCAGGAGCTTCGGGGTCAGCAGGCGCTCGTGGGAGAACTCCGAGAGGGCCTTGCGGACCAGGGCGCGGTTGGCGCGGGCCCACAGCTCGGGGTCGAGGTGGGAGACGGCGTCGGCGAGGCTCATATCGAGAGCTCCTTGGTGAGGCCGGTGGCCGCCTCGAACCGGGCGCGGGTGCAGAAGCTGAGGAGGGCTTCCTTCTCCGGCTTCTGTACGGGGCGGTCGGGCACGAAGCCGACGGCCTCGTTCAGGGCGTGGACGGCGGTGTTGCGGACGTCGGGCTCGACCACGACGCGCTCGGCCGCCGGGTCGGCGAACACGGCCGCCATGACGGTGGTGATGACCGCGCGGGTGAACCCGTGCAGCGGCTGCTCGCTCGGTGCGACGAGGAAGTGCATGCCGACGTCGCCGGGCCGGGCCTCGTACAGGCCGACGAGCTCCAGGCGGGCCGGGTCGTACGTCTCCATCAGGAAGGCGGGCCGGCCCTCGTGCAGGCCGATGAAGGCCTGGTGGTGCTCGGCCGCGGCGATCCTCATGTACTCGCGCTCGACGTCCGGCAGCGAGGCGTCCTGCATCATCCAGAACGAGGCCTTGGGGTGGGTGACCCAGCCGTGCAGGAGCTCCGCGTCGGAGAACGGGTCCAGCGGGCGGATGGCGAAGGTGCCGAGGACCGCGTCGGTGCGGGCGTAGAGGATCTCGGTGGTGGAGCCGGTGGTGCTCATGCGTGCATGCCTTCCGGGACTGCGAACTGCTGGAACGCGATGGACTTCTCGACCTTGTAGTACTCGCGGCCGAGGAGCTCGCCGATGATGTACGCGTTGCGGTACGCGGCCATGCCCAGGTCGGGCGAGGTGAGGGAGTGGTTGTGGGTCGTGCCGTTCTGGAGGTAGACCCCGCGGCCGGTGGTGTCGACGCTGTAGTTGCGGGCGGCGTCCAGGCGTCCGCGGCCGTCGAAGTTCAGCCGGTCGCGCACCGGGGCGAGGAATTCCGGGACCCGGTACTTGTAGCCGGTGGCCAGCACCAGGCCCTCGGTGGCGAGGGAGAAGTCCCGCTCCTGCTCCTCCTGGCGCAGGCCGAGGGTGTACGTGCCCGTGGTGGTGTCGTACGCCGTGCTGTTCAGCGAGGTGTTGGTCAGCAGGGTGGTCGGGACCGGGCCGGGCATGCTGATCTTCTTCTGGTAGAGCAGGTCGAAGATGGCGTTGATCAGATCGCCGTCGATGCCCTTGAAGAGGTTCTTCTGCTGGGTCTCCAGCCGGTAGCGGGTGTCCTCGGGGAGGGCGTGGAAGTAGTCCACGTACTCGGGGGAGGTCATCTCCAGCGTCAGCTTCGTGTACTCGAGCGGGAAGAAGCGCGGTGAGCGCGTGACCCAGTTGATCCGGTAGCCGTACACGTCGATCTCGGCGAGGAGGTCGTAGTAGATCTCGGCGGCGCTCTGGCCCGAGCCGACCAGCGTGATCGACTTCTTCTTCTGGAGCTCCGGCTTGTGCCGCATGTACGCGGAGTTGTGCAGGAAGTCGCCGCCGAGGCCCGCGCAGGCCTCCGGGACGAAGGGCGTGGTGCCCGTGCCCAGGACCAGGCGGCGGGCCAGGTGGGTCTCGCCCTTGTCGGTGTGGACCTCGTAGAGGCCGGCCCGCTCGTCGTAGGTGACCTCGGTGACGGAAGTGGAGTACAGGACGTTGTCGAGCCGGTCGGCGGCCCAGCGGCAGTAGTCGTTGTACTCGGCCCGCAGCGGGTAGAAGTTCTCCCGGATGTAGAAGGAGTACAGCCGGTCGTTGTCCTTCAGGTAGTTCAGGAAGGAGAACGGCGAGGTCGGGTCCGCGAGGGTGACCAGGTCCGACATGAACGGCGTCTGCAGGTGCGCGCCGTCCAGGAACATTCCGGCGTGCCACTCGAAGTGCGGCTTCGACTCGATGAACAGGCCGTCGAGCTCGTCGATCGGGGCGGTCAGGCAGGCGAGTCCCAGGTTGAAGGGGCCGAGGCCGATGCCGATGAAGTCGTGGGGCTTAACGGTGGACGGCAAGGGATTCTCCCAGGAACTGCTCGGCGTGTGCGGCAAGAAGGTCGAGTACGGCCGCGATGTCGGCCGTCGTGGTCTGCGGGTTGAGGAGGGTGAACTTCAGGTACTGGTCCCCGTCCACCTTGGTGCCGGCGACGACGGCCTCGCCCGAGGCGAACAGCGCCTTGCGGGCGTGCAGGTTGGCCTCGTCGACCAGGTCCCCCCGGACGTCGCCCTCCGGTACGTAGCGGAAGACCAGGGTGGAGATCCGGGGCTTGACGACGACCTCGAAGCGGGGGTCGGCGTCGATGAGGTCCCAGCCCGCGGCGGCCAGGTCGATGACCTCGTCGAAGAGGGAGCCGATCCCGTCGGCGCCCATGACGCGCAGGGTCATCCAGAGCTTGAGCGCGTCGAAGCGGCGCGTGGTCTGGATGGACTTGTCGACCTGGTTGGGGATGCGCTCCTCGGCCATGCGGCGCGGGTTGAGGTAGTCCGCGTGGTACGTGGCGTGCCCCAGGGTGTCGCGGTCGCGCACCAGCATGGCGCTGGAGCTGACGGGCTGGAAGAACGACTTGTGGTAGTCCACGGTGACGGAGTCGGCGCGCTCGATGCCGTCGAGGAGGTGCCGACGGGTGGGGGAGACCAGCAGTCCGCAGCCGTAGGCGGCGTCCACGTGCATCCACGCGGAGTGCTCGGCGGCCAGCTGGGCGATCTCGGGAAGCGGGTCGATGGACCCGAAGTCGGTGGTGCCGGCGGTGGCGACGACGGCCATCGGGAAGAGGCCCTCGGCGGCGCACGCCTCGAGCTCCAGGGCGAGCACCGCGGTGTCCATCCGGCGGCTCCGGTCGACCGGGACGGCGATGACGGCCTCGTAGCCGAGTCCGAGCATGGCGGCCGACTTCTTCACGCTGAAGTGGCCGGCCTCGGAGGTGAAGATGCGCAGCTTGGGGAGGAGTTCGGCCTTGGTGAGCTCGCGTCCGCCGGCCAGCGCCTTCTTCATCACGGTGCGGCAGGCCTCGTCGCGGGCCAGCAGCAGCGCGTGGAAGTTGGACTGGCTGCCGCCGGAGGTGAAGATCCCGTCCGCGGCGGGGCCGAGGCCGATGCGCTGCGCGGTCCAGTCGATGAGGCGGCGCTCGATGAGCGTGCCGCCGATGGACTGGTCCCAGGTGTCGAGGGAGGAGTTGACGGCCGAGAGGACCGCCTCGCCGAGCACCGCCGGGATGACGACGGGGCAGTTGAGGTGGCCGAGGTAGCGCGGGTGGTGGAAGTAGACCGCGTCGCGCAGGTAGACGTCCTCCAGCTCGTCGAGGACGGCGGAGGGGTCCTCGAGCGGCTTGTCCAGATCGATCCCGTTGATGACCGGGGCGAGTTCGTCCACGGAGATACCGGTGTGGGGGCGCTGCGTGGTCGCGAGTTTGGCGGCGACACGGTCGACGCCCTCGGTGACGGATCGCCGGTAGAGGTCCGCGGTCGTCTCGTTCAGCAGATGCGAGCGCATCAACTTTCCTCCGGGCAGGGGGAGAAGGGGGGTGGGGTGTGCACTTAGGTTAGCCTAACCTAAGTAACAAGCCAAACGACGATGGGCCCCGGCTGAAAGCCGGGGCCCATCGCTGAAATGCCCTGTGACGTGCGGAAATCGACTACAGGTCGGAGGTCGGGTCCTCACTGGGCGCCTGGCCCGCGTATGCCTCGGCGAGGAGCTGCTCCTCGCTCGCGCCGAGCCGCCAGTAGCCGGTGAAACGCACCGAGCGGCGGTCGACGGATCGTTCCTGCACGAAGTGGCGGCGCGTCGCGCGTACGGTGCCCGCCTCGCCCGCCAGCCAGACGTACGGGGCTTCGGCGGCGAGCGGCCCGGCCGCGCGCAGCGCGCTCAGCACCTGTTCGGTGCGGTCCCGGCCGTCGCCCTCGCGGACGATCCAGCTGATGTCCGCGTCGGCGAGGGTCGACAGCGCGAGCCGGTCGTCCTCGTGCGGGACCTCGAACCAGGCCCGGACCCGGGTCCCGGCCGGCAGCCCGTCCAGGATCGCGGCCGCGGCCGGCAGGGCGGTCTCGTCCGCGTACATCCAGACGGCGTCGGCCCCGGCCGGCGGCTGGAACCGTACGGACTTGTTCTCCGCGACGGTCGGGCCGATCGCCAGGATCCGGCGGCCGGTCACCGCGCGGCCCGCCCAGCGCGAGGCGGGGGACGAGTCCCCGTGGAGGACGAAGTCGATGTCGACCTCGTCCACGCCCTCGGCCGTACGGCGCTGTGCGCGCACCGTGTAGGAGCGCATCACCGGCCGCTCCTCGTCCGGCATCCCGCGCCAGGCGGCGAACCAGGTGTCCTCGTCCGTGGACGGGAGGACGGTGTGCTCCTGGTCGCCCGCCGGCAGGAAGAGCGACAGGCTCTGGTCGAAGCCGCCCGGGCGGAAGTCCGCGAGGGACTCGCCGCCGAACGTGACCCGCAGGAACGAGCGGCCGAGGCGGCGCGTGCGGAGCACATCGAGCGCGAAGAACCGGAAGTGCGCTTCGGCCGTCATGGTCAGCTGACCTTCTTGGCGTTCTGGATGGCCTTCGCGAGGTCCTCGAGGATCGTGGCGCACTTGGCGTACGAGTAGATCGGCTCGGTGGTGCGCGGGGTGATCTGGCCGGCCTTGACCGCCGGGAGCTCGGCCCACGTGGCCTTCGCCTTCAGGTCCGCCGGCTGCAGCGTGCCGGTGCGGTTGTCGAGCAGGACGACGTCGGCCTTGTACTTGCCGGCGTTCTCCCAGCTGAGGCTCTCGAAGAAGCCGCCCTCGTCCAGCTTCTCCGGGGTCACGAACTCGACGCCGAGGGACTTGAAGTACTTCAGGTCGGCCGAGGTGTCCGGGGTGGAGGCGTAGAACAGGTCGGCGGAGCCGGAGCCGACGAGCACCTTGATGCCGGGGTTGGCCTTGGTGGCCTCGCGGACCTTCGCGGCGGCGGCCTCGAAGCGGGCCTTGGAGTCGACGGTGTTCTTGGCGTTCATGTCGGCGCCGAGGGACTTGGCGAGCTCCGCGGTGCGCTCCAGCGCCTTGTCGAGGGTGGCGTCGCCGCCCACGGAGATCGCGGCGGCCGGGGCCAGGCCGAGGATCTTGTCCTTGGAGGCCTCGGGCACGTACCAGTAGCTGCCGTCCCAGGTGTTGGTGACGAGCAGGTCGGGCTGCAGGGCCGCGTACTTCTCGACGTTGAACTCGTCGTAGACGTTGCCGATGATCTCGACCTTGGAGATGTCCATCGAGCCGGCCTGGACGTCGGCCTTGCCGTCGGCGGTCTTGGTCGGGCCGAACACGCCCTTGACCGGGATGCCGTAGTCGTACAGCGCGGCGGCGGTGCCGGTGAAGGCGACGATGTTCTTCGGCTTGGCCTTGGTGCTGACGTCCTTGCCGAGGTCGTCCTTGAAGGTCCACGGGCCCGACGCCGCGGCGCTCTTGTCCGCGCCGCCGTCGCCCTTCGCCGAATCGGTGCCGCCGCACGCGGCCAGTGCCGCGACGAGGCCGAGGGCGCCGCCGGCCGCGATGAACCCGCGGCGGGTGAAGGAGGAGGTGCGGGACTTGGGCATGTCGATGTCCGTTTTCGTGCGTTCCGGGCGGCCACTGAGCCGTTCGGAACGAAGGTTAGCCTAACCTTGGCTGGAAAAGGTAAGGGGGCCCTAAGTTTCCTCAGGACCCCCGACACCCGACCCCCGACTAGGCGGAGAAGCCCAGTTCGCGGGCGATGAGCATGCGCTGGACCTCGCTGGTGCCCTCGCCGATCTCGAGGATCTTCGAGTCCCGCCACATGCGCGCCACCGGGTACTCGTTCATGAACCCGTAGCCGCCGTGGATCTGAGTGGCGTCCCGGGCGTTGTCCACGGCCACCGTGGAGGAGTACAGCTTGGCGATCGCCGCCTCCTTCTTGAACGACTCGCCGCGCACCAGCCGCGAAGCGGCGTCGCGCCAGCCGATGCGGGCCATGTGGGCGCGCATCTCCATGTCCGCCAGCTTGAACTGGATGGCCTGGTTGTCGCCGATCGCCTTGCCGAAGGCGTGCCGCTCCCTCGCGTACTTCACCGACTCGTCCACACAGCCCTGGGCCAGGCCCGTCGCGAGCGCGGAGATGGCGATCCGGCCCTCGTCGAGGATCCGCAGGAACTGCGCGTAGCCGCGGCCCTCTTCGCCGACCAGGTTGGCGAGCGGCACCCGCACGCCGTCGAAGGACAGCTCGCGGGTGTCCGACGCGTTCCAGCCGACCTTGGAGTACGGGGCGGCGACCGTGAAGCCGGGCGTGCCGGACGGGACGATGATCGAGGAGATCTCCGGGCGGCCGTCGGCCTTGCGGCCCGTCACGGCGGTGACGGTGACCAGGCCGGTGATGTCCGTACCGGAGTTGGTGATGAAGCACTTGGAGCCGTTGACGACCCACTCGTCGCCGTCGCGGACGGCGGTGGTGCGGGTGCCGCCGGCGTCGCTGCCCGCGCCCGGCTCGGTCAGGCCGAAGGCGCCCAGGATCTCGCCGGAGCACATCTTCGGCAGCCACTGCCGCTTCTGCTCCTCGGTACCGAAGAGGTAGAGCGGCATGGCGCCGAGGGAGACCCCGGCCTCCAGGGTGATGGCGACCGAGGAGTCGACGCGGGCCAGCTCCTCCAGGGCGATGCCGAGGGCGAGGTAGTCGCCGCCCATGCCGCCGTACTCCTCGGGGAAGGGCAGGCCGAACAGGCCCATGCGGCCCATCTCGGCGACGATCTCGTACGGGAACTCGTGCCGCTCGTACAGGTCGCCGATCTTCGGCGCGATGACGTCGTGCGCGAACGCCTCGACGGTGCGGCGGAGTTCCTCGTGCTCGGGGGTGAGCCGGTGGTCGAGGGACATGTCTTCGTTACTCCTTGTGGGAGAGGGCGCGGACGGTACGGGAGGGGCTGGGCCGGCCCAGCTGTTCGGCCATCCACACGCTCGTGGCGGTGAGGGCGGCCAGGTCGACACCGGTCTCGACGCCCAGGCCGTCGAGCATCCACACCAGGTCCTCGGTGGCGAGGTTGCCGGTGGCGCTCTTCGCGTACGGGCAACCGCCGAGGCCGCCGGCGGAGGCGTCGACCGTGGTCACGCCGTGCTGGAGCGCGGCGAGGGTGTTCGACAGGGCCTGGCCGTAGGTGTCGTGGAAGTGCACGCCGATGCGGTCGGTGGGCACTGCGTCCTCGTTGAGCGCGCTGAGCAGCGCCTGGACGTGGCCGGGGGTGGCGACACCGATGGTGTCGCCGAGGCTCAGCTCGTCGCAGCCGAGGTCGAGCAGGGCCTTGGCGACGCGGACCACCTGGTGGACCGGGACCGGCCCCTCCCAGGGGTCGCCGAAGCACATGGAGAGGTAGCCGCGGACGTGCGCCCCGCCCTCCTTGGCGCGGGCCACGACCGGCTCGAACATGGCGAGGGACTCGGCGACCGTCCGGTTGAGGTTGCGCGAGGCGAAGGTCTCGGTCGCCGAGCCGAAGACGGCGATGCGGGTGGCCCCGAGGGCCAGGGCCCGGTCCAGGCCGCGCTCGTTCGGCACGAGCACGGGCAGCGCCGCGTCGACGTCGCCGAGCAGCGGGAAGAGCTGCTCGGCGTCGGCCAGCTGGGGCACCCACTTGGGGTGCACGAAGCTGGTGGCCTCGATCGTGGTCAGCCCGGCGGCGGCGAGGCGGTGCACGAACTCCGCCTTCACCTGCGTGGGCACGGCCGTCTTCTCGTTCTGCAGCCCGTCACGGGCGCCGACCTCGTGGATCCGGACCCGGGCCGGCAGGCCGGGCGCGGGGACGGTCATGGGCAGCCTGCTCATTCGCCCTCCTCCTCGTCCTCGTCCGGGGTGACGACGGCCAGGACCTGGTCCATGGCCACGGTGGCGCCCGGGGTGACGTCGAGCTCGGTGACGGTCCCGGCGTGCGGGGCGGAGATGACGTGCTCCATCTTCATCGCCTCGACGACCAGCAGGCTCTGACCGGCGGCCACCTTGTCGCCGACGGCCACCTTGACGACGGTGACGGTGCCGGGCATCGGGGCGGCCAGGGTGTCGGCCCCCGCGCCGGCCGCGCCGTGAGCGGATACGGGGTCGTGGTGCTGGACGTGCCAGCTGTCCCCGTCGCGGCCCAGCCAGGTCCCCTCCGCGGAGGGGGCGTACGCGAAGCGGTGGGTGACGCCGTCGAGTTCGACGGTGACGGTGTGGGTGGTGCGGGCCACGATCCGGCCGCGGGCGGGTGCGCCGGCGCTCTGCCCCAGACCCTGCGCCTCAAGCTCCCAGACGAGCAGCTCGGAGTCCGTGCCCAGGGGGCGGGTGCGGACCGTCGCCGGCTCCTGGCCGGGAAGGCGGACGTGATGCACGGTCCAGGCCGGTGTGCCGCCCAGCCGCCAGCCGCTGGGAACGTCGAAGGGGTCCGCCCAGGCGGCACCATCCGGTTCGGGCAGAGCCCGGAGGCACTGCGCCAGCAGGGCTGCCGTGACGTACACCTCCGGCGGAACGCCGTCCGGGAGGAGGGACGGGAGGTCCCGCTCCACCAGCCCGGTGTCCAGGTCCCCGGACACCACGTCAGGGTGCGCCAGCAGCCTCCGGAGGAAACCGGCGTTGGTCTGGACGCCGAGGATCACCGTGTCCGCCAGAGCCCCGCGCAGCACCCGCAGGGCACTGGCCCGGTCCGGCCCGTACGCGATGACCTTCGACAGCATCGGGTCGTACGTCGACCCCACCGGCACCCCCGCCGTCAGGCCGGAGTCCGTACGGACCGCCCCGCCCGACGGCTCCGACAGCGCGAGCACCGTCCCGCCGGACGGCAGGAACCCCCGCGCCGGATCCTCGGCGCAGACGCGCGCCTCGATCGCGTGGCCCGTCAGCCGGACCCCGTCCTGGCCGAAGGGCAGGGCCGCGCCGGAGGCGACCCGCAGCTGCTGCTCCACCAGGTCCACGCCGGTGACCAGTTCCGTCACCGGGTGCTCGACCTGGAGGCGGGTGTTCATCTCCATGAAGAAGTAGGAGGACGGGTCCCCGCCCGGGACGATGAACTCCACCGTGCCCGCGCCGACGTACCCGCACGAGCGGGCCGCCTCCACCGCCGCCGCGCCCATCGCCGCGCGGGTCTTCTCGTCCAGCAGGACCGACGGCGCCTCCTCGATCACCTTCTGGTGGCGCCGCTGGAGGGAGCACTCGCGCTCGCCCAGGTGGACCACGTTCCCGTGCGAGTCGGCGAGGACCTGGATCTCGATGTGCCGGGGCCGGTCGATCCACCGCTCGACCAGGAGCGTGTCGTCGCCGAAGGAGGAGCGGGCCTCGCGGCGGGCCGCCGCGATCTCCTCGGCCAGGACGGCCGCGTCGCGCACCAGCCGCATGCCCTTGCCGCCGCCGCCCGCCGAGGGCTTCAGCAGCACCGGCATGCCGATCTCCTCGGCGGCGGCGACCAGTTCGGCATCCGACAGGCCGCTGCCCGAGGAACCGGGGACCACGGGCACGCCCGCCGCCTTCACCGTCTCCTTGGCCCGGATCTTGTCGCCCATCAGGGAGATGGCGGAGGCGGGCGGCCCGATGAAGGCGAGGCCGGCGTCCGCGCAGGCTTGTGCGAAGGCCGCGTTCTCCGCGAGGAAGCCGTAGCCCGGGTGGACCGCCTCGGCACCCGTGCGGCGCGCGGCATCCAGCAGCCGCTCCACCGACAGGTAGCTCTCGGCGGCCGCCGCCGGGCCGATCCGGACGGCCGTGTCGGCCTCCCGGACGTGGCGGGCGTCCGCGTCCGCGTCGCTGAAGACGGCCACCGAGCGGATCCCGAGCTCGCGCAGGGTGCGGATGACCCGGACCGCGATCTCGCCCCGGTTCGCGACCAGAACAGTGCTGAACATCAGTGAGTTCCTCACGTCACATACGGAAGATGCCGAAGCCGCGATCGCCCAGCGGGGCGTTCGCGCACGCGGTCAGGGCCAGCCCGAGCACCTGCCGGGTCTCCAGGGGGTCGATGACCCCGTCGTCCCACAGCCGGGCCGTGGCGTAGTAGGCGTTGCCCTGCTCCTCGTACTGCGCGCGGACCGGGGCCTTGAAGGCCTCCTCGTCCTCGGCCGGCCACTCCTGGCCCGCGCCCTCGATCTGGTCCCGCTTGACGGTGGCCAGCACCGAGGCCGCCTGCTCGCCGCCCATCACGGAGATCTTGGCGTTGGGCCACATCCACAGGAAGCGCGGCGAGTACGCCCGCCCGCACATCGAGTAGTTGCCGGCCCCGTACGAGCCGCCGACGACCACCGTCAGCTTCGGCACCCGGGTGCAGGCCACCGCCGTCACCATCTTGGCGCCGTGCTTGGCGATGCCGCCCGCCTCGTAGTCGCGGCCGACCATGAACCCGGAGATGTTCTGGAGGAACAGCAGCGGGATGCCGCGCTGGTCGCACAGCTCGATGAAGTGGGCGCCCTTCTGGGCGGATTCGGAGAACAGGATGCCGTTGTTGGCGACGATCCCGACCGGGTGCCCGTGGATCCGGGCGAAGCCGGTGACCAGGGTCTGGCCGAACTCCGCCTTGAACTCCTGGAACCGGGAGCCGTCCACGATCCGCGCGATGATCTCGCGGGCGTCGTACGGGGTGCGGGAGTCGACCGGGACCGCGCCGTACAGCCCGTGCGGGTCCACCTTGGGCGCTTCCGCCGCCTGGACCGGCCAGGGCAGGGCCGGGCGGGCGGGCAGGGTCGACACGATGTTCCGTACGATCCGCAGCGCGTGCGCGTCGTCCTCCGCGAGGTGGTCGGTGACGCCGGAGGTCCGGGAGTGGACCTCGCCGCCGCCCAGCTCCTCCGCCGTGACCACCTCACCGGTGGCGGCCTTCACCAGCGGCGGGCCGCCGAGGAAGATCGTGCCCTGGCCGCGGACGATGACGGCCTCGTCGCTCATGGCGGGTACGTACGCGCCGCCCGCCGTGCAGGAGCCGAGGACGGCGGCGATCTGCGGGATGCCGGCCCCCGACATGCGCGCCTGGTTGTAGAAGATGCGCCCGAAGTGGTCCCGGTCCGGGAAGACCTCGTCCTGCATGGGCAGGAAGGCGCCGCCCGAGTCGACCAGGTAGAGGCAGGGGAGACGATTCTCCAGTGCCACCTCCTGGGCGCGCAGGTGCTTCTTGACGGTCATCGGGTAGTACGTGCCGCCCTTGACGGTGGCGTCGTTCGCGACGATCACGCATTCGCGGCCGCTGACCCGGCCGATGCCCGCGATGACCCCGGCGGCGGGGGCCGAGCCCCCGTACATCCCCTCGGCGGCCAGCGGAGCCAGCTCCAGGAAGGGGGACCCGGGGTCCAGGAGGGTGTCCACGCGGTCGCGGGGGAGGAGCTTCCCGCGGGCGGTGTGGCGGGCGCGGGCCTTCTCCCCGCCGCCGAGCCGGGCCGCGTCGAGCCGGGCCCGCAGGCCCTCGGCGAGCTCGCGGTGGGCGGCCTCGTTGGTCCGCCAGGCCTCGGACGCCGGGTCCGCGGCGCTCGTCAGCACTGGTGCCTGCTGCATCGGTCGAGCTCCCTTGCTCGGTGCACGCTGTTAATGAGCGTTAACGCATGTACGGCTTAGGTTAACGACCGCTAACGGCCCTGTCTAGAATGGTTTCCCATGAGCACCAGAGCCGCCGCCCCGACCCGTCGGGAGCAGATCCTCAGCGAGGCCGCCCGCCTCTTCGCCGCGCGCGGATTCCATGGCGTCGGGGTCGACGAGATAGGGGCGGCGGTCGGGATCAGCGGCCCCGGCCTCTACCGGCATTTCGCGGGCAAGGACGCCATGCTGGCGGAGCTGCTGGTAGGCATCAGCGAACGGCTGCTGACCGGCGGCCGGCGCCGGGTGGAGGAGGCCGCGGGCGACTCCGCGCTGGTCCTGTCCTCCCTCATCGACGGGCACATCGACTTCGCCCTCGACGACCGGGCGCTGATCACCCTGCACGACCGGGAGCTCGACCGGCTGCGGGACACCGACCGCAAGCTCGTCCGGCAGCTGCAGCGCCAGTACGTCGAGCTGTGGGTGGACGTCGTACGGAAACTGCACCCGGAGGTGGGCGAGGCGGAGGTACGGGTCTCCGTGCACGCCGTCTTCGGCCTGCTCAACTCCACCCCGCACCTGGCCGCCCTGGGGCGGGAGGCGACGGAGTCACTGCTCCGGCGGCTCGCGCACGGGGCGTTCGGGGCGCTGACCGTGTGAACGGGCGCGTCCGCCGGTCGGGATGGACGCGGCGCCTCCGCCTCGGCGGCGGCAGAATGGGCCGCATGCCGAAGCCGATAGAGACGCCCGACCGTTCTGTTCACACGCCGAGCCGTGCAGAACTCGTCGACCACCTGGTCCGCACGCGCATCGCCGGCCAGGTCGCCACCCCGCGCGAGAACAACCTCTCCCACTACCGCAAGCTCGCCAACGGCGACCGGCACTACTGGCTCGGGCTGGAGCTGGGAGACCGCTGGACCGACGAGCAGGACGTGCTCGCCGTGATGGCGGAGCGCTGCGGGGTCGTGGACGACCCGGCGCACCGCTTCGGCCAGGACACCATCGACCCGGAGCTGACGGTGGCCGGCCTGGAGCGGATGGCGGCCCGGCTGCGGAAGGCCGCGCTGGACCGGCAGAGCGTGCTGCTCGCCACCGGTCACCCGGGCGGGCTGCTGGACGTCCACCGGGCCACGGCGGCGGCCCTGCGGGCGGCGGGCTGCGAGATCGTGGTGATCCCGGCCGGGCTGACGGCCGACGAGGGCTCGGTGTGGCAGTTCGCGGACGTCGCCGTGCTGGAGCGGGGCGCGACGCTGTGGCACACCCACTCCCCGGAGCCGATGGCCGCGATCCTGGACGGGCTGGCGGCGGCGGACCGCCCGCAGCCGGACCTGGTCGTCGCCGACCACGGCTGGGCGGGCTGCGCGGCGCAGCGCGGGCTGGACGCGGTGGGGTACGCGGACTGCAACGACCCGGCGCTCTTCCTCGGCGAGGCCGAAGGCACCCTCCAGGTGGCGGTCCCGCTGGACGACCACGTCCGCGATCCGCGCTTCTACGACCCGGTGGTGGCGTACCTCCTCGCGGCTGCGGGCCTGCCGGTCGCGTAGGGCCGTTGCCGGAGGGCAGGCAGGGGACACCCCGCAGGGCCCGCCCGCCCCCTAGTGCTGCGGCCGCGGGACGCGGACCACGCCCTCCTGGATGACGGTCACGGCCAGCCGGCCGTCCTGGGTCCAGATGCGGGCCTGGCCCAGACCCCGGCCGGCGGCCGCGGACGGGGACTCCTGGTCGTACAGCAGCCACTCGTCCGCGCGGAACGGCCGGTGGAACCACATCGCGTGGTCCAGCGAGGCGCCGACCACGTCGCCGACCGCCCATCCGCCGCGCCCGTGCGCGAGCAGCACCGAGTCCAGCAGGGTCATGTCGGAGACGTACGTGGCCAGGCAGGTGTGCAGCAGGGCGTCGTCGCTCTCCAGCTTGCCGGCCGTACGGAACCACACCTGGCAGCGCGGCTCCACCGGCTCGCCGACGCTCCCCCAGGGCGGGGTCGTGGCGTACCGCAGGTCCACCGCGCCGCGTGCCTCGATCAGCCGCTCCACCGTGCCCGGGTCGCGGAAGACCTCCCGGTACGCGGGCAGCGACTCGGCCGCGGTCGGCAGCGTCTCCGGGTCCGGCGCGGCGGGCATGGCGGCCTGGTGGTCGAGGCCCTCCTCGTGCGTCTGGAAGGACGCGGAGAGGTGGAAGATCGGCTGCCCGTGCTGGACGGCGACCACCCGGCGCGTGGTGAACGAGCGCCCGTCGCGGATCCGGTCCACCGAGTAGACGATGGGCGCGCCGGGATCCCCGGCGCGCAGGAAGTACGAGTGCAGCGAGTGCGCGGTGCGGTCCCCGGGCACGGTGCGGCCGGCCGCGACCAGTGCCTGGGCCGCGACCTGACCGCCGAAAACGCGCGGTACCAGCGCCGAACGGCTGGTACCGCGGAAGATGTTCTCCTCGATCTGCTCGAGGTCGAGCAGATCGAGGAGCGTCGTCAGTGCCTCGTTCATGGGGGGAGGGCCGAGGCCCGGCTTCCTTACAGGCCCATGGACTTCGCGATGATGGACTTCATGACCTCGCTGGTGCCGCCGTAGATGCGGTTCACGCGGTTGTCGGCGTACAGGCGGGCGATCGGGTACTCGTTCATGTAGCCGTAGCCGCCGTGCAGCTGGAGGCACTTGTCGATGACGCGGTGCGCGACCTCGGTGCAGAACAGCTTCGCGGAGGCGGCCTCGGCGGCGGTCAGCTCACCGGCGTCCAGGGCCTCCAGGGCGCGGTCGGCGACGGCCTCGGCCGCGTCCACCTCGGCCTGGCAGGCGGCCAGCTCGAACTTGGTGTTCTGGAAGTGCGCGACCGGCTTGCCGAAGACGGTGCGCTCCGTCACGTACTGCTGGGCGAACCGGATGGCGGCCTTGGCCTGCGCGTACGCGCCGAAGGCGATGCCCCAGCGCTCGGAGGGCAGGTTGGCGCCGAGGTAGTAGAAGCCCTTGTTCTCCTCGCCGAGCAGGTCCTCGACCGGCACCTTCACGTCGACGAACGCCAGCTCGGCGGTGTCGGAGGTGCGCAGGCCGAGCTTGTCCAGCTTGCGGCCGATGGAGTAGCCCTCGGACTTGGTGTCCACCGCGAACAGGGAGATGCCGAAGCGGCGGTCGTCCTCGCGCGGGGCGGAGGTGCGGGCGCAGACGATCACGCGGTCGGCGTGGACGCCACCGGTGATGAAGGTCTTGGCGCCGTTGAGGACGTAGTGGGTGCCGTCCTCGGAGAGCTTGGCGGTGGTCTTCATGCCCGCGACGTCGGAGCCGGTGCCCGGCTCGGTCATGGCGAGCGCCCACATCTCCTCGCCGGAGACGAACTTCTCGAGGTAGCGCTTCTTCTGCTCGTTGGTGGCGAGCATCTTGATGTAGGGGAGCGCGAGCAGGACGTGGACGCCGGAGCCGCCGAAGTTGACGCCCGCGCGCGAGGTCTCCTCGTAGAGGACGGCCTCGAACTTGTGGGTGTCCAGGCCCGCGCCGCCGAACTCCTCGGGCACGTTGATGCCGAAGACGCCCAGCTCGCCGAGCTTGTAGTAGAAGTCGCGCGGCGCCTGGCCGGCCTGGAACCACTCGTCGTAGACGGGAACGACCTCGGCCTCGATGAAGGCGCGGATGGTCTCGCGGAACGCCTCGTGGTCCTCGTTGAAAACGGTACGGCGCACGGCCGGCCCTCCCTTTTTGCGGCTAAACCGCCGCCGCTCTCGCGGAGGTGGCTGCGCGCCGTCGTGGTTGCTCAATTGATGGCTGATGTCTAAGCGCTTGCTCAATTAAGTTACCGGCGGGTTGTCCTTCGTGTCCAGGGTGCGTAGCGCAAACCACAGTTCCATGCGGGTGTCCGGGTCGTCGAGGTCCGTGCCGAGGAGCGCTGCGCAGCGGGCGATGCGCTGGCGGACGGTGTTGCGGTGGACGGACAGGGCGGCCGCGGTGCGGTCCCAGCTGCCGTGGTGGGCGAGCCAGGCGCGCAGGGTTTCGCGCAGGGCCGCGTTCAGCGGGGCGAGCAGGGCCTCGGCGTGGGCGCGGGCCTCGGCCGGGTCCAGCAGGGCGGTCAGGCCGCCCTCGGTGTGGCGGGCGAGCGCGGTACGGGCCGCCTCCGCCCGGTGCAGGGCCCGCCGGGCCTGCGCCTCGGCCCCGGGCAGCCGTGCGGGCGCCGCCGGTGCGCTCACCCCGAGCCGCCAGCCGGGCTGCGGCCCGGGCTCCCGGTCGGTGAGCAGCCGTACCGGGTCCCCGCGCGGGTCCAGCAGTACGGTGCCCAGAGCCGCCGCCAGGGCCTGCGGATCACCGGAGCCCCGGGCGTGCACCACGTGCCAGGGCCCGGGGGCCAGCGCCGCCGCGGGGTCGCCGTCCAGGAGGAGCCGGGTGAGCGCGGCGGCCTCGTCCCCGGCGGGCCGGTCGGCGGTGAGCAGGGTCAGCAGGACGGCGGCGATGGCGGTGATGGCGTGGTCGCCCGGGACGCGCCGCGGGGTGGCGGTGCCCAGGACGTGGCCGGTGCCCAGGGCGTAGCCGGCCAGCTGCCAGCCCGCCGCCGAGTCGGTGGCCGTGGCCGGCCCGTCGGGCGCCCCGCTGCGGGCGAGCAGGGAGGCCAGCGCCTCGGAGCTCTCCGCCGGCAGGGCCCGGCCCGCGGAGCGCCCGGCGGGGAGCAGGCTGACGTGGCCGCCCAGACTCGCCGCGAGGCGGGACAGCACGGCGGGGACCGGATCGGGCCGGGCGGCCGCCGCCGCGAGGGACTGCTGGGCCTCGGTGACCCGGCGCAGTTCGCGCGTACGGGCCTCCGCCATCAGCCGCCAGACCGTACGGGCCACCGCGGTGAACGGGGTCCCGGGCGGGACCTCCAGCAGCGGCAGCCCGTACCGGTCGCACGCCTCGGCCAGGCCCGGCGGCGCCGCCTCGTGAACCGGGGCCACGCCGAAGCCGAGCGCCGCCACCCCGGCCCGGGACAGCCGTGCGACGTACGCCTCGGCGTCGGCCAGCGCCGCCCCCGCCGTGAGCAGCAGCTCGCCGCCCAGCAGGTACGGGGACGGGTCCGCCATCTCCGAGGCGTGCACCCCGTGCACGTCGGCCTCGGCCGGCCCCGCGAGGTGGCGCAGGCCCAGCTCCCGGTCGGGGAGCAGCGCGCCGAGGGGGACCGGCGGGGTGGGCGGTGCCTCCATGGATACTCCGTACAGGTTCGAGGTGCTCTATGGAGGAAACGTACACTTCGCCGGTCGCAGGCACCGGCTTACGCTCGAAGGACCGCACTTACCGCACTTGCAGGACCTCCAGAAGGGCAACCCCCATGAGCACGCAGCCGCGCGGCCCCGTCGACTCCTCCCGCATCCCGCGCTACGCGGGCCCGGCGACCTTCGCCCGGCTGCCGCGCCTCGACGAGGTCGGCTCCGCCGACGTCGCCGTCGTCGGCGTGCCCTTCGACTCCGGCGTCTCCTACCGCCCCGGCGCCCGCTTCGGCGGCAACGCCATCCGCGAGGCCTCGCGCCTGCTGCGCCCGTACAACCCGGCCCAGGACGCCTCCCCGTTCGCCCTGGCGCAGGTCGCGGACGCCGGCGACATCGCCGTGAACCCCTTCAACATCAACGAGGCCGTCGAGACGGTCGAGGCCGCGGCCGACGAGCTCCTCGGCGCCGGCTCCCGCCTGATGACCCTCGGCGGCGACCACACCATCGCCCTCCCGCTGCTCCGCTCCGTCGCCAAGAAGCACGGCCCGGTCGCGCTGCTCCACTTCGACGCGCACCTGGACACCTGGGACACCTACTTCGGCGCCGAGTACACCCACGGCACCCCGTTCCGCCGCGCCGTCGAGGAGGGCATCCTCGACACCGAGGCGCTCTCGCACGTCGGTACGCGCGGCCCGCTGTACGGCAAGCAGGACCTGGACGACGACGCCAAGATGGGCTTCGGCATCGTCACCTCCGCCGACGTCTACCGCCGCGGCGCCGACGAGGTCGCCGACCAGCTGCGCCAGCGCATCGGCGACCGCCCCCTCTACATCTCCATCGACATCGACGTGCTCGACCCGGCCCACGCGCCCGGCACCGGCACCCCGGAGGCGGGCGGCATGACCTCCCGCGAGCTGCTGGAGATCATCCGCGGCCTGTCGTCCTGCAACCTCGTTTCCGCCGACGTGGTGGAGGTGGCCCCGGCGTACGATCACGCGGAGATCACCTCGGTCGCGGCCTCGCACACCGCGTACGAGCTCACCACGATCATGAGCCGTCAAGTCGCTGCGGCCTCGCAGCGCCAGTAGGCACAGCGCGCAGTCGAAGGGCAAGTAAGAGAAGTGACGCACGACCACGACCTGGTTCTCCGTCCCACCGAGGCCCAGACGGCCGCCGCGCTGGCTCCGCCGCCGGGCCGCACGGGCGGGGACCTGGTCGTGGAGACACTGCGTTCGCTGGGCGCGACCACCGTCTTCGGGCTGCCCGGCCAGCACGCGCTGGCCGTCTTCGACGCGGTCGGCCGCTCGGACCTGCGCCTCGTCACGCTGCGCACGGAGAACAACGCGGGCTTCGCGGCGGACGCGTACGGCCGCATCACGGGCGAGGCCGTGCCGCTGCTGCTGTCGACCGGGCCGGGCGCCCTGATGGCCCTGCCGGCGCTCGCGGAGGCGGCGGCCGCCTCCGCCCCGGTCCTCGCCATCTCCTCCCAGGTGCCGGTGGCGGGCCTGGGCGGCGGCCGCCGGGGCCACCTGCACGAGCTGCGCGACCAGGCGGCGTCCTTCCGGGACGTGGTCAAGTCGGTCCACACGGCCCGTACCCCCTCGCAGATCCCGTCGGTGGTCGCGGAGGCCTGGGAATCGGCCCTCACCGCACCCCACGGCCCGGTCTGGGTGGAGATCCCGGAGGACGTGCTGCGCGCCGAGACGTTCATCCCGCAGGTCACGGGCATGGACGCGACCCCGCACGAGCTGGCCCCGCGCCCGGAGCTCACCGCCGTCGCCGCCCACTGGCTGTCCGAGGCCGCCCGCCCGGTGATCATCGCGGGCGGCGGCGTCATCCGCTCCGACGCGGCGGGCAAGCTCAAGCAGCTGGCGGAGCGCCTGAACAGCCCCGTGGTCACCACCTTCGGCGGCAAGGGCGCCTTCCCGTGGACCCACCCGCTCTCCCTCCAGTCCTGGCTGGAGGACCGCCACATGACCGACTTCCTGGAGGACGCGGACGTGCTCCTCGTCGTGGGCTCGGGCCTGGGCGAGCTGTCCTCGAACTACCACACCTTCTTCCCCACCGGCCGGGTCGTCCAGATCGAGGCGGACCTCGGGAAGCTGGAGTCCAACCACGCGGCCCTGGGCATCCACGCGGATGCCCGCCTCGCCCTCCAGGCCCTGCTGGAGACGGTGGCCGAGCGCCCGGACCCGTACGCTCCGGACCGCGTGAGGATGGTCCTGTCCGAGATCGCGGACCGCCTGTCCACCCAGGACGTCGCCCTGGAGCAGGACCTCCTGACCTCGATCCGGGCCGCTCTCCCGCCGCGCTCCCCGTCCTTCTGGGACATGACGATCCTGTCCTACTGGGCGTGGTCGGCCTTCGACGCCAAGCACCCCAACACCATGCACTCCGCCCAGGGCGCGGGCGGCCTCGGCTACGCCTTCCCGGCGGCCCTCGGCGCGGCCGTCGCGGAGCCGGGCACCCCGGTCCTGGCGGTGTCCGGCGACGGCGGCGCGATGTACTCGATCGCGGAGCTGGCCACGGCGCGCCAGCACGGCCTCGACGTCACCTGGCTGATCGTGGACGACGGCGGCTACGGCATCCTGCGCGAGTACATGACGGAGTCCTTCGGCCGCGCCACCGGAACCGAGCTCACCCGCCCCGACTTCGCCGCCCTGGCGGCCGCCTTCGACGTCCCGGCGACCACCACCACCCCCGAGTCCCTCACCTCGGACCTCAAGAAGGCCCTGGCCACCCCCGGCCCGTCGGTCGTCGTCCTCCCGACCACCCTCAAGATGTTCGCCGCGACCCACCTCTGAGCCGGAACGCCCTGACGGGTGAAGCCCGCTCGCGGCGTCCGGACCCCAGTGCGATCGTTGCGGCGGGATGAAATACGCCGGTCGGGGCGTTGGGGCTTCCGGTAGGACGGACGAACGGGGAGGCCACACGTGACGGCGGCAGAGACGGCGGCTGGGGAGAAACAGGGCTGGGGCAGGCGGCTGGCCGCGTACACGTGGCGCTACAAGGTCAACGTGCTGCTCGCGCTCGGGTCCTCGCTGGCCGGCATGGCCGTCATGGCGCTCGTGCCGCTGGTCACCAAGGTGATCATCGACGACGTCATCGGGGACCGGTCCAAGCCCATGGGGCCCTGGGCGGGCATGCTCATAGCCGCCGCCCTCCTCGTGTACGCGCTGACCTACATCCGCAGGTACTACGGCGGGCGGCTCGCGCTCGACGTCCAGCACGACCTGCGCACCGACATGTACGACACCATCGCCCGCCTCGACGGGCGGCGGCAGGACGAACTGTCCACCGGACAGGTCGTCGGGCGGGCCACGAGCGACCTCCAGCTGATCCAGGGCCTGCTCTTCATGCTCCCGATGACCATCGGGAACTTCCTCCTCTTCGGGATATCCCTCGGGATCATGCTGGCGCTCTCGCCGCTGCTGACCCTGGTCGCACTGCTGATGGCCCCCGCCCTCTGGTTCATCGCCAAGCGCAGCCGCAAGAAGCTCTTCCCCGCCACCTGGTACGCCCAGGGCCAGGCCGCCGCCGTCGCGACCGTCGTCGACGGCGCCGTGACCGGCGTCCGCGTCGTCAAGGGCTTCGGCCAGGAGGAGCAGGAGACCTCCAAGCTGCGCACCGCCGGACGGCGGCTGTTCGCCGGCCGGATGCGGACCATCCGGCTGAACTCGCGCTACACCCCCGCCCTCCAGGCCGTACCCGCCCTCGGCCAGGTCGCCATGCTGGCGCTCGGCGGCTGGATGGCCACCCGGGGCCAGGTCACCCTCGGCACCTTCGTCGCCTTCTCCACCTACCTCGCCCAACTCGTCGGCCCCGTCCGCATGCTCGCCATGGTGCTGACGGTGGGGCAGCAGGCGCGGGCCGGTGTGGAGCGGGTCTTCGAGCTCATCGACACCGAGCCCGTCATCGCGGAGGGCACGCACGAGCTGCCCGCCGACGCGCCCGCCACCATCTCGTTCGACGAGGTCCGCTTCGGGTACGACCCCGAGCGGCCCGTCCTCGACGGGTTCTCGCTCTCCGTCGCCGAGGGGGAGACCGTCGCCGTCGTCGGGGCCTCGGGGAGCGGGAAGTCCACCGTCTCGCTGCTCCTGCCGCGGTTCTACGACGTCGACGGCGGATCCGTACGCGTCGGCGGGCACGATGTGCGCGAGCTGACGTACGCCTCCCTGCGCGGCGCCATCGGACTCGTGCCGGAGGATTCGTTCCTCTTCTCCGACACCCTCCGCGCCAACATCTCCTACGGCCACCCCGACGCCACCGACGAGCAGATCGAGGCCGCCGCCCGCGCCGCCCAGGCCGACGGGTTCATCCAGGCGCTGCCCGCCGGATACGACACCAAGGTCGGCGAGCAGGGGCTCACCCTCTCCGGCGGCCAGCGCCAGCGGGTCGCGCTCGCCCGGGCCATCCTCACCGACCCCCGGCTGCTCCTCCTCGACGACGCCACCTCAGCCGTGGACGCCCGCGTCGAGCACGAGATCCACGAGGCGCTGCGCTCCGTCATGGCCGGCCGGACCACCCTGCTGATCGCCCACCGCCGCTCCACGCTCGGGCTGGCCGACCGGATCGCCGTACTCGACCGCGGCCGGCTCTCCGACATCGGCACCCACGAGGAGCTGGAGCGCCGCTCCGCCCTCTACCGCAGGCTGCTGACCGACCCCGACGCGCTCGGCGCCGGCTCGCCGCGCACCCGCGACGCCCTGCCGATGGCCGAGTTCGAGCGCGACATCGAGCGGGACATCGAGCTCGAGGCCGAGATCGACTCCGAGCCCGTCAGCGCCAAGCGCCGGGTCGGGGGCGGGATCACCCCCGAGCTCTGGAGGCGTCAGGAGGAGTCCGAGAAAGCCGCCGCGTCGGCCGCCGTTCCGGGCATGCCAGCCACCCCCGAGCTGCTCGCGCAGGTCGCCGCCCTGCCGCCCGCCGACGACGAGCCCGACGTGGACGAGACCCGCGCCGCGTCCGCCGAGGAGAGCTACGGCCTGCGCCGCCTGCTCGGCGGATTCTGGGCGCCGCTCGCGATCAGCCTCGGCCTCGTCGCCGTCGACGCGGGCTCCGGTCTGCTCCTGCCGATCATGATCCGGCACGGCATCGACCAGGGCGTGGAGAAGGCCGCCCTCGGCGCGGTCTGGGCCGCCGCCGCGCTCGCCCTCGCGGTCGTCGTCGGGCAGTGGGCCGCGCAGTTCGCCGAGACCCGGATGACGGGCCGTACCGGCGAGCGCGTGCTGTACGCGCTCCGCGTCAAGATCTTCGCCCAGCTCCAGCGCCTCGGCCTCGACTACTACGAGCGCGAGCTGACCGGCAAGATCATGACCCGGATGACCACCGACGTGGACGCCCTGTCCAGCTTCCTGCAGACCGGGCTCGTCACGGCCGTCGTCTCCGTCTTCACCTTCTTCGGCATCCTGATCGCCCTCCTCGTCCTCGACGTCGAGCTCGCGCTGATCGTCTTCGCCACGCTGCCCGTGCTGGTGCTGGGCACGATCGTGTTCCGCCGCAAGTCCGTCGCCGCGTACGAGCTCGCCCGCGACCGGGTCAGCCTGGTCAACGCCGACCTCCAGGAGTCCGTCGCCGGGCTCCGCATCGTCCAGGCCTTCCGCCGCGAGGGCTCCGGCGCCCGCCGCTTCGCGGAGCGCAGCGACGCGTACCGCGAGGCCCGGGTGCGTGGCCAGTGGCTGATTTCCGTCTACTTCCCCTTCGTGCAGCTGCTGTCCTCGGGCGCCGCGGCCGCCGTCCTGATCGTCGGCGCCGGCCGGGTCGAGGCGGGCACGCTGACCACCGGTGCGCTGGTCGCGTACCTGCTCTACATCGACCTGTTCTTCGCCCCCGTCCAGCAGCTGTCCCAGGTCTTCGACGGCTACCAGCAGGCCACCGTCTCCCTCGGCCGCATCCAGGACCTGCTGCGCGAGCCCACCAGCACCCCGCGCGCCGAAGCGCCCCGCGCGCTGCCCGAACTGCGCGGCGAGATCGCCTTCGAGGACGTCCGCTTCGCCTACGGCACGGCCGAGGAGCGCGGTGAGAAGGGCGAGGCGCTGGCCGGGATCAGCCTGCGCATACCCGCCGGGCAGACCGTCGCCTTCGTCGGCGAGACCGGAGCCGGAAAGTCCACGCTGGTCAAGATGGTGGCCCGGTTCTACGACCCGACCTCCGGCCGGATCACCGCCGACGGGGCCGATCTGCGGGAGCTCGATCTGACGGCGTACCGCCACCGGCTCGGTGTCGTGCCCCAGGAGCCCTACCTGTTCCCCGGCACCGTCCGCGACGCCATCGCCTACGGGCGGCCCGACGCCGAGGACGCCGAGGTGGAGGCCGCCGCCCGCGCGGTCGGCGCCCACGACATGATCGCCACGCTCGACGGCGGCTACCTGCACACCGTCGCCGAGCGCGGGCGCAACCTCTCCGCCGGGCAGCGCCAGCTGATCGCACTGGCCCGGGCCGAACTCGTCGACCCGGACGTGCTGCTGCTCGACGAGGCGACCGCCGCCCTGGACCTGGCCACCGAGGCCCAGGTCAACCAGGCCACCGACCGGCTCGCGGGCAAGCGCACCACGCTGGTGGTGGCGCACCGGCTGACCACGGCCGCCCGCGCCGACCGGGTCGTGGTCATGGACCGCGGGCAGGTCGTCGAGGACGGTACGCACACCGAACTCCTGGCGCGCGGCGGCCGGTACGCCGAGCTGTGGCGCACCTTCGCCGGCGAGGACGAGCACGCGGCGGCCTGACCGCCGGGCGGGTCAGAGTTCGCCGAAGAACAGGTTGCCCGGGGCGTCCTCGGCGGTGCCGGTGTAGTAGTCGCGTACGGCGTCGAGGAGTTCGTCCACGGTGAGGGTGCCGTCCCCGTTGGCGTCGATCCGCTGGAACAGCGCCTCGGCCTCGGCGGGGCTCAGTTCCGTGTCGAAGGCCACCTGGGCCCGGTGGAACTCCTCCGGGCTGATGCGCCCGTCGCCGTCGGTGTCGACGACCGTGAGGATCGCCTGCATCATCGGCCGGAACGAGCGGTCGTACGCGGCGCCGCCCTGCGCGTACAGCCGGGTCATGCCCACCTTGTACTCCTCGGGCGTGACCTTGCCGTCCCGGTCGATGTCCAGCTCGGTGAACAGGTCCTGCCAGAAGTCGGCGAGCCCGTTCATCACCGCCTCCGCCTTGGGCGAGTCGCCGGGCTCGGACAGGGCCGCCAGCAGCCGGGAGCCGAGCGCGATGATGTCCGTCGCGTCGATCACACCGCTCCCGTCCGCGTCGAGGCGGTTGAAGGAGCGCTCCAGCTTGCGGTCGAGCAGGTCGTTCGTCACGTAAATGCCTTTCACGGCTACGGAGGGCGGGAGATGGGTAACCCAGCGTAATCTCCCCTCTGCTCGTGAACTCCCGTTCTTCCGCCCGGGGGTTGCGGATGCACCCTTACGGGCGACGGGCGGTCCGCCGCAACCTTTCGGGGGGTCCGCGCGTCGTACGTGCGTACGTACGTTGTACGTACGACCGATCGGGGGACAGGGTGTTGCGGAGGTCGAGGGGGTGGCGGGGGTGCGGTCGGTGGGCCGTGCCCCTCGGGGTGTTCGCGGCCGCGCTGTGGCTCTGCGCCGGCGGGCTGTTCGCGGCTCCGGCCGCGCAGGCGGCGACGCCGGAGCAGGGCGGGCGCGGCGAGCGGGCGGTCGCCGGCGGCTGCCCCGGCCGGCTTGCCAGGACGCTGCCGTTCGCGGCGGGTGAGGTGCGCGTGTACAAGAGCCGCACCCAGGCGTGCGCGGTCACGGTGGCCCGTGTCCCCGGTGAGCGGCGGGAGATGGGGCTGAGCATCCAGGGCCGCGGCGGGGTGCCGATCCGCGACATCGGGCGATTCACCCGTTATGCCGGTCCGGTCACCGTGGGCGCCGTCGGCCGCTGCGTGTACGTAAAAGGGAGCGTGGGGTCCGAATCGGCCGAATCCGGCTGGATCCTTTGTTGAGGGACCGGCCCAACTAGGTCTGTTCAGCAGCATGTTCGCCCCGCTAGGTTCACCGCGACCGAAGTGAACTCAAGGGGAGGGTGAATGCGCAAGACGCTCGGATGGCTGCTGTCACTCGTGGTGCTGATCGGCACCATGGGTGCGGCCGGCTCCACGGCACAAGCGGCCACCGCCGCAGGGCCCGCGGCCGCCACGGACATCAAGGACCAGATCCTCGGCATTCCCGGGATGAGCCTGATCGAGGAGAAGCCGTACCCCGGCTACCGCTTCTTCGTACTGAACTACGAGCAGCCGGTGGACCACCGGAAGCCGTGGCAGGGCACCTTCAAGCAGCGCCTGACGCTGCTGCACAAGGACGTCTCGCGCCCGACGGTGTTCTTCACCTCCGGCTACAACGTCAACACCAACCCGCGCCGCAGTGAGCCGACGACCATCGTCGACGGCAACCAGGTGTCCATGGAGTATCGGTTCTTCACGCCCTCCCGGCCCGACCCGGCCAACTGGGCGAACCTGGACATCTGGCAGGCCGCCAGCGACCAGCACCGCATCTTCGGCGCGCTGAAGAAGATCTACCCCAAGAACTGGCTGTCCACCGGCGGCAGCAAGGGCGGTATGACGGCGACGTACTACGAGCGCTTCTACCCGCGCGACATGGACGGGGTCGTCGCCTACGTCGCGCCCAACGACGTCGTCAACAACGAGGACTCGGCCTACGACCGCTTCTTCAGCAAGGTCGGCACCAAGGAGTGCCGCGACAAGCTGAACGCGGTGCAGCGCGAGGCGCTGGTGCGCCGGGAGCCGCTGGAGGCCAAGTACGCGGCCGCCGCCGCCGAGAACGGCTGGACCTTCACCACCGTCGGCAACCTCGACAAGGCCTACGAGGCCGTCGTGCTCGACTACGTGTGGGCCTTCTGGCAGTACAGCCTGCTCGCCGACTGCGCCTCCGTCCCGGCCGCCGCGACCGCGAGCGACCAGGAGATCTGGGACACGATCGACGCGATCTCGGGCTTCTCCGCCTACTCCGACCAGGGCCTGACGACGTACACGCCGTACTACTACCAGGCGGGCACGCAGCTCGGGTCGCCCGACATCAAGCAGCCCCACCTGGGCAACCTGAGCCGCTACGGCTACCAGCCGCCGCGCAACTTCGTGCCCCGCGACATCCCCATGACCTTCCAGCCGGGAGCCATGAAGGACATCGACACCTGGGTGCGCGACAACGCCCACCAGATGCTGTTCGTGTACGGGCAGAACGACCCGTGGGGCGCCGAGCCGTTCCGCCTCGGCTACGGGGCGCGCGACAGCCACGTGATGATCGCTCCGGGCGCCAACCACGGGGCCAACGTCGCCAAGCTGCTCGACGGCGAGAAGGCCCTCGCGACCGCGAAGATCCTCCAGTGGGCCGGGGTCGCCCCGGCCGCCGCGATCGCCGACGAGGCGAAGGCGGCGCCGCTGGCCGCGCCGGACGCGCAGCTCGACCAGCGGGACCTGGAGCGCGAGCCGCAGCTGCGGCCGTAGCCCCGGCCCGTCGCACCACGGGCTGACGTGCAGACGGGGTGACGTGCAGACGGGGTGACGTCCAGACGCGCTGACGTCTAGTACGTCACCCCGTGGCCCAGCGGGTAGCGGCCCGGGACCGGGACGGGCAGGCGGCCGGCCGGCCGTACCGCACCGGTGAGCACCCGGGCCGCCGCCCGCATCTCCACATCCGTCCAGGAGTACGTCGCCAGCTCGGCGGCGCAGGCCGGCAGCCGGGCCGCGTCGTACGGATTGCGGATCGCCACCAGGACGACCGGCACCCCGGTCGCCAGCAGGCCGGCCACCAGGGCGCGCTGCGGGTCGTCCCCCTCGGGCACGTTGTACGTGCACACGAGCACCGCCGCGTGGCCGGGCGCGGCGGCCGCCGCGCGGGCGGGCGGCAGGGCCGTGGCCCGGCAGCCCAGGGCGGTCAGCTCCCGCGCCAGGACGGCCGTCGGGGGCCCCGTGGTGCCGCTGGGGGAGGCCGGGTCCGCCCCGGTGACCAGCAGCCGGGGCGCGGCCGACGCGTCCAGCGGCAGCAGCCCGGACGGATTGGCCAGGACGGTCGTCGTACGGGCGGCGATCGCGTCGGCGGCCGCGAGGTGCTCCGGAGTACCGACGGCGGCGTCCACGTCCCCGGCCGAGGTGCCCGCATCGTCGAACAGGCCCCGGCGCGCCTTCAGTTCCAGGATCCGCAGCACCGACTCGTCGATCCGCTCCTCCGTCAGCTCGCCGCTCTCCACGGCCGCCAGCACGCTGCGGTGCGCGAGTCCCAGGTCCGGCGGGTTCAGCAGCTGGTCGCAGCCCGCCAGCAGGGCCAGGACCGGCACCCGGTCGTCCCCGTACTTCTGCCGCACCCCGGCCATGTCGAGCGCGTCGGTGACCACCACCCCCCGGAAGCCCAGGCGTTCGCGCAGGATGCCGGTCACGATCGGCCGGGACAGCGTCGCCGGATCGCCGGAGGGGTCGAGCGCGGGGAAGACGATGTGCGCCGTCATGACCGCGTCCACGCCCGCCTCCACCGCGGCCCGGAACGGCGGCTCGTCCAGCTCCTCCCAGTCGGCCCGGCTGTGCCGCATCACCGGCAGCCCGACGTGGCTGTCGGTCGCGGTGTCCCCGTGCCCCGGGAAGTGCTTCGCGGTGGCCGCGACACCGGCCTCCTGGTAGCCGCGGACCTGGGCGGCGACGAGCTCCGCCACGGCACGCGGGTCGGCGCCGAAGGACCGTACGCCGATCACCGGATTGGCCGGATTCACATTGACGTCCGCGACCGGCGCGTAGTCCTGCCGGACGCCCATGGCCGCCAGCTCGGCCCCCGCGATGCGCGCGGCGAGGCGGGCGTCGGCGGTGGAGCCGGTCGCGGCGTGCTGCGCGCCGAGGGCCATCGCCCCCGGGAACAGGGTCGCGGGCTTGCCGACGCGGGCGACGGCGCCGTGCTCCTGGTCGGTGGAGAGCAGCAGCGGGATGCCGGGGCCGGAGGCGCGGGCGGCCTGCTGGAGGCCGGCCGAGAGCGCGGCGATCTGGTGCGGGGTGCGGGTGTTGTGGGCCCACGCGAAGTAGATGATCCCGCCGAGGTGGTAGCGCGAGACCAGCTCGGCCGCGGTGCGCACCCCGAACAGCTCCAGGTTCTTCTCGGCGTCCGCCGGGTCGGGCTCGGTCGCCGCGTGCCCGTAGGCGCGGGAGACGAAGAGCTGCCCGACCTTCTCGGCGAGGCTCATCCGGTCCACCAGGCGGCGCACCGACCGCACCGGGGCGCGGCCGGGGTTGCGGGCGTCGTCGGTGCTCCGATAGCCGCCCGCGACGGCGGAGGCGGCCCCGGCCCCCGCGACGGCGACCATGGCGGCCGCGGCGAGCAGGTTCCGGCGGGAGGCGTGGTTCGGCACGCGCCGGACCCTACTGCGGGACCGGGCCCCCGGGGTGACGGACACTCGGGAGTTCCCCCGGATGACCTGTTTGCGACGTCCAGTGCTCCTGCAGGGTCCGTACGGCCTCGGTGATCGCCGGGCGGCGGGCGGCCCCCGTCCGCCACAGCGCGTACAGCCGGCGTACGGGACCGGGCTCCAGCGGGACGGCCACCGCGCCCGGCGGCAGCGCGCCGGTGCCCAGCCGGGGGACCACGGCCACCCCGAGCCCGGCCGCCACCAGGGCGACGATGGTGTGGTTCTCCTCCGCCACGTGCGCGATGCCCGGCTCGAAGCCGGCCGTGCGCAGGGTCCGCATCAGCCAGTCGTGGCAGACCCGCCCCGGCGGCTGGCACACCCAGCGCTCGCCGCCGAGGTCCGCCCGCCGGATCACGTCCCGCGTGGTGAAGGGGTGCCCGGCCGGCACCACCAGATCGCAGAGGTCGTCCCCGATCACCGCCTGTTCGACGCCCTCGGGGGCCGGCAGCGGCGCGATGTCCCAGTCGTGGGCCACCGCCAGATCGGTGACGCCCCGGGCCACCAGGTCCACCGACAGGTGCGGGTCCACCTCCGTGAGGCGTACGTCGAGCGCCGGATGGCGGCGGGCCAGGTCGGCCAGCACCCCCGGCAGCAGCCCGCGCGCCGCCGAGGCGAACGCGGCCACCGTCAGCAGCCCGCTGGGCTGCCCGCGGCGCTCCTCCAGGGTGGTCTCGGCGCGTTCCACGATCGCCAGCAACTCCTGGGCAGTGTCGGCCAGATGGCGGGCCTCCTCGGTGAGCGCGACCCCGCGCCCGCGCCGTTCGAGCAGGGTGGTGCGGGTCTCGCGCTCCAGCTTGGAGATCTGCTGCGAGACCGCGGAGGGGGTGTAGCCGAGGGCGGCGGCCGCGCCCGCGACCGAGCCGTGGACGGAGACGGCGTGCAGGGCGCGCAGCCGGGCGAGATCGAGCATGCCTCCATCGTGGCACCCCGGGTCATGCGTAAGCAATGCTTCATCCAGCCCGGTAGGGATCCGCGCTGGTGCTACATCGTCAGGGCGCCGATGCTCGGAGCATGCGTCCCGTACACACCGCACTCGCCGTGCTCGTCGCCGCCGTCTGGGGCTTCAACTTCGTCGTCATCGAGATCGGACTCGACCACTTCCCGCCGCTGCTGCTGTCCGCCCTGCGCTTCCTGGTCGCCGCCCTGCCCGCCGTGTTCTTCGTCGGGCGGCCCAAGGCGGCCTGGAAGTGGATCCTCGGAGTCGGCCTGGCCCTCGGCATCGCCAAGTTCGGCCTGCTCTTCACCGGCATGGCCGCCGGTATGCCGGCCGGGCTGTCCTCCCTCGTGCTCCAGGTCCAGGCCGTGTTCACCGCCGTCCTCGCCGCGGTCCTGCTGCGCGAACGGCCCGGCCGGGTACGGGTGGTCGGGATGGGCGTGGCGCTCGCCGGAATCGCGGTGGCCGCCGCGGACGGCGGGACGTCCGGGCCGGTGCTCGGCTTCACCCTGGTCGTCGCGGCCGCCGCCTGCTGGGGCGTGTCCAACGTGCTGACCCGCAAGGCCTCACCGCCCGACGCGCTGAACTTCATGGTCTGGGTGTGCACGGTGCCGGTGCTGCCGCTGTTCGCCCTCTCCCTGCTGCTGGAGGGGCCCGAGCGGGACCTGGCCGCGCTGCGCGCCCTGGACTGGTCCGGGGCGGCCGTCATCGGCTACGTGGCCTGGGTGTCCACCGTCTTCGGCTTCGGCGCCTGGGGCTACCTGCTGCGCCGCTACCCGGCCTCCTCGGTGGCGCCGTTCTCCCTGCTGGTCCCGGTGTTCGGGATGTCCTCGGCGGCCCTGGTCCTCGGGGAGTCCGTCTCGGGGCTGCGCTGGCTGGCGGCCGTACTCCTGGTCGGCGGCGTGGCGCTGACCTCGCTGGCACCCTCGCGGGGCCCGCTCACCGCGGCCGGTCCTCCTGGAGCGGCAGCCGCCAGTCCTGTCCCGTCAGGCTCACTCCGAACGAGCGGTGCGGCCGCTCCGCGATCAGGGTGAACCCGGCCCGCAGGTACAGCTCGCGGGCGTCGGTCAGTACGTCGTTGGTCCACAGCACCAGCTCGCGGTAGCCGGCCGAGCGGGCGAAGCCGACGACGGCGGAGACCAGCCGGGTGCCGATGCCGCGGCCGCGGCCCTCCGGGTCGACCAGGAGCAGCCGCAGCCGGGCGGTGCCGGGCGCGCCGTCGTCCCGTACGCACATCACCGAGCCGACGGGACGGCCGTCCAGCTCGGCGATCCACACCCGTTCCAGGTAGGGGTCGTGGTCCTCGGCGAAGTCCGCGACGATTCGGGCGACCAGGCCCTCGAAATCGGAGTTCCACCCGTACTCGGCGGCGTACAGCGCGCCGTGGCGCTGCACGATCCACCCCAGGTCTCCCGGCTCCGGCTCCCGCAGCCGCACGCTTTCAGCCATGCGCCAACTCTAGGTGCCCCGGGTGCGCGGGGGTCCTCGAACGGGCTACTTCTTGCCGCCGCCGAGGATCTGGCCCAGCAGGTCGCCGAGGTCGAAGCCGCCGCCCTCCGCCGGGGCCGCGCCGGAGGCCGGGGTGCCCGCTGCCGCCGGGGTGCCCGCTCCGGCTCCCGCGCCCCTGCCGGCGGCGGCGCGCTTGGCGAACACGGCCAGCAGCACCGGGATCAGCAGCTCGACGACCCGGCTCACGGCCGGGGCGGGGATGCCGGTCTTCTTCGAGACGGCGTTGGCCACGGGCTTGCTCACCTTGGCGAGCACCCCGGCCATCAGCCCGCCGCCCAGCAGGCCCCCGCCGAGCGCGGCGACGCCCTGCAGCGGCGGCTCGGCCACCTCCGCGAAGGCCTGCCGGACCTCGTCGTCATCGGCGGCGGCCTTCTCCTGCCTGAAACGCTACTTCTGTGCTGATTTACCGGCATCTCGGAGGGGAGTTGGGTAACGGAAACATAAAACTCCGCATCCCACTGCAACCCTTCGGGGGGATCGCGGGTCGTATGGTGCGTCGGCACTTCCGGGAGGGGATCTGGGGGGATCGGGAAGTCCGACGAGGGAGGGGTAACCGTGAGGGGGTCCGGCCGTGAGGCCGGACCCCCTTCTGGTGTCCCGGGCCCGATGTGCCGGGCGCCGTCCACAGCCCTGACGCGCTGTCGGCGGGGGGCGGTAGCTTCGGGTCATGGCAACGAACGGGGCGCAGGCGCAGGCCGTGCAACTGGCGGTGGTCGAGGGGGTCCTCGAGCGCATCACCTATGCCAACGAGGAGAGCGGGTACACGGTCGCCCGCGTCGACACCGGCCGGGGCAGCGGCGACCTCCTCACCGTCGTCGGCTCCCTGCTGGGCGCGCAGCCCGGCGAATCCCTGCGCATGGAGGGCCGCTGGGGATCCCACCCCCAGTACGGCAAGCAGTTCACCGTCGAGAACTACTCCACCGTGCTCCCCGCCACCATCCAGGGCATCCGCCGCTACCTCGGCTCCGGGCTGATCAAGGGCATCGGGCCGAAGATCGCCGACCGGATCGTGGAGCACTTCGGCACCGACACCCTCGACGTCATCGAGGACGAGCCGAAGCGGCTGATCGAGGTGCCGGGGCTCGGCCCCAAGCGGACGAAGCTGATCGGCGCGGCCTGGGAGGAGCAGAAGGCCATCAAGGAGGTCATGGTCTTCCTCCAGGGCGTCGGCGTCTCCACCTCCATCGCGGTGCGCATCTACAAGAAGTACGGAGATGCCTCCGTCTCGGTGGTGAAGAACCAGCCCTACCGGCTCGCCGCCGACGTGTGGGGCATCGGCTTCCTCACCGCCGACCGCATCGCCCAGGCCGTCGGCATCCCGCACGACAGCCCCGAGCGGGTCAAGGCCGGACTCCAGTACGCCCTCTCCCAGTCCACCGACCAGGGGCACTGCTTCCTCCCCGAGGACCGGCTCATCGCCGACGGGGTCAAGCTGCTCCAGGTGGACACCGGACTGGTCATCGACTGCCTGGCGGAGCTCGCCGCCGACCCGGAGGGCGTCGTACGGGAGCCGGTGCCCGATCCGCAGGGCGGCCCGGACCCGCTGACCGCCGTGTACCTGGTGCCCTTCCACCGCGCCGAGCTGTCGCTGGTCGGGCAGGTACGCCGGCTGCTGCACGCCGAGGAGGACCGGCTGCCGGGATTCCAGGACGTGGACTGGGACAAGGCGCTGGGCTGGCTCGCCGGGCGGACCGGAGCCACCCTCGCCCCCGAGCAGCGGGACGCGGTCCGGCTCGCCCTGACCCGCAAGGTGGCCGTCATGACCGGCGGGCCCGGCTGCGGGAAGTCCTTCACGGTGCGCTCCGTCGTCGAGCTGGCCCGGGCCAAGAAGGCCAAGGTGGTGCTCGCCGCCCCCACCGGCCGCGCGGCGAAGCGGCTGGCCGAGCTCACCGGGGCCGAGGCCTCCACGGTGCACCGGCTGCTCGAGCTCAAACCCGGCGGGGACGCGGCGTACGACCGGGAACGGCCGCTGGACGCGGACCTGGTCGTGGTCGACGAGGCCTCGATGCTGGACCTGCTGCTGGCCAACAAACTGGTCAAGGCCGTGGCGCCGGGGGCCCACCTGCTGCTGGTCGGGGACGTGGACCAGCTGCCCTCGGTCGGCGCCGGGGAGGTGCTGCGCGACCTGCTGGCCGAGGGGGGCCCGGTCCCCGCGGTCCGGCTGACCCGGATCTTCCGGCAGGCCCAGCAGTCGGGCGTGGTCAGCAACGCGCACCGGATCAACACCGGCCTGCCGCCGATCACCGACGGACTGCCGGACTTCTTCCTCTTCCCCGAGGAGGACACCGAGGCGGCGGGCGTGCTCGCGGTGGACGTGGCTGCCCGGCGGATTCCGGCCAGATTCGGGCTCGACCCGCGCCGGGACGTCCAGGTGCTCGCGCCCATGCACCGCGGCCCGGCCGGCGCCGGGAACCTCAACGGCCTGCTCCAGCAGGCCATGACGCCGGCCCGGCCGAACCTGCCCGAGAAGCGGTTCGGCGGCCGGGTCTTCCGGGTGGGCGACAAGGTCACCCAGATCCGGAACAACTACGAGAAGGGCGCCAACGGCGTCTTCAACGGCACGGTCGGCGTGGTCACCGGCCTCGACCTGGACGAACAGCGCCTGACGGTACGGACGGAGGAGGACGAGGAGATCGGCTACGAGTTCTCGGAGCTCGACGAGCTGTCCCACGCGTACGCCGTCACCATCCACCGCTCCCAGGGGAGCGAATACCCCGCGGTCGTGATCCCGGTCACCACCGGGGCTTGGATGATGCTCCAGCGAAATCTTCTCTACACGGCGGTGACCAGGGCGAAGAAACTCGTCGTCCTCGTCGGGTCCCGCAAGGCCCTCGGTCAAGCGGTGCGTACCGTTTCCGCAGGCAGGAGGTACACGGCGGTCGCGCCCAGGCTGTCCGGCCGGATACCGGTGGGAAACATCACCTAGATGATCGATCATTTGGGGTTCCGCCGCCGGTGCGGAGGGGGCAGGATGAGCAGCTTGGCGGCACTGAGTGCCGTCAGAAGCACCAAAGGCCGACCCCGAGTGCACTCTCCTGCGCCAAATGGGGGAAGGTAGAGGCAGTCAGGGCACCTCGAAGAAGAGGCACTACGTCGGTGAGGGATGACGTGAGCGACAACTCTGTAGTACTCCGGTACGCGGACGGTGAATACACCTACCCGGTGGTCGAGAGCACCGTCGGTGACCAGGGCTTCGACATCTCGAAGCTGAGGGCCCAGACCGGGCTCGTCACTCTGGACAGCGGCTACGGCAACACCGCGGCCTACAAGTCCGCGATTACCTACCTCGACGGTGAGCAGGGCATCCTGCGCTACCGCGGCTACCCGATCGAGCAGTTGGCCGAGCGCTCGACCTTCATCGAGGTCGCGTACCTGCTGATCAACGGTGAGCTGCCGACCGTCGACCAGCTCGCGTCGTTCCGCAACGAGATCACCCAGCACACGCTGCTCCACGAGGACGTGAAGCGCTTCTACGACGGCTTCCCGCGTGACGCGCACCCGATGGCGATGCTGTCCTCCGTGGTCAGCGCGCTGTCGACGTTCTACCAGGACAGCCACAACCCCTTCGACGAGACCCAGCGCAACCTCTCGACGATCCGGCTGCTGGCCAAGCTCCCGACGATCGCGGCCTACGCGTACAAGAAGTCGGTCGGCCACCCGGTGGTCTACCCGCGCAACGACCTCGGCTACGTCGAGAACTTCCTGCGCATGACGTTCTCCGTGCCGGCCCAGGAGTACGACCTGGACCCGGTCGTGGTCTCGGCGCTCGACAAGCTGCTGATCCTGCACGCGGACCACGAGCAGAACTGCTCGACCTCCACCGTGCGCCTGGTCGGCTCCTCGCAGGCGAACATGTTCGCCTCGATCTCCGCCGGCATCTCGGCCCTGTGGGGTCCGCTGCACGGTGGCGCCAACCAGTCCGTTCTGGAGATGCTCGAGGGCATCAAGAACGACGGCGGCGACGTCGACGCCTTCATCCGCAAGGTGAAGAACAAGGAAGACGGCGTCCGCCTCATGGGCTTCGGACACCGCGTCTACAAGAGCTTCGACCCCCGGGCGAAGATCATCAAGGCGGCGGCGCACGACGTCCTCTCGGCGCTCGGCAAGAGCGACGAGCTGCTCGACATCGCGCTCAAGCTGGAAGAGCACGCGCTGGCCGACGAGTACTTCGTCTCGCGCAACCTCTACCCGAACGTGGACTTCTACACGGGTCTCATCTACCGCGCGATGGGCTTCCCGACCGAGATGTTCACCGTGCTCTTCGCGCTCGGCCGGCTCCCCGGCTGGATCGCCCAGTGGCACGAGATGATCAAGGAGCCGGGTTCCCGCATCGGCCGCCCGCGCCAGATCTACACGGGCGAGGTCCTGCGCGACTTCGTGCCCGTCGAGGCCCGCTGACCCGAGGCCCGCCGGCCCGGGGCTCGAGCCCCGGGCAACGCGCAAGGCATACGAAAAGCGCCCCGCCGTCGATCCCCCCACGGGTCGACGGTCGGGGCGCTTTCCTTTCCCCGGTACGGATTCCCCCCACGGGACCCGAGCCGGGGCGTCGGTGTCTGCCGGGACCCGTTCGGGTCGGGAGGGCCGCTCAAAGCCTCCCGCGGGAACGCGTCCCGGCCGGCCGGTGCCCGTGGACGTCCCCCAAGACCTCCGCGGAACGTCCCCCAAGACGTTCCTGGCACCGCCCCATTAGACCCGTGCCGACCCCGGATGGTTACGTTGGCATCACTGTGATCTGCGTCTCCCGTGAAGGAGATGTGGGGGCGATGCGAAGGCGATCCCTCAGCGGAAGGATCGCAACCGGAGGCTGTTGGTCACCACGAAGACCGAAGAGAAGGCCATGGCAGCCCCCGCGATCATCGGGTTGAGCAGGCCGGCGGCCGCCAGCGGCAGGGCCGCCACGTTGTAGCCGAAGGCCCAGAACAGGTTGCCCTTGATGGTGGCCAGGGTCCGGCGGGAGAGCCGGATCGCGTCCGCCGCCACCCGCAGGTCCCCCCGTACGAGGGTCAGGTCGCCCGCCTCGATGGCGGCGTCCGTCCCGGTGCCCATGGCCAGGCCCAGGTCGGCCTGGGCGAGCGCGGCCGCGTCGTTGACCCCGTCGCCGACCATCGCGACCGTACGGCCCTCGGCCTGCAGGCGGCGCACGACGTCCACCTTGTCCTGCGGGAGCACCTCGGCGATCACCTCGTCGATGCCGACCTCGCGGGCCACCGTCTCGGCGACGGCCTTGTTGTCGCCGGTCAGCAGGACCGGAGTGAGCCCGAGGGCGCGCAGCAGGGCGACCGCCTCGGCGCTGCTCTCCTTGACGGCGTCGGCCACCGTCAGCACCCCGCGCGCCGCGCCGTCCCAGGCCACGAGGACGGCGGTGCTGCCCGCGGCCTCGGCGGCCGACTTGGCCCGGGCGAGCGGGGCGGGCAGTGCGATCGACCAGTCGGCCAGCAGCTGTTCGCGGCCCACCAGGACGGCGTGTCCGTCGACGACGCCCTGGACGCCGAGCCCGGCGAGGTTCTCGAAGCCCTCGGGAACCGGCAGTTCGCCCACCCGCCCGGCGGCGCCCGTGGCGATGGCCCGGGCGATCGGGTGCTCCGAGGCGTGCTCCAGGGAGCCCGCGAGGCGCAGGAGCTCCTTCTCGTCGACCCCTTCGGCGACGTGCACGCCGGCCAGGGTCATCCGGCCGGTGGTGACGGTTCCGGTCTTGTCCAGGACGACGGTGTCCACGCGCCGGGTGGACTCCAGCACCTCGGGACCCTTGATCAGGATGCCGAGCTGCGCGCCCCGGCCGGTGCCGACCATGAGGGCGGTCGGGGTGGCCAGGCCCAGGGCGCACGGGCAGGCGATGATCAGGACGGCCACGGCGGCCGTGAAGGCGGCGGTGGGGTCGTCGGTGATCAGCAGCCAGGCGGCCCAGGTGCCGAGTGCGAGCAACAGGACCACCGGCACGAAGACCGCGGAGATCCGGTCGGCGAGGCGCTGGACCTCGGCCTTGCCGTTCTGCGCGTCCTCGACGAGCCGGGCCATCCGGGCGAGCTGGGTGTCGGCGCCGATCCGGGTGGCCTCGACGACGAGGCGGCCCGACGCGTTGACGGTGGCGCCGGTGACGGAGTCGCCGACGGAGACCTCGACCGGGACGGACTCGCCGGTGAGCATGGAGGCGTCCACGGCGGAGCTGCCCTCGACGACCGTGCCGTCGGTGGCGATCTTCTCGCCGGGGCGGACGACGAACCGGTCGCCGGCCGCGAGCGCGCTGACCGGCACGCGGACCTCCCGGCCCTCGCGCAGTACGGCGACGTCCTTGGCGCCCAGTTCCAGCAGGGCCCTGAGGGCCGCACCCGCCTTCCGCTTCGAGCGGGCCTCCAGGTAGCGGCCGAGCAGGATGAAGCCGACGACTCCGGCCGCGACCTCCAGGTAGATGGCGGAGGAGCCGTCCGTGCGCGAGATCGTGCCCCCCTGAACCGTGAAGAGGGCGAAGCCGTGCCGCATGCCGGGCATGCCCGCGTGGCCGAAGAACAGGGCCCACAGGGACCAGGCGAAGGCGGCGAGGGTGCCGACCGAGACCAGGGTGTCCATGGTGGCGGCGCCGTGCCGGGCGTTGGTCCAGGCGGCCTTGTGGAAGGGGAGGGCGCCCCAGACGACGACGGGCGCGGCGAGGGTCAGCGAGAGCCACTGCCAGTTGTCGAACTGGAGGGCCGGGACCATGGCGAGCAGGACGACGGGCAGGGCGAGGCCGGCGGACACGAGCAGCCGCTGGCGCAGCGCGGCCAGTGCGGGATCCCGTACGTCCGCCGGGGCGTGTGCTGCTTCCGGAGAGTCGAGGTCCGGTTGCGGTTCGGGCTCCGGCGGCGGGGGTTCCTCGGCGGTGTACCCGGTCTTCACGACGGTCGCGATGAGATCGGCGACCTGGACGTCACCCGCGTACGAGACCTTCGCCTTCTCGGTGGCGTAGTTCACCGTGGCGGTGACCCCGTCCATCCGGTTCAGCTTCTTCTCGATGCGGGCCGCGCAGGAGGCGCAGGTCATTCCGCCGATCGAGAGTTCGACCGCGGTTATGGGTCCGTCGTGCAGTGTGCTGGTCATGTTCCGGCTCCAGGGGGAGGGCCGGGGTGTACGGAACCAGTATCAGCTGGCCGGCACACCCCGGCGGGGTACTGCCGAAGGGGGGAGGCCCGGCTCAGATCCGGCCGGTGAACTCGTAGCCCGCCTCGTCCACGGCGGCGCGTACGTCCTCGTCGGCGAGCGGGGCGGCCGAGGTCACGGTGACCTCGCCGGTCGCGGCGACGGCCTTGACCGAGCTGACGCCCGCCAGGGCGGAGAGCTCGGCGGTCACCGCGCCCTCGCAGTGCCCGCAGGTCATGCCGGTCACCCGGTAGACGGTGGTGGTCTGGGTGTCCGTCTCGGCGGTCATGTCGTTCTCCTCTTCAAGGGCGTGTCCGGTCGCCGGAAGACGGCGAGTCGCTCCACCGTCCTCCCGACACGTCGAGACTATACCCCTAGGGGGTATCAATGCGAGTATGCGCGCCCGCTCTTTTGGGGTGGCCGAGCAGGATGAACTGTATGTAAACGGCTCATTTGGTCAGCGCCGCGGGACGCAGGGGACCTACGGAGCCGGTTCGGCTCCGTGGTGATGGTGATGGCGACGGGTCGGTCGGCGAGTTCGGGCCGATCGTTGCCATGGCGCGGCTGCTCGGCGGGCCGGCCTGTGCGGGGGCGGCGCGCGGGGCGGGTCAGGGGGAGCTGGTCGTGGTGACCATCGGCTCCAGGTAGCGGAGCAGGACGGTCTTCAGCTCCGCGATGTACGCGGCCCGTTCGGCGCCCTCGTGGGCCAGGATCAGGTCCAGCGAGGACTTGAAGATGCCCAGGATCATGTGCGAGGTGTGGGTCAGATCGGCGGGCGCGGCCTGCGGGCAGAAGGTGTGCAGCACGCCCTCGACCCGGGTGAGCAGGCCGGAGTGCAGCTCCTCGTGTTCCTGGGTCATGGCGGCGCCCGGGATGCCGGATCCGTGCATGAGCGCCCAGAAGGCCGGGTTCTCGCAGTTGAAGGCGATGACCGGGTCCAGGACGGCGTCCAGCAGCTCGGGCAGGGGCAGCTCGAGGTTCTCGGGCAGGAAGGCCTGGCCGTGCGTCTCGTGGGCGCGCTTGAGCAGCTGGCCGCCGAGCTCGATCGCGATGGCCTCCTTGTTCGGGAAGAACTGGTAGAGCGTGCCCGGCGACACGCCGGCCTCGCGGGCGATGGCGTTGGTGCTGGCCGCGGCGTAGCCGGTACGGCAGAACACCCCGGCGGCGGCGGCCAGCAGCTGGGCGACCCGGCGCTCGCCCCGCGCCTGGCGGCGGCGCGGCGCGCCGGTTTCACCGCTTTCGGTTGTTTTGCCCCTGGGAGTCCCCGGCATGTCCAATCCCTTGCTTCCCGTGGGTGATTGACAAATGCGAGAGGTCGCTCGCATTCTGAGGAAACGCGAGCGACTGCTCGTGTTTGCCAGTCTATTCGGCCTGGCAATCACGGTGAAGGGGACACCGAGTCATGTCCGAAGTCAAGAATCCGCCGTCGTCCGGGGAGAGCGGCAGGTGGACCCGGTGGGTCACGGCCCGCCCGCGGCTCTCGCTGCTGCTCGCCCTGGTGGTCACGGCACTGGCCGTCTTCGCGGGCGGCGGCGCCGCCGAACGGATGGGAAGCGGCGGCTGGGAGGACCCGGGCGCCCGGTCCACCTACGCCACCAAGGCGTTGGAGCGGGAGTTCCCCGCCTCCCAGCCCAACCTGCTGCTGCTCGTCGACTCCGGCCCTGGGGCCGCCGGGGTGGACGATCCCACCGTCGCGGCCGAGGCCGAGCGGCTGACGGCTCAGCTCGCCGCCGAGCAGGGGGTCGTCGGCGTGGGCTCGTACTGGCGCACCCGGCTGCCCGCCCTGCGCTCCGAGGACGGCCGGCAGGCCCTCATCGCGGCCCGGGTCCTGGGCGACGAGAAGACCGCCACCGAGGTGCTGGAGCGGATCACCCCGCGCTACCGGGGCGAGCACGGGCCGGTGCGGGTCTCCTTCGGCGGGCCGGTCGCGGTCCAGCGCGAGGTGACCGCCACCATCCAGGAGGACCTGCTGCGCGCAGAGATGATCGCCCTGCCGGTCACCCTCGTCCTGCTCGTCCTGGTCTTCGGCAGCGCCGTCGCCGCGCTGCTTCCCCTGGGCGTCGGGATCGTGGCCATCCTCGGCACCAACGCGGTGCTGCGCGGCCTCACCGAGTTCACCGAGGTCTCCGTCTTCGCCCAGAACCTGACCACCGCGCTCGGACTCGGGCTCGCCATCGACTACGCCCTGTTCATCGTCCGCAGGTTCCGTGAGGAACTCGCCGCCGGGCGGGACCCGGCGGCCGCCGTCGGGGCCACCCTGCGCACCGCCGGGCGCACCGTGCTGTTCTCGGCGCTGACGGTCGCGGTCTCGCTCTCGGCGATGCTGTTCTTCCCGATGTACTTCCTGCGCTCCTTCGCCTACGCCGGGGTCGCGGTGGTCCTGCTCGCCGCGGCGGCCGCGCTGATCCTGCTGCCGGCCGCCCTGGTACTGCTCGGCGAGCGGGTCAACTCCCTGGACCTGCGGCGGCTGTGGCGGCGCGGGCGCCCGGCTGCCGCCCCGGCGGAACCGGGGCGTGGCTGGGCGCGAGCGGCTGCTCTGGTGATGCGCCGGGCCCCGGTGTTCGCGGCGGCCACGACGGCGGGCCTGCTGCTCCTCGGACTCCCCTTCCTCGGCGTCAAGTTCGGCACCGTGGACGACCGTCAGCTGCCGAAGACCGCGGAGTCGCATGTGGTCCAGCAGCAGATCCGGGACTCCTTCCCGGGCAGCCCCGGCGGCGGGATCACCGTCCTCGCCGAGGACGCGGCCGGACCGGCCGAACTCACCGCCTACCGGGAGCGGCTGGCACTCCTGCCCGGGGTGGTCCGGGTCGACGGGCCGGTGAGCTCCCCGGCCCCCTCGCGGTACGCCTACTTCTCGGTCACCACCGAGGGCGAGGCGGTGGGGCAACAGGCCCAGGACCTGGTCGGTGAGGTGCGGACGGTGGAAGCGGACTTCCGGACCTCCGTGACCGGAGAGGCGGCGGTGCTCGTCGACGCCCAGGAGGCGATAGCCGGGAAACTGCCCGTGGCGCTGGCCCTGGTGGTGCTCGCCACGCTGCTGCTGGTGTTCCTGCTCACCGGGAGCCTGCTCATACCGGTCCAGGCGGTCCTGCTCAACGCACTGAGCCTGACCGCGATGTTCGGGGCGGTGGTGTGGGTCTTCCAGGAGGGCAACCTCTCCGGACTGCTCGCCTTCACCTCCACCGGCGACATCGAGACCACCCTGCCGGTGCTGATGTTCTGCATCGCCTTCGGACTCTCCATGGACTACGGGGTGTTCCTCATATCCCGGATCAAGGAGGAGTACGACCGGACCGGGGACCACGAGGGGGCCGTGCGGACCGGACTGGCCCGCACCGGCGGGCTGATCACCGCGGCGGCCGTGATCCTGGCCGTGGTGATGGTGGCCATCGGCACGTCGCGGGTCACCAACACCAAGATGCTGGGGCTCGGGATCGCGCTGGCGGTCCTGATGGACGCCATGGTCGTACGCAGCCTCCTGGTCCCGGCAGTCATGAAGCTGACCGGGAAGGCCACCTGGTGGGCGCCGCGCCCGCTGCGCAGGCTGCACGAGAGGTTCGGGCTGAGCGAAGGGGAGCCCCTGCCGCCGGCGGCCGAGCCGGAACCGGAGAAGGTGCCCGTCGGGACGGCATAGCCGGGGCGGCGCGCTGCGGGGCGGGGCCTTGCGGCCCCGTCCGGCAACCGTGGACGGGTCAGTCCTCGCGGCGCCCCCGGTTGCCGGGGCGACGGGCCACCCAGATGCGGATCGTGTCGGCGTACCAGTAGGGCTTGCCGCCCTCCACGTGGTCGGGCGTGGGGAGCAGGCCGTGCTTTCGATAGGAGCGCACCGTGTCGGGCTGCACCCGGATATGGGCAGCGATCTCCTTGTACGACCACAGCTGTCGGTCGCTCATGACGCACCTCCTGGTCCACGCCGCGGGGCCGGCCGGGAGGCCGTCGGGGGAGCCGGCGCGTGGACACTGCCGATCACTCGGGTTGTGCCCGGCGAACGATGCGAAGTGAGGGGAGGGGAGGGGCTGTCGAACGGCTGTGACGGAAAGCCCGCGTGATGCGGACATGCGTGACATGAAGGAGACCTCTGTGACAGAGGCGGCACAGGGGTGCACGAGTCGCACAAGTGGCGCTGCGGTGCCGGGGCTTGGGGGTGGCCGGGCTCAGCGGTAGAGGGGCGGCCGGTCCACCAGGGTCACCGGGGTCCGCACGCCGGTGCGCGAGGCCGCGAGGCCCGCCACCGAGACGGCGGCGGCCGCGTAGCCGTCCCACGCGTCCGGCCCGGCCACCCCGCCCCGCGCGGCCGCGGCCACCCAGCGCCGCAGCTGCCGGTCGTAGGCGTCGGCGAAGCGCACCGTGAAGTCCTGGTCGATCTCCCCGCCCCACCGGCCCGCCGACTGCACCACCATCGCGTGACCGTCACCGATCCGGGCGCTGCCGGACTCGCCGACCGCCTCGCACTGCACCTGGTAGCCGAAACCGCAGTTGACGAAGATCTCCACGTCCACGACGGCCCCGCCGGAGGTCTCCAGCAGCACCAGCCGGGGATCGCGCAGCCCCTCGGGAGCCGCCGAGGAGGGGGTGGGGGAGAGCACGGACACCGCCGTGATCTCCTGCCCCAGCAGCCAGCGGGCCGCGTCCACCTCGTGCACGACGGAGTCGCTGATCAGCATGTCGCTGGTGAAGAAGGACGGAGAGGCGGCGTTGCGGTGCCGGCAGTGCAGGAAGAGCGGGCGCCCGATCCCGCCCGCGTCCAGCAGCTCCTTCAGCCGCTCGTACTCGGCGTCGTACCGGCGCATGAACCCGACCTGGACCAGGCGCCGCCCCAGCCGCTGCTCGGCCTCCATGATGCGCAGCGCCCCCGCCGGATCGGGGGTCAGCGGCTTCTCGCACAGCACGGGCAGCCCCCGCTCCAGCGCGAGCCCGATCGCCTCCTCGTGGGCGGGCCCGGGCGAGGCGATCAGGACGGCCTCCACGCCGGGCGCCGCTATCGCGGCCGCCGGGTCGGTGTGCGCGCCTGCGCCGTCCAGGGCGGCCGCGACCTCCTTGACCCGGTCACCGTCCGGGTCGGCCACCGCCACCACCCGGGCCCCGCCGACCGTCCGACCGATCCGGCGGACGTGGTCGGCGCCCATCTTCCCCGTACCGATGACGGCGATGCCGAGCGTGCTCATGTCGTGTTCCTCCCGGGAGTTCAGCGGGCGCCGCAGGAGCGCAGGTAGGCGCGGGTGCGGCGGGCGATGGGCAGCGGCCGGCCGGGCTCGCAGGGGTACATGTCCTGTTCCACGATGGCGAACAGGTCCACGCCGAGCCGCTGGGCCGCCGCCAGTACCGGCTCCAGCGCCGGCACCCCCGACGGCGGTTCGCACATCACCCCGCGGCCCACGGCCGGACCGAACGGCAGCTGCTCCGCGACCACTTCGGCGAGGATCCGCGGGTCCACCTGCTTCAGGTGCAGGTAGCCGATCCGCTCGGAGAAGGTCTCGACGGCCTGGACGCTGTCGCCCCCGCAGTACGCGTAGTGACCGGTGTCCAGGCAGAGCGAGACGAGGGCGGGGTCGGTGGCGTCCAGGAACCGCGCCACGTTGTCCGGGGTGTCGATGTGCGTGTCGGCATGGGGGTGGACCACGATCCGCAGGCCGTACCGGTCCTGCACCTTCCGGCCCAGCCGCTCGGTCTGGGAGGCCAGTTCACGCCATTGCGCGGCGGTGAGGGTCCGGTCCTCCAGCACCTCCCCGGTCTTGTCGTCCCGCCAGAAGGAGGGGATGACCACGAGATGGGCCGCGCCCATGGCCTGGGTGAGCGCCGCGATCCGCGACACGTGCGCCCAGGTGTCCTCCCACACGGCGGGCCCGTGATGGAGTCCGGTGAAGACGGTGCCGGCCGAGACCCGCAGCCCGCGCTTGGCCGTTTCCTCGGCGAGTCGCGCGGGATCGGTGGGCAGGTAGCCGTAGGGGCCGAGTTCGATCCACTCGTACCCGGCGTCGGCGACCTCGTCGAGGAACCGCTCCCAGGGGGTCTGCGCGGGGTCGTCGGGAAACCAGACACCCCAGGAGTCCGGAGCCGAACCGACGCGGATTCGGGTCAACGCGGGCGGGGAGGACGTCATAGCGGCCACCTTAGGGTGCGAGGCTCGAAGGGACGGTGAAGACCGTGGGACCAGCGGGAGGACTGACGGTGAGCGGCGACGGGTTCGGCTTCGACGTGATCACGATGGGGCGGATCGGGGTGGATCTCTACCCGCTGACGACCGGCGTACCACTGGCGGAAGCGGACACCTTCGGCAAGTTCCTGGGCGGCTCCCCGGCGAACGTGGCCGTGGCGGCCGCCCGGCTGGGCCGGCGCGTGGCGCTGATCAGCCGTACCGGCGCGGACCCGTTCGGCACGTACCTGCGTTCCGAGCTGCGGGGGTTCGGGGTCGACGACCGGTGGGTGGCCGAGGTCGCCGACCATCCCACCCCGATCACGTTCTGCGAGATCTTCCCGCCCGACCGCTTCCCGCTGTACTTCTACCGGCTGCCCAAGGCCCCCGATCTGGAGATCGCGGCCGGGGAGCTGGACCTGGAGGCGATCCGGCAGGCCCGGGTGTTCTGGATGACGGGCACCGGCCTGAGCGAGGAGCCGAGCCGCGCGGCCACGCTGGCCGCCCTGGAGGCCCGCTCGAAGTCCGGCACCACCGTCTTCGACCTGGACTGGAGGCCGATGCTGTGGCGCGAGAAGCCCGGGCCGTACTACGAGCGGGCGCTGGCCCTGGCGACGGTGGCCGTCGGCAACGCCGAGGAGTGCGCGGTCGCCACCGGCGAGTCGGAGCCGTACGCGGCGGCGCGGGCGCTGCTCGCCGCCGGGGTGGAACTGGCGGTGGTCAAACGGGGCCCGGAGGGCGTGCTGGCGGTCCACCGCGACGGGGCGGTGGCGGAGGTCCCGCCGGTTCCCGTGCAGGTGGTGAACGGGCTCGGGGCCGGGGACGCGTTCGGGGGCGCGCTGTGCCACGGGCTGCTCGCCGGGTGGGACCTGGAGGGGGTCGTGCGGTACGCGAACGCGGCCGGGGCGATCGTGGCTTCGCGGCTGGCGTGCGCTTCGGCGATGCCGTTCGCCGATGAGGTGGAGGAGGTGCTCGGCCGTGCCGGTGGTGTCTGAGTGGGGGATGGAATGGACGAGGCTGCTCGTCCTCGCGCTGGAGCCGGGGGAGGTGTACGCGCACGCGTGCGGTGACGCGGAGTGGACCGTGCTCCCGCTGTCGGGGAGCTGCCGGGTCCGCTGCCCGGGCTCGGCCCCGGAGCCCGCGCCTCAAGCGCCGGCGGGGCTGGACGTGGCCGATGCCGCCGACCGGGCAGAGCCCGGCAGCGGACCGCGAGTCTTCGAACTGCGGGGGCGGGCAGGGGTGTTCGACGGGCCCAGCGACTTCGCCTACCTGCCCCGGGACGGGCATGCGGAGATCACCTCCGCCGACGGCGGGCGCTTCGCCCTCGCAGGGGCACGGTGCGACACGGTACTGCCGGCCCGGTACGGACCGGCCGAGGCCGTCCCCGTCGAGCTGCGCGGCGCCGGACAGTGCTCCCGGCAGGTCAACAACTTCGCCGCCGCCGACGCCTTCGCGTGCGACCGGCTCATCGCCGTCGAGGTAGTCACCCCCGGCGGGAACTGGTCCTCGTACCCGCCCCACAAGCACGACGAGCACCACCCCGGCGAGGAGTCCCGGCTCGAGGAGATCTACTACTTCGAGATCGCCGCGCACGGGGGCACCCCCGGGCTCGGCTACCAGCGCGTCACGCCTTCCCCGGCCGGGAAGACCGACATCCTCGCCGAGGTGCGGACCGGCGACGCCGTGCTCATCCCGGACGGCTGGCACGGGCCCTCCATCGCCGCGCCCGGGCACGACATGTACTACCTCAACGTGATGGCGGGTCCGGGCGCCACCCGCGAGTGGCTGATCCGGGACCACCCCGACCACGGCTGGATCCGCGCCACCTGGCCGGGGCAGGACATCGACCCCCGGCTGCCCTACCAGCAGACGGCCCGGCAGACGGAGGCACCCCGATGAAACTCACCGTCGCGCAGGCCCTCGTCGCCTTCCTCGCCCGCCAGTACACCGAACGCGACGGCCGCCGCCACCGGCTCATCGCGGCCACCTGGGGGATCTTCGGGCACGGGAACGTGGCGGGCATCGGCCAGGCCCTCCTGGAGACCGGCCCCCGGAACATGCCCTTCCTCCAGGGACGCAACGAGCAGGCCATGGTGCACGCCGCCGTCGGGTACGCACGCCAGAGCGGCCGGCTCTCCGCGCACGCGGTGACCACCTCCATCGGGCCGGGCGCCACCAACCTCGTCACCGGCGCCGCCCTCGCCACCATCAACCGGATCCCGGTGCTCCTGCTCCCCGGCGACACCTTCGCCACCCGGCCAGCCGACCCCGTCCTCCAGCAGCTGGAGGTCCCGTACGCGGGGGACCTCTCCGTCAACGACGCCCTGCGGCCCGTCTCCCGCCACTTCGACCGGGTCACCCGCCCCGAGGCCCTGATCCCGGCCGCCCTCCAGGCCATGCGCGTCCTCACCGACCCCGTCCAGACCGGGGCCGTCACCCTGGCGCTGCCGCAGGACGTGCAGGCGGAGGCGTACGACTGGCCCGAGGAGTTCTTCGCCGAGCGGGTGTGGGGCGTGCGCCGGCCCCGGCCCGACCGTGCCGAGCTGGCCGCGGCGGCCCGGGCCGTACGGTCGGCCGTGCGTCCGCTGATCGTCGCCGGGGGCGGGATCCGGCACAGCGAGGCCCAGGCGGCCCTGGCGGAGTTCGCCGAGGCCACCGGGATCCCCGTGGCCACGACCCAGGCGGGCAAGGGCGTACTCGCGTACGACCATCCGGCCGAGGTCGGCGGGATCGGGCACACGGGAACGGCGACCGCCGACGACCTGGCCCGGGAGGCCGACCTCGTCATTGCCGCCGGGACCCGCCTGACCGACTTCACCACCGCCTCCGCGACCCTCTTCCAGAACCCGGCCGTCCGGTTCATCGGCCTCAACCTCGACCCGTACGACGCCCACAAGCTCGCCGCCCTGCCCTTGGTCGCCGACGCGCGCGAGGGGCTCGGCGAGCTCCGGGCGGCGCTCGCAGGCCACCGGGTGGATCCGGCGTACGAGGCGGCGTACGGGCAGCGGAAGACGGACTGGGAGGCCCGCGTCGACCTGGCCTTCGCCACCCCCGACGAGGACCTGCCGCCCACCCAGGCCCAGGTCCTCGGGCTGCTGGACGCCCTCGTCGACGACACCGACATCCTGATCAACGCGGCCGGCTCGCTCCCCGGCGACCTCCACAAGCTGTGGCGGGCCCGCTCGGCGGACCAGTACCACGTGGAGTACGGCTACTCCTGCATGGGCTACGAGATCCCGGCCGCGATCGGGGTCGCGCTCGCCGCGCCCGGCCGCCCGGTGTGGGCGCTGGTCGGCGACGGCACGTACCTGATGAACCCGACCGAGATCGTCACGGCCGTCCAGGAGGGCATCCCGGTCAGGATGGTCATCCTCGACAACCACGGCTACGCCTCCATCGGCGGCCTCTCGGGGGCGGTGGGCGGCGAGGGCTTCGGCACGGCGTACCGCTTCCGGGGGCCCGACACCACGTACACGGGCGAGCCCCTCCCGGTGGACCTCGCGGCCAACGCGGCCTCCCTCGGGATGGCCGTGATCCGCGCCCGGACCGTACGTGACCTGCGCGAAGCCCTCGCCGAGGCCCGCTCGGCAGACCGTCCCACATGTGTCTACACACAGACCCGAACGCCCGACACTGTGTCGGGCCCGCCCCCCGCACAGGCGTGGTGGGATGTTCCTGTGGCCGAGACCGCGACCCGCAAGGCGGCGGCCGCGGCCCGCGAGGAGTACGACCGGCAAGCCGCGCAGCGACGTCGCCATCTGTGAAGGAGCAAGGCAAATGAAGACCGTCAACCACTGGATCGGTGGCAAGACCGTCGAGGGCGCGTCGGGCAACTACGGCCCGGTCACCGATCCGGCCACCGGCGAGGTCACCACGCAGGTCGCGCTCGCCTCGGCCGAAGAGGTCGACGCGGCCGTACAGGTCGCCAAGGAGGCCTTCGAGACCTGGGGCCAGTCCTCGCTGGCCGCCCGTACCAAGGTGCTGTTCGCCTACCGCGCCCTGCTGGACGCCCACCGCGACGCCATCGCCGAACTGATCACCGCCGAGCATGGCAAGGTCCACTCGGACGCGCTGGGCGAGGTCGCCCGCGGCCTGGAGATCGTCGAGCTGGCCTGCGGGATCACCACGCAGCTCAAGGGCGAGCTGTCGACGTCAGTGTCCAACCGCGTGGACGTCTCCTCGATCCGCCAGCCGCTGGGCGTGGTCGCGGGCATCACCCCGTTCAACTTCCCGGCGATGGTGCCGATGTGGATGTTCCCGCTGGCCGTGGCCTGCGGAAACACCTTCATCCTCAAGCCGAGCGAGAAGGACCCCTCCGCCTCCAACAAGCTGGCCGAGCTGATGAGCGAGGCCGGTCTGCCGGCGGGCGTGCTCAACGTGGTGCACGGCGACAAAGTCGCGGTGGACGCCCTGCTGGCCCACCCCGACATCGCGGCCGTCTCCTTCGTGGGCTCGACCCCGATCGCCCGTCACATCCACACCACCGCCTCCGCCAACGGCAAGCGCGTCCAGGCGCTGGGCGGCGCCAAGAACCACATGCTGGTGCTCCCGGACGCCGACCTGGACGCGGCCGCCGACGCCGCGGTCTCCGCCGCCTACGGCTCGGCCGGCGAACGCTGCATGGCGATCTCCGCCGTCGTGGCCGTCGGCTCCATCGCCGACACCCTCGTCGAGAAGATCCGCGAGCGCGCCGAGAAGATCAAGATCGGTCCCGGCAACGACCCGGCCTCCGAGATGGGCCCGCTGATCACGGCCGCCCACCGCGACAAGGTCGCCTCGTACGTCAAGGGCGCGGCCGCCCAGGGCGCCGACGTGATCCTGGACGGCACCGGCTACTCGGTCGAGGGCAAGGAGAACGGCCACTGGATCGGCCTGTCCCTGCTCGACAACGTGAAGACCGACTCCGACGCCTACCGCGACGAGATCTTCGGCCCGGTGCTGTGCGTGCTGCGCACGGAGACCTACGAGGAGGGCGTGGCCCTCATCAACGCCTCGCCGTTCGGCAACGGCACCGCGATCTTCACCCGTGACGGCGGCGCGGCCCGCCGCTTCCAGCTGGAGATCCAGGCGGGCATGGTCGGCGTCAACGTCCCGATCCCGGTGCCGGTGGGCTACCACTCCTTCGGCGGCTGGAAGGACTCGCTCTTCGGCGACCACCACATCTACGGCAACGACGGCATCCACTTCTACACGCGCGGCAAGGTCGTCACGACCCGCTGGCCGGACCCCTCGGACGCCCCGGCAGGCGTGGACCTGGGCTTCCCCCGCAACCACTGACGCCCGCCACCACCCGAGAACGCGGAAACCCCCGGCCAACCCTCACCGGCCGGGGGTTTCCGCCGCCGCGGGGCCGCGGTCAGCGGATGGGGGCCGGGTCCGGGATGGGGGCCGGGTCGGTTTCGGACGCGCGGCGGCGGCGGAGGGCCCAGAAGGTGAGGGCCGCGCCCGTCAGGATCAGGGCCGTGCCCGCGGCGGGCCACGGTACGGCGACGAAGTCCGCCGAGGACTGCGAGGTGAGGTCGGGGTAGGCCGCGGCGCCGGCCGTGACGGTGAGCGTCACCCGGTCCAGCTGGGGGGCGTCCGGCCAGGGTTCGCTCAGTTCGATCCGCTGGCCCGGCAGGAGGGCCAGCTTCAGCTCGCGGGCCGGGCGGCTGAGCACCTCGCGTCCGAACAGGCCCTCGGCCGAGAGCGCCACCTTCGGCTCGACGACCACGTTGCCCCGGTTGACCAGGGCGTACGAGACCGTGGCGCGGGCACTCTTGACCCAGGGCAGCAGTGGCGCCGAGCGGTCGACCCGTACGTCCTCCACGCTCAGGCCCGGGGTGACCGGTCCCGGCACCCGGAAGTACAGCCGGGCGCCCACCGAGCGCTTCACCCCCACCTGGACCTTGCCCTCCTGCCGCACGCCCTCCACGGCGGTGTTCAGGGCCACGATCCCGCCGACGTGGTCGCCGGGCGTCGCGTCCGCCGGGACCTTCACCGTGAACGGGACGTCCTTGCGGCCCTTGGCCGGCACGGTCACCGTGGTCGCCGTCTCCGGCGGGAGTCCGATCCACGCGCCGACGCCCTTCGGCTCGGTCTCCACCGGCAGCAGGGCGAAGGCGCCGCCCGCCGGGGTGTTCACCGCGTCGGTGGCGAAGACCCGGAACGTCAGCTCCTTGTCGGAGGAGTTCAGGATCGTCGCGCTGTCCTGGACGGTGGTCCCGGCCGCGCCCTGGTGGAAGAAGTACGCGCGGTCGGTCATCGCCGCACCGGCGGCGGGCGTGGGGAAGACCCCCCAGGTGCCGTTGTCCGCCGCCGTCGCGGTGGTGGCCGGGAGCAGGCCCGCGCCCAGCAGCAGGCCGGCGAGCAGACCGTACAGAGCGGTGCCGGTGCGGGTGCGGATCCGGATGGGGGTGCGGGTGCGCATGGGCGGGCTTCTCCAGTCGGCGCGGAAAGGGGGAAGGGGTGGTGGGGGGCCCGCGCGCCGCCCCCCCCCCGGCCCCCCCCGGCCCGCCCGGCCGGGGCACGCCCAGGGGAAGGTGTCCACCCACAACT